>CAVYZP010000030.1:0-262249 GCA_963772985.1 uncultured Chloroflexia bacterium
GGCTCGGGCAAGGGATAAGCGGTCGTTGTTTCCATTTTGTCCAGGTATTTCGCCGAGGAAATGACGAAATTACGCGCCGCGTTGCGGATTCTTTTGTGCCCGATTCCGCCGATAACGCCGCCGCCGGTGCTGGTATAAAAACTGGCATCGCCGGAGATAAACGCCACGATGGTCGCGTTGCCCTGCGGTAAACTGATGTCCATCAATATCCCGAAAGGCGCGGCCGCGTCCGCAGGATCTGTTACATCCGTCACCCCGACGTTATCGGGTTTAGTTTCGTGCGCCAGTCGCCGCAGCCTTAAATAGGCTTCCAGTCGAGCTTGCGGGGTTTTCGAATCTTTATTATCCTGATACATCTTATCTCATCTTACCATGTCATTGTTTTTAGCCGGGGTAAGAGGTTGCCGTGCCGAGAACGATAAGCCTTGCCCTTTCCGTTATCGTCCTGAATATTGATTCTAGGGTCTCTCTGCCCCCGGCGTTTTATATATCCGGTGACCACTGCCGGACGTTAAAAAGGTGGCCAGGTCGTAATAATTGGCGGAATCGCCGGGTTAAGAATCACAAAAATCGCCAGATGGATTAGCAGGTAAAGAGCAATCGCGCCGTAAGACAGCGCCACGCCGGTGCTTAACCGTTCCAGTTTTGCCCGCCGCTTTTTCAAATAGTCCAGCCAGTCCGAAATCGCCATCCCCAGCCCGATCCAAATGGCCGGCGTCGTGGACAGGAAATAAAACACGAAGGTGACCCGGTTCGTCGCCAGGTTAATCGGAATCCAGACCAGGTAGGTTGCGATGAACCACAGCAAAACAAAGGCGGCGGCTTCGCTCTTTTTAATGGCCTTGTAAATCATGTACCCGATTGTGGGAATTATCAGGATTTGGATCGTGCTGCTGATGAACAAATGTACTGCGGGTTAAAGGAATAGATAATTACCGGCGAATTGTAATCCGGGTTGATAAACTGCGGGTATAACCAGACCCAGGGGCGGCTCGATATCGAAAGTTTCGGGACGGTGAACCGGTTGGCGGCAGTGCTGCTCAGCATGGAATTGATGCGCGTGATGGGGTTTTCAATCCCGCCTTTGATAAAGAAATCGAAAAAGACCAGCAGCACCACGAAGGCCACGGCCGCGGTGACCAGCCCGAAAGTGAATTCTTTCCTTTTGTCTTTGCGGAATACCGCCCAGTGGATAAAAATGGCGATAAATATCAGCACGCCGTCCATCTTGCAGAGGGCGCTCAGCGCCACCAGGATGCCCATCCAGATGTATTTCTGTCCAGGTAGGCCAGTACCGCCGCCAGCAGGAAAGTGACCATGTAAACGTCCAGCAGGGCCAACCCGGAATGCAGGAAGGTCATGTCTTCAAAGGCGAAGAGGAAAGTCGCCAGCGTCGCGGCTTTCCAGGGAAATTTGAGTTTGCGGCAGATGAAATAGAAGATAATGATGCCGAGGATCCCGAAGATTATCGAAAAGAACCTCCACCCGAAAGCTGTATCCGTAAAAATTTAATTTCCTGTCCCGGCATATGGGCGATGACAGTCGAGCCGCCGGCGCCGCGTTCGACGGTGATGTTGTTTAGCGCCAGGTTCACGCCGGTGACATTCATCTGCTCGGCATTAATCAGAATCGTCTGCCCGACGGTAAATCTGGCGGCATTCGTGACCGGTATTAAAATACCGTTGGTGCTGTCGCCGCTGATATATGCGCTGTTCTGCACGCCGCTGTCTAATTCCGGGGTTTTAAAGCCGTTGAAAATATAATCCCCGGCCACGATAAACAGTTTGGCCAGGGGAGGGTGTTCGGGGTGCAGTTCGCCGGTCCCGCTGAAAATTGAACGGGCATCCCCGACATACCAGACCTCGTCCCAGACAATCGACGGCGGCCGGTCAATCGAGACGATATGAAAAATTAGGGACGTCAGGACAATCAGAAAAAGCCCGATGAACTCCCAATGCAATAAACGCTGCCAGCGGCTCCTGGGTTTCACCTCCGGGATTACATCCGGACCGGTTTCCGGTATTGTCTCCTTCAGCGGTTCCTGTAGTGGTTCCGGCGCTGTTTCTGGCATCATTTTACTTTATCTTTTAAAGCGGGAGGGCCATCAGATTGGCTTTCCATTCTTTCAGCGTTTGCACCCGGGCGGCTAGTAATTTTTCAACTTCCGCGATGTCTTCTTTGGAAAGGACCCAGTCCGCGGCTTTGGCGGTATCTTCGATTTGAGACGGGATTCTCGGCCCGGTGATGGCGGAAGTCAATTCCGGCCGCCGCAGGTTCCAGGCAATGCCTAATTGCGCCGCAGTATGGCCCGACTTTTTGGCGTAAGCTTCCAGTTGCGGCCCTAGTTTCATATTGAGACTGTATTCCGGTTCTTTAAAGCGGGCGCTGGTTCTTCGGACATCTTGCGGCGTTAATTTGCTTAAATCCGGCGGCGTGCCGGTCAGCAGCCCCTGCTGCAGCGAGCTGTAAGTAATCACGCCGATGTTATTTTGCGCGCAGTATTGCAGCAGTCCATTTTCCGCGTCGCGTTCCAGCATGCTGTAAGGCGGCTCCAGGAAAGCTACGGGATGGATGGGTTTGAGCATTTCCATCTGTTGGACGGAGAAATTGGAGACGCCGATGCAGCCGACTTTGCCTTCTTTCTCCAGCTCTGCCAGGGTGGCCCAGCCTTCTTCGATGTATTCGGCGGCGAATGGCCAGTGAATCATATACATATCGATGAAATCAACGCCCAGTCTTTTCAGGCTCATTTCATATTGCTTGCGCACGTTTTCCCGGTCGAGGCGGAGCTGCACCATACCATCCGGTTTCCACTGGAATAATGCCTTGGTGGTAATAATCGGCTTTTTAGATAATGTTTTCAAAGCCCGGCCCACGGCTTCTTCCGACTGGCCATGGCCGTAAATCGGCGCACAATCGATCCAGTTCACGCCCACTTCCATGGCGCGCTGGACTGTGGCGATGGTGTCCTTGTCACTCTGCGGCCCCCAGCCGAACTGGTCGGTATTGGAAAACGGCCAGGTGCCGAGTCCGACCACGGAAAGATTAAGATTAGTGTAACCCAGTTTTCTTGTTTTCATCGCATCGTCTCCTTTTTAAGCAAAGCTGGTTAGTGATTTCAGTGAACTAATTTACGTTCGGAACCGGCGGTGTGCCGAATGCCTAATCAAAGCTGATATTGTTTCGATTATAGTAGCTCGGGCTGGCTGTTGTCAATGTGATACCACAGCGTCAAAAAGGCAAATATCCTGATGTCGCCGGCCGCCCGGTGTTAAATATCATTGCTACATATTGATGTTTTAAAATATATCTGAATCATGCGCCCTAAGCGGCCTTGTTGAAGAACGGCAAACCGGGATGTATAATCAAAACTGGACAAATTGAGTGGGATTGCATTAACAGGTTTAAGTTGATTTAAAATTGGAAGGAGTATCATGAAAGGAAAGCAATTAAGGATTGTCGGTGTTTTTCTGGTGATCGGTCTGGCAGCCGGTTTACTGCCGGGCCTGGCCGCCTGTTCGTCTAAAAAGACATCAACCACGTCCACGACCACAAACGCAGCGGTGTTCACCACTACCGCGACGCAAACCACCACCACTGCCGCGCCTTTGGCCAAAACTACTGCGGCGTTTCCTTATCAGGGTTCGGGCAGCGGCAACTGGTCCGGCCAGATTACCATCAATGGCAAAACTTACAATATCAGCGGCACGATGACCGTTGCCGTTGATGCCGGCGGTAATTTCAGCGGGACTTTAACCAGCTCCAGTGGCGGCTCCGTAAATACCACCATCAACGCCAGGGTTGATGCCAGCGGTAATTTGAGCGGCACCGTCGGTTTCACCATCAATTCAACCGCTTTCTCGACCAACTGGCAGGGGAAAATGACCGCATCGGGCAGTGTCTTGAATATGCAGGGGACGTGGACCAGCCAGTACGGTTCGGGCGTATTCAGCGGTTCGGGCACCAGTTCCAATTAGGTAATTAGAAGACTAAACGAAGTTTCAGAATATTTAAAACATCAGCGGGCGTCTTACGGGCGCCCGCTTTTGGTATCAGGGCCCACAGCATGGGATTATAAAAATAATATCAAATCTTAGTCTCCTTCCGATTTTTCAATTAAATTTAGCTATTTTGTTATTCCTGCATGTATTGACAATCGTCATGGGGAATGATAAATTTATCAATCGGTGAGTATTGCGCCAAATCAAATACAGTGATTATCGAGGAGATATGAATAACGGTGTATTGCATTAATTGCGGCAAGCAAAGTACGGCAGGCGATGTTTATTGCCGTGAGTGCGGCAAACCGCTGAACGGGGAAATGCTCACCGCGGTACCCGTGTCCGGGCCAACTGCCAATGCGCCGGGTGCGGCAGCGCCGTTGCAGTCTGCGCCAGCGACGAAGACGAACGGGTTTTCCATCGCTGCTCTGGTTTTAGGGATGCTGGGTATCTGGCTGCTGGCGATTATTTTTGGCGCGGTCGGCCTCAGCCAGACGAAAAAAGAGTCGAATTATACCGGCCGGGGTCTGGCAATCGCAGGGCTGGTGCTCGGCATTGTCGTCGGCGTACTTTGGGTGGCTTTCTTTGCCTGGGTTTTCTTTGCCGTTTTTTCGCATAATTCTGTGCCGTTCTTCAGCGGCAGTCAGGTCTAATTGCGGTATTTTTAACGGTCATTGTTTCAAAATGAAAACCGGACTAAACAGCAGGGGCGGGATTAATTCCCGCCCTCGGCCTATTGATTCCTGATTATTTCGATTTTAGTATTGAATTCGTATTCAGGATTTATTTTTACCCCGTGACATCCCTTTTCTGGAAAATGGTATATGAGATGGCGGTGAAGACGACGCAGTAAACCGCCAGCACGATAAACGCGTGCAGGGCGCTGGGCGCTGTTGAGCTTGACCCTACATTAATTGTTACACCGCCGGATGATTGCGCCAGAGAGCTGATCTTCTGGATATTGGTACTGAGCAAATAATTCGGTATTTTTGCCAGCCAGCCGTGAGCGATTGACAGCAATCCGGTGATGATTGTCTCTAAAACTGAAGCCCCGATGCCGAAGCCGATGCCGGCCGCCGTCGACCGTCCCAATATCGCGAACAGAAAAGCTAGCAGCCCATAAGGCAATATCACATAAAAAGCCCGCACGAAATTCAGTAATTGATGGCCGGTAAAACTCATCAGGCTGGCATCCAGGCTCCAGGAGAACCCCCTTATTGCCGTGAATAATACGCCCAGCAAAATTACGGTGATTACTCCGATTATCATCCCGGCCACGACGAAAATCGCGTCCGCTATCAGTTTTGAAGTAAACACTTTTGCGCGGCTTTCGCTGCAGAGTAAATAAGGCCGCATCGTGTTCCAGCCGTATTCGCTGCCCAGTCCATTCGCGATCAATACCACCGCTAATACCACGCCGATCAGACCGCCTAACATCGCTATCGTTGAGGTGATTGCGTCGTGCAGAAAATGGACGTTCGCCGCCACTCCTTGGACCACCTGTGTAGAAGAAACCCCGTTAGTCACCGTCGTCACGGTCGAACTATTCAGAGCTACTGCCTGCGAAATCGACATTATCAGGGCGATAAGCCCAATCAAAATCAATAATAATATATAAGTCATGGAACGCTTGCGCAGTTTGTAAATTTCCGCTCTAATTAGTCTTGCCATTAGTTTCACTCCCTGTCAATTCAAGAAATACGCTTTCCAGGTCGGAGCTTTTCACCGAAAGTTCGGAGACGAAAATATTATTCTCCGCCAGGATTTTGCTGAGGCGCTGCGCATCCTCTTTCGGCGCGTCCACCAGCAGGTACCCGTTTGATTGTGTGACATTTTTAATCCAGGGCAGGCTTTTCAAAAAGGCCAATGCCTGCGGCGGGTTTTCCACTTTGATTTGCAGCATCTGCCCTTTAGCCAGCAGCACCTGCATCGATTCACAGGCGATGACATTGCCCTCCTTGATAATCGCCACCCGGTCGCAAACCAGTTCCACCTCGTGCAGCAGGTGGCTGCAGAGGATAATTGTGCGGTTTTCGCCGGCCAGGCTGGGGATTAAATCGCGGATTTCCTTGTAGCCGGCCGGGTCCAGCCCGTTGGTCGGTTCGTCCAGGATAATCAGCTCCGGGTCCCGCAGCAGGGCCGAAGCAATCGCCAGCCGCTGCTTCATCCCCAGAGAATACTGCTTATACTTGTCTTTGGCGCGGTCCGCCAGGTTCACCCGTTCCAATACTTCCATGATTTTGGCCGGCGGGATGCCGCCAATGGCGATTGAGAACAGTTCCAGATTGTCCCGGCCGCTTAAATAGGGGTAGAAAGCCGGGGACTCGATAGTTGCTCCCAGTTTACGCATGATGGGCCAGTAATTGTCTTTCAGGTCCATGCCGAAGGCGTTGACGCTGCCGGCGGTCGGTTTAATCAGCCCCACAATCATGCTGACGGTGGTGCTTTTTCCTGACCCGTTCGGCCCCAGGAACCCGAAGACCTCGCCTTTCCTGATTTCCAGGTTGAGGTTGTTGACCGCGGTACGCTTGCCGAATTTCTTGGTCAATCCCGTGGTGCGCAGGATTACTTCCGTTTGTTTTTGACTATTAATATTCGATTCTCCTTTTGGGCTCGTTACCTTGTTTCCGGTTTTGCCCTGAAACTTCCCGGGTCGGGCTCATTTTATTACGATATAAAAATATCACCTGTGAAATACTGCCAATAGTTATTCTAACCTTAGTCTATTTAAATGTATAGCGAAATCCGGCATTCTTAACCAAAACTTAACTATTTCATATGCACAATAGGTTAGCACGCACTAATATTTGTCAATTTAATCCTGGTAGTGAACATCCGCTTCGTTATTTCCGCCTCTTTTTCTTATCCGAGACTGTGTAAACTGGCTTTTAGTAAACATACTTAACCGGGGACATTGTTTGCACTTTGTCGGTATTTTCTTATTCCCGGTAAATCCTCACCCTCTGGCTCCCTCTCCGTGCGCGGCGAGGGAGGAGGTTACTTAGAGGGGCTGCGCCCCTCTAACTCAGGCCTTGCCTAAAATGAATGCTAATGTAGCTTGAACTTTGCTATTGTTAACCGTGTGTTTTGTTAATAGGCTACCCGGTTTAGTCCGGTTAGTTCCCTCGCCCTTGAGGGGAGAATGTTAGGGTGAGTGTGATATCATCAGTCACAAATAGGCACTATCTCCCACAATTGTCGTTCTTGAGCCCTTAAGGCGAAATATTTTTGCTTTTCGAGCAAAATGTACATAAACCAACCTCGCCTTACTGTTAACCGCGAAATACGATTCATATCACGCTTCTTCTCCATCCTTTAATATTTAATTGCTGTGGGTCCGTCACTATTCATTTATTAAGGTGCACTCTACTTCCATCGCTTCCTTAACCTTGATTTACCAGGTTATTTCTGATACGATTTCGGTAATTTCTTTTGGTAGCATAACATTGAGTTTTTTACATGGTAAAAAGCATGTTGGTGCATGTTTGAATACATTTACATGCATGTTTGAGGCAAAATGAGCAATAATAATCAACGCAAAAATTTTAGAAGAGATGAGCTAGGTCGGCGCACTGATCGCGTAAAAACCAGAGAGAAACAGAAATTTGAGCAGCTTTTTAATGACGGCATGGATTATGCGGCCATAGGACGTGCGACAACCCGTAGCACACGTACTGTCAAGAAATACATAAAACCGAAGCCCGCAGAGCCAATAACAGAACCAGTTCAGGCAGAGCCGAAGCCCGCAGAGCCAATAACAGAACCAGTTCAGGCAGAGCCGAAGCCCGCAGAGCCAATAACAGAACCAGTTCAAGACGACCTAAAGCAAGCAATGAGCGATCTTGAATATGCAGCAGCCGAGACATTTGTTCGTAATGAACTTTCAAATTACTTGACATGGTTGAAGCAAAAAGGCAGTCGCTCGGACACGAATCATGCCGATGACCTTGCCGAATGTGCAAAACTATTGGTTAAAATGTTGAGATTCTATCATGAAACTTGGGCCGCAGATTGCACAATTGAAGATATATTGTGTGATCGGGATGACTTTGAGGCAATCGAGTTTTTCAACGATAAGTTGACTTGTGGCCTTCTTGTCCACTTGGTAAAGTCTGGAGATTTCAAAAACCTTGAAGATTTACATTGTTGGTTTGATCTTGAGGTTGGTAAAATTAATGACGCTTTCTTGAATCTGATTTCATTGAAAGCCGCACTTAGAGATTTTGAAGGCGAATGCGAAATATGCCGACCGAAACCTGATGCGAATAGAAAGGTGTCTTGAAACTGAAATAACTGAATTATTTGTATTTTAGTAAATATATAAATTGATAAATAGTTCTCTTAATATAAAAACTTTAGTTAGTTTGGTTTCAGCATCAATCCACCGGATGTCTTATGGCGACATATCATAAATTTTCCAACCAACCACTAATCTGCTATCCTTTGGATGTCCGACGTGAACGGAATGAAGCAGGTTTGAAACTATGATTTTGACCTTCGTGATTATTTTCGCTGTCATTATATTTACTTTTCTGTTGTTGGCATTGAAATTATATCTTTCCAAGACTATTAAGCTCATTAACGAAAATTTGACCATTATAGACGCACAAATATCAGGATACCGAGACTATTCCAAATATCTCAAACGTAAGGATAGATCTAGCGTAACCGCAAAATTAGATTCCGTATTTGGCTCCATTCACCGGATTACCGTTTGGCAACGTTTACTTACCAGGCATCAACGAGACTCAATTAATGCATACTTCACTAGGGCAAAAGAATTGGAGGCATTTTTGCTGGCTTTTATCCCCCAATATACCAAAAAGGAAGTTGGACGGTATAAGGAATTTTTCAACGACAACCAATTTGATCAGGAACAACAGGAAGCAATCGTAAAACAGGAAGCTCATCATTTAGTCATAGCAGCAGCGGGATCGGGCAAGACTCGTACGCTGACCGCTCGCATAGCCTTTATTGTCATACAAGGGTATAAACCCGGGGATATACTTGCATTAACCTACACTAAATCAGCTGCACAAGAAGTACAGGGTCGATTAACCAGAGACTATGGTATTAAACGAGCAAATATAAGAACTTTCCATTCCCTTGGGTTAAAGTTGGCAAAGTCATCTCCCGACTTTAGGCCTGGGATAGCAACAGAAAAAGATACACGTCGGTTCATTCGAGAAGGGACTGAAATACTTTGTGATAATCGTGACTTTGCGATTTTGTACCTCAGGTTTGCCATTGAATTTAGAACTGGAGAACCCGAACAAATCGAACCCGGACAAACTGAAAAGCTGTATAACTATATGCAGAAACAAAGATATACCACTTTGAACGGTCTGAAAGTAAAATCGATTGCCGAACGCGATATCGCAAATTTTCTATTTCTGAATAAAATAAAGTTCGATTATGAAGCTCCCGCGAAATGGGCCGACAGAGACGAGGACTATAAGCAATACGAACCCGATTTTTTTCTCCCAGAATATGGAATATGGATTGAACATTGGGCTGTAGATAGACAAGGGCATGTACCTGAGTGGTTCTCTTCAGGTGAATCGGGCGACCCGTCTGTAAGATATAGAGAAGGCATGGAATGGAAAAGAGGACAATTTAAAAAATACCACCATAAATTGATTGAGACATATAGCTACCAATATACCGAACATACACTTAAACCCCAACTCAGATCTCAATTACTGAAAAATAATGTTGTGCTCAAAGAAATGACCGTTCCAGAGATATTGGCAATGATCAAGACTCTGATAACCGATACCGACACTGTCTATGATCTAATTTTTTCCTTCATAAGCAAAGCAAAAACAAATGGTCTTAAAATCGATGATATTAATACCAGGTTGGGCAATGGTAAATGGAGCCTTAAACAAGAAACATTCGCACAAATGATGATTCAGATCTGGCAGGGGTATGAATCACTTTTACAACAAAATGAAATGATTGATTTTAATGACATGATTAACCTCGCTTTAGAAGTGGTGAGAAAGGGGGATAATCAATATAGAAATTACGAGCACATCTTGGTTGATGAATTTCAAGATATAACAGACCCACAACTCGAAATTTTGAAATGCTTACTTCGGCGCAATGATAACAGTATGCTTTTCTGTGTCGGGGATAGCAGGCAAAACATCTTTTCATTCGCAGGATCTAATATGTATAATATTCTTCAATTTAATAGACTGTTTCCTTATGCCGAAGAGAGCAAACTCTCAACTAATTATCGATGTCCAAGCACCGTTGTCTCAGCCTCAAATCACGTTGACGGGTTGAATAAAGTTAGAGTTGATAACAAAGCAGTCTCCGCATCCAAATTACATGATCCAATTTGGCTTATTGAGATGCCAAAAGATATTAATAGTTATTATGATAAGTGGGAAATTCAGAAAGCATCGGAATTATTAAGACAGATCGTTAATACTAGGGCAAAGGGCGAAAAAATCATGGTGTTGGCTAGGACCAATTATCGAATAGACAGGCTTAAGTTGGAATTTCCCAAACATGAATCCATTGGAATGGAGTTTTTAACAATACACAGAGCAAAAGGCAAAGAAGCCGATTATGTCTTACTTTTGGGTTGTATCAAAGGGGTAAATGGATTTCCCTCAGAAATTGAGGATCAGGATGTCTTAGATATTGTGCAAAAAAACCATGATGAAAACTACAAACTAGAGGAAGAGCGCCGTCTTTTTTACGTAGCCATTACACGATGCAAGAAAGAATTATTCTTATTCACTTCAGAAAAATTGAAATCGCAATTTATATTGGAAATAGAACCGTTTGTCTCAAAATACGAAGTACCACTTTGCTCGAACTAAAATAACAGGGCTTTTTGTATTTTAGTAAACACATAAATTTGATAAATTCTTCTCTTAATATAAAAACATTAGTTAGTTTAGTTAGTTTACTACTTCAAGCCGATATTTCTTCATTGGCTCAAGAACGCTAATACGAAATTTATCTCCTACTTTAAGATTAGCATGAGCATTAAACCACTTCCCTAAGTTTCGTTGAAAGTAGGGGCCATATTGGGATGTTGTACCAGCAACATTGGTTTCAATTTCTCCTACATCCGTCTCAAGTGTAAATCTAACTTTGTCTATCGGAAACAATGACCTGTTGTCTGCCGGGATATCGAAATAACGGTACTTTATGGGACCCTCTTTTCGGATTTCAATTACCAAACCATCTTTATCAGCATTGATATCACTTTGCTTCGATACTGTTGTCAGTTTAGCTGCAACTGCCCGGTGTAAAGGCTCAAACAAATGAACATGAACTGTATCTGCCCCCACTCTCCTGAAAGTCTGCAACTCTCTAACTTTCTTCTGTGGATATTTTTTAAGAGCTTCCTTAAGTTGGTCAGTATCTTTCTCAATTAGAATCGTTATTGTCGGTGGCTTCGCGATGAGGTCGGAAAGGAATTTGTGAATGTCTTTACCTTGACCTATGGCCTGTCTTGTTTTCACCTTTAGAAACTCGTCATTATTAATCGATTCGTAGAGCGCGTCAACTATCTTATTTCGTGTTTGGAGATTTTCAACACCATTTATAAATTTGTCCACTTGGGGCACTACATGCTGATAAGGATCATGAGTTGACAATTCAACTTCAACTATATGCCACTCGGGTGAGATACCAAACACAATGGCCAATCCATCAGGAATGGAACCAACACCACCTAAAGAACTTAATTTCTGCTTCTTATCAAAATATATTGAATCCTCTCCAAATATATTTTGAGCATGCTCTACGACTATCTTCTCTAACTGATCCTCTAACGGTGGCGTCCATAATTCGTATTCCACGCCGTCTAACAATAACATTTCTAACTCCTATGTGTTGACCATATAGTTGTAAGTAATATGCCATATTATCTCCATATAGTCAAATCCATATTCTAAAAAGGCTTGGGTTTAATATTAGTCCGGTGCAATATCCCTATTTTAACTGCAAAATATTTTCCTGCTGAATTCGCCACTCTGCTGGTAAGTAGTCTCATTATTGACACTGCACTTACTACTTATTTAAAAACTTAAAAAACTTGTTTTACACTCAAAAACAACAAATTTCGCATTTAAAAATAGTAGGCCGCTTAACCTAAAACAAATTTAACTAAAAATAACTATTCACCGGCGTAAAAATTCTGATGCAAATTGGTTGGCGATTATTAATTAATTGAGTGCTCGCCTTCTCAAGTTCCAAGTGCAAGTCGATGATTGACGGAGAACATATGAGAAAAGCCTTTACAATCGTATGTGCTTGGTCTATCATTGTGTCAAATAACCAGCCGCCTGGATTTTCTGAGGATCTAAATAATGACAAGATGTGATAGTTACAAAATAAAATGTCCCCTTTGTGGTAACAAGGTTAGGGTTATTTTATATGACACGATTAACGCCACCCTAAGCCCTAAAAAACGAGAAGAACTACTGCAAGGCAAAATCAATGTAGTCGAATGCCCATCCTGTAAAAAGATATTCAAAGTGGGTAAGACACTGCTTTATCATGATATGGAAAGGAATTTTATGGTCTGGTATTATCCTTTTGAAAGTATTAAACATCGGAAATTTTTTGATGAATTTTCAACAGACGGGTACCTGAATGACGACTCAGCCTTAGTAGAAGAAGAAATACCGGAATACACGAAGAATGTGCACTATGTGTTCAGCATGGACGAAATGATTAGATATATTCTGTTCAGGGAAAAATTAGCCAAGGTTAAAAAGAAAACAGAGAAAAAAGAATCTGAAGATGAAAGAAAACTGGGAAATTAATTGGGTAGACTATTATGAAAAACTCGGAATACCCCAAACATCCGATGATGAAAGCATTAAAAAACAATATGTCTATAAAAATTGGATACTACATTCTGATCTATTGAAACAGGTTCCCGAGTCTATTAAAGAAAAGGCAAACAAAGAACTTACAGACGTCAATAACGCCTACGAGGTGCTTAAAGATCCTGTAAAGCGGCGAGAATATGATCAAGAGTGGTTGAAAAGAAACTCAAAAAACGACTCATCAGGATTTCAAAATGAAGATAATTCTAATAAATTTAGAACGGAATCACCTGAACAACGCAAAACTGAATATAAACAGAAATCAAACAGCTCAGTCAGAAACAAATATAGAATAATATTATTGAGTTCTGCCTGTTTAATTGTCATATTTCTACTAACTTGGCACTTTGCTTTTTCTTCAACCAACAAAACACCGACCTCGACAGTCAACAATTCACCCTCAACAACTATCCAACTATCTTCAAATGATAGTTGGGTGGGAGACCTGAGTAAAGTAGCAGGGATAAGTTTAGCCAATATTCCACCCGGCTCCTATGTATCCGATGCTTATCTAGGTACAAGAACACTCGTAATTAAGGGGAATGTATTAACCATGGACTGTGAAGCCACAACTGGAAATTCAGCCAACTTCCCTCAATTGGGTACTCACACATATCAGTACGTCCTTTTGGGGGATTGGAATACCCAGCCCACTCTGGACGAATGCTATGAAATCTACTTAAAAGATGTCGTAAGTGGGAATATATACATGCCCTCTTTTAAGAACGTGGACGGTCACGGCATTATCGTTTTAGGAGGAGATTCATATACCCTCAAATAATTGAGGTATATTGAAAGGTAGGAAATTGCATGACAACAAAAAAGACCAGCATATTAGCACTTGTATTCTTTATAGCGTATATAGTGATGCTAATAATCGGGTCATGGGGTTTTTTTATTCGCGGGGGCGACTTCTGGGTATGGAAATTATGGCCAACTTGGATTAAGATATCTATTTGGATTCCAATCGCAGGTTTAATTGTTAGCAAATTGATACTGGTATATCTACTTTGGAAAGATGATGAGAAGCTGAAATCGATTCTAGCAGCGCTCTTTGGTGCAGCTCTTCTCTATTGCATGATTAGCTTTCCTTGGTTTTTCTTGATTTTATTATTCCTGGCTATAATTATACCCTTACTAGCTATGTTAGGTGTTGTGAGCAAAGAGACACGCTATAACCTTATCATTATTATAATAGGACCGTTCGAGGATTACTGAAATGTGTCATTACGGTTTATAAAGAAATAAATACTGTTAACGGAATCTGATTGTGGAAATCATTATCAACCAAACCAAACTAACCCATGTTCAGGGTGACATCACTAAACAAACTACCGATGCCATAGTCAATGCTGCTAACTCAAGTCTAATGGGTGGCGGCGGTGTTGATGGTGCAATACACAGAGCTGGTGGTCTAACTATTCTAGAACAGTGTAGGCAGATTGTAGCGAAACAGGGGCGATTACCACCTGGCAAAGCTGTCATTACGAGTGGTGGGAATTCACCAGCCAAATTTGTGATTCATACAGTTGGTCCTTATTGGCAAGGTGGCACAAGTAATGAAGCAAAAGTGCTCGCCAGTTGCTACAAAGAAAGCCTCAAAATAGCCGAGGTAAAGAAGGTCAGCAGTATTTCATTTCCATCAATAAGTACCGGGGCTTTTCGATATCCACTGGAACAGGCAGCAAAGGTGGCATTAGAAGCGGTGATATCGTTTTTGAAGGAAGAAGCCAGGACACTGAAAGAAGTAAGATTCGTACTGTTTGATGCAGGAACCTTTGGCGTGTATCAAAAAATGCTCAAAGAGAAAGCGATTTAGGGGAGTGATATCATGGGTAATAATCGTTTGATAGACAGGCTGAACAACATCAACTAGCACTATAAAAATGAATAGCGATTAATATTTTACTGGCCTACATTATCTTTTCGAGCTTTTCAAAAATAGATTTACAGTTTTTATTACAAATTTTAATTTCCCCTAAAGTTAAGCCGGAAGTATTTCCATGTGCCACTGCATTTTTATTGTTTACAATATTATTCAGGTCTGTTTTTACACGATTATTAATCTTCTTATTCATAATAGTAACCCATTTTTTACTAAATCTTCCTAAGACTGTCATAAGATTGTCCCAATTAGGGTTCCTCATCTGAATGTCTAAGGTTTTTTCTATAAATGCGGACACTTCACTATCGCCAATCGTATCCACACGTTTGTTGATTAAATACTCGATACAATCTTCATATATCCCTGAAATTAAAACAACAAGGTAAGATTTGCGTATTTCGGAGTAAAAGAGCCACCCTTTCGGAGCAAACCGGCCGGCCTTTCGGAGCAAAGTAGGCCACCCTTTCGGACCAAATCGGCCACCCCCTGAGAAGAGGCGCTGGACAACATATTGGCATAGAATCACTTTGGAGGTGATTCATGCCGAACAGGAGGTTGTCCTTGCGCAAGATCAAAGAAATTCTACGGTTAAAATTAGAATGTGGGATTAGCGAGCGAGAAATATCGCGCAGCTGTCAGGTTTCCCGCAGTACCATTGCTGACTATCTCAGAAGAGCCACGGCGGCAAAACTGACCTGGACCGAAGCGTCATTACTTCCCGAAAACCAGATTGAAGAGAGATTATTTCCCACAGAGCATGTGCCAAGTTCGGTAAAACGCCTGGCACCGGACTGCGAATATATCTACAATCAGTTACGCACTTTTCAGAAATTCAATCTGACATTGAGCCAGTTGTGGATCGAATACAAAGCAAAATATCCCGATGGCTACCAGTATACCCAATTTTGTGAGCATTACTGCCGCTGGCGGAAAAAGCTCGACTATTGCATGCGCCAGGAGCACCGAGGCGGCGAGAAACTATTTATTGATTACTCCGATGGACTGTCTATCGTCGACACCACCACCGGTGAATTAATGCTTACCCAGTTATATGTCGCCGTTTGGGGCGCTTCCAACTACACCTATGCGGAAGCCACGATGTCACAAACATTACCGGAGTGGATCAGCTCGCATAATCACGCCTTCGAATACTTCGGGTGTGTGCCGCGCGTCATGGTGCCGGATAATCTCAAAAGCGGCGTCAGTAAAGCCTGCAAGTACGAACCGGATTTAAATCCGACTTACCGGGATATGGCTGAACACTACGGCTGTGCGGTACTTCCGGCACGTCCATATCGGCCGCGCGATAAAGCAAAAGTGGAAGCCGGCGTCCTAATCGCTCAAAGATGGATACTGGCGGTATTACGACACCGTACTTTCTATAGCCTGTTAGAGCTGAACACCGCTATCAGAGAGTGTTTGGAGCGTCTCAATACCCGCCTGCTGCATCGGGTAAAGAAAGCCCGCCGGGAACTATTTGAATCCTTAGACCGTCCCAACGCTTTACCGCTGCCGCAGAGTCACTATGAGTACGCCGAGTGGTATAAGGCTAAGGTACAACTGAATTACCACATCGATGTGGCCGGTCATTACTACAGCGTCCCTTTCCAACTGATCCATGAAAAGCTCGATATCCGGCTAACTGGGACGACAATGGAAGCTTTCCACAAGGGGGTACGGGCGGCGGCTCATGTCCGGAGCTATGTTAAGGGCGGTTACACTACAATACCTGACCACATGCCCCCGTCACACCGTTTCTACGCCGAATGGAACCCGGCCCGGTTTATCCAGTGGGCCGGTAAGACCGGAGAATTTACGGCACGGCTGGTGGAAGAGATATTGAGTACGCGCCCTTATCCGGAGCAAGGCTATAAAACATGTCTGGGAATCATTAATCTGACACGTAATTACGATCCTGTACGTGTCGAAGCGGCAGCAAAGCGGGCACTCAAGTTTAGGGCCTGCTCCTACCGGTCGATGAAATCAATACTGGCATCCGGACTTGACCGGCAGCCGGATAATGAAGAACAGCCCGTGCTACCGGGACTGCTGCCGCATCAGAATATCAGAGGACCGGAATATTATCAATAAAAGGAGAATAGACCAATGCTCAATCAACAAACAATGTCTATCCTGCACTCTCTGAAATTATTCGGTATGGCGAAAGGCTTGGAAGAAAGATCTGCCAATACTCAACATGCCGAGCTTTCCCATGAAGAATTTGTGGGATTATTAGTGCAGGATGAAAAGATGTACCGCGATAATCTGAGGCTTCAAAGGTTACTCAAGAAAGCGAAACTCCGTCAGGAAGCCTCACTGGAGGATATCGATTACAGAGTATCACGGGGACTTAGCCAGCAGGTAATACTGGAATTAGCCAATCCGCAGTGGATAACAGCCCACCACAATGTGTTAATCAGCGGTCCCACCGGCGTCGGTAAATCATTTATCGCCTGCGCCCTGGGTAATGCCGCTGCTAGGTCCGGTTATACGGTGCTCTATGTACGGGCTCCCCGGCTATTTGAAACATTGCAGCAATCCCACGGGGATGGCTCTCACCTCAAGGCACTAGCCAGACTAAGCCGTCTACAGCTTTTAATTATCGATGACTTTCTGCTTACGCCGCTGATCGACAGTGAGCGGAGAGATTTACTGGAGGTGATTGAAGACCGCTACCAGGCCGGAGCCACCATCATTGCCAGCCAGTGTCCAATAAAAGACTGGCATCCCAACATCGGCGACCCGACCATGGCCGATGCCATTTGTGACCGGCTGCTGCACAACGCTTATAAGATCGACATGAGAGGTGATTCCATGCGTACCAAAAGACCAGTGACGAAGACTGATAAGAAGGAGGTAATTGAAAGAGAGAATAAACTGAGTTAAACTAGTATCTTAGTCCAGCGCCGCTCATAAAATGGGGGTGGCCGATTTGCCCGGACAGCCGGCCGTTTTCAAACCGAACAAGTGGCCGATTTCACCGAAATACGCAAGATTCAAGGTCGACGGCGATTTTTCTATCTCCCTTAAATTTCTCCACCCGAGTAATTGCGTCTTTAATTACGACAAGCTTGCTTTTAACATATGGATCTCTGATCATCTTAAGAAAATAGTCGCTGTTCAGCTAACTCAATCCTTTTCTTCACGGTGTCCACATCGGTTGTGGCACTAGAGGTATAACTTTGAAAAGCATCGCTCTTCAGAAGATTTCCGTATCTTTCCTTCAAGTCACCTTTATGCTTATTCCAATTTCGGTAAAAAGCAACCATTACAGAATCGCAGACCGCAGCATTAAGTCCACGTTGTCGATGAAAGGGTTTAGGACCTAACGCATTTAAAGCATATTTAGCCCCATACTCAAATTTTTCACGGTACTTTTCAGAACAGTTTTTATCGTTTCGATTCTCTTTCATAAAATCAGTCAAGAAATCCGTCATAGGTTTGTGATAACTATCGCTTTTTTCAGCTAAAGCCAAGACTCTTAATACTAATTCAATGTCCCTGTACCTTTTATCCACCTCTTCACTTCCCAGAAGTGATCTCCAGTCAGCTAATCCATTTAACTCTGCGAGTAATTCACTGAAGTTACCATGATATAGGGCGTTCCTTATTTCCTGGGCATTCAATGTCGTACCACCTGTATTCAACCTTTTGAAGATATGATACATACTGGTGTTGTCCTTGGGATCTAATTGTTCAATTATTATTGTTCGAAGTACAGCATCCCTAAGCCTAATTTTATCTGCAGTGTTGAGCTCATTAAAAGAAAGACCATCCCAAGAAGCCTTGACTTTTCTGAGTGAAAATCTTTGGTGTGTGTCTGGGAATTCACCATCGAAGTATCCAAAAACACTTCGTAATCTTTGTTGCCCATCAACTACTAGGAGTTTTTGCGAGTCGGCTTCACGATAAAGGAACAAAGGAGGGACAGGTAAACCCAGCAAGAACGATTCTATAAGGCTACTAGCTTGGTTAAGAGTCCAAACGAAGCGTCTTTGAAAAGGAGGCACATATATCTCCCCCGCTTGCCACTTGTCATATAGTCCTTGTAGCGTATAATCTGCAGGGTATGAAGCTATCTTATAGCGAGACACATCTTCTTCTGCATCTTCAGTCTCAGATTTAATCACTTCGATTTCTAGTGCCATTTTTCACTTCCTACAGTATCAGTTATTCCCTAAATTTTGATATTTCTTAAAATTCTCAGCCTGTTCGAAGATTTCTTTATAAACTTCGTCTCGATCCACGGGTGGGTAGCCGTTCTCAGCCAGCAATATTATCAAATCTGCCTTGAGTTCAGCCTTGATATCAACACGTTGGTCCCAGTCGGTATATTTGGCTTTATCATCTACCACGCCCTTAACCTTCTTGGACAATGGAATAAGTTTATCCTCTGGGTATTCGAAATCATATTTTTGCGCCAATGCCTTCAGAATGTCGTAGAAGGCTTTCTCTTCCAAGTCAATGCCAAGGTCAGTAAACGATTCTTTCTCCTTTTTGAGAGCTTGATACAGATCAATTATTTCATCGGTAAAATCTTGAAGAACATTACTGACGAGGACGTCCTGCTCTTGACGGTCATTGTATTTATCAACAAGCGCTGTAAACATCTTCGAAAAGTCCGCGCCTTTCACTTTGTTGATCTTCTTAAATTCATCGATTGCACGCTTTAACAAATTTTGAAGGAGTTTAATTTTCGTGTTTGGTAACTTGATCTTTTCAATCTTCTTTAGAAAGTCCTCGTCAAAAAGGTCTATTCCGCCGACAGAATCTTCGCTCAGCTTAAATATTTCTTCTACACCGTCGCTCTGTAGGGCTTCTTTGATCATCTCACTTACTTTGGAGTTCATTTGTGCCGAATCCGGAGCATTTCCCTTGGTTAGCTTAAATATAATGGATCTTACCGCTATGTAAAAGTGGATGTGGTCGCGTTCGCTTTGGGTAAATGCCTCCGTCCCGCTGCAGATATCGTAGGCTGCTTTTAACCGTTGCACGAGATACATAAAGTGCTTTTCAACTTTCTCGGTTATCTGAGCAAATTCCGCAGCCATATTTAGACATTGAAGTTGCTGGAGCGGTTTTCCTGTAAAGAAAGGTTTAGTGTCAAATTTGTAAAATAACTTAGCGAGAAGGTCTAGATGGTCCTTCACCGCAACAATTGACTGGTTTATATCCTCAAAGTTTGAGCTGTCGGCTTTTGAATATTGGGCTAGTGCTAGATTCATCTGCTTCTTAATACCGATATAATCGACAACAAGTCCTTTTTCTTTGCCGGCATATATCCTGTTTACCCGTGAAATGGTCTGAATCAAGTTGTGGCGCTGGATCGGCTTATCGATATACATCGTGTCGAGGAAGGGCACATCAAAACCCGTGGTCCACATATCTACCAAAATGGCAATTTTGAAGTTTGATTTCGCGTTTTTAAACTGTCTGTCCAGCTCTTTGCGGTAGTCTGCGTTTCCAAGAAGATCATATAGATCCTTCGGGTCGTCCTGGCCACGTGTCATCACCATCTTGATGCGTTCAATCGGCTTAATCTCTTTTTGTTCCTTCTCACTGAGAACGGCACCATCCTCACAAATCTTCACCTCTGTCCATTCGGGTCGCAAAGCTATAACTTCTTTATAAAATTCGTAAGCAATTGGACGACTACTACTGACAAACATTACCTTGCCTTTTACAGTTGATCCCTCACTCAATCGCTTTTCATAGTACTTTACGAAATCTTCAGCTAAAGTTTTGATGCGCTCAGGATCTCCCAGTATAGCATTCATCTGTGCATTTGCCTTCTTACTCTCCTCAATTGCGTAATCGCTTGCACCTTCTTCGGCACATTTCGCGTAGTATTCTTCGATCTCCTTTAGTTTACTGTTATCCAGAAGTACCTTGGCAGCACGACCTTCATAGACAATCCTTACAGTGATTTCATCCCTTACAGATTCGGCCATTGTGTAAGCATCTATTACTGGACCGAAAACATTAATGGTCGCGTCAATAGGGGTTCCCGTAAAGCCAACGTAGGTCGCATTGGGGAGGGAATCGTGCAGGTATTTAGCGAATCCGAAACTACGCTCAACTCCATTTTCCGTTATTCGGATCTTCTGCTCCAAGTTTACCTGACTTCTGTGCGCTTCATCAGAGATGCAGACCACATTATACCGATCCGTGAGTAACTGCGTGTCTTCAGTGAACTTTTGAATTGTTGTTAAAAACACGCCACCGCTCACCCTCCCTTGCTCTGAAATTACGTTTCCCAGCGTTTGTTTGCCTAAGTATTCCCGCAATTCTAACCGGCTCTCTACACTGACTATCTCATCGTCGCCTACAAATCCCTTTGCCCCAGTGAACTGTGTTGAAAGCTGGTCATCAAGATCTGTACGATCTGTAATAAGGACTACTGTAGGATTCGCTAAATATTCGCTCTTCATCAGAAGACGGGTAAGAAATAACATAGTGTAGCTTTTACCTGAACCGGTCGCTCCGAAGTATGTCCCCCCCTTACCATCACCATGTGGCCGTCGATGTTCACAGATATTTGCGTATAGTTTGGTGGCTGCATAATACTGCGGATAACTGCAGACTACCTTCTCCTCTTTCTTTGAACTGTCGGGGAAGAAGATAAAATTATGAATTACATTGCGCAAACGATATTTGTTGAATAAACCTTTGACCATAGTATAGAGCGAATCTATGCCTTGCTTCTCCACATGCTCGTTCCCATCGATCTTGCGCCAGGCATAGAAATACTCGTATTTTGCAAACAAGGAACCCATCTTGGTATTTACCCCGTCGCTGATAACACAAAAGGCATTGTATTTAAGCAATTCGGGAATATCCCGACGATAGCGAACGGTTAACTGGATGTAGGCATTATGAATTGTAGCCTCTTCGCGCATCGCGCTTTTAAATTCAAAGATAACGAGAGGTAAGCCGTTTATGTAAATAATACCATCAGGGATACGTTTCTCGAATCCAAAGATCTCCATCTGGCTAACAATCTTGTATAGGTTATGGGCGTCATTCGAGTAATCGATCAGGTGAACGAACAGATCTTTTTGCTCAGGATCTTCCCGCTTTAACAAAAATCCGTCTGACACTAACTTCATGAAATCCTTATTACTACCATATAGATCGGAAGCGGGCAATACTTCGAGTTTGTGAATGATCTGTTCGATTTCCACAGATGTTATGGCGTTTCTTGCATAACGATCGTGGAGAAATGACCGCAGATCGTCCTTGATTAGAACTTCATTAAGATCACGCTGGATTGTTTCACCAAGTACATGCGTATAATCTTCCTCGCCGAGAAGTTCGATGATTGCTTGTTCAAGCTGTGCTTCAGTGAATTTCATATGCCTAAGACCATTCGCGCATTCACAAGTTGTTGTAAGGAAAAGAGTATTTCCTGTTGTTTTTGTATTTTAAGAGAATATTTGAATATTGGCTCAACCATTTCGTGGAAGGCTTGTTGCAAATTTGATGGTGTCTTCAGTATCTTCATTGCAGAGAATTCAGCCTTATTCATATTTGCACCTACAGACCCTTTCATTCCCCATTCTTTAATTTTATGGCATAAATCGGAAACAGCAAAATAAGCGTAATAAGGACTTGTTTCCACATTACAGATTATGCTGTTAATTTGCTGGTTTGTCTGGCATTCCCCACTAGTTAGGGCAATAATACCAGGCGAAGCGATGCAGCTAACGCATATTGAATTTTCGGGCAGTGTTTTGTTTATTTGTGTAGCTGCGCCCTTCTTTGATAAAGATCTTTCTGTCTTGACCACGTATATCTTTTCGTGCATATCTGGTATTGTAACAAAAGGGATATCTTGTCCAAAGTTCATTGGATCAGATGTTAGCGGAGTCTTTCCGCAAACAATTTTTTCGGAAATTCCTTGAATTGAAGTGTCCTCCCAATCTGATGGTATTTTCCGTTCAAGTACATCATTATAAATCAAGTCGCCGCCACTAGATTTAAAGGGTTGGCCTTCAAGTTCGGGCTTGCCCATTGCATTGGCGTCTTTAAATGATATAGGAAACTCTAAATCTACAAACCAACGCCTGTAAACCGCTTCCGCTGCTTTTTTCAGCTCCAAGTTAATTCGCCAATTAAGCTTTGTATAGTCTATTATCGTCCGGTATTCTTTTACGATCTCTCGCTGTTTTTCGAGTGAGGGGACAGGGAGTTCCATCTCACAAAAATCATCCCAATCAAATCCACCCCGCACACTACTGTCTGTGGTGAACCAGGCATTTCGGTCAAACTCAGGTCTATTACACCACATCATCAAATATTCCGGCAGAAGCGTCTGCTTATCGATTATATCGAAAACAGGACCGAGACCGTGATGCTGTAAGCGGTTCCCTGTTGAATATTGTAATTAAAGGAATCACTGACCTCCACGGCGGAAAAATCGGTAAAGTCATACGTTTTATCAATCACCGGGCCGGCATCGGTGGTGTGGAATATCGCGGAACAGCCGGTAAGTAACATTGCCATTATAATTATTAATATTGTCACGGAAAAGATTAGTTTTTTCATATTTTCTCTTACTCCCTCACCAGCATTGTTTTCGCCAGTTTGCCGTGCACTCCGCCGATTGCTTTGGCCAGATGCAGCGTCAGGAAGAAAAGCAAGGCCCCGAAGATAACGCTGAAAGGCACCACCCAGCCGTTAAGAAAATATTGGGTATTATTAATCACGAACATCGGCTGGTTAAGAATCAATCCCAGAATCGGGGTAACGATTAGTCCCAGGGACAAGGCGAGGAAACTGATAAAGATCGTAAAGTAGATAATCCCCAGCGGCAGCTGCAGCAACATGTAGACCATCGAAAACCAGGTGTATTTGTCAACCAGCAGCGATTTAAATTTGGCCCAAATCCCCTTGTCTTTAGGGGAGAATAAGGGACGGTGCGGCATGCGGATGCCCAATAATGCCTCGACCAGGCGGCCTTCCAGCAGCGCCAGTCCCCGGCTGGAGAGGATAAAGAGGCCGGCAATCGGGATGCCGATTATCAGGATTAACAGCCCTAATGACAGCGATATTCCGGTGATGGTCCATGTGAAATAGATGATGCCGGTGGCCAATGTAAAGAGGAGATATAACAAAGCACCCCATGCTTTGGGTTCAATTACCACCCCGAAAAACCGGGCCAAAAAAGGCTGGTTCTTGTTAGAAGTTCGAGCGACCAGGGACGGGGAGGTGCGGGCTTCGATTTTACGGTAAGCATCCGCGATTTCCGCCGGGGTGCCGTATTCTTCCACCACGGACGCAAAGGCGTCCGCTTCCGGGACTGCCGGTTTGGTTGCTTTCAGGTTATCCAGCGCGTTGCGCAGATATTCCTCCGCATCCGAGAGGGCGTCCTGGACGGTCGCCCGGTCGCAGTCTTTCATTTCGGCTTTTAGATTTTGGAGGTACCCGTCAATATTATTTTCCATCTTCGGCTCCTGTCATTATGCTGTCAATAAACCTGGTGGCGCGCTGCCAGGTTTTCCTTAATTCCGCGAGGGTCAATAACCCCTGTTCCGTAATCCGGTAGTACTTACGCGGCGGCCCGGCCATGGACGGGTCAACTTTGCTTTCCAGCAGCCCGTCCCTTTCCAGCGCCCGTAAAACCGGGTAGAGCGTGCCCAGTTTGATGATGGGGATGTCTTCATTGTCCTTCTCGATGATTTTAGCGATCTGGTAGCCGTAAATCGGCTCTTTGGCCCGCCCCACCACGCAGAGCAGGATAAAGACCGAGATGCCGGTGTACAAACCCTTCTGGAAGTCTTTGTTGGTTTCGCTTACTTCTTTTGCATTCATAAATTCTTCCATATTGTAGATTTTACACTATTGTATAATTTACAATACTATAGAATTTACAATATGTCAATGGGGTGTAAATAAACTGTTAAGTTAATATTTAGGAGGCTCACCGGAACGCAGTGACATCATTACAGTGAATCTGAGCACCGAAAAGTGATAAGATATTAAGAAGATGTCAAACTGGCCTCAGATTTCACTGAATACGAATAACGATAATAAACGCTGTTTCGGCTGCGGCCGGGATAATCCCGTCGGTTTGAAGCTGAAGTTTCGGACTGACGGCAAAACAGTCAGAGCTGAGTTTACGCCCGGGGAACAATATCAAGGCTGGTCCGGTTACCTGCACGGCGGGATTACCGCCTGTATCCTCGACGAAGTATTAAGCCAGGCGGTGCACGTGGAAGGGTTGAATTGCGTCACGGCCCGGCTGGATACCAGATTGAAGCACCTCATCCCGATTAACCGGCCGATTGTTATCACCTCTACCGTGACCAGCAAAACACGGAAGGTAATCAAGACCAGCGGTACGGTCTATCTGGATGACGGCACAATTGCGGCGGAAGGCACCGGCACGCATTTTGTGGTCAGCGCTAAAGAAAACCCGAACGGGCAGGAGAAGTAACCTGAAGACAGATACTACGAACAACTGCCGGGCGGTGCTCTGGGACATGGACGGCACAATTGTTAATTCGCTCCCTTTTCACAAACAGGCCTGGCAAATAACTTTTGCCAAACGCGGCAAGGACTTCACGGATGCTGATTTCCAATGGGCGAACGGCCGGAGAAACGAGGAAATCATCCCGCACTTTTTAAAACGGACAATGCCGCTGACAGAAGTGAACGCAATCGCTGACGAAAAAGAAGCTACTTTCCGTCACCTGGTGAAAGGCAGCATCAAAGCGCTGCCGGGGGTCATCGAACTGATTAAATCACTGGCGGCGGCCGAATACCGGCTGGCCGTGGTCTCTTCGACGCCGGAAGCGAACATCGAGTTAGTCACCAAAACGCTGGGGATAAAAAAATACTTCAGCTTATTGGTGAACGGGGATGATGTGAAGGAAGGCAAACCCAGCCCGCAATGCTTTCTGCTGGGGGCGGAAAAACTGGGCATCGCAGCGCAGAATTGCGTGGTAATGGAGGACGCGGTTGTAGGGGTGCGGGCGGCTAAGAGCGCCGGCATGCACTGCATCGCGGTGGCCAATACCTGTCCCAGAACTGACATCGCGGAAGCGGATATCGTGGTGGACAGCCTGGCAGAAATAAACGTAAAAACAATCGAGGCGCTTTTAGCCTCACCGCCGAAAAAATAGCTTAGGAGTGAAATAAAAAATGGAACGTTCTTTAGTACTAATTAAACCCGACGCAATGAAGCGAAACCTGGCCGGGGCGATTTTAGCCCGTTTTGAGCAGAAAGGCCTGAAAACAGTAGGGCTGAAAATGCTGCACATGGACGAGGCGCTGGCGAAACGCCATTACGCGGTGCACGAGGGCAAGCCGTTTTTCAACGATCTGGTGAAATATATCACTTCCACGCCGATTGTGGCGATTGTTTTCGAGGGCGATAACGCCATCGAGTTAATCCGGAAGACGATGGGTGCCACGGACCCGAAAAAAGCGGAAAAGGGCACCATCAGGGCGGATTTCGGACTGGATATTCAGAATAACGCGACACACGGTTCGGATTCGCCGGAAAATGCAGCTAAAGAAATAAAGCTGTTCTTCAAAGACAAGGAAATTTTTAACTACTGAATCCGGATGACGGGGACGGCTTGATTCCATAATTCGTCAAGCTGATAGAATTTACGTTCATCAGGGCCGAAGACATGGACGACCACATCGCCGTAATCGTACAGCATCCAGCCGGAGCTGGCGGTTCCTTCGCGGCGGATGACCCGTTCGCCCTGTGATTTCAGATTGTGTTCGATTTCTTCGCAGATGGCAGATAACTGACGCGCGCTTTCACCGTTGCAGATGACAAAATAATCGGCGAAAGTGCATATTTTACTGACGTCCAGCAGGACGATGTCCGATGCCTGTTTTTCGGTGGCGGCTTCTACTGCCTTGCGGGCGATTTCAATACCTTCCAGAGATTTCCTCCCCTGAGTTGAACTCTTGTTTCTATATCTAAGTATACCATGACTGGAAAATCCTAAGTCCTAAATCCGAAACTCTAAACAATGTTCAAAATATCAAATACTAAAGTGTCGGCAGCAGCCACCTCTCTTTCCGTTTGTCATTGCCAACAATGCTGCTTTATTATATCAGCGATTGACCGGTCATCTGCAAAGTGATACAGTAAAACATTATCAGTTGAGGTGTGTCATGGATGCAGTAATTTCCCAAATAACGACTGAGATGAAACCGCATCATTACCAGTTCAAGACTGTTTCGATTACCCATCTGGCGGAAGCACAGGATGCGGTGGGGAAATTGGTCCGGCAGGGAGCGGTCAGCGAAACCCTCAGCCGCGGCTGGCACTTTTACCTGGACGGCAATAATAATTTTCCTGAAGCAAAGACAATAGCAGTAATCGCAATGCCGCAGTCTGTCACCCGGGTGACATTCAGAAAGCAGGGGAAAGAATTTGCTGCTAATATCCCTCCGGGTTATTTCACCCGGGCGGACGAGTCCCGCGCGGAAAAAATCCTGAAAAAGGTGCTGGAAAACAACGGAAACAGGGTAGTAAAGGCGCGCCTGGCATTAAAAACACTGGCGGTACACAGCGGGCTGGCGAAATACGGCAGGGATAACATCAGCTATGTCCCGGGGATGGGGAGTTTCCTGCGGTTAATTGCTTTCTACACCGATTACCCGTATGAAGAAGATAACTGGCAGGAAACGGGCATGATGAAAGCCTGTGAAAATTGCGCTTTATGCCGTGAGGCTTGTCCTACCGGATGTATTTCTGCCGACCGATTTCTGATTCACGCGGAAAACTGCCTGACTTACTTTAACGAAAGTGAGTTTGATATCCCCAAGTGGCTTCAATCAGACTGGCACAATTCGCTTATCGGGTGCCTACGGTGCCAGTCGGCATGTCCGGTAAATAAGCCTTATTTGGACAAAATTGAGGACGGCCCGGATTTTTCGGAAGAGGAAACGGAGCTGATATTGAAGAAAGTACCGGTTGAGCAATTGGGTCCTGAGACCAAAATGAAATTAGACCGAATGGTGGAAGACGGAATTTATCCGGTGATGGGAAGGAATCTGAGGATGCTGGTTGAAAAATAAAGGAGTTCGCCGGTAAATCAACTTCGGGTTGAGCACATGTGGTATTTCCACCCTGATACATTCGTCCGTCTGAGGCGGACTCAGTACGGCACCGCGGTGTCGGATTGCTTCGGGTACTCGGGTACTAAAGTAACCTCGCAATAACGATGTATTAAGTAGAGATGGAGACTTCCTTCGTCCGCCAGAGGCAGACTCAGGGTGTGAATTGTGATACTCGAATCCGGGTAATATGCGATAATTACTATTAATGAATAAGCTGAACTTCGGTACCGCCGGCGCACCCCGCAACCCGGCCAATCTTTCCACTGTTGACGGCATCAAGCGCATCGCAGAACTGGGCCTGGAATGTATGGAGGTGGAGTTTGTCGAAGGGGTGAGGATGGGCAAGGAGACTGCCAAGCAGGTCTCGGTAGTGGCCGCCAACAGAAACATCAGGTTGTCCGTGCATGCCCCTTATTTTATCAACCTGAACGCGCGGGAAGCGGAGAAAATCCAGGCCAGTCAATTGCGGTTAATCCAATCGGCGCGGGTGGGGGCGATGTGCGGGGCGAGGGATGTTGTTTTCCATGCCGCCTATTACATGGGATGTTCGCCGGAACAGACCTACGATAACGTGAAAAAATATCTGCTGGAAGTAAAAGACCAGTTGACCAAAGAAAACATCGAGATAAATTTACGGCCGGAAGTAATGGGGAAACTGAGCCAGTTCGGGGCGCTCGATGAATTATTAAACCTGGCGGCGGAAACCGGCGGCACAGCGCCGTGCATTGATTTTGCGCACTGGCGGGCACGAACCGGGAAGAACAATTCCTACGAGGAATTCTGCGGCACGCTGGCAAAAATTGAGAAGCGGCTGGGGAAAAACGCTTTGGCGAATATGCACATCCACGCGGCCGGGATTGCCTTCGGCGACAAAGGGGAATTACATCATCTGAACCTGGAGGATTCCGATTTCAAATATGAGGAGCTGCTGCGGGCATTGAATGATTTCCATGTTGGCGGGATAGTGATTTGCGAGAGTCCGAACCTGGAAGACGACGCGCGGCTGCTGCAGACGCATTACATTAATTTACATAATAAAAATAACTAAGAATAAATACAAATACTAATATCGAAATACGAAACAAATTCCAAATAAGAATTTTTAAAACCGGATATCAGTGACTATTGCAGCCCAACCTCCCTGAGATTGCTTCACTGCGTTCGCAAGGACGATGATAACCGGCTGACGTCTTTAAAAACCGACCTTGCAGTACAACCGGATGAGTATGGGACAGGCAGGGACGCCTGTCCAACTAAAGATAAGAAGGTAATTCTCTCTGTCGTCTTTCCCGTTCGTACCTCCGGGACCTTGTCCTTGCAAAGAAGAGAAAATAGATATCATGGTTTTGGTTTTTTCCTGCCTACGCAGGAATGACAAGGACGGATGTTTAGTAGGCTGGGAGATCCTTCGTCCTTACGGTTAAGGACTCAGGATGTGATAACAGACCTGGTCGCGCTGAGAATCCTGTTCGACTGGGCACAAGAACTATATATAACGTCTTTATATATTGCGTTTAATTAAGGAATAAAGTATACTGGGAGTATAGAGAAAATGGAGGCTCCCAGTGAGAAGGACACGTATTCCTGATGCTGAGGTATTCAAGGCTGCTATCCAAGACGAAATATCACGTACTCCCGAAGGACGCTACTTCCATCGGCTCCATGCTGTTCTGCATGTTCTGGATGGAGCCAGTTCCAGTGACGCGGCTCGCCTGTATGGAGACTCTCCCAGAGCGGTTGAATATTGGGTCCAACGGCTTACTTCTAAAGGCCTCTCCGGTTTGTTGGATGGAAACCATCCTGGCCGCCCAACCCGTTTGTCTGCCAACGATCTGGCTGATTTGCGAAAAGATATCAGTCGTAATCCCCGAGAACTGGGCTATGACCAAAACCTGTGGGATGGATTGTTGCTGTCTCACCATCTTATTCAAAAATACTCCATTTCACTTGGGATCCGGCAATGCCAGAGGCTCTTTCATCAACTCGGCTTTAGCCTCCAGCGACCTCGCCGTAAAGCCAGTGAAGCTGATGGCCCCCGGCAGGAGGCCTTTAAAAAAACTACTACCAGTTAATGCAAGACCCTACCATTCAACTGTGGTGCGAGGACGAAGTCCATTTTCAACGCCACAGCAGTTTGATGCGAATGTGGGCGCCCAAAGGGCAACAACCGCGCGTGCTCTCGCCTTCGGTCCGTCACAAAGTAGGCTTTTTCGGAGCGCTCAATCTAAAAACCGGTCAACTCGTGACTCAAGAAGCACCCACTTTCAGCGCTCTGACTTTCGGCGACTTTATTCGTTATCTGCTCCAATCTACTCAGGGCCAAATCTATCTGATTCTGGACAATGCCCGATGGCACAGATCCAAAATACTCAAAGAGTTTTTCGAGGCCAATCAGCAGCGTTTGGTATTTATCTTTCTGCCAGCTTATTCTCCCGAATTCAATCCGATCGAAAGAGTCTGGCGGATCACTCGCCGCAAGGTAACCCACAACCGTTATTTCCCATCAATAGAAGACCTTCGGTTGTCTCTGGTATCCCAATTCATTATTTGGAGGCTGCCTAACTTATCTCTGAAAGTATTATGCGAAAGAATTTAAGACGTTATATATAGATTCTTTGGTACTTCGTATCGCAGAATGACAAAGGGGGTTTTAGTAAGCAGGGATATCCTTCGGCGCGGTTCATGGTGATCATACAGGTTACAAAAAAGCCTCACTTAAAAAGTGAGGCTTTTAGTAATCAGCAAATGAGTTAAAAAGATTACCAGCGGTTATAATTATCGTCCTGGTTTAAGGTGGAATTATTCCGGGGACGGTAAGAGTTGCCGTTGTTGCGCGGCCCGGAGAAATTAGTCCGGGAGGTTGCCGGTTTTTTCGGTTTGATAACAACTTTACGGGATTCACCTTCGCCGATGCTTTCAGTAAAGACGGCGGAATGGTTAGCCAGGGCCATGTGTACGATACGCCTCTCATAGGGCGGCATCGGTTCCAACGTGAAGGGCGTGCCTTTGGACTTAACGGTTTCGGCCATACGGTGGGCCAGAGCCTGGAGAGCTTCGTAACGGCGCTGTTTGTAGCTTTCGGCATCAATCACGATCGGCAGCCAGGTGTTGGTTTTCCGTCCGACAATCAGTCTTAAAATATATTGTAACGAGGATAAAGTCTGCCCCCTTCTGCCGATAAGGATACCCAGGTCGTTGCCTTCGATGTTGAAAGCAATCGGCGCAGAATTGGGTTCGCCGCTTTCATCCGGGTAAGTACCGGGGACGATTTTTCCCTCGACACCCATCATTTTCAGCAATTCTTCCAGGGTCTCCCGGGCGCAGGTCACCACGGCCTCAGAGGTGGGCGCCACCGGTTCGGGTGCTTTGTTGCCTAATGAAGCGGATTCCAGCAATTCGACACTAATCCGGGCATCTTCAGAGCCCAAGCCAAAAAGACCGCCGCTTTTCCCTTCGCTAAGGATGGTGATATTGACGTCTTCTCTCTCAACGCCTAACTGTTTTAAGGCTTTGGCAATGGCTTCATCAACTGTTTTACCGCTAACTTCCAAATTTTCCATTTCGATTTCCCTTTCTCCAGATTATGTGCATCCGCAATAAATATTCGCGGAGTCATTTCAATTTATTTGGCGGCCGGCAATTTCTTAGGTTCATTGGACGGTTTTGATGGTTTACCCTTGTTGTCAGGTTTCGGACCGAACAGGTTAGACAGACCACCCCAACCGAAGACAAAATACTGCATGATAATCGTGATGACATTCCCGGCAAACCAGTACAAAGCCAACCCGGATGGGACCGATAAAGTGATGATGGCAAACATCGCCGGCATCATTATCAACATCATCTGACTCTGAGCTTGCTGCTGCGGGTCGGTCGACGGCAGCGTCACCATTTTTTGCTGCACCCACATCGTGGCAAAAACCAGGATGGGCATTATAAATGAGGTATCAGGCAGACCGAGATTCAACCACAAGAAATAACTGTTCAGCGGTATCATCGGGAAAACGATATGCCAGGAAGGATAAAGGTAACGGGAAAGATTCAGCAGTTCTTCCGGCCCGGTGGCCAGAATACGGGTAATGGACTGGTAAAGGGCAATCCAGATGGGCATTTGAATAAACTGGGTAACAAGACAACCGAGATTCATCGCGCCGGACTCTTTTAACAGTGCCGATTGTTCCTGAGCCATGCGCTGCCTGTCTTTGCCGTATTTTTTCTGCAGTTCCTGCAATTTTGGCTGCATTTCCTGCATTTTCTTTTGGGCAATGAGCTGTTTTTTAGTCAGCGGATACAATATCAACCGGATAAGAATGGTAAAGATGATGATTGCCAGACCGGGGCTGTTAAAAAGATATTTAGAGCCCACGATGAGGACATTGATCATCGGTCTTAAGATTACTATTTCCCATGGATCCAAGAGAAGTTACCTCACTTTAAAGTGCTTAGATTAAAAAGCAGCGCGGGCTGAGTCTGCGGCGCAGCCACATTAATCGTGTACAGGTTATCTTTGTAGGTATGAAGGTACACGGTATTACCGACGGCAAATAAAGGCGCGTTAACTCCCTCATGGAGCGGAAGCGCGAGAGGGACAGAGACACTGTTGTTGTTAGTCGTGTCAATGATATAAATATTAACTTTCTGCTTCGATTCCGCGTAGGATGCGACGGACGTGGCCACTACAATATCATTTCCGACGACAACCGGCGAAGAACTGATGGAATAGCTGAGCGGAATGTCTTTGACCAGCTTGCCCGTGACCGTATCCAGGGCATAAATATGGCCGTCGAGGTTCGGAGCATAAATCACGCCGTTGACGATAACCGGTTCGGCCCAGAAAAAGTCTTTCGGGGTGACGGCGGAATTAGCATCCGGCGGGAATTTCCATTTCAGATTACCGGTTGCTGCATCCACCGCATAAAATGCGCGGTTATAATCGCCGATGTAAACCGTGCCGTTATCGACAACCGGAGTGGAATTGATGGCGCCATCGGCCAGGAATTGCCATTTAATGCTGCCGTCAGCGGTGTTCAGAGCGTAGAGAGTTTTATTAAAACAGCCGATGTAAAGCGTAGAGCCGTCAATGGTTGGCCCGGACCAGATTTTACTGTCAATCTTTTGGGACCACTTTAGAGTGAGGTCCTCCGCATTCAAGGCAAAAACATAGCCGTTGGAATTGGCATAGTAAATTGTATCGTTATCCAGGATGATGTTGCCGACAATCGAGCCGGTGGTAGCCTGACGGGGATAGACAAACAAATAGTCGGAAGACAAAGTGTTGTTTTCAAATTTATAGGCGTAGACCATGCCATTGGCGCCGCCAATGTAAACGATCTGATAATTAAGGGTATTATTGGCATTATTGGGGTCCGGCTCAGTCTTTACGCCGGATACAACCGGTGTCGAATAAAAAACCACATTAGCAGATGTAGCGCAGCTGAAGAGGCCACTGGTAGAGGTGGTGGTCAATTGGGCAGGGCTGCCAATTTGAGTATTATTAGCGGGATTAATGGCGATGAGCTTCCCGTTCATGGAGGCAACGAATAACGTGCCATCCGCCAAAGTGCCGCCGGCCCAACCGCGGGAGATAGGGGTGGCGCACCCCAGGGGGCTGCAACTGGTCAGTAAAAGAGTACCAGCCAAAGCCGCAACCGAGACAGCGATAAGGAATTTATGTTTGATCTTCACTTAATATTTGCTCCAGTATTACCGTGCTACGGTACGGGGTCATAGCCGCCCTCGTGCCAGGGGTGACAGCGCGCAATACGTTTCGCGCCCATCCAGATGCCTTTAAAGATGCCGTAGCGGGTGATTGCTTCGTAAGCATATTCGGAACACGTCGGGGTGTAACGACAGGTCGGCGGCAGCACCTTCGAAATAGTAGACTGATAAATTTTAATCAAACCTAATGCGATGTTCTTCACTTTGTTCACTAACTAATCTGCAGCGGGTTTATTCTCAATTATCCTTGCCCGGGATAATAGACTGATGACGTTTTTTTTCAGAAGTGCGAAGTCGGCGGCGGAGGAAGGGGGCCGGGCGATAAAAACGATATCCCATCCCGGCGGGAGAGAAGTTAAGCGGGTAATCTCACGGAGCAACCGTTTAACCCTATTTCTAACGACCGCATTGCCTATTTTTTTACTAACTGAAAAACCACATCTGGAGACAGGAAGCCCGTTACTCGAGGCCCTTAACACCAGTAAGCTGCAAGCCCACGAGCCACCTTTTGCATAAACCAGTGAATACTGTTCGGGTTTGGTAAGGTGTTCTATTCCTCCCGTGGTATTCCTCCAGCGAAAGATGCCTAGACCACGATAAGACGCTTGCGGCCTTTCTCACGTCTGGCCTTTAAAACGTCGCGACCACCCCGGGTGCTCATTCGCTTGAGAAAGCCGTGTTCACGCTTTCGCGGTATTTTCTTTGGTTGATAAGTTCTTTTTGTAGCCACGCTAATTTTACCTCAATTCTAGTTACGGAGTCGGCGGTTGTTGAACAGGCGCGGGGACAGCCGGAGCGGCGGGAGTGGGCGTGGTAGCTGCGGCAGCGGCGGCGTTCTGGATGCCGGCGGCAATGGGCGGGGTGAAAGAATGGTCGGAGGTATAGGGGAGCAAAGCCAGATGCCGGGCGCGTTTGATGGCGGTGGCCATGGCGCGCTGGTGTTTGGCACAAGTGCCGGTACGGCGACGCGGGTCAATCTTGGCCATATCTGAAACGTAACTCCGCAGTTTCTCCGGGCTCTTGTAATCGATGACTTCATTTTTGTTAGCGCAGAAGAAACAAACCTTGCGCTTGGGCACATACCGTGTCCGGTTGGTTCTCATTCCCGGGCCCGTCCGGGGTCTGGGGCTGGTTGCTGTTGTTCTTTCTCTAGTCGTCACTGTTTATGAACTCCCATTAAAAAGGTATATCATCCGGCTCTACATCGCCAGTTGGTTCCACTTCATCCGGTTTGGCTTCACCGGTTGCAGCAGGCGCTCCCTGTCGATCCAGGAATTTCACCTTTTCCGCAATAATTTCGTTACGGGCGCGGGTTTTACCGTCCTGGCCTTCCCAGGTGCGCAGCCGTAACCTGCCTTCAATATAGACCAGTCTGCCCTTGGTCAGGAACTGGTTGCACTGTTCGGCGAGTTTTCCCCAGGCGACAACGGAGAACCACTCGGTGTCCTCTTTACGTTCGCCTTCCGCCGTGGTGTACCGCCAATTGGTGGCGATACTGAATGAGGTAACAGGTCTGCCGCTCGGGGTAAACCGCATTTCCGGCTCACTCCCCAGGTTACCGATGATTGTCATCTTGTTCAGGCTTACCATAAACCCACAACTCCTTCAGACCCTAGCGAGTGTCAGGGGAAAGGTCATACTCCACGTGCTAATCAAGCTTAACCAGAAGATGACGCAAAACATCCTCAGATATCCTGAGGCTCGTTTCCAATTCCCGATTCATACCTGGTTTCATCGTGAATTTAAACAAGATGTAATTCCCTTCATTGAAGTGTTTGATGGGGTAGGCCAGCCGTCTTTTTCCCCAGGATTTAGCATCGGATACGGCACCGCCTTTGCCGGCGATGAACTTTTTGACGTTTTCAATGGCAGCAGTCAGTTTTTCTTCTGACAAATCGCCTTTGAAAATGACAGTCAATTCGTAATTGTTTACTTTTTCCCGGGTACTAACGTTTTCAGTTACCATCTATTAATCCACCAACAAAATATAGATTTGTTTCTTAAGACACAATAATATAGCATACTACAATAAGGGGGCGCAAGGCAAGTACGCATCCGGAACGGTACATTTCAGTACCGGAAGAGCGCCCATTTCCCTTTTCATACGGAATTTTACTGAGTCATTTATGACGGGGCAACTACACTATAATAACATGTTATGACAAATAATCAAGGCTCAATAATCAAGAGTCAAGATTCAAGTATCAAATAAATCCTAAATTCTAATGTCTAAATTCTAATGTCTAAATTCTAAATAAATTCAAAATGCGAATATCGAAATAAGAAAAAACACCAATTTATTTTATAGTTATAAGAGTAACGGAAAAATATAAGACATTTTGTGGTAGTTGCCTGATGTAAAGACATAGCATATAATTTTGGCAACAGGTGATGATAATGCTGAAGATAACGACATTAAGTGAAAATACCGCGGACAATCTGGGGCTGCTGGCGGAATGGGGATTGAGCATCCTGATAGAAACAGCGGATGCCAATATTTTGCTGGATACCGGCCAGACGAACTCTGTGACGCATAACGCGAAGGCGCTGGGAATCGACCTGAAAAAGGTGGATAAGATTGTGCTGAGCCACGGGCATACCGACCACACCGGCGGTTTGAAGAACGTGCTGAAAACGATGGGTAAAAAAGTGGAAATCGTGGCGCACCCGGATGTTGTGGAAGCTAAATATTCCGGCAAACAGGAAGATAACCGCGAAAATATTGCGATGCCTTTTCAAGTGCAAGAGCTGGAAAAGCTGGGGGCGCACTTTAAATTGAGCCGGACGCCGGTGAAATTATCTGCCGATATCATGACGACGGGCGAAGTGCCGATGGTCACCGATTTTGAGGCGATGCCGGCGGACCGTTTCTTTGTCAAGGAAAAAGGGAAATGGCAGGCTGACGAACTGAACGACGACCTGGCGCTGGTTATCAATACCAAACCGGGGCTGATCGTGGTACTGGGCTGCAGCCATCACGGCATGATTAACACACTTTATCACGCGCAGAAAATAACCGGCAGAAAAGAAATCAGGATGGTGATTGGCGGCTGCCACCTGATTAATTCCCCGGTGGAAAGGGTTTACAGGACAATTGATGCGCTGCAAGCGCTGGATATCCAGAAAATCGGGGTTTCGCACTGCACCGGAATGGAAGGCGCGGCGATAATGGCACAGGCACTGGGCGACCGTTTCTTCTATAATAATGCCTGTACACGCATCGAGGTTACCGATACGGAAATAAAAGTGGATTAGGGGAAGAAATGAACCTGACTGTACAACTGGCGCCGCAAAATAAAAAAAGTTTGCAACTGGCAAACCCGGTGATGACGGCCTCCGGCACTTTCGGTTACGGAATGGAATACGCGCACCTTTTCGATATTCAGAAACTGGGGGCGATTGTCTGTAAAGGGACGGCACATGAGCCGTGGGAGGGAAATCCGCAGCCGCGTATTGCCGAAACGGAAAACGGGATGCTTAATTCCATCGGTTTGCAGGGAATCGGGGTGGAGGCACTGATAAAAGAAAAAGCGTCGGTCTGGGCGGGCTGGCAGGTGCCGGTAATTGTCAATATTGTCGGCAGAACCATCGACGATTATACGGAAGTCGCACGAAAGCTGGATAAAGTCCCCGGCGTGGCCGGGCTGGAATTAAACATCAGCTGTCCCAATGTGAAAGAAGGCGGGGCGGAATTCGGCTCTAATCCGGAAACGGCGGCGAAAGTGACGTCTGCGGTAAAAAAAACAACAACCCTGCCAGTGATTGTGAAATTGACGCCGAATACCGGTGAAATTGTGCGGATTGCGCAAGCAGTGGCGGCCGCCGGCGCTGACGCGCTGTGCCTGATAAATACAGTCAAAGGGATGGCGATAGACATCAAGACACGTAAACCGCTGCTGGGGAACACTTACGGGGGACTCTCCGGGCCGGCGATTAAGCCGGTGGCTTTGTACATGGTGTACCAGGTTTTTAAAGCGGTGAACATTCCGATTGTCGGATGCGGCGGGATTACCAATGGTAACGACGCAATCGAGTTTTTGATGGCCGGAGCGACGGCGGTAGAAGTGGGGACGGCCAGTTTCATGAATCCGCGGGCGCCGATGGACGTGCTGGAAGGGATTGGAAAGTACCTGCAGGAAAACAAGATAGAGGATTTACACGAGCTGATTGGCGCGGCACAGCGGTGATGGCCATTGTCTTTTAGTTGAGTCTACGTTCTATCCCGAAGGTTTGGGCGGTCGGTTTAGAAACCCGCTCCTACAGCGAGTTCCCTTGTAACGATTACCCAAATGTAATTTTGAATTTTATCAAAACGGAACAAAAATTGAATACTCCTAAATTAAATATAATTGATACACACGCCCATCTGGAGGGGGAGGAATTTACCGGAGATTTCGAGGCGATGCTGGCCCGGGCCATCGAAGCCGGGGTGAGCCGGATAATTACCTGCGGCACCTCTTTAGAATCGAGCGAAAAGGCGATTGCGCTGGCAGAAAAATACCCGCAGATATTTCGCGGCCGTCGGGATCCACCCTCAGGAGATGCATAACGCGCAAAAGCCGGACATTCAAAAAATTGCGGAACTGGCGAAAAATCCCAAAGTGGTCGCAATCGGGGAAATGGGACTGGATTTCCACCGTACCGTAGTACACAAGGAAGAGCAAATACAGGGATTAAAACAGCAACTGGAACTGGCGCGCAAGTTGCAATTGCCGGTGATTATCCACAACCGGCAAGCGACGAAAGAAATGATTGAAATTTTAGGCGAGTGGGTGAAGAAATCGCAAGTAAAAACGCCGGGGGTGATTCACTGTTTCCAGGAAAATGCGGAAAATGCCCGGGTATTTCTGGAGATGGGGTTTTACCTGGCTTTCGGGGGATATATCGGTTATCCTAAAAGCCTGATGGCAGAAGTAATCAAAATTGTGCCGGAAAACAGGCTGCTGGCAGAGACGGATGCGCCTTATTTACCGCCGCAAAAATTCCGCGGGCAGCGCAACGAACCGGCATACATCAGATTTACAGTAGAGAAAATGGCAGAGATATCAGGGAAGACCAAAGAGGAAGTGGCTAATTTTACGACTGAGAATGCGTTGAGACTTTTTAAATTCCAATAACCTATAAAAAATAATCAAGGTTCAAGATTCAATACATTCGCTAAAGCTCAGTACCCTGTATTCAAGAAATGCAGGTGTGGGATTGTTGGGTTGCCACCCATCCCTGAGATTGCTTCGGGTACTAAAGTAACCTCGCAATGACGAAGGTGAAATACCAGGGGGTTTAAATTGACAGAGAAACCGGTGAGAATTGCAGTGCAGGGGCATCCCGGCGCAAAACGGAACGAAGTGGTGCGTTTTGAGGAAGGGGTGTGGCACATCAAAATCGCGGCGCCACCGACGGAAGGAAAAGCGAATAAGGGATTGATTGAGTTCCTGAGCGAGGTGCTGGATATCAGCAAAAGCCGCATCAGTATTGATAAAGGCGCGACCAGGCCACCGGAAACTGATTGAGCTGGATGGAATAGCAAAAGAGGCGGCGGAGGAAAGGTTGAGAAAAGCGATGGAGTAGCGACTATTCAATAATCAGTACTGAGTATATTTTAAACAGGGGTGTCAGAGAAAACATGTCTTGACGCCCTTTATTTTTGTATGTTATTATTCAGATATTACAGAAAATACGGAAAAAGCGGAATATTAAGCAAAAGTAGGATTGGTAGAGAAATGGTTGCAAATATATTGTTATATGCTGGCGCAATAATCACCATCGGGTGGGGAATCGCCCACATATTCGCCGCGAGGGTAGTGGTAAAAGGATTCAGGGACATTTCTGAAGATAACAAGAAATTCATCTTGATGGAGTGGGTGGCCGAGGGGTTGACCCTCTGTTTTATCGGGGTACTGGTGATTTTAACAAATATCCTTGGCGGAACGACCAACGAAGTCTCCCGGGTTGTATTCAGGATTTCGGCCGGGATGCTGCTGGTGATGGCGATATGGACGGCACTGACCGGGGCAAAAACCTCGAACGTCCCGACAAAAATATGCCCATTTGTATTAACGGCTGTTGCTATTCTGTTGGTAATAGGGAGCATTGTGTAGAAATAATATTTTAGTAAGAATTTAGAAAAATAACAGGGAGGGAAAAAAGATGGCCGCAAAGAAAAAAATTGACACCCAACCAGAGTGCTGTTCCGGGACATGTTGCAAGGTGGATTCGATTGTCACCGTGGACGAGCGGGGGCAGGTGCTTTTGCCGAAAGACACCAGAGAGAAAGCTGAGATTCATGCCGGGGACAAGCTGGCTTTAATGTCCTGGGAAAAAGACGGGAAAATCTGCTGTTTTATGCTGATAAAGGCGCAGGAACTGGCGGGGATGGCGAAGGAAGTGCTGGGGCCGCTGGCGAAGGAAATATTTTAGGAATAGGGACACAAACTTGATAAGTATGTTCCAAATTAATCATCGGGATACCTAATTTAACTTAAGGAGGCTAAAATATGAAACAGGAAGAAGTACAAAAAACCGTGCGGGAACGCTACGGCAAAATCGCGAAAGAAAGCGATGCAGCCGGATGCGGATGCGGCGGCACCGCAACCAAATTAAAAATAAGCCCCTGCTGCGGAAATGCACCTAGTGCCGTCGGGGAAATCAGCAAGAAAGTCGGCTACAGTGAAGAAGAGATTAACGCGGTGCCGGAAGGCGCAAACCTGGGTTTGGGCTGCGGCAACCCGATTGCGCTGGCGTCTTTGAAAGAAGGCGAGACAGTGCTGGACCTGGGTTCCGGCGGCGGATTTGACTGTTTTTTGGCCTCAGAAAAAGTCGGCGCAAAAGGGAAGATTATCGGGGTAGATATGACGGCCGAAATGCTGGATAAAGCCAGAGAAAACGCCCGCAAAGGCGGATATAAAAATGTGGAATTCCGGCTGGGAGAAATTGAAAACCTGCCGGCAGCGGATAATTCAGCGGACGTGATTATCTCAAATTGCGTGATAAATCTCTCTAACGATAAACCGAGGGTCTTTGCCGAAGCATTCAGGGTGTTGAAGCCGGGCGGCAGGTTAATGGTCTCGGATATCGTAGTGCTGAAGGAGCTGCCGGAACATATCAGGGAATCAATCGATGCTTATATCGGCTGCGTGGCGGGAGCAAGCACAAAAGCGGAGTACATTAAAGCGATTAAAACTGCCGGTTTTGAGAAAGTGAAGGTCGTCAGCGAGGACACCTATCCGCTGGATTTATTTCTTGATGACCCGACAGCCAAATCGATTATGGCCGATTTGAAAATAACCCCCGAACAGGCGAAGGACCTTTCAGCTTCCATCGCGAGCGTAAAGGTGGAAGGGGTGAAACCGAGCTAGGCTGTCTGAAATTATAATCAAAGCCGCTAAATTAAGGGAATGCGGCTAATGACCGAAAATGAGAAGAGTTGCATGGAGACCGACGCGGCGGCTGTTTCAACAAAAGACAAAAAATCATGGATAATCGGGGAAGTAGAGACCCCTGTCGGGCGCATACCCCGGGTCGCGACCGGACTCAATTGGCAGGACAGGCTTGGTATGGTTAAGGTAAGGGTAGGATTGCAGCGGATGCGTTACACGATTGAGCCCGGATTGTATGCGGTGGGAAAGCCAACCGCCGATTCGCCAGTTTTTGTTTCCGCTAATTATAAACTTTCCTTCGACTATCTGCGCCGTGAATTGGGTGAAATTAACGGTTGGATAATGGTTATTGATACCAAGGGCATCAATGTCTGGTGCGCCGCGGGTAAAGGAACTTTTCTGGGAAATTATTCACAGAATAGAAAGCACGCACCTCTCCGAGGTAGTCAGTCACCGTCAGATTATTTTGCCGCAACTCGGCGCGCCGGGAGTGGCGGCTCACGAAGTAAAAAGACACAGTTCTTTTCGGGTGATATACGGGCCGGTACGCGCGCACGATATTCCGGAATTTTTAAATGCGGGGATGAAAACCTCTGCTGAAATGAGGGAGGTTAATTTCAATCTTAGCGACCGAACGGTATTAATTCCCGTGGAACTGGTCCAATGGAGTCCGTTTGCCCTGGCGGTAGCGCTGGTTTTATTCTTTTTAGCCGGGGTCAGCCGGAACGGCTATATTCTGCCAGGTTGGACGGGCGGCCGCGAGGTTTTGATTGTAATAGTTGCCTTTATTACCGGCAGCGCCCTTACCCCGATATTCCTGCCGTGGCTGCCGGGGCGCGCGCTTTCGGTAAAGGGGATGATATCAGGATTGATATTTGCAATAATACTCGTTTTTACAGGCTTGATTCCATCGGCGCAGACAGGTGGTCAACTGGAAACGGCAGCCTGGCTTTTGCTGATGCCGGCAATCGCGGCTTTTACGGCGATGAATTTCACCGGTTCGACCACCTATACATCGCTTTCGGGCGTGAAGAAAGAAATGCGCTTTGCCGTGCCCGCGCAAATTATTGTCGCAATGCTTGGTTTATCTTTGTGGGTGACGGCCAGATTTTTTTAGGAGGGATAAAAATGCTCAGATATCTGGAAAATGTAGTCACACTGCAGCTTGATACCGAAACCTGTAACGGCTGCGGAATGTGCGTCAATGTTTGTCCGCACGGAGTATTCAACGTTCAGGACAGGAAAGCGGCGATTGTTGACAAAGAAGCGTGCATGGAATGCGGAGCCTGTGCCTTAAATTGCCCGGTAAATGCAATCAAAGTACAATCCGGCGTCGGTTGTGCCACGGCCATAATAATGGGTGCCATCGGCAAAAAGAGCGAGTGTTCCGGAAGCTGTGGGGGCTCACCGGCAGCGAATTCTGCGACTAAAAGAGGCTCCTGCGGCACGACGAAATAGTTATCAAAAAGAACCCTAATCGTTAAGAATAATAAGTGATTTATGCCAATTCAAGGAACACTGAACAAGCCAGGGATTGATTAGTTAAAATCGCAAATTGGAGTAAATATGGAACTGCTGGAAGCAATCAGGACGAGAAGGGCAATTCGCCGCTTCAAGAAAGAAATGGTGCCTGCCGAACTGATAGAAAAACTGCTGGAGGCGGCCCGTTGGTCGCCGTCATCCGTCAATTGTCAGCCTTGGGAATTCATCGTCATCACCGATGACGAAACAAAGGCAAAAATGTCGCGGGCTTTTGTCATCGGAGCTTTTCTGAAAGAAGCGCCTTTAGCGATTGCGGTGGCCGCCGACAGGTTCAAGAGCCCAATGCCGGTGCAGGACGGTTCGATCGCGGCTTATACTATCTGGCTGGCGGCTCATGACCTGGGGCTGGGAGCTTGTTGGATAAATCCGACTTTCCCCTTCGGAATCAAACACATTTTGGGTATTCCTTTTAATAAAAAACTGGTATCGGTGCTGGCGATCGGCTACCCGAGTGAAACTCCGGTGCATCCACGTAAAAAGCTGCAGGATTTTGTCTTTTTTGAAAGACACGGCATTAAAAAAGGACCGATTATATTTAAAGACTGAGCTAACTTATTTAACTAGAGTTGCCTGCCGTTCACTTGCTCAATTGGCATGTTCTATAACTTTCGGCGTAAATACTAAAGTAAGGAAATTAGATGGATTCCCTGCCGTTTGGGAATAGGAGTAGAGGGCTATAGGCTTTCGTGGGAAAGACAATTAGAGAATAAAAGAATCCGGCGAAAGCCGGATTCTCTTATTCTTATCGGTAATCAGGATTCTCTGAAGCTGCGGACGATTTCATTAAAATCCGGGCGTTTGCCGTACATCAGCAGGTAAGTCCGGAAAAGCTTGGTGGTCAGGATAAACAATCCCCAGACGGAAAGGATGAGGATGCCGATACTGACGGCGAGTTCCCACAGCGGAATTTCGGATAATCCGGAACGGACCATGACGGTTATGGGGGCGGTGAGCGGGAAGAAGGTCAGGATTTTAACGACGATATTCTCGGAGTTTTCCATAATAAGCGGCATAAAATAAATCGGGATGATAACCGGCATGATAAAGATGACAGACAGCTGCTGGCTTTCACGAGCGGTAGGGCTAATCGAACCGACGCCGGCCATCAGTATCGCCATGATAAGATAGCCAAGAATAAAATAGACAATTCCCAGTATCAAAAATTCCGGCGTAATCTGCAACGAACCGAGAACGCTGCCCCAGGACGCAGACGCCATCCGCAGCAGGAAATTGGCGGAAATAAGCCAAACGACAATCTGTACCAGGCCGGCAGCGCCCAGCCCCAATACTTTGCCGGAGAGTAATTGCCGCGGGGAAATCGAAGATAATAAAATCTCCATCACGCGATTTTCCTTCTCTTCGCCAAGACCCTGAAGCAGATAACCGGATGAGGTAAAAATAGCCAGCATCAACAGGACACTGAAGAGATAAGGCAGAATAAAAGCGGAAAATCCACCCTGTTTGGCGGCAGGGGTGCCGGATGCGGTCAGGGTTGTGCTGGTAATATTCAGCGGGTTTTTGGCGCGGGCAATAATCTCAGTTGAATTCCCTTTGAGAAGATTGTTCATCAGAAAATCCGAGATGCCTGATTGGACGGCGTTACTGGGAGCGATTTCAGATGTCAGCGTATAAATTTGAATTGAACCGGTCGAAATATAATTGGCAGGGATGACAAAATATTCCGCCACGGCCTTTTGTTCCAGGGCGGTTTTGGCGGCAGCTTCGGTTGCGTAAGGGATAAGCTGGATATTATTTCCGGTGGTATTCTGAGTAAAAATACCGACCTGGTCAACGTAACCGACTTTTTCAATGGTGGTGGTTGTTTTTATTACTCCGGGGAGGACCTGTCCGGCCAATATCGCCAGCAGCGCGATTAAAGGAAAAGCAAGGGTCAAAATAATAAAAGCTTTGCGGCGAACGGTATTTAAAAATTCATGTTTAATCAGCAACAGTGTTTTATTCATGTTCATTGCCCACAACTTTGATGAAGATTTCCGTTAACGAAGGCGTGGATAATTCGAAGCGGTTGACCACGATACCTTTTTGCACCAGGCGCTCGAGCAGCATTTGTGGAGTGGTTTTGGCATCGAGTTTCAGTTCGACCGCACCGTTATGCGGGCGCTGTTCGAGAACCCCATCGATTGTGCCTAGCGCACCGGTTGTTTCCACCAGAACCGCGTTGTTGCGGTAGTTGGCTTTTACTTCCGCCAAACTACCGTAAAGCACGGCGCGGCCTTTGTTAATCATCAGCAGGCGGTCGCATAATTCTTCGATGTCATTCATGAGATGGGTGCTCATAATGATGGTTTTACCTCTGTTTTTAAGATCACGGATGAGGTCTTTGAGCAGCTGAGTATTTACCGGGTCCAGACCGGAGAAAGGTTCGTCCAGAATAATCAGGTCCGGTTCGTGAATCACGGTAATGATAACCTGGATAATCTGACTCATGCCGCGGCTCAATTCCTCGATGCGTTTGTTCTGGTGCGGCAAAAGGTCGGCCCGTTTCAGGAGTTCTTCACCGCGTTGCCGGGCGAGCTGACTATCTACGCCTTTGAGGGAAGCGAAATAAATAATGGTATCCATGACGCTCATTTTTTTGTAGAGGCCGCGTTCTTCCGGCAGATAGCCGATTTTATTCTTGCTGTTATCGTTGAGCTTTTCGCCCAGGACTTTGATATCACCGGAGTCCGGTTTGATGATATCCATCATCATGCGGATGGTGGTGGTTTTACCGGCGCCGTTGGGTCCGATGAGACCGAAAATTTCGCCCTGATTGACATCAAAGGAGACGTCATTAACGGCGGGGCGGCTGCCGTAGGTTTTAAATATATGATTTACTTCAATTGAAAACATCGTAGTCTCACTTTTTACGAAATTAATAATAATTATAACACAGAGGAATAATGAAACTGATAGATTATGCCGAGGAGTGGCGGGCGGGTTGGTACATCAGCTTAGGAACTGAATATACATTGACTGCGTCAAGTACCGAAAATGGCTTTCCGGCTTCGGCCTACAGAAACCATCTCCTACAGCATGGATATCATTTTGTAGGAAAACCCCCCAAAAAATACCATGAGTCAGCTAGCTATTGACAAATAGAGAGAACAGTCATATAATTCGGGTAAAGTTACGTGAAATATTATAGGAAAGATTTCGTGAAATGTTGCGTATTACTGAACTAGCCCGAAAAACCGGAGCCTCCGTTGATGAAATACACTACCTCGAGAAAAAGGGATTTATCAAATCGGTTAAATCCCGCTTGACGGAACGGGAAGTGAGGCATTTTCAGGATACGGACGCCAGAAAGATACAGCTGATAATCAAATACCGCCGTCAGGGCTTTACCTGGGATGTCGCCTTCCAAAAAGCCCAACAGGAGCATAACAAACCGACTCTCTTCGACCGAAGTTAGTAAATAATTCGGGGCTAACGTAACAGGAGGTGGTTTATGGCTAAGGTAACACTTCACACCGGACCAGGCGTATTTGAGGTTCTGGCACACGTTTGCCGGAGCCCGTCCGAGGCGCTGAAACAGTTTGTGGAAAATGCGGCGGACGCCATCGAACAGGCGAAAACAGATGAAGGCCAAATCCGCATCAAGCTGACTTACAAACCGGTGCTTAACGGCCTGGGGGCCCATGCGCTGGAGAGTATCACCGTTGAAGATAACGGCGTGGGCATCAACCCTGAAAAGATGAAACAGGTGCTGCAGCAGATCGGGAGTTCCGAAAAACTGCACCTGGCATTGAGAGGGGAGCAGGGTATCGGGCTGCTGGCTTTTGCCTTGATTACGGAGGAACTGCACCTGGCTTCCACAGCGACAGAGGGTGAGGCGTCGAGTTGCCTGGTACTGAAACGGCAATGGCTGAAAAAAGGGCACGCAGAAATCATCACGCACTGCAAAGCGCACGAACATTCCCACCGTGGAACAGTCGCCCATCTGGAAGGGATTTTACCGGAAATTTCGGTGCAGCTTTCGAAAGACCGCATTAAGGAATATCTGGGCCAGCAGTTTGCCAGCGACCTGCGGACAAACATGTATGCCATGTCCATTTCCGATAACCACGAATTCGAACCGATTCATCCGCAGCGTTTCCGCGGCGTGAAAGTGATGTCCACGAATCTGCACATCCCGAAGGCCGGTTCGGCATATATCGAGCTCTATGTTTTACCCTGGGAAATGGCGGACGCGGCGATTAACCTTTACGGACGGGGCGGCACACGCATCTGTTCATTGAAAGATTTGCAGGATTTTAATGTTTTGCCATGGACGGACCAGCGCCTGGAAGGTTATATCCGATACGACCACCTGGCACGGACGGCAGACAAAACAGCCGTGGTGCAGGATGAAGTTTTCCGGGCTTTTGTCAACGAATTGAGACAGCAGGAAGCGAAAATCAAGCAACTCATTGAAGAAGTCAGCGCCGAATCGCAAGAACAGCGGTTTAACATCATTCTGGGCCGGGCGGGCAAACTAATCGACAGGTTCGTACGGTATAAAGAACAGGGGCTGCTGGAAAAAATGGCAATGGGTACGACGGCCGGGGCGGCAGCGAAACTGGATAATCATGGAGAGAAAGCCAAGCAGCCGGCATCCGAACCAAAGGCTTTGAGACCGGTATTGCACCATCCGACACATGCGCCCCACATCAAATTACAGTCGCCGGCGAATGAGAATTCGGATTACCGGAGCTGGTACGACCCGAAAGAAGGCGTAATTTGCATCAACCGGGAGCATTATGAATTCCTGCTGTCGCAAAGGGAAGACCGGCGCTGTATGCGCTACCTGTTCTATATCTGGGTGAAAGAGAGCCTGCTGCAGGAGTTCGGCACTCAGGCGGAAAAAGTGGCCGACGAGATGGTGGGTCTGCTGGCGGAAGCGGAGCCATTATTAAGATAGAAATTGTCTTTGATATGAATACATTTGTTAAGTGGACAAAAATTTCACCCTCACCCTGTCCCTCTCCCATCAAGGGCGAGGGCACTAATACGAGATAATTCTCCGCGAGATAAAAACGGGGGATTTTTATGTACCCTGCGCCGCACAGCGCAGGGTACGGTTTTTTTAACTGACTTGTATTATCACAAATGAAGAATTATACTTGAGGCAAGAAATTACGAGCAGCGGACATTGCGGGAGGTAGTTTTATGAGGCTCCCTGTGATTATTACCAGGGGTGAAGACGGCTACTTTATCGCAGAAATCCCCATTATACCGGGCTGCATTTCCCAGGGGAAAACTAAACAAGAAGTGTTAGAAAATATTAAGGAAGCCGCGGAACTTTGTCTGGAGTCCATGCAGGAAGAGGGCTGGAGCTTCCCTGAAGAATATACCCTCAATCACATCGAGGTTGACGAAAAATGATGGAGCTCCCAGCGGTTTCCGGAGACCGGTGTATCGCGGCCCTGGAACGGGCCGGTTATCAAATTACACGCATCAAAGGCAGTCATGTCAGGATGAGGTGCCCAACCCGCCCCGCCGTCACCGTTCCCCGGGACAGCGAATTCGACCGGGGGGCGCTACGGGCAATTTTGCGCACCGCGGAAATCAGCGTCGCTCAATTCATTGCTTTATTAAAATAATGGTCAATATTATTTTGGAAAGACCGGCTTTTGTCTAACTCACCGCTTTGACTTTGCTTTCCATGGTGATAAGCTTGTCACGGCGGTCGTCGATACTGATAGTGGTCGAGACACGGTTGGCACCCATCTTGAATGGCACTTCATGCATTTCCTGCGCTAATGCCAGCACCTGAGCCAACGGTCCCTGGACAATTGTGCACATCGGCGTAATCTGATAGGTAATGCCTTTGGCCTGACGGACGACATCAATGACGGCGGCGACATATTTACTGAGGCTGGCGGTTTGAGTCCCCAGCGGTACGATTTTGAGTTCGGCGATAACAGAGTCTTTCATTGGCAGCCTCCTGATTAATTTGAAATCTATCACTCTCCTTTAGTCCTTCCCTGAGAGGGAGGGAGACTCCTGACCCTTCATTGTCAGGCGGCAAGGAGACCGACGGATATCTGTATTATAGAATGTCAGGGGGGAGAGATGGTAGAATGTGAGTGTATCACCAAGACAAGAATAGCAGAAATTTACCTGTGTCGAATTTAAATACGATTTGCGGAGAGTAGTTATGACAGAACGGGTCAGAACGCGTTATGCGCCGAGTCCTACCGGTTACCCGCACGTGGGGAATATCCGGACGGCGTTGTTTGCCTGGCTGTTTGCCCGGCACAATAACGGCGCTTTTATCCTGCGCATCGAGGATACCGACGTGGAGCGCAGTGTTGAGGGTTCGCTGGCCAATATCCTGGAAAGTCTGCGCTGGCTGGGTATGGACTGGGATGAGGGACCGGAAATCGGTGGTAATTACGGACCGTATGTGCAGTCAAAACGGCTGAAGCTATATCAGGACGCGGCTCAGAAACTGGTTGAGAGCGGACACGCTTATTATTGCTATTGCTCCCAGGAGCGGCTGGAAAAACTGCGCGAGGACCAAATCAAAAATAAATTGCCCCCAGGTTATGACCGCTGCTGCCGGAATCTGACGGCCGAACAACAAAAGGAAAAAGAAGCTGCTGGAATAAAACCGGTGGTGCGCTTCAAGGCCCCCACTACCGGACGGACCAAATTTCATGACGAAATCTGGGGCGACGTGGCTTTTGAAAACAGCGTGGTCGAAGACCTGGTTTTACTGAAATCCGACGGTTATCCAACCTATCATCTGGCCAACGTGGTGGACGACCACGCGATGGAGATTTCACATATCGTCCGCGCGGAAGAATATATCTCCAGCACGCCGCTGCATATTATGACATATGAAGCACTGGGCTACACACTGCCAAAATTCGCACATGTGCCGATGGTGCTCGGGGTTGACCGTGCGAAGTTAAGTAAGCGGCACGGCTCGACTTCAGTACTGGAATTCCGTGACCAGGGGTATCTCCCGGAAGCGCTGCTCAATTTTATGGCGCTGGTGGGCTGGTCGCTGGACGATAAAACCGATATCATCAGCAGGGAAGAACTGATAAAAAACTTCTCGCTGGAGCGGGTAAATAAAAACGCCGGTATTTTCAATTACGAAAAACTGCAGTGGATGAACGGCGTTTATATCCGCGGGCTGAGCGTTGACGATTTGACAACCAGGGTGTTCCCCTTCATGGAAAAAGATTTACCGCCTGAAGTCAAGCGGCCTTTAGATATCGAATACGTACGACAAATCGTGCCGCTGATACGGGAAAGGATAAACATTTTAAAAGACGCGGCGACCTATGCCGACTTCTTCTTTGCGGACGAACTGAAATATGATGCGGGGATGTTCGTAGACAAGAAGATGACGGCGGAGATGGTGTTAACGGCCTTAAAAGCCGCGGAAGAAAAATTAGCTGCATTGGAAAGCTTCAGCCCGGGTTTACTGGAAGAAACACTCCGGCACCTTGCCGCGGACCTGGGGATAAAAGCCGGACAGCTTTTTAATCCGCTGCGGGTAGCGACGACTGCACGCGAGGCAGCGCCGCCGCTTTTTGAAACGATGGCGGTATTGGGCAAAGAAAGGTGCCTGAAAAGAATCAAAGCCGCGCTGGTAAAACTCGGTGATAAATAGTGTTGGTCAGATAGAAAACGAAAATATCGGGAGCATAAGATGAACGAGACTAATTCAACATCCGGGGATTTTATCCGGGATATTGTTTGTCAGGATATCGCGAAAAATAAAAACAGCGGAAGGGTGCAGAGTAATACCGATAACGTCAGGCCAACTTTTCCCAAACGCGCAATAATAACGGCGGGAATGCCGTACGGGAATAAGGAGCTCCATCTCGGGCATATAGGCGGTGTCTTTATTCACGCAGATACTTATGCTCGCTTTCTAAGGGACCGTATCGGAAAAGATAATGTCATTTTTGTGTCAGGGACCGATTGTTATGGTTCACCGATATTGGAATACTATCGTCAACGAGTCAACCAGGGGCTTTTTAAAGGTACGATAGAAGAATTCGTTCAGTTTAATCACGAAAGACAGGAAGAAGTTCTGAAATCCTATGACATCAGTCTAAACCTTTTTGGAGCTTCGAGCTTAGGACGCCCTGCTGAAATTCACCGGAAAGAATCAATCGATTTCATCAAAAGGCTATACAAAAACGGGCACCTGGAAAAATTAACGACTTCACAGTTTTATGATGCCGAACTGGGTGTTTTTCTTAACGGCCGCCAGGTTATTGGACAGTGTCCAATCGCCGGCTGTTCTTCGGAAAGAGGTTATGCGGATGAATGCTCGTTAGGGCATCAATATATGCCGATTGATTTGATAAATCCGAGAAGCACCCTCACCGGAAAAAAGCCAGAAATGCGAGATGTGACGAATTGGTATTTTAAACTTGATAAATTCCACGATCTTTTGAAGCTCTGGGTTGAATACCTCGAAAAAGATCCTGCTTCCCGGCGCCCAGTGATCAATAGTATCCGGGAGTTTCTAGAACCGCCGGTGGTATATATTAAAAAAGAGCAGATTGATTTATTAAGCACGATTAAAGAAAAGCTTCCAGAATACTCTGTAACCAATGAAGAAAATAAACCGTCGATTACTCTTACTTTTAATAGTGTTGAGGAAAGAGAAAAAGCATGCCTGGTCTTTGCGGGAAATGGCATCCGTTACCGGACGGGAAAGACGCTGGTACCATTCAGGTTGACCGGTAATATCGAATGGGGAGTTCCGGCGCCAGCACTTGGTGGGCTGGATGACCTGACGGTCTGGGTTTGGCCTGAATCCCTCTGGGCTCCTATATCGTTTACAATGGCCTACCTTGAATCACAAAACAAGGGTTTGGACACATGGAAAGACTGGTGGTGTTCTAAAGAGGCGCAGGTATATCAATTCATCGGTCAAGATAACATTTACTTCTATGGACCGGCAGAAATGGCAATGTTCATGGGCAGCCAGGGGGAAAATCCCTCATTTGATGTACCAGAGGGTGAACTGCAAATTCCCAAGCTGGTTTGCAACAGTCACGTTTTGTTTCTAAACAAAAAGGCCAGCAGCAGCGGTGAAATCAAACCGCCGATGGCCAGGGAATTGCTGGACTACTATACGTTCGAACAATTAAGGGCTCATTTCCTTAGCCTGGGCTTAGCGATGAAGAGCGTAAGCTTCCAACCTAAACCACTGAACCCTAAAGCTAATGAAAAAGACGCTGACCCTGTTCTTAAAGAAGGCAATCTGTTATCCAACGTATTTAACCGGGCAATAAGATCTTGTTTTTATACTGCCCAGAAATATTATGATGGAAAAATCCCGGTCGGTGCCGTCAGTCCGGAGATACTAGAAGAGTCCCGGAAAACCATATTGGAATATGAAAAGTTCATGTATAAATGTGAATTTCACTCGATAATGAGCCTTTTGGACACTTATCTCCGGAATATCAATAAATATTGGGCTAATAATATACGCCAGGCAGACCAGAATAATGATGCTAATCTCCGCGCCAGGACACTAATTGATGCTTTTCATATGGTCCGCACGGCAACCGTGCTTGCACACCCTATTGCCCCAAAAGGGACAGAAATGGTCCGCGAGTATCTTAATCTCGATGATAGTTTTTGGGGCTGGGACCATGTTTTCGATACTGTTTATGATTTTATGGCTGATCCCCCTAATCATAAGCTCAAGTTCCTGGAACCAAGAATTGACTTTTTTATAAAGCACCCCAGCCAGATAGATCCCGGGTATCAAAAAGATACAGCTGTTTAATTTAAAAAAGGAATAGATGATGATGAGCGGAGAGTCGGCTGAAAACTGTCCACGCGGGGGCGGAGATAAACATTTCTGGCAGGCATGGGTGAGAACTATCTTTGTAGCTGTGAAGTGATACATGTTTGAACCTTCCTATCTTGCTCTTTTTAATTCCGGTGAACTGAAACGCCGGGCGGCAGCACTGGAAGCACGGCTGGCAGCCTGCGACATCTGCCCCCGCAACTGCGGCGTGAACCGTCTAACCGGCGAAACGGGATTCTGTCATTCCGGCGCGTTACCGATTGTGGATACGGTCTGCCAGCACAAGGGAGAGGAGCCGCCGATTTCCGGCACAAAAGGTTCCGGTACGGTTTTCTTCGGCAACTGCAACATGCGCTGCGTGTATTGTCAGAACCATCAAATCAGCCAGAACTGGCGCAAAGAGCAATCGAAGGCGGTGACCCCGGCGGTGCTGGCAGAAAAGCTACTTTATCTCCAGAATGAACTCGGCTGCCATAATATTAACTTCGTATCGCCGTCCCATTTCGTGCCGCAGATATTGCAAACGCTGTTGATTGCGGTCCCGATGGGGCTGAAAATCCCTTTAGTCTATAACACCGGCGGTTATGATTCCGTCGAAACAATTCAGGCGCTGGACGGAATAATCGATATTTATCTGCCGGATCTGCGGTATGCTTCGGACAAAATCGCAAAGCAGTTTTCGCAGGCGCCGCATTATGTGGAGAATGCACGTCAAGCCATCAGGGAAATGTATCGGCAAGTAGGTAATTTGCAAACCGATGAAAACGATATCGCCCAAAGGGGCCTGATTGTGCGGCACCTGATTCTGCCGGAAGGTCTGGCGGGCAGCGCCGAATCCCTGACCTGGCTGGCGAAAGACCTTTCGCCGGAAGTTAATGTCAGTCTGATGGCGCAATATTATCCGGCCCACCATGCCGCGAAATATGCGGCGCTGGCTTGGGGAATCACGGAAATGGAATACCTGGAAGCAGTGGATTTGCTGGACGAACTGGGGATTGACAACGGCTGGATTCAGGAAATGAGCGCGCCGGAAAATTACCGGCCGGATTTTGAGCGGGGAAAGCACCCTTTTCAGTCGGAATAGAACAGACATTTGTTTATTGCTGAAGCTTGGTACTACTGTTATGATATGGTGAATTCTGTAACTCGATTACAGAGCGCAGGAGAATGATGGCGACAGAAACGGAAAAACAATCTTTCTGGAATCGATTTCTCAGAAAATTCCGGGATATCGTAATTGCCGGCCTGGTAGTGACGGTGCCGATCGGGTTAACGATCTGGATATTTGCCTGGCTTTTCACCCAAATCGACCAGTTACTGCGGCCGTTTGTCAAAGATATTTTCGGACGGGAAATAATCGGGGTTGGTTTCGGGGTCATCTGTGTTTTAATCCTGATTGTCGGCGCGATTGCCACCAACAATATCGGGAAGAGAATTGTGCGCTGGGGTGAATCGTTATTAGGGAAAATACCGATTACCCGTACCGTTTATGACGGTATCAGGCAGGTTATTCAGAGTTTCTCAGAACCGGGGAAAACCGGTTTTATGCAGGTGGTGATGGTGCAGTACCCCAGAAAGGGTGTTTACACAATCGGTTTCATTACCAACGAACACATTGACGAAAACGGGAAGAAGCTGATAAACGTCTTCGTGCCGAACTCGCCCAATCCGATGACCGGTTTTTTGCATATCTTCGATGATGTTGATGTGATTCGCACCGATATTACGATTGAGGAAGGCCTGAAGATGGTGGTTTCGGCGGGGAGAACGTCGCCGAAAGATGTGGGAGACAAAATGGTGCAGGCAAAGAATGACGATACAGAAAAAAATAAGCCTTCGTAACCGGAAGAGGAGAACGTATGGAAAATAAACTTTACCGCAGCAGAAAAGACCGGATGCTGTTCGGGGTGTGCGGCGGGCTGGGGAAATTTTTCGGGGTGGACTCGACGATTATCCGAATTGTTTTTGTGCTGCTGGCATTTACCGGATTCGGGATTCTGGCCTACATCGTAATCGCAATTATTGCACCGCTGGAAGAATCGCAAAAAAGCACGCCGCAGGATATTATCGAGGAGAACGCCGCTGATATTAAAGAAACGGCCAACAAGCTGGGTAACGACCTTCGTAATACATTTTCGGGCAAGGGAAAGGACAATGAGGATGATTCTCTGAAAGAACAGACGCGCCGTAACAGCGCCCTGGGGATTGTGATCATTATCATCGGGGTGATTTGTCTGCTGGGGGTTTTTAATCTATTCAGCTGGGTGCACTGGTGGGGCGCAATCGGAGCGGCGGCTTTAATCGGCCTAGGCATTGTGCTGATTGCCGGTGTGGGTAAAAAGAAATAGATTCATTGATAGGCTTCAGACATTTCAATAAATTAGGATAAAAGAATACGGTTAATTTTGCCTGTAAAACGGGCACGATAAAAAAGCAATAGAACTGGTTGAACTTCCGGTTTATTTCCTCTTGCGTTTGACAAAATTAAAAATAACCTTGTGGCCGTTGAGTTTGTCTTTTTTATTGACGTTGTCCATGAAGCTCTGGAGTTCGGTTTCTTTTTTGGCGCTCATTGTTTTTCCTTAAGTTCTTAATACAGTATATTTTACCATAATGTCCGGCAGATAACCAAACACGGGAAGGAAAAGCACAATTTCAAGCATCAAGTAACAAACAAATACAGAATACTAATAGCTAAATCCGAAATAAATTCGAATAAAAAAACACAAATTTGTCGCCTGGAACGGAGTAAAGTGTTTCCCCGGATGATGAATCGTGTGGGAGATTCTTCGGGTACTTCGTAACCTCAGAATGAGGTTGGTGCAAGGATACGTCGTGATTAATTAGGGACTTTGGGTTTGCGGCAGAGAAAGAAGACCCGGCGGGAGTTTTTGGTTAATGAACTCATCCCGGACTGCCAGTCAAACCCGTAGGTTTCGAGTTCCGTAAAGCCGGCGACTTTTAGCGCTGATTTCACGGCGGCAGCGGCATGGCATTTCTGATATAGGACGAAATCCTGACGGTACCAGCTGCCGTTACTGAGACGGAAGACTGCAGCATCGAAGTCGGCGGTGCGGGAGGAAATGCTGTAAGTGCTGCGGACCACACAGACATGGTCGTCCTCGATGATGGAAAAATCACCGTTCCACTCATGAAGGTAACCGGCTTCAGTATTCAAGTCGAACATGAATAACCCGCCGGGGCGAAGGACACTAAAAACGGAACGAAAAACGTCCCCCAGTTCTTTAGCAGACATGATGTGGTTCAGACTGTCAAAAACCGAGATGACGGCATGGTATTTAAGCGGTAGCCGGAACGAACGGGCATCGGCGAGCAGGAATTCGACTCCCGGGGCATTTTCGCGGGCATAGTTTAACATTTCCGGTGAACCGTCAAGGCCGGTGACGCGGTAACCCAGGGAAGTCAATTTTTGCGCCGTCTGTCCGGTGCCGCAGCAGAGATCGAGGATGCGGGCGTTTTTAGGGATTTTAGCCAGCACCAGGTTATCCATCACCGGCAAAACCACAGGGAGAAAAGAATTCCCCCAGTGTTTATTATAAATCCAGGCGAAGGGGTCATAAGCGGAATACATTTTCATATTTACCCGATTATAACACAGCGGTGAATTTTAACCTGCATCTTAAAATAAGTGCAAAGTTTGACATTACCGCGGTCAATAGCTTTTAATCAAATATGGTAAGCCTATACGACCAAGTTTAGTTTTTAAGGTAAGAAACGCATGGAAGTTCAGCAGGAAGATATTTTTCATGAAATCCTGGAGTTCGGGGTTTCGGTGGTCTGGATGGCAATTGCTTTCGGCATCTATTTTGCCGGGGGCGCCGCAAAAGCTTTTTCAGCGCTGCATATACTGGGTATTGATATCATCGAGTCTTTATTTGTAGTTTTGTTTGCTTTTGTGTTGCATGAACTGGCGCATCGAATCGCGGCCCGGAGGTTTGGTTTCAAGGCGGTTTACCATCTCTGGATTCCAGGTCTGATACTGGCGATGGGCGCGGCGCTGCTGGGTTTCCTGCTGGCGGCACCCGGCGGGGTGTATATTCAAGTCGGGCAAAATACCGCAGAAAACCGGGCAAAAATCGGGAAAGCGTCTTTAGCCGGGCCGGTGGTTAATATGGTTTTGACGGTGGTGTTCACCATTTTGTTTTTAGTATTGAATTCCTTCGGACAAATTTTCAAGACCGGCGCCGGCGCTCCCCCGATACAGATACCGCAATACATAATCGATACGGCTTCGATAGGAGCCGTAATCAATGCCTGGCTGGGTTTCTTTAATCTGATTCCGTGGGGAAACTTCGACGGCCAAAAGGTTTTCCAGTGGAATAAAAGGGTCTGGACGATTTTCTTTATCGGTTCGATAGTGCTGTTTGTACTGGTATTTTTTGCTTAGGTTGAAGCGCCGGTTATTCAGCTGGCAGGCAGGGACGCCGGTTTAACTCAGAATGCCTGTCCGACCAATGCTAACTATTTTTCAATTGCTGCGTCAGTAAAGGGACAATCTTGAAAAGGTCGCCGACAATGCCGTAGGTGGCGATCTGAAAAATCGGGGCGCTGGGGTCGTCGTTGATGGCGATGATGCAATCCGAGGTCTGCATGCCGGCCATGTGCTGCACGGCGCCGGAAATACCGACGGCGATATAGAGTTTCGGGCAGACGGTTTTGCCGGTCTGTCCGACCTGATGCGAGTAGGGAATCCAGCCTTCGTCAACACAGGGGCGTGAGGAACCGACGGCAGCGCCCAGGGCGGCAGCCAGGTCCCGGATCAGCTGGAAATTCTCCGGTTTGGCCAAACCGCGGCCGCCGGAAACAATAATATCCGCTTCTTCCAGTTTCACTTTTTCAGTGACATCGGCAACAAAATTGAGCAGTTTTGTTTTAGAACTGACCGCCGCTTTATCGAAATCAACCCTGATAATTTGTCCGGCATGAGGTGTCTGCAGCAGGTTCTTTTTAAAAACCCGCGGACGAACGGTGGACATTTGCGGACGCCGGGTGGGGCAGATGATGGTGGCCATGACGTTGCCGCCGAAGGTGGGACGGGTCTGGCGCAGGAGTTTCTTTTCTATATCAACGTCCAAACCGGTGCAATCGGCGGTTAAGCCGGTTTTAAGAATAGCGGCAACCCGGGGGAAAAACGAACGCCCGAACGGGGTCGCCCCGGCCAGGACGATTTCCGGTTTATAGGTTTTGACCAGCCGGACCAGTTCAGCGACATAGGGTTCTTCCGACTGGTTGGCGAAAGCCGGGTCGTCAATAAGATAAATTTTATCGGCGCCGCAGGCAGCCAGCAGCTCAATTCCCCTGATATTATCGCCCAGACAGACGGCGCATAATTCGGTTTGCAGTGTATCAGCCAGCTCCCGGCCTTTGGAGAGCAGCTCCAGGCCGACAGCTTTGATTTCCCCGTTGCGCTGTTCGGCAAAGACCCAGACGCCGTGATGGTCACCGGCGGCGGGGGCCTGCATCATTTCCTTTTCAATTTTAATGGCTTCGGCAGCGCAGGCGTCCTGACAGGCACCGCAGAGGTTGCAGCCCTCCATTTTGATGCTGGCTTTGTCGTCCACGATGGAAATTAAGCCGAAAGGACAAGCGGATTCGCAGCTGCCGCAGCCGGTACATTTTTCTTTATCAAATTTCAGTGCCATAAAGGTCTCCAGTTATTCTGAATCTTGCCGATGAAACATGAAGAATTTCCGCCCCTACTCAACAGGCACGGAGATACTTTCGACTTCGCTCAAGTACCTTGCCCTTCTCCCGATTTCATCGGTATCAGGGTGATTTTTCAAATCATTTTAGCCTCTTTTAATTTTTCGACTAAAGTTCTGGCCTGTACTTCGGGTTCGCCTTTTATCATCTCGGCGTGCTGGATGCGCTGGGGATAAAAAACTTTGATGACCCAGGTGCCGGAACCGGCCTGGCCGATAGTAGACTTATCGGCAGCAATGTCATTAGCCGTCCAGATTGGGATTTGCGCCGATTTCGATTTGGACAACCCCCGCAGGGAAGGCATGCGCGGCACATTGATTTCTTTGGCGACAGTGATGACGGCGGGCAATGTGGTTTCGATGGTTTCGTGGCCGTCTTCGACGGCGCGCTGGACGCGAATTTTGCCGTTGCCGATTTCTTCGATTTTACTGACATAAGCGATAAAAGGGATGCCCAGATTTTCGGCCAGTTCAGGACCGACCTGGCCGGTATCGCCGTCAATTGTCTGGCGGCCGCAAATAATCAGGTCGTAGTTTTTGATTTTTTCGACAGCTTTGCCGAGGGCGGCAGCAGTGGCCAGGGTATCGGAACCGGCGAAAGCCATATCGCTCAACAAAACAGTGTCATCGGCGCCGACGGCGATGGCGTCCCGCAGCATGTCCGCGGCCTGCGGCGGCCCCATGGTAATGGCGGTGACTTTCCCGCCGTTTTTCTCTTTGAGACGGACGCCTTCTTCCAGTGCGTAACTATCGAAAGGATTAACAATGGCTTTAATACCCTGACGGATGAGGGTATTGGTATTGGGGTCGATTTTCACTTCGGTGGTACCGGGTACCTGTTTCAGACAGACAACAACATTCATTCGCGTTTGCCTTTCCGTTTGCGTAATTCAATGGCGATGGCGTTATGCAGGACTTCGTTGCTGCCTTCATAAATCTGGGTGATTTTAGCGTCGCGCATCATTTTTTCGAGGGGATAATCGCGCATGTAACCGGCGCCGCCGCAAACCTGGACGGCATCGACGGTGACTTTCATGGCGACATCGGAAGCAAAGACCTTGGCCATGGCCGATTCTTCGGTGAAGCTCTTCTGTCCGCTGTCAATGGTTTTGGCCACGGCATAAACGAGCGCCCGGGCGGCTTCCACCTGCAGGGCCATTTCGGCCAGTTTGTACTGAACAACCGGAAGGGAGATGAGGGGCTGGCCGAACTGGATGCGCTGGCTGGTATAACCGACAGCGGCTTCCATGGCGCCCTGAGCGATACCCAAGGCCTGAGCGCTGATGCCGGGGCGGGAATTATCCAGAACTTTCATGGTAACGATAAAACCCATGCCTTCGCGGCTGATAAGATTTTCGGCAGGTACGAGGCAATTGCGGAATACCAGTTCGCGGGTGGCAGAAGCGCGGATGCCGATTTTCTTTTCCTTCTTACCGAAGGTAAAACCGGGGGTATCTTTTTCGACGATGAAGGCGCTGGCGCCGCGGGGGCCTTTGGTCTTATCGGTCAAAGCAATGACGGTATAAATATCTGCCTCACCGCCGTTGGTGATAAACTGCTTGGTGCCGTTAAGGATGTAGCCTTCCGGTGTTTTCTGGGCGGTAGTTTGAATCCCGCTGGCATCGCTGCCGGCATTAGACTCGGTTAAACCGAAAGCGGCGATTTTCCCGGAGGCGATCTGCGGCAGGTATTTTTGTTTCTGTTCCTCGCTGCCGTAGAGGATAATGGCATATGCGCCGAGGGCCGTGGCGGCGAAAGAAACGGCCACGGCGCTGCAGACGCGGCTTAATTCCTCAACGACGAGGCATAAATCAAGCGTGCCGCCGCCTAACCCGTCATATTTTTCCGGGATAAAGATGCGGAAAAGGTCGCTGTCCGCCAGTTCTTTCAGGATTTCTTTGGGGAATTGTTCTTTTTCATCAAGCTCGGCGCGGACCGGCAAAATCCGTTCCTCGGCAATCCGGCGGGCCAGGCTTTTCAGTGTTTTCTGCTGTTCGGTTAAAAAATATTCCAAATGGTTCCTCCAATGTTTACGGGAGATTAACGCGAGATAAAAGGAATACAGATATTATAAGGTGAGCAGCAGTCTCACTGCAAGGTTAAGGAAAATAAAGAGAATATTTTGATATTATTAGTGAAATTGCAGACTCTTTAAGATATAATGGGAAATACTTGTAGTGCTTCTTAGCAGTTAGTCATAAAAAATAAAACAGGGAGGTAATTTACTATGGCAAACGCAGCTCGGGCTTACATTCTGATTGAGTGCACAGTGGGCAGAACCAAAGAGGTAGTTACCGGTTTGGGACGGCTTAAGGGTATGAAATCAGTGGAAACGGTTACCGGTCCTTACGACGTGATTGCGATTGTAGAACTTGCCACCCTGAACGAAATTGGCGACCTGGTGACCCAGCATATTCATCCCATCACCGGCATCACCAGAACGGTGACCTGTTTAGTGGTTTAAGCGCACATTAATCAACGCGACAGTCAGGTACGGGGCGGGCGGGTGATAACCCCGCCCCTGCCTGGGTTCGTGAATCTAAAGATGAGGGTTAATCACACAATCCCCCGTCTTTATCTTCTCCGTTTGTTTTTCCTGATATTCTGATTTTGGTTTTTAAATATGGATTTTACTTTTTCCGTAGAACAGGAAGCCTTCCGGCAGGAAGTACGCAATTTCCTGAAGGATGAGATTCAAGCAGGCACTTTCCGGCCGATGTGCGACGGATGGATTCAGGGCTTTTCCTGGGAATTTACCAAAAAAGTAGCGGCAAAAGGCTGGCTGGGCATTACCTGGCCCAAAGAATACGGCGGACAGGAAAGAAGCCAGGTTGACCGGATGATACTGACCGAGGAAATGCTGCGCTACGGCGCGCCGGCAGCCTGCCACTGGTTTGCCGAGCGGCAAATCGGGCGGGCGATTTATGTTTACGGCACTGCCGAACAAAAGCTGGAAATGCTGCCCAAAATCCTGCGGGGTGAGGCCTGCATCGGCCTTGGGATGAGCGAGCCGGAGGCCGGTTCCGACCTGGCGGCGGTGAGAACCAAAGCGGTGGAAGACGGCGATTTTTACGTCATTAACGGGCAGAAAATGTGGACCAGCTGCGCCCGTTACATGACGCATATTTATCTGGTGGTCCGTACCGACCCGGCGGCGCCGAAACAAAAAGGAATCAGCGAATTTATCATCGATTGCAAGTTACCCGGCATCACGATTCGTCCGGTGATCGATATCACCGGCAGCGAAGCCTGGGGTGAAGTTTTTTTCGACAACGTCCGTGTGCCTAAAAAATACCTGATCGGGGAGAAAAATCACGGTTTTTACCAGATTCTAAACCAGCTGGATTACGAACGTTCCGGTATGGAACGCCTGATGGGGAACTACCCGCTTTACGAGGCGCTGATAAAATTCTGTAAAGAAACAAAGCGGCACGGCAAACCGATATCTGAAGACCCCTTAATCCGCAGCCGTCTGGCGCAGCTGGAGGTTGAGTTTGAAGTCGGACGGATGCTATTGTACCGCGTGGTGCAGGTGATGGAGCAGGGCAAAGCGCCGAACGTCGAAGCGGCGATGGCCAAGCCTTTTTGTACGACCTGGGAACAGCACCTGGCCGGGCCTGGCGACTGATATTTTAGGCCTTTACGGACAATTATGGCAAGAATCCAAATACGCGCCGTTGACGGGCATGTCGCCGCATTCTTTCCTCGCCTCGAGGGGATATAGTTTACAGGCAGGGACCAACGAGATTTTGAAAGGGATTGTGGCGACACGGGGTTTGGGATTACCGGCGGCGATTTAACCGGTGAAAAAGGGCCTTTGAAACTAATTATCCCCCTCTCTCTGGCTCTCTCCCACATGGGGGAGAGAGGACTGACATTGAATATTAAGATACATAGTAAATCGGGGAAAACAATTGGATTTTACGCTTTCTGAAGAACAGGAGATGCTGCGGAAATCGGCACGGGATTTTCTGGCGGACAAATGCTCCAAATCATACGTCCGGCAAATGGCGGCCGATGAAAAAGGGTATTCTCCGGCATTGTGGCAGGCGATGGCGGGGTTGGGCTGGCTGGGGCTGGCAATTCCGGATTTATACGGCGGCTCGGGGATGGAATTCACCGACCTGGCGGTATTGCTGGAGGAGATGGGCCGGGCCTGCCTGCCGGGGCCGTTCTTTGTGACGGTGGTTTTAGGGGCGCTGACGATTTTGGAAAACGGGAACGAAAACCAAAAAGCCGCTTATTTACCTCAAATCGCTGCCGGCAAAATTATTGTTACGATGGCGCTGAATGAAACCGACGGTTTATACGAGGCCGGCTCAATAGCGACTACCGCATTCGCGGAAAGAAACGATTACATCATCAACGGTACCAAAATATTTGTGCCTTATGCGCATGTCGCCGATTACATCCTCTGTGCCACCCGGACAGGTAACGAAAAGGACGACAGGAAAAATATCACCGTTTTCATCGTGCCGGCGAAAGAAAAAGGAATTAAATACACACCGCTGCAGACGATGAGCGGCGATAAACTATGCGAGGTTACTTTCGATAACGTGACCGTGTCAAAGGACAGTGTATTAGGCGGGATGGGGGCAGGCTGGCCGATAGTGGAGAAAACACTGGAACGGGCGGCGGCGGCGGTTTGCTGCGATACCATGGGCGTCCTTCAAAAGGTGCTGGAAATGACCCTGCACTATGCCAAAGAACGGAAACAATTCGGCCGTCCCATCGGGGCTTTTCAGGTGATTCAGCAGTACCTGGCGGACATGGCAACTTACGTGGACGGCTTGCGTTTCGTATCTTACCAGGCCGCCTGGCGGATAAGCGAAGGTTTGCCCGCTGCGCGCGAGACGGCGATTGCCAAGGTGTGGTCAGCGGAATCCTACGAATGGTGCATCACCAAAGCGCACCAGATTTTCGGCGCGGTCGGCGTGACCGGCGAACACGATTTACATTTCTATACTACACGCGGGAAAGAAGCCCAGCTCAGTTACGGCAATGCGGATTTCTGGCGCGAAAAAGTGGCGGAAAAGATGGGATTATAGGGTTTAGAGTTTGGTCAGTTTTTCCAGTCTCGTTTGGACGGCCGTGATGGTTTCTTCCGCGGTGGACGCGCCGCCGGTGATGCCAATGTATTGGTGCCCTTTGAGCCATGCCGGCTGAATCTCCGCGGCGGTTTCGATGAGGTGGGTTTCGGTGAGGCGGCTGCAAAGTTCGGCTAAACGGTTGGTATTGGCGCTGGTGTGGTCACCGACGACGAACATCAAATCAACTTTATTCGCCAATTTCTGAGCGGATTCCTGCCGCCGCCGGATATCGTGGCAAAGAGTATCCACAATGTAGAGTTCGGAATATTTATGCAGTGAAATATCCACCAGGTTTTTAATGAATTCATTGAAATTAGCCGGAATCTGCGTGGTTTGCGCCAGCACGCCGATGCGTACCGGCATCGGTTTCAACGCCGCAATCGTCTGCACATCCATGGTGGCGAGACCTTTGCCGCCGGCCCAGGCCAATATGCCTTTGACCTCCGGATGATTGACATCGCCGTAAACCACGACGAAAAAACCGGATTTCGATAATTTTTGGGCAACGGTCTGGGCGCGGTGCACACAACTGCAGGTAGTATCAATAATTTTTAAATTGCGTTTCCTGATTTCTTCAGCAACCTCCGGACCCACGCCGTGCGCCCCGATGGCGATAGTCTTGCCGGTAACATCATCGAGGCTTCCGGCGACACTGACACCAAGTTCTGAAAGGCGCTGTAGCACCTGCTGGTTGTGGACAACGGCCCCGAGCGTCTCAATACGGCCCTGTTCGGCGGCGGCCTGCTCCAGCGCGGTTATAGCGCGTTTGACGCCGAAACAGAACCCGGTGCCTGCGGTTTTCTCAATTTTAACGTTATTATTTTTCATTTTTCAGCGTAAACTCCGTGGTATTCGGGAGGGAGTAAATCCGTAATACGGGACATAATCAGCCCGGTGGCGTCCTCTCTGGAGAGTTTATCATCATTTACCGGCAGTTGAAAAGGTTGACCGAAATTTACCGTGATTTGGGGACGTTTGAAGACCCAGTTCCAGCCTTTCAGTTTTTCAGTGCCGGAAATACCAACCGGCAGAATAAAAGCACCGGTACGCTGGGCAATCAGCGCCGTTCCATGCAGCGCCTGGATTAGTTCGGCATTCTGGCTGCGCTGGCCCTCGGGGAAAACAATCAACGCAAAGCCGTCGTTGACATACTGTTCCATCAAGCGGAGCGTTTTGCGGTCGCCCACGCCCTGGTGCACCGGGAAACAGCCCAGCGATTCCATGAATAATTTAGTCAGTTTATGCTTGAAGAATCCTTCTTTGGCGGCAAACCGCATCTTTCTTCTAATCAGGAAACCGACAAGCTGCGGTTCGGCATAAGTCATATGATTGGCGACGAACGATTAACTTGCCGGTTGGTGGAATATTTTCCCGACCGTTGACTTTAATCCGCATTAAAAGGTTAAAAAAAGTTTGTACGAAGGCACGACAGAGATAGAAAAACCAGGACACGAATCACCCCTTTCGGATAGCGAAGATAAAAATGATTATAGCATAGCAGACGGCGGGCAGACTGTTTCACGATTGACGGTCATAATATGGGCTGTGACTTTATCCTCATCATTCCAGACCCGGTGCGAAAAAGTAAACCCGGCTTTCTCCCAGGCCCTGACAGCAATTTTGTTCGCCGGGTCGGGGTCAACAATACAGGAATTTATCCCGGGTTCCCGGAAAATAATTTCTTTCAAGAATTTGCGAATATAAACCGGACCAAAACCCCTGTGCAGAAAATCAACTTCACCGATAAAGGTATCAACACTTGCTGCGTTCGGATTAATCTTCAACATTGCTTTTTCGGTTGGGAAATTTTCCATTCTAACCGACTCAATGAATGCTACCGGTCTATTATCATACAGCACCAGAAAACAACTAACAGGTTCTTGACCGTGTATCCGCGGCATAAATTTGCCGGTTACTGCTGCATAATCGGGGTTTCTTTTACCGTTTACTTTCCACCATTCACTGACATGCGGTGTATTTAGCCAGCGGTGTAATAATGGGAGATCGGCTTCGGCAAGCGGCCGGAAACTAATACGTTCGGGGCTGTAGGCCTCATGTTGGCCAACCATTACCCCATTTCCCCGGTTTCATACAGAACGGCGCTGACGGCGGCCAGCCCGGCCGTTTCGGCGCGGAGGATGCGTTTGCCCAGACTGGCAACCGCGATGCCGTTTTGCTGCGCCAGTTCTTTTTCCGCTGCCGGAAAACCGCCTTCCGGTCCGATAAAGAGACTAAGTTCTGAAGCGTTTCTAAACGGCGGATTTTGCAGGGTTTGTTTCAAACTGACATTTTTTTCTTCTTCCCAGAGCAGCAGGGCCGGCTGTTTGACACTGCGGCAGGCTTCCGCAAACGAAACCAGCGGGTGGAGGACAGGCAGGACTAACCTTTCGGACTGCTCAGCGGCTTCCCGGATGATTTTTTGCCAGCGTGCGATTTTCGCGGCCGATTCTTTCCGTGAGACACAACGCTCGCTGATAAACGGGACGAAGTCCGTTATCCCCAGTTCGACGCCTTTCTGCAGTACCAATTCGAATTTATCCGATTTTAAGAGCGCCTGATAGAGCGTGATTTTGACGCGGGGTTCCCCTGTTCCCAGTTTTTTACTAATTACTTTACCGGTTACCTGTTCTTTGGTAATCCGCTCGATTTCTACTTCGAATTCCCGGCCGCTGTTATCCAGAACGGTAACGCGGTCAGTGGGTTTAAGGCGGAGGACATAACCGATCTGGCGCAAAGGTTCACCGGTGATCGTAACCATATCGTGTTGAATCCATTCTCCGGGAATAAAAAAACGGTGCATCGTACTCCTGTCTGCCGGTAATTAAATGAATTATGAAGAATCAGAGAGATGAAGTCAATAAAAAGGGGAAGAAAAATGGATAAACGGGAAGGGGGTCAAACTATGCAATTTATTTGCTGAGCTCACAACGATTCTGAAATGGGGGGTGACAAAAACCGCTTGACTAAACTAGAACATATGTACTAATATAACAAAGTAAACTATCACATATTATGAAACTTCCACTGGGGCGGGAAATAAAAAATTAATAGCGGTGTGTTTGATTATGCGGAAAATGAATGATAACTCTTACGATTTACCCCCGGAATTTTGCCATTACCCTGATGAAGGTTGTGAATTTTCAGAATCGTGTCTGAATTGTCCGCTGCCAGTTTGTATTTACGACGAACCGAGGGGAAAACACCGGTTGTTGAGAAAAAAACGGGTGAATGAAATGACACAGCTTTATGCGAAGGACGGTAAATCAATCAGAGAACTGGCGCGCATTTACAAAGTGAGCCGGCGCACCGTGCAAAGGACTTTAAAAGTTGCCTTTGGGGAAAACGGAATATATTCAACGACTGAGGAGTGAAAAGTGAAAGACAATTTTAAACCGGGTGATTTAGGCCGCCGCGATGCCGACAGAATGAGACGCTACCGTGAATTACTGGATTTTTACCAGGGGGTGCAATGGCCGGAAAGGGAACGGCGGGGCGAGAAACGCCTGACGTTCAATTATGCCCGGGTCGTAGTGGACAAAATGGCTTCTTACCTGATGTCCGGCGTGAAGTTTGTGGTCGACCCCGGGGAGGATACCGCTGCCGGCAGAGAAAAAGCACGCCGCGCCGAAGCCGTACTGCAGGAGGTTTACGACACGAACGGCCTGGAGCAATTGGATTTCGAAACCGAAATCGATTGTTCCGTGCTGGGGGACGCGGCCTATAAAGTAATCTGGGATACCGAAACCGGTGCGGTCAGAGTTACTGCGCCGGATGTACAGGGTATTTATCTCTGGCAGGGCGGTGACGACGCGGCCAAAGTCCGGCAGGTGGCTTCGCGGTATTACCTCGATGTGGACGTTGCGGCGGCGATGTACGGCGTCAAACCAAAAGGGAAAACCGCCACCGTGGTGGAAATGTGGACAGCTGACGAATTTGAACTTTGGGTGGACGATACAAGGCTGGAGCAGCAGGCCAATCCCTACGGCTTTATCCCCTTTGTCATTTTTCCTAATGTGCGCGAGCCGAAAAAAAATTGGGGCGCTTCCGACCTGACGCAACTCATGGAACCGCTGCGGGAATTTAACCGGGCGATGTCGCAGCTATCACGTATCCTGGAATTGTCCGGGAACCCGGTGGCGGTGCTGGAAAATGTCGAGGAATCCGAAGATATTGCGGTTAAGCCGGGCGCGGTCTGGAATATTCCAGAATCGGCTAAGGCCTATCTGCTGGATTTACTGCAGGGCGGCGGGGTGCAGCTGCACCTCGATTATATTAATCTCTTATACCGCACGATGCATGACGTTTCGGAGTCGCCGCGGGCGGCTTTCGGCGGGAACGAGACCAACCTTTCCGGCGTGGCCCTGGAAATGGAACTGCAGCCGCTGCTGCAGAAAGTAAACCGGAAGCGGGCCATCCGAACCGTGGCCTACAATCAGCGGAACCGGATGATTCTGAACTTAATGGAGAAATACCACGGGGATGATTTCGGCGAATATAACCTGAGAGTGGTCTGGAGTCCGGTGCTGCCGCGCGATATGACGCAGATGGTGGCAAACGAACAGGTGCTGGTGCAGGGCGGGATTCATTCTAGGCATACCGCGATGTACGAAGTGGGCGTCAAGGACCCGGAGACGGAATTTGCCCGCTGGCTGGAAGAAAGGGATGCCATTTTAAAAATGAACCGTGATTTGAATGTGAGACCGTCTAAAGGAACGGCTGGAGAGTGAGCGATTACGCCGGGTTTAGCGGTCAGCAGATAAATTTAAGGAGGGAAAAATGACAGAGGAAGAGAACAAAGAAAACCGCCGGGAAGATGATTCCGGTACGGAACCGGAACCGAAAGCGGTCGGGTTTGCGCAGATAATCGCGGACAAAGACACCGAAATCGCCGCCCTGCGGAAATCGGAGAGCGAACTGAAAGAAAAGTTAGCGGCAGTCTCCCGGTTGTTTAACGAAGCGGTTGCCAGCTATAAAAACCGGGTGCTGGAATTGAACCCCGAAATTGCCGGGGAACTGATTGCCGGGGAGACGATTGAGGCGGTGAACGATTCCCTGGAAAAGGCCATCAGCCTGGTGGGACGGGTAAAGAAATCTGTCGAGAAAGAAATCGCGAATATCAAAGTGCCGGCCGGCGCGCCCGGCAGGCGGGCTGCCGATTTATCGGCGCTGTCACCGCGGGAAAAAATTCAATACGCAATAGGAGGTAAAAAATAATGGCACTGACATTAGCGGAAGCATCCAAATTATCCAATGACATCCTGCTCCAGGGCGTGGTAGAGACAATTGTGAAGGAATCCCCGATTTTACAGGTGATGCCATTCATCGAGATTGTCGGCAACGGGCTGACATACAACCAGGAAAAAACTTTGCCGGACATTGATTTTTACGATGTCGGCGATAACTGGAGCGAATCAACGCCGACCTTCGAACAGAAAGTTGCCAACCTGAAAATCATGGGCGGCGACGCGGATGTAGACAATTTTCTGAAAGCCACCCGGAGCAATGTGCAGGACCTGGAAGCCGCGGTGGTGGAACTGAAAGCCAAAGCGTTGCGGAACAAGTTCGAAGACACTTTCATTTATGGCGATTCGGCCGGCAACGCCAAACAATTCGACGGTTTGAGAAAACTGATTAACACCGGCACGCCAAGTCCGCAGGTGATTGCGGCCGGCGCCGGCGGCGCAGCGCTGACCCTTTCGCTGCTGGACCAGTTGATCGACGCGGTGCAAGGCGGCAAACCGGACATGCTGCTGATGAGCCGGCGTTCACGGCGGAAAATCAATGCGCTGGTCCGGGCATCGGGCGGGATGATGGAATCCAACCGCGACGCCTGGGGCAATTTCGTCCAGTACTGGGACGGTGTGCCCATTTGTGTCAGCGACTGGATTTTGGATACGCATGTGCTGGCCGGCGGCGTGGAGACGGGGACAACCGGCGGCGCCTGTTCCTCGATTTACGCTTTGCAGATGGGCGAAGGCGCGCTTTGCGGACTGACGGCGCCCGGTTTTGTGACGGTGGAACCGATTGGTTCGCTGGAAACGAAAGACGCCAGCCGCAACAGAATCAAATGGTACGTCTCGCTAGCGCTATTCAGCGCCATCAAAGCCGCCGCGCTAATCGGCGTGCAGGATAACTAAAACAAGCAATCAGCTTTCAGCTGTCAGTGTTCAGCCCATCCGGTTGATAACTGACGGCTGAAGGCTGCTGAAGAGGTGAAATATGAACTTAGTAGACATGAGGGCGATTGTAAGGCGGGACCTGCACGATGAAGACGCCAATAATTACCGCTGGACGAATGATGAACTGGACCGGCACATCGGCCATGCGGTGAAGGATTACTCAGAAGCCGTGCCTTATCAGCAAAAAACAGTTAAGGCAACAACTTCCGGCTCACGGGAAATTGATATTTCCGCTCTGAGCGACCGGATAATGGTTGAAGCGGTGGAATACCCGGCGGGGATGTTTCCCTGCAGATTCCAGCGTTTTTCGTTGTGGGGCGATACCGTTACTTTACTTGGTGACGAGATTCCGGACGGTTCGAACGCCTGTATTTACTACGGCCAACTGCATACACTCAACGTCAGCACTTCGACGATTGCAGCCTGGCAGGAAGACTTGATTACCACTGGTGCCTGCGGCTACGCCGCCGTGGAGTGGGCCGTTTATGCCATCAACCGCGTTAACACCGGGGGAGACGCAACATCCGGCGAATTACTGAACTGGGGCAAAGAGAAACTGGCGTTCTTCCGTCTGGAACTGAAAAGACTGGGCCGGAAAAACCGGGTGCGGGTGTGTTCCCTTTACCGTCCTTTTCACCGGCAGGTATCAAAAACCACCGATTACGGGCCGGCGGGGAAGGAATAAAAGATGAGGACATTATCAGCGACATTGCTGGCAGCGCAGCGATCGGCCAGTCACACCCCCGCGGTAAAAATTGAGGTTAAAAACAAGATGACCGGCGTGACCCGCCTCAACTGGGAGAGGTTATACCGGGGCAGCGAAGACGAATATTTTCATGGGATGACTGTGGCGGGGGACGGTTCGCTAATCAGGGTTCGAATTACCTTACCGGCCGATGGGCGGAAACTATACTGGCAGCGGACGGCAAGCCACGGTTCTCAATCAGATTTCAGCGTCTGGACTTACGCCAATCAGTATAACTGCCTGGCGGCAGCCGCAGCCGCGCACGGCAACGAAGTTTCCATTTTCTGGATAAACGGCAACCGTGAATTGAAACGTTTGAAAAGCACGAATTACGGCGCCAGCTGGCTGAGCGAACTGCTCGATTACGCGCCTTCAACCGATGTCCATGGTTTGACCGCGGCATATAAACCCAACGGCGACCTGGCAATTTTCTACACTGAACAGATGAACCTGCGGATTAAAAAATGCGTTGGCGGGAACTGGCAATCCGCCGCGGTTTGGGATAAAATCACCGGGGATCTATCCAGCGTCAGCACAATTTACGACCGCGATTGGAATTTGTTGTTAAACGGGCAGGACGCAAACGGCAATTATAAGGTCTGGTCGCTGGTTTTGGGTGACGGCGGCGATGTGACCGCCGGGGTATGGGCGTCTTTGCAGGAACTGGCTTCAGCCCCGGCCGGCGGCAATTTTGAATACGGCGCGGCATTCCTGGATAAACCCGATGTCTACCGGGCTGCCTATGTGGAAAAATTCAGCGGTGTGCAAAGTTACAGCCGTCCGTTTTTTCTAAATTCAATTACCGATTCAAGGTTTTCGGACAATTTGTGGTGCGAACCTTCACCTTTTAACCTCGTAAGTGAATACGGTTTGGTGATGGCGCATGCCGGGAATTCCGTCTGGCTGTCGACGGCGAACGGCGTCTGGTGGGCTAATCTGCCAGAGACGAGTCTGGACATTACCTCCGATGTTCTCGAAGTAAAATATGAAACCACACCACAGGAAGGCCACCTGCAGGTGACACTGAGGAATGACGACGGTAAATACCAATCTCCGGGTACCGGTAATCTGGCTTTGTTGAACATCGGCAGTCAAATCGAGTTCAGTCCGGGTTACGTTACCGCTCTGGACAATGAAACGAGCGCCGGTCCGGTCTTCTGGCTGGATAGTTGGGAACACAGCAGCGCCGGAGGCAGCAGCAGTCTAACGCTGTACGGCATCGACGGCTGGCATTTACTGGCAAACTGGCGGGCCGGGCACCAATTCCGCTGGAACAAGGATGCCAATGAGATGTCGGTAAAACAGTTGCTGGCGCTGGTTTTCGCCAGAATCGGCATCCAGCTGGCGGCGCAGTCTGAATCAGCGTTTGCGGATGGTTTTTATCCCGATTTTACGATTCATCCCAATGACCGCGGCGACCTGATTATCCGGCGTTTACTTTCTTTTATCCCGGATGCGGTATTCATTGAGGGCTTACAGGCTTATCTGGTCAATCCGCAATCTACCGATAACGCCGTTTACGCATACGGACAGGCCCACCTCATCCGGCAGGGGAAATACCGTTCCGGCGGCTGGCAGACAAATCAGGTCCGTATCGAAGGCTGCGACCCGGCCAGCGGGGAACCGGTAATCACGGATGCGTTTTCCTGGGAGCAAATGGCGTTTTTTTACGACCGGGCAAAACAGGTTGCGGATAGAAATATCGGTAATGTCACTGCGGGCCAGAATCTGGCGAGCAGTTACCTGCGCAAGGCGGAAATAGAATCAACCGGCGGTTTGATAACCACGCCGGTCAATTGCGGTCAGCAGTTATATGATGTCGTGGAAATCACCGACCAGCGGGCCGGGCTGGCGGCGGCGAAGAAACGGGTATTGGGCATCACGTTAAATTACCTGTCGGAGCGCGGGGAATACCAGCAGCAGCTGTTATTGGGGGGAGTTTAAAAATGACGGTAAAAAAGGCGATATTAAGAAGTTTTAATGCAGGCAGTTATTCCGCCACGGTGGAGATTACCGGCAGCGGCAAGACTTATCTGGAGGGGGTCACGGTGGCGCGGAATTTACCGGCGGCAGAGATGATGGCGGGCCGGAACCTGGCAGTGCTCTTTTTTGATGAGCATAACGTGAAAGACGCGGTAGTAGTGGCCGTTTATATTTAACGATTAATCGGATTTGCCTCTGATTAAACGCTTGATGGCCGTGTAAGAAATAATTACGCCGACGATGATGACCAGAATACCGAGTACAGCAAAGGGGTCATGTCTTAACCGGGTAAACTCATCCCCCAGCGAACCCCATGCGCCCATGAAACCGGCCCAATTTACTTCCGGACTTTGCCACATGCCAATACCCAGCACCAGGATAATGACACCGGCGACCAGAATGATGAAAGCTTTGATTCTGGTTATCAGAGGGCTGCTTTTACTTTTCTTCGCGGGCATTTTGATTTAAACTCCCGATGTACCGTTCTTTGGGACATTATGGTGCTTTTTGATAAAGACCATCAATCATAATTACTATCCGATACTGCCGCCCTGGATGATGCGTAAAATATCATGATAAGAAATTACCAGGAATAAAAGCATCAGCAGTATAAAACCGATGGAGTGCACCATGGCTTCGGTTTTAGGTGAAATCCGTTTTCCGTGCCGCACCCATTCCAGCAGCACGAAAACAATGCGGCCGCCGTCCATCGCCGGAATCGGAAAAATGTTTAGAATACCAAGGTTCAGGCTGATAACGGCCGCAAAACTCAACAGATTAGCAATCCCGGTCTTGACAATTTCACCGGTCAACTGCGCAATTCCTACGGGTCCGGTAAAACTGACGGGGACTGACCCTCGAATCATCCCGATAACACCGGTAACAAAAAGCACAATCATGTTCCAATAGCTGGTAATGCCATTGGGAATGGCGACCCAGAACTGATCGCTTTTCCGTACGGCATTCGTTATCGCCACGCCGGTAGCACCCCGGTTGGCGGGGGCGTTGGCCTGCGGTGTCAGCTTCACGTCCGCGACGGTGCCGTTATAATGCTTGATGGTGACGGTAACTTCGGTGCCCAGGTTCGCCAGGATGATATTTTCATAATCATTAACATTTTGTACCGGCTGTCCGTTGACATCGAGAATAACATCATTGACTTTGATGCCGGCGTTGGCGGCGGGCGAATTGGCTACTATCTCCTCGACAAAAACCTGGCCCTTGTCGCTGGAATTGACGTTGACCGCTTCCAGGTGCGGAATCATAAAGGCAATAGATAGCAAGATAATCGGCAGCACGATATTCATGATGGAACCGGCACTGAGCACGATTAAGCGGACCGGGATGCTCTTGCCCGCCAGACTGCCGGCAACATTGGGGTCTTCTTCTCCGGCCAGTTTATTGAATCCGCCGAGGGGAATGGCATTCAATGAATAAACGGTCTCGCCTTTTTTAACCGAGAATAACCGCGGCGGCAGGAAGATGCCGAATTCCTCCACACGCACTTTAAAAATTTTGGCAGTAAAGAAATGTCCCAGTTCATGGGCGAGGATAAGGATGATTAATATCAGAAAAAACGATACCAGGGTAATCAGCATTTTTTATCCTGACGGTAGAGTTCAAGCGTTTTGGCGCTTGCCCATTTATCTACTTCCATAATAGCATCAAGTGTCGGATGGGGTATGTTTTGATGCGCGGCCATGACCCCCGCAACCAGGCGGGCGATACCGGTAAAGTTAATTTCTTCTTTCAAGAACAGGTCTACTGCGATTTCATCGGCGGCGCAGAGCGCAGTTGGAGCGGTGCCGCCGGTTTTCGCCGCACTCATGGCCAGTTCCAGACAGGGGAACTTCATAAAATCCGGCTTATCAAAGGTCAGTTCTTTAATCTTGGTCCAATCAAGTTTCGGCAATTCCGGATTCGGTAGGCGCTCCGGATAAGTTAAGGCATACTGGATGGGCAGACGCATATCGGGGCAAGCCATTTGGGCTTTGAAAGAACCATCCACAAATTCGACCATCGAATGGATGACGCTCTGGGGATGAACGATAACCTCAATTTGCGCCAGCGGCACATTGAATAACCAGTGGGCTTCGATGATTTCCAGCCCTTTGTTCATCAGTGTGGCACAATCAATTGTAATTTTTTTACCCATCTGCCAGGACGGGTGCTGCAGCGCCTGCTGGGGCGTGACTTTATCCAGTCGCTCCGCGGAAAAATTGCGGAAAGGACCACCGGAAGCAGTCAATAGGATTCGCTTTACCGGCATAGTTTCTCCGTTCAGGCACTGCCAGACGGCGCTGTGTTCGCTGTCAGTGGGGAGAATTTGCGCGCCGTTTTTTTGGGCTTCCCGGGTGATAATTTCCCCGGCCATCACCAGCGGTTCTTTATTGGCAATGGCAATTTTTTTACCCGCTCTGACGGCGGCCAGCGTGGCGGCTAAACCGGCTTTGCCGGAGGTGGCGATAACGACAATATCCACGTCCGGATGGGCGGCAATTTCTTCCATGGAGAGCAGTTTACAGTTTTGAGCAATGAGTTTTGAATTTTCGTTTTTTTGGCAATAAATAAATTCGGGTTTGAATTCTGCGATTTGCGCTGATAACAGTTCCAGGTTTTGTCCGGCGGCCAGCCCGACCACACGGAAACGGCCGGCCAAATTGCGGACAACCTGCAGCGTTTGCCGTCCGATGGAGCCGGTGGAACCGAGAATTGCCAGATTTTTCACTGAACCAGCCATAATTGCCCTTATATTAGCGACGAAATCTTAAGTACATAGTACTGGAGACGGGAATATCAGTCAACCCGGAAGAAGCGGTCAGACGCAACTAGTATTCTTGAACGTCATATTTGCTTGTGATAATATCCATACGTAACGATTTTGTCAGAGGGAATTAAAATGGCTGAGAAAGAAGCGAAAAAAAATACCGTGGGGAAACCGGCCGCCGACCTGAAAAGCATTATCCGGACAGTCCCTGATTTTCCTAAGGCGGGGATTAATTTTTATGATATTACGCCCATTTTAAAAGACGGGCGGGCGCTGGCTTATACCATTGACACCATGGCCGACCATTTCAGCAATATGAACATCGATGTGGTGGTTTCGATGGAAGCCCGGGGATTCCTGTTCGGGCCGGCGATTGCCTATAAATTGGGCGCCGGATTTGCACCGGTGAGAAAGTTGGGTAAATTACCCTGGGATACGCATCAGGAACAATATGCCCTGGAGTACGGCACGGACACCATTGAAATGCATCAGGATGCAATTCTAAAGGGGGAACGGGTGCTGATAATCGATGATGTGCTGGCGACCGGGGGCACCGCCAAAGCGGTGACCAGACTGATTCAAAAAATGAACGGTAAGATAATCGGCGCGGCTTTTGTGATTGAGTTGACGGCTTTGAAAGGGCGCAAGAATTTGAAGGACGTGCCGGTTTATTCGCTGCTGCAGTACTAAAACAGGAGAGATTCGAAGGTAAAGATTTCTCCCTCTTCCTGTACATTTGCTTCGCTCAATAACTACGCTTCGCTCCGGCTTAGTACAGCTTGAATAATGCTGCAATGTAATAGACCACCATGGCGGCGAAAACCAGGCTGTCCAGCCTATCGAGCATGCCGCCGTGTCCGGGGAAAATACTTCCCGAATCTTTGACGCCGGTATTCCGCTTGAATAAGGATTCGACCAAGTCTCCGACCTGTCCGAAAATGCTGACCAGTAAAGCGACGATAATCAGCTGCCACCAGTGCAGGTAATTACTGACACGCAACGGCGTATTGAGCAGGAATAACAGACTCACCGCCACGGCACCGATTAACCCGCCGATTGCGCCTTCCCAGGTCTTGCCGGGGCTGATGGACGGGGCAAGTTTCCGTTTCCCTAAAGCGCTACCGATGAAGTAAGCAGCCGAATCACATCCAAATGATGTGAAAATGGCTAAAAAGACCCAATTCCGGCCGGCGTTGGATGCGCTGCCGCCTAATCCCCGCAGCGCGACGAAATAACCCAGGAACCAGCCGATATACAAGACCCCGGCCAGTGTCCACGACCAATCGGCGAAAGCCCCAGGTTTTTGCTTTCTGGATAAGAGTAGTATCAAGGAGACTATCATGCCGGTGGTAATCACCGCGGGGAGGAGTAATGACGTATCGAAATGCGGCGCCAACCAGTGATTTATAGGCGCGTTGCGGATGACGACCAGCAGTACCGTCCAGATGATTCCAAAAACGATAAGCGCCTGTGTTTTCAGTTCTCTGGTCAGCCGGAAGAATTCAATCGCAGCCAGCAAACCGATGACGGCTGCCGCAATCGTAAAATACGGGTCACCAAACCAGACAATAATACTGAGAAGAGGTATTGCCCAGACGGCTGTAATAATCCGGTTTTTCAGCATTTACACCGCTTATAATCCGCCGAAACGGCGGTTCCTTCGGCTATACTCGACCAGGGCTTTATCAATATCTTTTTTACCGAAGTCAGGCCAGAGGACATCGGTAAAATAAAACTCACTGTAAGCCGTTTGCCAGAGCAAGTAGTTACTTAATCGCATTTCGTTGGCGGTGCGGATGAGCAGGTCGACATCCGGCATATCGCCGGTATAAAGGTAACGGCTGAAAGATTTTTCATCGAGCGGCTGCGGTTTGTCCGGGTCGTTACTGAACCGGGTCACAGCGTCCACAATTTCCGCCCGTCCCCCGTAATTCAAGGCAATTCCCAGTGTCAGACCGGTATTCCCGGCCGTCAGCAACATCGATTTTTGAAGGGCGCTTTGCAGGCTTTCCGGTAATCCGGCTAACCGGCCGATGTGGCGGATGCGGATATTTTTCTCGTGGATTTTCTGAAGCTGTTCCCCGACAAAATGCTCTCCGAGCTTAAACAACCCATTAATTTCTGATTCCGGACGGTTCCAGTTCTCCGTTGAAAAGATGTAAAAAGTAACATACTTCACGGGTAATTCGGTGATATATTGAACCATGCGCAGCATGTTCAGCAGACCTTCCCGGTGGCCGCTGAGGCGGGGCAAACCGCGTTTGGTGGCCCACCTGCCGTTCCCATCAGGTACAATGGCGATATGGTTTGGTATCGACGAGATGCTTGCTGCGGTCTGTTTCATTCTGACGCTCTCTGTGAAGCGGAGGGTCTGACGGCTAGACAGCCATCACCTCTTTTTCCTTCTCTTTGCCGATTTGTTCCAAATTCACAGTATAGCTGTCAGTCAGTTTTTGCAACTGATTTTGAAATAGTTTATGCTCATCCTGAGAAATTTCCTTATTTTTCTCCTGAGTTTTCAGTCTTTCCAGTGCGTCGCGCCGTTCGTTGCGGATGGCTATTTTACCCTCTTCAATGCGTTTGTGGACGATTTTTAATAATTCCTGCCGTCGTTCTTCATTGAGCGCCGGAATTGCAATACGGATGACACGCCCGTCATTAATCGGGTTTAATCCCAATTCGGATTTCTGAATGGATTTTTCGATGCTGGAGATGCTGTTTTTGTCCCAGGGCTGTACCATCAGTAAGTTCGCCTGGGGCGCAGTGATGCTGCCAAGTTGATTGAGCGGTAAAACCGTACCGGCATAATCAATCTTGAGGTGTTCGATTAAGGAGGGAGAAGCATGCCCGGTGCGGATGGTGGCGAGTTCTTTCTGTATCACTTCGATTGTTTTTTTCATCTTGATTTCAGCGCCTGAGATGTTCGGATTATTGATCATTTTCATTCTCCTGATACGATAGTACCAATGGATTCACCCATAACCACACGTTCGATGCTGTCTTTGGTCCGAAAATCAAAAACGATAATAGGCAGTTTATTTTCGCGGCATAAGGAAAGCGCTGTGGCGTCAATTACTCCCAAACGCAGGTGCAGCGCTTCCGTCAGGGTCAGTCTATCAAATTTTTTAGCGGAATGGTCTTTTTGCGGGTCGGCATTGTAAATGCCGTCGACATGGTGCGTGGCCTTTAGCACCACCTCGGCTTCCATCTCGATAGCCCGCAGGGCGGCGGCGGTATCGGTGGTCATGAACGGATTTCCCGTGCCGGCGGCAAAAATAACCACGATGCCTTTTTCCAGGTGGCTGATGGCGCGGCGCCGGATGTAAGGCTCAGCGACTTTGGTAACGTCAATGGCAGTTTGAGTGCGCGTTTCTACGCCGATTTTTTCCAGTGCATCCTGCAGCGTTAAAGCGTTGATAATCGTGGCCAGCATGCCCGCATAATCGGCAGTCACCCGGTCCATACCGTTTTTGGCCGCCTCGGCGCCTCGCCAGATATTACCGCCGCCGACAACAACGGCAACCTGAACGCCCATTTCGGAAACGTGCTTGATTTGTGTGGCGATTTTCGAGACTACAGCCGGGTCAAAGCCATAGGCAGAATTGCCTTTGAAGGCTTCACCACTGAGTTTGAGCAGGATACGCTTATACTTGGGAGCCGTCATTGGTATCCACCTTCAGCATCTATTTAGATAATTTATACTGAGGGCCGGGTATCTATACTCCAGCGATTCTGCATTCTGCCTGACCGAGCTCAAATCTGGCGAACCGGTTGACCTTAATGTTTTCGCCGGTTTTGGCGATAGCATCGTTGATAAGGTCCTGAATGGTCAGTTCCGGGTTTTTAATAAAAGGCTGGAGAAGTAAGCAAGCGACTGCGGGAGTTAAGTCGGCATCCTTGGGCATTTTCTCTTCTGAGATACAGATTGGTTCCTGAGCGGCAATTTGCATCGCGATGTTGTGTCCGAGTTCTTTGAAAATCTCGTTGCGGGCAACAAAGTCTGTTTCGCAGTTCAGTTCGACCATCGCACCGATTCTGCCGCCGGTGTGGAGGTAAGTCATTACCGCACCCTGGTTAACCGTGCGTTGGCTTCTCTTCTGTACCTTATTGATGGAATTTGTTTTCAGGGTTTCCAGCGCTTTTTCAAAATTACCCTGATGCTGTAATAATGCGGTGCGGCATTCCATGATACCGGCGCCGGATTTATCTCTTAATTCCTTTAATTGGGTAGTGGAAATATCCATGGTTATTTATCGTCGGGGGTGAAAATCTCCGGTTCGGAGCCTTTGGCCTGTGCGGTCGAAGATGCTTCAGCCGGATTTGCCCCTTCTCCTTCCTCTGTTTTTATCGGGGTCATCATTGCTTTGCCGGCCAGAACAGCGTCGGCAATGCGGTGGCAGATCAGTTTAACAGCCCGGATGGCATCGTCATTGGCCGGAATCGGATGGTCGATATCGTCGGGGTTGGAGTTGGTATCGACAATGGCGATAATCGGGATGCCGACGCGTTTGGCTTCGGCAATGGCGATATTTTCTTTCACGGTATCAACGACGAAGAGGGCTGACGGCAGACTGGTCATGGCCTTGATGCCGCCCATCTGTTTGTTCAGCTTGGTGACTTCTTCTTCGATGCCCATGATTTCTTTCTTGGGTAAGCGGGCAAACTCGCCTTTAGCCTGCGAATCTTCCAGGCGGACCAGGTGGTCAATACGGGATTGAATGGTGGGGAAGTTAGTTAACGTTCCGCCGACCCACCGCTGGTTGACCCAGTACATCCCGCAGCGTTTGGCTTCTTCTTCGATGGCGTCGTGGGCCTGTTTTTTAGTCCCGACGAACAGTATCGTGCCGCCGGATGCGACAATGTCCTTCACGACGAGGCAGGCTTTGTCCAGCATACCGGCAGTTTGTTCCAGATTGATAATGTGGATGCCGTCCCGCTTGGTGAAGATATAAGTCTTCATGCGGGGATGCCAGTAGCTGGTCTGGTGCCCGAAATGTGCCCCGGCTTCCAGTAATTCCTTTATAGTTGTGTTGCTGTCTGGCAAAATATCCTCTCCCTTTCTAAGTTACAACACAGTATAACATAACCAATTATTCTACGGCAAACTTCAGGCATCGCCGGCCTGCCGGAGTAGTAATCGGTGCTGTTATGCTGCCTGTCTTGTTCTCTTTATTATAATACTAAATATTATACCACTAAGCATCCGGGGATTGCCTCTTGGAAAAGTATTCCACCGGCACTTTAGTGTATCCCATTTTACTAAAAAATGATTTGGAAACGGCGTTTTCCGGTTCGATCAGACCGGCGGTGATATCGAGGCCCAGTGCTTTCATCTGCAATTCCAGGGTTGTCACCAGTTTAGAGGCGATGTTTTGGCGGCGGAAATCCTTTGATACCGCCAGCCGATTAATCCAGCCTCTACGTCCGTCGTGGGTGCCCAGAACCACTCCCACCACTCTCCTATCCGCAGCCGCCACCAGGAAAATGGCTCGTCCGCCCTGGAGTTCTTTCGCCAGGTGTGAGCGGCTTTCCCGTCCGTTGGGCTTAAAATGGATGCCGGCCTCCGTCCACAACGCAGTCACCTGTTCGTAATCGTCTATAGTGAATTCGCGAATAATAATATTGTTAGTGTTCATCAACAAATACTCTCTTAAAATGCAGCTTATTCTCAGGAATTCTTTTTATCTTCTTCTGAAGGAGAGAGGGTAGAGTCTTCCTCCTTTTTAAGGAAGGATGGAAGGGAGAATTTTAGATTTTAGCATTTGAAAGAGCTAACATAAAAAATATCAATTTACGGCTTCACGCAATGGATGAGTAAAAACAACGAACCGGCATCGCGCCATTTCTGCAGGTAGGGGTGTTCCCGGCATTCGGCCACAGAAGGGCGCGGCTCAACCATTTTTTTCAGGATAAAACCGGTGCTGACGAGAGGATTGATGTATTCTGCCAGCGTTCGTGGAAACACCGGAATGGCAAATTGTTCGACCTGTTTTTTTATTTCTTCAGGAGCATTAGAAAATTGCCAGTGCTCCACCCGCTGGGTCTTGCTATAGTATCCGGAAACCGTCAGCTTTTCCTGATTGCTCTGCCGGTCGGTGACCCAGCCGAAACCTTTGGTCATAAAACACGGGTGGGATACACTGAAAAAGAAATCGCCGTTTTTCTTCAGTACCCGGTGTATTTCGATAACGGCCTTATCGAAGTCGGGGCTGTCCATCAGCGCCATCGTGGAAACGACAGTATCAAAGGATTCGTCTTTGAAAATGGCAAGGTCGGAGAAAGAGGCCGTTTCGTAGCGGATGCCCAGCGGTTCCTTTTTTTCGGCCTGCCGGGCGTATTCAATCAGCCTGGGCGAAATATCAATGCCGGTCATTTTCGCGCCCATGCGGGCGAAGATGCGTGTATTGTAGCCTTCGCCGCAGCCTGCATCCAGCACCTTTTTCCCGTTGAGATTGCCGGCGAGCTTTAAAAAAGCGGGATTATTGAGGTGTTCGCGAAAGGTATCCCAGCCTTTGCGGACGTGCTCCGTCCAGACGTCGGCATTATCGTCCCAGTGCCGGGCGACTTCTCCCTCAGTGATTGTTTCAGGGTTGCTTTTTGACCGGTGCGTGTTCATTTTCACTCTGTTTAAAATCAGTAAATTCGATATAAATATTAGCACATTTCAGCCTGTTATTTAGGCATTCGAGGCTAAACAGGCACAAATATTTTTTTAAACAGGCACAAAAAAACCTCAAAACCTATTGACAAGCGTGCATTTATGATTTATGATTCTGACAAATAGGCACAAAAGGAGGGAGAACTAGAATGCAGGCTTATTGTGTGAAATGCCGCGCCAAGAAGGAAATGAAGAACGCCAAAGCGATTACCATGAAGAATGGTAAGCCAGCTACCCAAGGCGTCTGCCCGACTTGCGGCACCAAGATGTTCAGAATCGGCAAGTAGTAACAATTCCTATGTAGAAAATAGGCATCCTTCTTCGGAAGAATGCCTATTTTCTTTTTTAACGGGGTTGATTGAACGAAGAATCTGAAATAATCTCGGGATTTGAGGGAACTAAAATGAATTTACAAAAATTTGTTTTGGATATATATAACCGCCGTTATCAAGAACTGGCACAAACTGTGAATGGTTTGACCACCGAACAACTGCAATACCAGCCCAAGCCGGAATCCAACAGCATCGGCTGGCTGATCTGGCATGCAACCCGTTCTCAAGATAGAATGAACGCCGACCTTTTCGGCGAAGACCAGTTGTGGGTGACCGGCGGATGGTATTTAAAATTCAGCCGTTTACCGGACCAGAACGATACCGGTTATGGCCACACTCCGGCCCAGTTGGCGGATTTCAAAGCGCCGGATGCGCAGGTTTTGCTTGATTATGCCCGCGGTGTGCATGAACTCACCATCGAATATATCATGACTCGTCTGACCGAAAACGATCTGGAGCGGGCAGTATACAGTCCGACATTAAAAACTACCAGCACGGTCGAACAACGGGTTCTATCGACGATTAACGATTTCCAGCATATCGGGCAGGCAGGTTATGTACGCGGCTTGCTGAGTGGGATAGGGTGGTACGGGCGGTAAGAAAGGTTTAAGGATTACGTTTTTCGCGCTGGTATATCCCCTTCACCCCTTCATACTCTCCGATTTTCTCCCCCAGTTTATAGAAGCCGCGTCCCAGCCAGATTATGGGGTCAAGTTTGGACTCGTCCCGCTCCCCATTGGCTTTGATTTTATCCGCGTCGACATGCTCCAGCAGGACTTCTCCGATAAATAAATCGTGGTCGCCGACGTTATGGAATCCCACCAGCTTGCACTCCAGGTTTACGGGACATTCGGCGATGATGGGCGGTTTCACCAGTTTGGAAGGCAGCGCGGTCAGTTTGTATTTGGCAAACTTATCCACATCCCGCCCACTGTAAACTCCGATGCCGCGCACGGCGTTGAGCAGATTAGTCGGCGGTAAGTTGACGGTGAATTCTTTCTGCTGCTTGATGAGTTCCCAGGAATAGCGCGTTTCCCGGATGGCGATACCGACCCAGACCGGTTCCCGGATGCTCAGATTAAATATTTCCCCGAGCGTAATAATATTCGGCTTACCGACGGCATCAATCGAAACTACCAGCCCTGCCGGCGTCGGGAAAATGGGACGATAAGTATTTCTGGTTACTTTGGAGTTCATAGGCGTGCACCCCCTGTTAAAGGTTCGAGAAGTCGATTAAATTCACCCTAAGCTGCCACCGGCGTACGCTGGCATAGTTCCGCAATCAGGATATTCAGCGCCAGTTCTTCAGAGTATTTACCGGTCTTGATGGCGATATCCGTCTCCAGCAACTGCTGGTAGACCTGTTTGATGCGCGGCATCGAGTAACGGTTGGCCTGTTCCAGTGTCTTCTTGACCACATACTCCGAGGCGACGCCCAGCCGCGGCCGCATGTCGGCTTCTTTGACGCCCTGTCTTTTCATTTCCCGCACGCGGACAATCAAACGCATCTGCCGGTACAGCATCGAAAGCAAATATGTCGCTGTGGCGCCTTTATCCGTTAATTGCTGGAGTAAGGATTCGGATTCATTGGCCTTGAATTCCATAATGGCATCCACCAGATTGAATACGGTGCTTTGCTGGGTGTAACTGACCAGCGCTTTGACGTCTTTTTCTTCAATCTGCCGCCCCTGGGCGTAAGTGGCCAGTTTGTTCAGTTCGCTGGACATCACCCAGAGGTTGCTGCCAATCAAACGGATAAGTAGATTCAGCGCCGGCAGCGAAATCTTGCTGCCTTCTTCAATGACATGGTTGGTAACCCACTGCCGTAGCTCGGGAGCTTTCATTAGCGGGAAATTCTGGATTTTAGCTTTGGGGGAAATCATTTTCAGCAGGGGATTGTTATCTTTAAGTTCGTCTTCGATTAGCACCAGGACCGTGCTGGGCGGGAGTTTGAAAATGCAGTTGCCGAATGATTCGTAGGCGGCCGGCTGCTGTTCGAGCTTTTTGGCGGTTTTGGCTTTATTTGAAGGGGCCTTAACGCCGAATCTGTCCAGCAGCCCCTGAACAAGCACCAGCCTTTTTTCAGATAAAAACGGCGCCGATTCGCAGACGGCCCGGAATTCGTCGGCCTGCACCGTTTTGCCGTCGAGGGTATTGGTATTGGTGGACAGCATCCCCTGGTCACCGATACCCTTCCTGATAGTATCAAGCTCACGGGCAATAGAGAAATCATCCTCTCCCGATAGTATGTAGAACAACTGTTATCCTTTCGATTATTGATAATGTTTTCAACAATAGATGCAAACTGATTGTCATTCTGAAGTTACGAAGTACCTGAAGAATCTGGTTGTCTTCCCCTCCTACTAGATACATTCGCTTCGCTCAGTATGACAAAGTGGGAATGAGTCCTTTTTCCTAGGTTGGAATTATCCCGTGCTTTCTATCCGGCAGGTCTTCCTCTTTATTGATGACCATTTCCAGCGCGGCAATCAGTTTCACTCTGGTTTCCGCCGGGTCAATGACATCGTCCACATGGAGGTGCTCCGCGGCGCGGTACGGATTGGCGAATTCCTCACGGTACTGCCGGATTTTTTCCTGCAGCAGTTCCGCCTGGTTTCCCGCTTTCTCCAGTTCTTTCCGGAAAATAATCGGCGCTGCGCCTTCGGCGCCCATCACGGCTAGCTCCGTAGAGGGCCAGGAGAAGACCATGTCCGCGCCTAAATCTTTGCTGCACATGCCGAGGTAAGAGCCGCCGTAGGCTTTGCGGATGGTGACGGTCAGTTTGGGTACGGTCGCTTCGGAATAGGCATAAAGCATCTTGGCGCCGTGGCGGATGATGCCGCCCCACTCCTGTTCGGTGCCGGGCAGGTAACCGGGAACGTCCACCAGATTTATAACCGGGATATTAAACGCATCGCAGAAGCGGATGAAACGGGAAGCCTTATCGCAGGCGTCAATATCCAGGCAGCCGGCCTTGGACATCGGCTGGTTGGCGATAATGCCCACCGTCCAACCGTTCAGTCTGGAGAAGCAGGTGATGATATTGGTGGCGAAGATCGGGAACAGCTCGAAGTAATTCTTTTTATCGTCATCCCGCTTATCGAACACCCGCTCGATGATTTTCTTCATATCATAAGGCCGGTTAGGGGCATCGGGGATAATTTCAAAGATTGTTTTGTCGAGGCGGTTGGCCTTATCGACAGTTCCGGTGCGAGGGGGCAGTTGTTCGCGATTGCTCTGCGGCAGGTAGCTCAGCAATTCGCGGATATTCTGGAAGCATTCCGCTTCGTTTTCTTCGGAACGGCAAACGACGCCGGATTTTTTCTGGGCAGCGGCCGCGCCGCCGAGTTCTTCATCGCTGATATCCTGTCCCGTAGTTGCTTTAACGACACGCGGGCCGGTGATATAAGCGTAGCTGATGCCTTTAACCATAAAGATAAAGTCCATCAACGCCGGGGAATAAACCCCGCCGCCGGCGGTCGGGCCGAGAATCGCGCAGATTTGCGGGATAATGCCGGATGCCTGCACGTTGCGGCGGAAAATCTGGCCGTAACCGGCCAGGGAATCCACCCCATCCTGAATCCGGGCGCCGCCGGAATCATTCATTGCGATGACCGGACAGCCCACTTTGACGGCGCTGTCCATCAGGTTGCAGATTTTTTTGGACTGCATTTCGGCCATGGTGCCGCCCATGCTGGTGAAATCCTGAGCATAGACATAGACTTTGCGGCCGTCGATTTCCCCGTAGCCGGTAATCACGCCGTCAGCGGCGACGTCCTCATACGCCCCGACATTGCGGTTGCGGGCGAACATGCCGGTTTCGTGAAAAGTGCCTTTGTCCAGCAGGGTATTGATGCGCGCCCGGGCCGATAGTTTGCCTTTCTTTTCCTGCGCGGCGACGCGTTCCTTCCCGCCCATTTCGGTTATTTTCTGACGCCGTTCTTTAAGTTCGGCGAGCTTTGTTTCTTTCGGGGATTTGTCATCACTCATCTGGTGTTATTATCCTTATTTTTATTCCGGGTGGCGGCAACGTTTATTTGGGGTTGTCCGGTAAGTCCTGTTTGCCGAAATTTTGCATCAGTTTTTTAATTGCGGCGGCCAGCTCCTGGCTGTTGCGCAGCCGTTCGACGAAAATGGGGCACCCTTCCAGCAGCGAGTTCTGGGCGGAGGTAGCCATACTGGATAACAGGTTCTGCAAACCGGCATCGTTCGGCATGGCGGAGGTACCGCCGGGAATTTGTGATTCAAGCTGGCGGCGGAGGTCTTCGGCGGTAAACCGCATCGGCATCACGCAGGATTTATACCAGGGGCATTCCTTGCACTGGATGACGCCGTAGGCTTCATTCAAGATATCAGTCATTGTAGTTCTCCCACAGATAGGGGCAGCCCGTTAACAGGCATGTATCTGTACTTAAATGGTACTTAATCTCAGGCAAAATATCAAATGAGAGGGGTAGTGGAGGAAATTTCAATAATCAATAGTCAATAATCAATTAAATCCTAATTTCTAATATCGAAATACTAAACAAATCCAAATAGTGAATATCAAATTGCATTCGCCCACTGCGAGGAATGTAATGACGGCAGTCTCCCACTTTAAAAATCGTAATTTAGTATTTGTTTGGTTATTGGTGTTTGGATTTAGGAATTTATTTTTTAACCCGTGTTAATTGAAAAACCAGCGGGTTTTCCGCATCCGGGCAGGCGACGGTGGTTTTGTCCGGGTCTTTCTCCCAGGGGAAGGAGCCGCCGGACTGTAAACCGGCGACAAACGGGAACAATGAATAAAATGCCCAGGCACACATTCCGGCCGGCAAAGTATCCCCGATAATGAACTCATCCCCGACCTTATGCCCGGTGCTGCAAGTGCCTTTTTGGCTGATGACTCTGGCTTTTACCTGATACCACTCTGACATATTATTCCTCCGTTATAAGGTTATTCGGACTTTATTCTAGCAGAAAGATGAGGAGAGGACATTCTCACTCATTATGAATATCGTCTGAATGAAAATAATCATAATTGACAAACAGTCTCAAAAGTTATATATTTCATATCGAGGAAACACATTAAAAGGAAGAAAAAATGAAAAGATTAATTTTGTTAGCGATAGCCATTATTTCGGTATTGACCATAACTTTAAGCGCCTATGGGTGCACCGGTCTCACCGACCAGCAAATCGTATTAAAAATAATTGACACATCGAACAACGTAAAATCGTTCAAATTGGGAATGGACCTTTCAGAGAATGTGGGAAATGTGAGCGCAAAAGAAACAGGTACCGCATCCGTGAATAATGTCACCAAAGAGATGCTGATGAATAACAGTATAGTAATGGATAGTTCACCCGGCGGCACACAGACTGACACAATGGATGAATACCTGACCGGCGGTTATCTATATATTAAGCAAAATATCACCGGCACAGATCAGTGGGAAAAAATAAAGGTCGATGAATCAACGTGGACTGCTGAAGACCAGTTGGCGCAGCTGACAGAATTTTTACAGTCGGCAACCAGTATCTCCAGACTCGATGATGAGACAGTAAACGGCTTGGACTGCTACGTTTTTCAGATTACCCCGGACATGGCAGAAGTGTTAAAGTGGATGCAATCGCAATCTCAATCAAATCCCGAATTACAGAACCTTAATCCGGATGTGTTCAAATCAACTACGTTTAAGATGTGGATTGATAAAAAGAGCTTTTTCCCGCAAAAAGAAAACATCGATCTCACGATGGAAATAACATCGTCTGACATCGGCGACATGACGACGACTACGACGACGCCAGGTTTCGATATAACCATGACCATGAGTGGGAATATTACCTATACCGATTACAACATACCTGTGACTATTGAGCTGCCGGCAGCAGCTCAAAATGCCGTAGAAATACCTCAATCGTAACCGATAATATTTCCGGGGCTTACGCTTTTACGCCCCTCAGGCAGACAAGGTTGAGAAAATTATCCTTTTTGTTCAGCCGCGATTTTATTGGCCAGGTCGATATCCGCCTGGTCGTTGATATTGAGGAAAGAATAAAACTGCGGGTCGAGCTCGGCGAAACCTCTTTTATTCAGGTGCAGCACATGCATTTCCTTGAGGACATGGATAATGCTGAAGCGGTTGGTCTCCAGGTGTTTTTTCATCGTTTGCAGGCAGGATAAGGAATAAACGGCATGCAGCGGCTCTTTCTGCATGTTCGGCCAGCGGGGAACAATGGCGTCGTAGGCGGGTGAAAGTTTCACCATGTGGTCGAGCAGCGCTGTATTCAGGAACGGCATATCGCAGGTCACCACGATATTGGCTTTAGAACGGGAACAGCAAAGGCCGGTATAAATGCCGGTCAACGGCCTTTTAATGCGGTAATTATCCGTAACGACTTCAATCCCTTTGACGGTGGAGAAGGTGAGCGTGTCGCCGGCGGTCACCAGGATAATCCGGCCGGTGATTGTCGCCAGGCGCTGCACGACCCTTTCGATACAGGGGATTCCCCCGATGAGTTCCGTCCCCCTGCTAATACCCAATCTGGGATTCTTGCCGTCGGCTAAGATGATTCCGGTCACATCCATGTTATTTCTCACACTTTCTTTGCGTAATTTATTAACCGCCAGGTAATGGCTTCACACACGATGGTGATATCTTCCGTTGTCAAGTAATCCAGGATATTGGCATCAAATAGTAAATTAACTTCCGGTTTCAGTTCGTCGTCACCCTGCCAGAGGATAATATTCACCGGCACCTTGGCAAAGGCGTCAATGACCAGCGCAGCATCCCCGGTTTCTCCCCGGCGGGCGCCGAGTATCTTGCCCACACCCGCCAGTAATGCCGGATTTTTGCCGAAGACCTCGGCGAGCGGCTCGATTGTCCGCTTGATAAAAGTCGGGTAATAAACCAGTCCTCCGGGTAAATCGCGGAAAGGAATCTGCTTGCCGGTCAACGGCGTCCCCTGCGCCTGGGTAAAGTAATGCAGAATCAGGATTTTATCCCGTTGCGGAACGGGAGATTTACTGTCCACGAATGAGATTTCGGCAGACAGGACGTCAATGCGGTAAATTTCGTTGAGGTAGTTCAGGGTGACAATTTCCGGGGAACACAAAGCCCCGGTCCGCCGGCACTGTGTTGCAATATCCGCCGCCAGGAATCGCTCCATGGCGATTCTCAAAGCATCGCTCAGGTTATAGGGTGTCCGGTCGTTTTTTGGCGGTTGAACTGTCATATTTCCACAATTTTACTTTATTTGTTAGACCCTGCTTAATGAACTCCGGTAATATTTCCACTCTCTCTTAATCTCTCCCTGATAGGGAGAGAAAATGGCTTTTGCCTCCCTCCCTTCCAGGTAGGGAGGGCAGGACAGTGACAAATTTCTATATTAACTCTCCAGCCAGGAGTGGGAATAGAGCACTTCACCAAGTAAAACTTTGACGGTTTTAACGTATTTAATCTCTTCCTCCCCAAGCGCAGCCATGTCAACTTTTTCGCCGTCCATCGTGCGCTGCACCAGCTGCACCAGTTCCGGTCTTTTTCCCGCGGGCGATATCAATCAGTTCGCGGTCTAAAGCATCGAGGATGACCGAGTAGATGTTGTATTTCATCAGCATCATCAGGAACGTGCGGTTCAGGTACGGCCGCAGGTGGTTTGGCGCCCCGTTGGAAACATTGGACAGGCCGAGGATTGACTTGGCTTCCGGCGCGATATCCGGCAGCATTGACAAAAATTCCAGGCATGGTTTGACCTGATTGGAATTGATATTGACCGCCGGCGTGGCAATCGGGTCGAACCAGATGTGGTCGGTACTGATGCCTTTTTCGTTGGCATCGGTGAGTAATTCCAGGGCATTGGCGCCCCGCTCGTTGACGTCGCGCGGTAAACCATCCCGGCCCCACAGCAGCCCCACAAAATCACAGTTGTATTTGGCTACCAGCGGCATTTCTTCGGTCATACGCACCAGCGAAATGGAGTTGAGCAAGGCTTTTCCCCGGTGGACTTTCAGTCCGGCTTCCATGGCGATGGGGTTGGTGGTATCCAGCGAAAGGGGCAGGTCTGTCACTTCCTGTACCGTCCGGACGACCCACTCCATAAACGTATCGCCGTCCTTGCGCGCCGGCCCGATGTTGATGTCAATGTAGTCCATACCGGCTTTAGCCTGGGCTTTAACCAGTTCCTGAATCGGCCGGACCTGGCGTTCTTTCAACGCCGGGCCGTAGGTCTTGGAGACGATATTCAGGTTTTCCCCGATAAGCTTCATCTTTTATCCTAATTCTTCAGGTTGCGGAGATACGCCGGGATGAGCGAACCTTCTCTCGGCCCAACCAGAATATCCCAGCCTTTCAGGTCTTCTTCCAGACCCCCGCTTTCCGAGGCGGAATAACCGGGAATAATCAGCCGGTGGTTTTTCACTTTATCGCCGATGCCGGATTTCTTGACGAAAGCGGCCATCAGGTCGGCGCCGAATTTGCCGGCCGCCCAGGCGGTTAAGACCGAAAGTCCTTCGGTATCCATAATCAGCAGATAGCTGGGCACTTTGCTGGTCTCAATTTCGCCGGAAACAATAAAATAGGTCAAAGAGAAATTAGTGGTAATCAGCACCGGCGAATTCTCGTTGGGATTGTTAATTTCATAAATACCGGGTGTCGTCGCCAGCGGCCGCTGCGGGTCGGTGAAGATATTCATTCGTTCCACCAGCAGCGGGAACAGGACTTCGCCTTTGATATCGGAAAGGACTACGATGCCGGCATATTTCGCCACCAGCATCGAGGCAATCAAAGCTTCTTTCATTGGGTTGGCAGTCATTTCGCAGGGGAAGGTAATCGTGGGATAACCCAGCGGTTTGAATTTCTTCTGCAGGGCCGCGCCCCGGATGATGACCTCGTCCTGAAAAGCCTGTTTGACGGTTCTGCCGCCAGAATCAATAACAATATCCTTGATACCGGCCTGGTTCAGGATTGCAGTGAGTTCGGCCGCTTCTTCCAGGCCGGTGCCTTTCACGGCGACCGGACAGAAATTTTCTCTTGCCAGTTGGGCGACCGCGGCGGCGTTAGCTTTGGTCGCGGCGTAAATCAACGGTTTCCGCGCCCCGCAGACTTTTAAACCGGCGGCCAGCACATCCGGATTTTCACTCATCAAAATCAGTCCGCCGTCGGTGGCTTTGGTGAGCATCTCGACCAGTTTGCCGAATTTTGCCGGATTGCCCGATTCGCTTTTAACGGCGACGGCATCGGCATGGAGTTTCACCCCGACCCGGACGTAGCTATTTTTATTGAACCTTTCAATCCTGGCAGCGACTTCGCCTTCCGGCATGGTGTCTGTGACCAGCACCGCGATGCCGGTGGGATTTTCGAACTTCTTCTCATGCCGGAACATCACCGTCTCGCCGCCGATTTTGAAAGCCGCGCTGCCGGTGCCGATGGTGACCGGACGAATGGGGGGAGCGGATGCTTCCGCCAGCTGCGCTTTCGATTCCTCCGAAACAAACGGGCAGGCGACGAGTTCCACTTTGCCGGCTGCCAGGTTCATGGCGAAAGCCAGACAGGTCGGCACGCCGCACTTCCCGCAGTTCGTTTTCGGCAGTAGCTTAAAAATCTGTATTCCGGTGAGCGCCATCAGTGTCTCCTTGAATTAACAAATAACCAGATATCAATAATCAATATGCAATATTATATTTTTAAAATTGAGTTTATTATACCTTATTTGACGGTTGGATTTTGGAATTTATTCAATTATCGGCGGCATGGTCAAAGCAGGATGGCCTTTCTCCGTCAGGAACGGCAGGATTTCCTCTTCAGTTGTCCCGATGGTCTCGTCGGCAATCATCTCCACCAGGTTGGGTACGCCCAGTTCGATGGCTCTGGCTTTAAGCCTGTCGCCGATTTCGTCCTTGAGCATTTTCGGCATCCAGACCATGCGCAGCAGGCCGCCGTCTGCCCGGATGAATTTCCGCTGGCAGATATTATATTTACCGTGTCCAACAAAACCCGGTGTGCTGATTCCGCCGCCAATTGTGCCGGCGAGGGTGGTGAATTTCATGCCGGAGGGGGTCATGCCGGAATATTCCCGGTTGACGGTCATAATCCCGTTGCATAGCGGCAGCACGGCCGCAATACATTCGCAGCAGCCGCAGGTGGTCATAGGGTCGTTCACCAGGCTGTAGGAGTTATAATGATCGAATTTCCCGCGTGAAGCTTTGAAAAGGAATTCATTCACGCCTTTCCACTGCCCCAGTTTAGCGTCAACGGTTTCACCCTTCGGCACCGGCTGATTCGGGCCGGTCGGGTTGATTTCATAGGAGGCTTTGCAGTCCATCCAGTTGTAAGAGCCGCAGAGGCCGGTTCTTTCAGGGCTGATGATGCAGACATGGCTGGGCGCAAATGACTGGCAGAGCAGGCAGGAATAATAAGTGTCGGTACTCTCGTCAGTCATCCCTTCGATACGGGCGTCACGTTCGGCATAGGCAGCCCGCGCCTGCTCCACGATTTGCTTGACTTTAGCTTCGTCGGTGTAAATCGTAACCTGCAGTTTATCGAAAATCCGGCCGAAATCCTGGTGCAGTTTAGCGTGGAGGATAATGCCGATATGTTTCAGTCGGAAGCCTTTTTCCACGGCTTGTTTACTGACGCGCAGCCAGGCGATATCCCGCTGGCCGATGTGCATCACGCCTTGAGCGTAATTAATCAGGTGGTGAATTTGCCGTTCCAGAATCGGTTCGTAATCGGTTTCAAAATGCCGGCCGGCAATTTCGACTTTGATGGCCAGCGGTAAAATCGACCGGGCGAGAACATCGGTGATTTCCGGGCCGATGATTTCGATTTTGCCGTCTTCGCTTTCGTTCATCCGTTTGGACGTGACCCATTCGACCATTGGGCTGCGGCCCCCGCCGGCTTCCAGATAGATATCGTCACCGCGGACCCTTTCACCTTCGAAAGCCGGGCCGTAGGCCACCGGAATCGGTATCGCCGAGACATTTACCTTCAGCCCGCGCACTTCGATGGCCCGGGCGACAATTTTATCGTGGGGAACATTGGCGACCACGTGTTCGTAAGTAGTGATACCGCTCGGCAGGATTTCGGGAATCGCGGTATCTGCAATCACCGGGAAACCGTAGTTAATCGCGCCGGCTGCGTTCGCGCCCCACTCTTCGGTAACGGTGCCGAGGGCCATCACAAAAGCGAAAATGCGGTCTTTGTTATAGAGTAAAAGTTTGCGGTAATCGCCGGGTTCGATGCCGCCGAAAGACATGGCGGCCCTGGTGGCAAAACCCAGCGCGAAAACGGTGGCGTTGACATCCGGCCCGAAAGGCACGAGCCGTGTGCCCCAGCCAATCTGGACGCCGGCTTCAACCAGCTGCTCGGCGAAACGTTTGCCGCCGTTTTCCCCGGACATAAAAACATAAAGGTTTTTTTGCTGTAAATCGCGGGCGATGTCGGCGGCGATTTGCGGTGTCGGGGCGGCGCCCAGTATCGCGGCAAAACCGGGCGCGGTGCCGTCCACAAATTCCACTCCCCGTTTTCTCAAAATAACGTCATCGGCGGCGCCGAGCCAGATATTATCCGGGGTCACATCCTCCCCGGAAACATAGTAACGGGGATTTTCCCGGTACCGAATCGCTTCGATGATTTCTTCGGCAAAAAATGCGGCCATGCCGGCATCCAGCGCATTGCCCAGATAGGGCAGGGGATGGATTTCTTTAACCGGCGGCGGCAGTAACGCGCGGCATTTATTGAGCACATATTCGATATCGCCCAGTTTCTCGACTTTGTAGCCGAGCATGCCGTAAATTACCGGCAGGTAATAGGCGGTATTGGGGAAGCCGATAGGTTCGTTGGCGCCCCATCTATCCATCGCCGTTTTCCATTTGGCTTCGGATTTTTCCACTATTTTGTGAGCGCCGCTAATCGCGACGGAGGCAATCACTTTGGACATCTTTTTTCCTTTGTAATTACTCTCTGTATTTTACCTGATAAAAAGAGAGCATTAAGTGACTTAAGTTAACTCTCTTCTCATAGCCATATCGTAAAGGACCCTTTCCCGGGCTTTATCGATACCCAGTGCCTTGCGTTTATTATCGATGTGGGTAATCATTTTCTGTGCCATTTGCCGCGGGTCAGCGGCAAAGTCCCATTTCCCGCCAACCAGTGTCTCCATGTCGGCGGACAGTTCTCCAACGTCACTTAATCTTGCGTCGCCGGAAACGGTATAAAAACCGGAACCGGCAAAACACTGTCCGATGGCAGCGGTTTTATCATTCAAATTTTCGGTCGCGGCAATGCAGGCGGGCAAGTCGCTGATATCGCCGAGCTTAGCTTGCTGCACGATGGCGGAAGCAGCAATCAGGATGCGGCAGCTGTCAATGGAATTTCCCAAGTTTAGCACCGGCGGCAGGCCGACCGCTTCACAAACCGAATGTAAACCCTCACCGGCAAATTGGGCGCCTTCGTAGACCATCAAACCGGCTTGAGCTAAACTTTCGGCATTATCGCCGGTGAACAATACCAGGATGTCGTTTTTAATCAGTTCCCGGGCTAATATCACCAGAGTATCGTCACTTTCATTTTCACGGCAGTTAAAAATACCGGCGATGCCCCGCATGCGGCCGTTGATGATGTTATCAATCAGCGGATGCAAAGAACCGCGGAACGAGCCGCCCAGGGAATAAATAATTGATTCGGGACTGAAGCCGGTCACCATTTCGGCCCGGCCTATTTTCGTTAAAGCCGGGAAAGGGGTGCCGGAAAGGATATCCCCGAGTTCGGCGGCAATCATTTGACAACCCCAGCCGCCGGCCAGTGCGCACCGCGCACTCTGCACTAACGGGCTGCCGGAGTTGGGGTTATTTTCGTCAAACCGGGTGGCCGCGATTTCGCCATCGATGCCGGAAGGCGCAACCGCCGCGTTATGCCAGACTTCCTGCCGTTTTCGCGGCGCCCTTTTCAAAAAAAACAACTCGCCCTGTTGCTTGGTGAATTCATTTAACAGCAGTTTGCCGAGTTCACCGGCCACTTCATTTTCAGGACGGTTGGCGGTCTGAATATCCAATTCCGCTGCTATCCGCTGCAATTTGGCTTCGTCTTTAATCGCCGGGCCGGATTTTTGCTCTTCTCCAGCGGCGATTAAATCCCGGGTGATTTTGCGGGCGCGCCCGCTGTAATATTCCGTACCGGCGGCGACCTGGCGGATAAAGCCATCGGGGGTTATTTTTGCGGAATTAGACTTATCGTTGATTGACGGTGCAGCCCCAATGGTATTTTTCACAATTTTTTTCTTGTCTGCCAATTTATCCACCTGCTTCAAGTTAAGATGCTAAATCAACAATCAGCTCTTTAGTCAGATTGATTGCTTCGGGATGGCGCATGATGATGACATCCCCGCCGGCCATCAGCAGCGCCGCGGCAGACATCGCTTCCATTAAAATGCCTCGATTTTTCGCATTCCCCATGTTGCTTTCATTATCCGGCTGATTGACCTCTTTGGATTTCCAGACCTCTTTGGACAGGTTGCAAATGATTGGGAACTGCAGCTTTTCGTCCTGCTGTGTCAAACCGGCCATTCGCATCCTTTCCATCACCGAATAGCAGTATTCCAACCCGTAGCCGATGCCGCTCACGGTGGGGTCCATTAAAATCATATCGTCGGCGACGCCCAGGTTGCCGAGCAGGATATTCAACTGCTTGGCCAGGTTAATGTCAATGGGGCTGGAGGCAACAATAGTATGTTTGTAGGCAATCGCCGCGGCAGCAATTTTTTTATAATCTTTTTCTTCCACCGGCCCGATGATCAGCCGTTTGTCCTGGCAGATTTCGCAAACTTTGGTCAGAACCTGGGTATCTTTTTCGTGGTTGGCGGTGCCCCAGACAATCAGCGGGACGTGAATCGCATCGGCCACTTTTTTCACCACTACGGCAGCTTCATCGGCGCTACGGTCTAAACCGTTCGGGTCGGTGCTGACCAACTGCAGGGCGATTATTTCCGCACCGTATTCGTGGATGCATTTTTTAGCCCAGGCAACGGGGTCGTTTTTCACGTCGGCGAAAGGTTCAAGGGCGGCTTTCGGCCATTCCTGCGGAACGGAGTCCGGAACTTCCATCGCAATCCTTGGTTTGTGCGGCATCGTCCCTTCAAATAGATAAAACGGGTAAGAGTTTTCGCCGCCGACCGTAACGGCTTTCTCCCCCTTACCCAGTTTGATTTCTTTTATTTTGCCGGAATAGTTGGTCTTTGGAATTTCAATTGCCATCAAGCATCTCCCTTACGCGCCAAGCCCTGCCGCAATTTTAGCAGCTTTCAAAGTATTCAACATCAACATCGTAATGGTCATCGGACCCACGCCACCCGGCACCGGGGTAATCATTGAAGCCTTTTCTTTCACGGCTTCAAAGTCCACATCGCCGACCAGAATCCGTTTCCCGCTCTTTGAGGTGCCGACCTGGTTTACCCCGACATCAATCACCACCGCACCTTCTTTAACCATATCTGCGGTAATTGCTTTCGGTCTGCCGGCAGCGACAATCAGGATGTCCGCCCTCCGGGTGTGGGCAGCGACATCTGTGGTGTGAGTATGGCAGAGCGTAACGGTGGCATTCGCGCCTTTGTTTTTCTGCATTAACAAGTTGGCCATCGGTTTGCCGACGATATTGCTCCGGCCCACAATTACTACCTCGGCGCCGTCGATTTTAACGCCGCAGCGGATGAGCATCTGCTGGATGCCGGCCGGGGTGCAGGGCAGTAAATCAGCGTCGCCAATCATCAACCGTCCGACATTAAAGGGATGAAAGACATCGATGTCCTTTTTAGGGTCGATGGCGCAATTTATTTCGTAAGCATTAATATGTTGCGGCCGGGGTTCCTGCACGAGGATCCCGTGAATCTTGGGGTCTTTATTAAGCTTATCAATTACCGTCAGCAGGTCTTTTTGAGAGGTGAATTCCGGCAGGTCAATTCTTGCCGAATAAAATCCGAGTTCTTTGGCGGTTTTTTCTTTGCCGGAAATATAGGATAGGGAACCTGGGTCGCTGCCGAGTAAGACGGTTGCGAGACCGGGTACCAGATTGTGTTTAGTTTTAAGCTGGAGGACTTCCTGTTTAATCTCTTCGCGTATCTGGGCCGCGATTTCGGCGCCGCTGATAAGTTTCGCAGTCATTTTCCCCTCCAATCCATCATAATTCTCAAAGCCAACATCATTATAGAATTTTACCAGGGGGCAACGCCAGTTATTTTTGAAGGAAATTTTGTTTTATTTTAAAGTTCTGCCATCAGTGCCGCCACGGCTTGCACGGCAGGGGAATTATCCGGCATGTCCATTAACGGTTTTTGTTCCAAATCCTGGCGGTACAGCGTTTTGTCTTCGGGAATGATAACATCAGCTTTCAATCCCAGTTGTTTTAATTCCTCAGCCACCAGCGGGTCGAGTTTATCCGGCACCATGTTAATCAAAATATATTTCTTTTTAACGTGCAGTTTCAATTCGGCCGCCAGCTCCAATATCCGCCCGATAGCGCGTACGCCTTTGACCGAATGGTTGGAAACCAAAAGCAGGGCATCGACGTCGTCTGTCGTCTTTCGGCTCAGATGTTCCATCCCGGCTTCATTGTCCATCACGACATAAGCGTAATTATCGGATAACCCGTCGATGAACTTCTTTAAAACAGTGTTGGGGTAGCAGTAACATTCGGGGCCCTGCCCCCGTCCCATGGTGATGAGGTCCAGCCCCCGGCTTTCGACCAGCGTCTCATTGAGTTTGTAATCCAGATAGGCTTCTTTGGTCATGCCAGACGGGATGCTGATTTTCTCATGCTGGAAATCATCCAGTATCCTGCCGATAGTCTGGGGCACTTTTAATCCCAGGCTTTCCCCCAGGTTGGCGTTGGGGTCGGCATCTACCGCCAGAATCGGGGTTTTGCCGTTCTTCTTCAAATAACGGATGACCAGGGCGGTGATGGAAGTTTTTCCGCACCCGCCTTTTCCGGCCACCGCAATTTTAATACTCATTTCATACTCCCGAGGGGTTTATGACAGGCCGGATACTTTCCCGGTCTTTACATCCACATCCAGGTGCCGGAACGAAGGGTCTGACGCGGTGCCCGGCATCAGGCTGATGGTGCCGGCGCAGGGGCATAGGAATTTCGCCCCGGAATAGAGCAGGATATCGCGTATCGGCAGCCGCCATCCCTTAGGCACGCCCTTCTTTTCAGGGATATGCGTCAGGCTCAATTGGGTCTTAACCATCATCGTGCTATAGTCGTCATAGGCCGGGTTACTTTCAAAGATTTTGGCCTTAGCTTCGGCTTCCGGCGACCAGTCCACGCCGTCCGCGCCGTAAACGGTAGTCGCGATTTTTTCGACGCGCTGCCGCAATTTCATTTCGTTCGGGTACAGGAACTGGAACCCGTTGCTTTTCTTGCAGGCGTCGATAATCATATCGGCCAGCTCCAGTGCCCCTTCGCCCCCCTCGGCCCAGTGGGTAGAAACGGCGCAGTGCGCGTCGGCTGCTTCCACGGCCCGTTTGACCACTTTGATTTCTTCGGCGGTATCCGTGGTGAAGCTGTTGATGCAGACCACCGGACTGACCCCGGAAAGTTTGATCGTTTTGATATGGTGTAGTAAATTGGGTAAACCGGCTTCCACCAGTTTGACGTTCTCTTTGGTGTATTCTTCCGAAAGCGGCAGGCCGGAAACAACTTTCGGGCCGCCGCCGTGCATTTTCAGGGCACGGATGGTGGCCACTACCACGGAAACATTGGGTTTCAGTCCGCTGAGGCGGCATTTTACGTTCCAGAATTTTTCGAAACCGATATCGGCGGCGAAACCGGATTCCGTTACATGGTAATCGAACATCTTCAAGCCCAGCCGGTCGGCGATAATAGACGATTGTCCGATGGCGATGTTGGCAAAAGGACCGGCATGCACCATGATGGGTTGGTATTCGGCGCTGTAACACAGTGTCGGGTTGATGGAGTTGCGCATCCAGGCAGTCATCGCCCCGCCGACCTCGAGGTCGCCGGTGGTAACCGGTTTGCCCTGCCTGTCGTAAGCGAGGGTAATTTTATCCATTCTTTGCCGCATATCCTGCAAATCGCTGACAATGGCGAGGATGGCCATCAGTTCGGAACTGGGGGCGATGCTGAATCGCGATGGCATCGGGACGCCGTCTTTGCGGCCGCCGTTGCCGATATTGATATTTCTTAAGCTCTGTGCGCAGAAATCCATAATCCAGTTGAATTCGACACGTTCGGGGTCGATATCCAGCCGCCGCATGTGCGTCAGCCGCTGGAGATGCTCGTCATCGTAATTGCGTTCGTGCTGCATTCTGGCGGTCAAAGCCACCATCGCCAGGTTGTGGGCGTTCATGATATCGTTGATGTCGCCGGTCAGGCCCATCGAGAATTCGGTCATCGGGATTAAAAGGGCGTTGCCGCCTCCGGCCGCCGTACCTTTCACGTTCATTGTCGGCCCGCCGGACGGCTGTCTTAACGCGCCGCCGACATTCTTGCCTCTTTTACCCAATCCTTCAATCAGCCCGATAGAGGTCGTGCTTTTACCCTCGCCCAGCGGGGTCGGAGTAATTGCCGTGACCTCGATGTATTTCCCGTTCGGCCGGTTCTGGAGACGGTCGATGATTTTCATGAAATCAAGTTTCGGGGTTTTCCCGTAGGGAATCATCTCATCTTTTTTCAGGCTGAGTCTTTCCAGCCATTCTTCCGGTTCAGGCAAATTTTCTTCGGCCGCTTCGGCAATTTGCCATTCTTTCATTTTACTGGCATCGTATGGCACTGGCGTTCTCCTGTATCAAATAATCGGCGGTTTTGTGAATAAAACCGCCAATTGATAAAGTACTTTTATATTAAAAAGGAAACAATCAGAGTTGGGAATATCATTCCGGAATCAGAAGGGGAATTCACCTCTCCCTACGATGGAGTATACCCGATAGCCTGATATCAGGTCAAGAAAATAAGACTGATTAACGTTTGTTGAAATGCTAAAAAAGACCGAAAAATTATCTGCAAAATCGTCGAAAAAACTATTGACAGCTATCGGGTTGCGGCATTAGCATTATAACGTAAATCACGTTAGCGGAAGGAGTTTGAATGGTAAGCGATATCACCGACCAGGAGTTTGAACAGAAAGTAGTTAAATCCAAGTTACCGGTTCTGATTGATATGTGGCGCCCGGGGTGCGTACCCTGTAAAATAGTCGACCCGATTGTAGATAAGTTATCTCAGAAATATGACGGGAAATGTAAATTCTACCGGATGAATGTCACCGAAAACCCGCGGACCGCGGCCAAATACCGCGTGATGTCCCTGCCGACATTGATGTTCTTCAAGAACGGCGAGGCGGTCAATACGATGGTTGGCGCGGTGGCGGAACGGGCGCTGGCGCCTAAGGTAGAAGAATTATTTTAGTTTTGCCTTTGACCTCAGGTAGAACGGGTGATAATATAATAGAGGTATTATATATCCGCTTTTAGTGCAGGAGGCTACCGATGTCGGGTCATTCTAAATGGCATACTATTAAGAATCAGAAGGCAGCGACTGATGCAAAGCGCGGCCAGATGTTCACCAAACTGACCCGCGAAATTATCGTTGCCGCACGTAAGGGCGGCCCCAGCATCGATGGCAATTACTCCTTGCGCTTGGCCGTCCAGAGAGCTAAAGACTCCAGCATGCCCTGGGACAATATCAGCCGTGCCATTACCAAAGCCAGCGGCGGCGGTGATGGCGTACAGATGCAGGAACTGCTGATGGAGGGCTACGGCCCAGGTGGCGGCGCTGTACTGGTTAATGTGCTGACGGATAACCGTAATCGTACGGTCGCCGGTATCAGAAATATTTTTACACGTTCCGGCGGCAGTCTCGGTGAAAACGGCTGTGTGGCCTGGCTTTTCCAGCAGAGGGGCGTGATTAACGTCAAAGCTGAAGACAGGGATAAAGACGAATTATCGCTGCAGGCCATAGACTTGGGAGCGGAAGATGTTAATGTTGAAGGCGACTATGTAACTGTCTATACCAACCCCGCAAAACTCGAAGAGGTCCGTACCGCCCTGGAAAAAGAGAAAATTACGGTCGAATCGGCGGAAGTCTCAATGATACCGAAACAAACCATTGACCTGGACGATAAACAATCCGTCCAGACGATGAGGTTGGTGGAGAACCTGGAAGAACTGGATGATGTGCAAAGTGTTGCCACCAACGTCAATTTCTCCGATTCGGCCATGGCCGCTTACGAAAAGGGCTAAACATTCAGTCACTACCAATTAAGTCCTGTTCGGAGGGTTGATTTAATCAACCCTCTTTTTTTACTTGGTAAGAATAATAAAATTCTCCCTCAATCTTTCACGTAGACTTACATACGGCCACATCCGTACGAAGGAGAAAGGATGGCATTATCCTTCCTTGTTAAGGAGGGATTTAAGGGAGAATTATTGTTCTCGAGCTAACGGTCTTTTCCCTTTCCGATTCTCCTGATTTCCTTTATAATGTGGTAGAATTATCACATCGGTGTTAATTTAACATAATATAAGGGTCTAATAAATGCTGGTATTGGGAATCGACCCCGGGACAATCATCGCCGGATATGGTTTAGTGGATAATTCGGACGGCAACCTGAAAATGGTGGCCTACGGAGTTATCAAATCGTCACCGAAGCTGCCGACTCCGGAACGTTTGAGCAAATTGTATTATGGATTGAAGGAAGTCGTCGAGCGCTATCACCCGGATGAAGTGGCGGTGGAACAGCCGTTTGTTTCCAATAATGTCAGCACGGCCTTTATCATTGGACGGGCGCAGGCTGTCGCCATCCTGGTCGCGGCGAATCAGGGTATTTCGGTTTTTGAGTATTCGCCCGCCAAGGTCAAGCACACTGTTTCCAGCTACGGCGCCAGCTCCAAAGAACAGATGCAGCAAATGGTGCGGCTGCAGCTTAATCTCCAGGAAATACCGGAACCGGCAGATGCCGCCGATGCCCTGGCAGTGGCTTTATGCCATCTCAGCGAAACGCATTTCAGTAATCTTGTCGGGGAAAAGACAAAGAGGAGCAAAAAATGATTGCCAGTTTACAGGGAATTATTGATGCCGTCAGCAAAGACGGCCTGATTGTGAATGTTAACGGCGTGGGTTTTAAGGTCAGCGTCACTACCTCGGTTTTAAGTGAGTTGGGAGTTGTCGGACGGGAAGTGAAACTCTATACCCATTTCCACATCCGGGAAGATGATATGAGCCTCTTCGGCTTCGGTTCGCTGGATGAATTGAAGCTTTTTGAAACATTGATTTCCGTTTCCGGTTTAGGTCCCAAAACCGGCATGGCGATGCTTTCTGCGATGAGCGCCGACCAGGTAGCGCTGGCGATTGCTTCCGGCAGCGTGGAAACTTTGACCACCATCCCCGGCATCGGGAAAAAGACCGCCGACCGCTTGATTCTGGAATTAAAGGATAAGGTCGGCGGCGTGATGATTTCTACCCCAGCGGGGCGGGCCGCACAGGAAAACGCTGACGTCGTCGGAGCTCTGGTCTCACTGGGTTATTCCGTCCAGGAAACGACCAAGGCCGTCAACGCGCTACCTTCCGGTAAAAAATTCACGCTGGAAGAAAAGGTCAAACTGACGCTGCAGTATCTGGGAAAGTAACTCCTGTTACTAAGAGATTTTGAAGAACCCGAAATACCTCAGTATCGAACCCAGTCCGTAATGGCCCAGGTAAGCCAGCACTAAAAACATCACCGCGCTGCCCAGCCAGCAGGCCAGGGCGACTTTCCACGGCTGATAACGGTTAATACCCATCGTAATCAGCAGCGGCATCAGGAACGGGTTGGGAAAAGTCGCAAACAGAAATACTCCGGCGGCTCCTCTTTTATTCACAAATGCCAGAAAACGGGGGATTTTGATTCTTTTCAGAAACTTGCCCAGCCAGTTGGAGTAAATTTTGTTCGCCGGGTCGGTGATATTCAGGTTCGGGGCGAAATGCCGTCCGGTGCGGGCGGCCAGATAGACCAGCATCAGGCCGATGCCTTCGCCGGTGGCGGCGATAAAACCAATCAGCCACGGCGCAAATTTGCTGCCCAGGGTGAAAGTCAGCACCATGCAGGGGGTGGGTATGGGTATCGGCGACCCGGCCAGCATCGCGGTAAAGAACAGACCGGCGTAAATCAGGATTTCGTAATGGGTGAGGTATTTCCAGAAGCGGATTAAGATGACGCAAACCACCAGGGTAATGCCGATCAGCGTCACCCAGGCGCCGGTGCCCCAGAATTTCTTCTTTTTCTCTGTTTTATCTTCCAAGATAATCTCGTCTCAACTCGGTATTCGTGCTTTATTATAACGTAATGATTGTCGCTTTTAAATTAACCCGATTTAGATGCAACAAAATTAGAGATGGTATTTTATACATCAACAGTCTTTCGGGGATCACACAGAGGCAGAATGGTTTGACATACATTTCGATTAAGATCGAAAGTATTTCGTCTGCGGACTCAAGATTCCCGCCTGCGCGGGAATGACAATATGAAAAAGAAAGCTTCCGGTTTTGCAGGAAGCTTTCTTGAAAATTAAATTATCGAGCAGCCTTGTAATTTTGCAAACGGACGGCTATTCGCTAGCAGGGGTTTCGGCGGTTTGGCCGTGTTCCCCGAACTCGGTCAGATGTTTGAGGAAAGCGTATTTTTGGTCGACTTCTTCCTGGATTACAGCCAGTTCTTTTTCGTTCAGGTGATTGAATTTACGGAACATTTTGACGTATTTCGTAATCGGTTCCGGATTGGCCACGGTGGTGGTCAGCCGGAATTTGCCGTATTCCGCTTCCCAGAGCGGGAAATAATTGGTTTTGACTGCCATCCGGCAGACCTGGATGGACATGTCGCTTTCAATTCCCCAGCCGACCGGGCAGGGACAGAATACATGGAGATAAGCCAGACCTTCTTTTTTCTTTTCCATCGCTTTCTGCATTTTCCTGGCGAAATCGTCGACGTTGCTGAGGGTTGTCGTAGCTACATACGGGATGTTATGCATCGCCATCAGCAGCGGCAAGTTTTTGGGCGGCGTCGTTTTCCCCCGGCCGGCCACGCCGACCGGAGTGGTGGAAGTTGTCGCTCCGAAAGGAGTTGTGCTGCTGCGCTGGATGCCAGTGTTCATGTAACCTTCATTTTCGTAACAGACATAAATGAAGTGTTCGCCCCTTTCCGCGGCGCCGGATAAAGTCTGGAAGCCGATATCCGCGGCGCAGCCGTCGCCGGTGAAGCAGACCACGTTCACATCCTTGCCGGCTTTTTTGTAATACCTGGTCAGACCGGTGGCCGAAGAAGCCACGCCGGTCATCAGACAGCTGTAGTAGGGCAGGCGGTGCCATGCCCCCACATTCTGTCCGTATAGCACCGGCGCCGAACAGGAAGGCGTACCGACGATGACTGTCTCTCTTCCCATTACCCGGGAGAGCAGGCGGAGTGTCAGTTCCAGAGGGCAGCCGGCACAAAATGCCACGCCGCCGGCAAAGGCGTCTTCATCTTTGAAATATTGAAAAGTCTTTGGTAATTTCTTTACTTTTTCTACCATTTTACTCACGCTCCTCAAGCGGTATCCAGGTTACCGCCTGATATGGTTTACCTTTGGCGGCATTCGCCACATCGTCAATCACCCGTTCGATATGCGGTTTGGTAATATCGATACTTGCCAGGCCGTCGATGAAACTCAATATCGGGATATTGCCGATCTCCGGCGTCAGCGCCCTTAATTCGGAATAAATCGGGCCGCAATTCCAGCCGAAATTTACGCTGCGGTCAATCACCCCGATGGCTTTTTTGCCCTTGATTGCTTTTATCAGTTTCTCCTGCGGGAAAGGACGGAACATGCGCAGTTTTATCAGCCCGACTTTCACACCCTCCGTTCTTTTCGCGTCTACCACCGTGCGCGAAGTACCTACTGCGCTGCCCGAAGTCAGAATCACGAAATCGGCGTCTTCCGTGCGGTACTCCTCGATTTGGCCGCCGTAGCTGCGCCCGAAGAAATCGCCGTAGTCTTTGTCGATATCATCGAATTTCTTTTTCGCCCGGTCCAGCGCCGCGCAGTGCCGGTAACGCAGTTCCATAAATTCGGTCATCAAGCCGTGCGAACCGGCGCCAATCGGCCGGGTTGGGTCCATGATTGTCCTTTGCGGTTGTGTCTTTAATACTGACAGAAACCGGTCAACATCCTCGCGGGCCGGGATGCGCACTCCTTCCGCCAGATAAGAGATGTAAAAACCGTCGTAATTTACCATCACCGGCAGTTGAATATCGTAATCCTCTGCCAGGCGGAACGCCATAATAATCGTGTCCAGGATTTCCTGGCTGTTTTCCACAATCACCTGAATCCAACCGGCGTCCCGGGTTTGAATCATATCCTGCTGCCCGGAAGAGACGGCCAGGATGCCGGGTGTCTCACGGTTGACGTTGGCCATCACTACCGGCGCACGAAAACCGGCGGCCTGCAGGACGGCGTCGTACATGTAAACCAGTCCCCAGGAAGAAGTGGCGGTAAACGCCCGTCCTCCGGCGAGTGTAGCGGCGGCGACCGCGTTCATCGCTGAATTTTCGCCTTCAACCTCGATCATTTCCGCCTCCAATGTCCCATCGGCGTGGAAGCGGGAAAGCTGTTCCACCACTTCGGTCTGCGGCGTAATCGGATAAGAGGCCACGACGTCGGGACGGCAGAGCATCGCCCCGTAAGCGGCGGCGCTGTTACCGGTCATTACTTTCAGTTCACCCTGTTTTGCCTTCATGATGTAAAGTCTCCTTCCGGCCGCATCGTGATGGCGCCGCGCAGGCATTCTTTGGCGCAAATCCCGCAGCCTTTACAGAAATTCAGGTTCGGTTCAAAGAAGTCTGGCCGGGTAATCATACACTGCGGCGGACAATAGATTGCGCACAGCCCGCAATAAGTGCATTTTTCTTTGTCCACTACCGGCCGCTTGGTCCGCCAGGTGCCGGTATCGAGGCAAAGCAATAACTGGTCGGCGTCCGACCATGCTGCTTCATATTTGGTGCTGAATTTTTTTACTGCCATTTTGTCACCTTCACTTCGTTATAGCCCCGCTCCACGCAGCGCAGGTTTTTCTTTAAAATATCGCCGCTGAAATATTCGCTGAGGCTGGCCTGAACGGATTTTAAAGTTACCCATGCGGTAACGGCGGCAAAAGCTCCGAGCAGGCAGGTATTGGGCACGTCCCGGCCGACCTCTTCGACCGCAATCTGGGTGGCGTTCACCACCCCGGCCAGTTTGAGATTTTCGTTGGGCTGCTTTTCAAAAGCTTTGGCGCTGTTCAGAATCAGTGTCCCGTTCGGATTTAAACCGGTAAATAGGGTCGGCAATTTCAGCAGTCCGGGGTCGATGACCACCAGACAATCCGGGTTGTAAATCTGGGTTTTTTCCATGATGGGCTTATCATCGAACCGGGTAAAAGCCACCACCGGTGCGCCCCGCCTTTCAAACCCGTACATCGGGAAGCTGGCGACGCATTTGCCTTCTGCCACGCAGGCAATCGCCAGCATCCTCGCGGCCAGTACCGCGCCCTGTCCGCCGCGCCCGTGAAATCTTATTTCTTTCATTGAACAGACCTCACTCTTCAAAGTAATACTTGCTTATTATGCAAAAACTGCCTGTAATCAGCTATTTTACCGGACGCAGGTGCCTGAAAAAAGTTATCCTGAATCCTCAAGGATTCAGGATAACACAACGTTGGCAGCAAATAAAAGTATTACTGTCAGGAAAATATTTAATGTCAGAAAAGCTAAACTTTTTCTTTCTCTTTTTCCGCCTGTTTGGCGGCGATAATTTTTTGCGTCACCAGCGGCGGCGCTTCCTGATAGTGACTGAATTCCATGGAATAAGTGCCTTTACCCTGGGTGATAGATTTCAGGTTCATGGCATAACGCTGCACTTCCGCCAGCGGTACAATCGCCTCGATGGTATTCATGCCGTCCTCGGGCAACATCCCGTGCACCTGTCCCCGTTTGGTATTCAGGTCGCTGATGATGTCACCGGTATAGGAATCGGGGGCGGTAATTTTCAGCTTTACAATCGGTTCGAGGATGACCGGTTTGCCGTCGGTCAGGCCTTTCTTCACCGCGCCGGCGCCGGCAATCTTAAAGCAGATTTCAGAGGAGTCCACCGGGTGGAAACTGCCGTCAATGGCGGTGATACGGACATCTTCGACGGGATAACCGCCCAGGACGCCTTCCTGCACGCCTTCATGGACGCCTTTTTCCACGGCCGGAATAAAGTTCTTCGGGATGGTGCCGCCCACAATTCTTTCCGTAAACTCCGTGCCCGAGCCGCGCGGCAGCGGCACCAGTTCCAGCACGACATGGCCGTATTGGCCGTGTCCGCCGGTCTGTTTTTTATGTTTGTATTCGGCCTGGCATTCGACAGTGATGGTCTCTTTATATGGGACTTTAGGCGTCTGCAGGTCAACATTGACACCGAATTTGCGCGACATTTTTTCCGCGGCCACGCTGAGTTGTATTTCACCGATTCCGGAAAGAATAGTTTCGCTGGTCACGGCTTCCCGGTGCATTTTTAAAGTCGGGTCTTCTTCCACGATTTTAGCCAGCGACGGTCCGAGTTTATCCAAATCCAGTTTGGTCTTCGGGTAGACCGCTTCGCTGTACCGCGGCTCCGGGAAAACAATCGGCACCAGCTTCACATGCTTATCTTTGGTGCCCAGTGTATCGTTGGTGGCAGTGACAGTCAGCTTTGCCACCGCCCCGATATCACCGGCAGCGATTTCCTGTACCGCTTCCTGGTTCTTGCCGCGCAGGACAAAAAGCTGTCCGATACGTTCATTCTCACCGCGGGTCACATTCCAGACCTGGGAGTTACTGGTAATCGCACCGGAATAAACACGGAAATAGGTCAACCGGCCCACATAAGGGTCGGCGCTTGTTTTAAATACCAGGGCTGCCAGTGTGCCCTTCGGGTCCGCCGTCATTTTCGCTGGTTTATTATCTTCACCGATAATTTCAAACTGGTGATCTTTCGGCGGGGGCAGGTAACCGACGATGGCGTCCATCAAGGGGAGCACGCCGATATTCTGTAAACCCGAACCGGCCAAAATCGGGATGAGTTTACCACCGGCGACCGCTTTGGTCATGGCTTTATTCAATTCTGCCTGGTTGAGATCTTCCCCGCCCAGGAATTTTTCCAGCAGGGCGTCTTCCGTTTCGGCAATTGCTTCAACCAGTTTTTCCCGTAAAGACTTGGCTTCGTCTATTAACTCGGCGGGAATTTCACCCTCTTTCGCGTCGGTGCCGGTATAACTTTTCATTTTCATCAGGTCAATGACACCCTTAAAAGTTGTGTGTTCCCCGATGGATAACTGCACCGGCAGGCATTTTCGTCCGAATTTGGTTTGAATCTGGTCAACAACCTTGGTAAAATCCGCGTTTTCCCGGTCCATTCTATTTACAAATACAATCCGCGGCAGGTTGCTGGCGTTGCAGTATGCCCACACCTGCTCCGTGCCGACTTCGACACCGGAAGAGGCGCAGACGACAATTACTGCCCCTTCACTGACACGAATCGCCGATTTAACTTCACCGATAAAGTCGGGATAGCCCGGGGTATCCATCAGGTTGATTTTATTTCCCTGCCAGATATAAGGAAGCATACTCAGACTGATGCTCATCCCCCGTTTCTGTTCGGCGGGATCGTAATCGGAAGTGGTACTTCCCTCACTGACCTTTCCCAGGCGGTTAATAATTTTGGTGTTGAACAAGATGGCTTCCGCCAAGGAGGTCTTGCCTGCACCGTTGTGAGCGAGCAGAGCAAGGTTCCGGATGTTTTCAAGCCCGTACTGCGCCATATCACCTATCCCCTTTAGTTAAAGTTTTATTAACCATTATAGCTATCTGAAACAAATTCAGCAAACTTGATGCTAAATTCATCGTAAATCAAGCCGGTTAACAGCGGAAAACCGGTTACAAGTTAATAATTTTTAAGCCGGTGATGTTTAGTATCTTTATCAATCTTCCCAGGCATCTTTACCGATGAGGGAAACGAAGCGGCACGCCCCCAGATTGATTAGCTCATTGCTTTCCTGATGCCGGATAACCAGGAGAAGATTCTGGTCGTAGCGTTCCCCGACCGGGATTATCAGCCGTCCCTCAATCGCTAACTGTTGAATCAGACTCTGTGGAATGGCCGGGGCGCCGGCGGTAGTAATAATTGCGTCATACGGTGCGTTGTCCGGCCGGCCCAGTGTTTCGCCGGCGAGATGGGTTTCAATATTTTTATAGCCGAGCCGCGCTAAAAGCGCCTCTGCTTTGTGCAGCAATTCGGGGATGCGTTCGGTTGTGATCACTTTTCCGGCTAATTCTGCCAGAATCGCGGTCTGATACCCGGAGCCGGTGCCGATTTCCAGAACTTTCTTCTGTGCGGTAAGTTCGAGCTTCTCCGTCATCAGCGCTACGATGTACGGTTGTGAAATAGTCTGGTTTAAGCCGATTGGCAGTGGTGCATTGTCGTAAGCGGACTCAGCTAATGCGGGAGGAACAAAAAGCTCACGCGGCACACGCGACATCGCCGAAAGCACACGCTTATCTTGAATTTCTGCGGCAAGCAGATTAGTTAACCGGGCCCTGGCAATGTCGTAGTCCATGGCAAAATTCACCGCCCGATGGAAGCTGCCTTACGAAACGGTTAGCGCAGGATAAACGCCAGAATAATTATCACGATTAAAATACCGGCAGAAAGCGCGACCGATATTTTTAATTCGGTGCCCACATGCTTCAGCAGGTCGGGGGTGTACTGGGCAGCGGCGGTCTTGCCGCCGGCAGCGGATTTTGCCGCCGTGGTTTGGGGTTTCGCGGCGATTGCTGCAGTGCCCGCTGCGGCTGCAGGGGTGGTTGCAGCGGCCTGCGGCGGCAGCGGCTTATTCTGTTTGCTCGAAGCATATCTCATTTGTTTACGTTTTGATTTACCCGGCATCTTAGCCCTCTTTCTTAACTATTTTGCCCTCGGATGGGCTTTTTCATAACTGCGGCGAACGTGTTCGGTGGTCAGATGGGTATAGACCTGCGTCGTCGAAATATTGGCATGTCCCAGCAGTTCCTGCACCGCCCTGAGGTCCGCCCCGCCGCTCAGCATGTGAGTGGCGAAACTGTGTCTCAGCGTATGGGGTGTGACCGCTGCGGTCAAGCCCGCTTGTTTGGCATATTGTTTAAGTATCTGCCAAAAACCCTGTCTTGTCAACCTTTCGCCGCGGCGGTTTAAAAACATCGCTTTTTCATCTTTATTGTGCGCTAATTGCGGACGGGCTTGCCCGACATATTCGTCAACAATCTTCGCCGCTTGCTGATGAATGGGGATAATCCGTTCCTTATGGCCTTTACCGAAAACGCGCACATCGCCTTCCAGTGTATTCACGTCTTCCACATTAAGTGCAATCAGTTCGCTGACTCTCATCCCTGAGGCATACAGCAACTGCAGCATGGCTTCGTCACGTTTGGCTTCGGGAGTGTTGATTTTAGCCGGCTGGTCCAGCAAAGCTTTAACCTGATTGATGGTAATCGGCTTGGGCAATGACCGTCCGACATTTAACGATTCCATATTGTGGGTGGGGTCTTCTTTGATGATATTTTCCGCAGTCAGGAATTTGAAGAATGACCGCGCTGCCGCGAGCTTGCGTGCCCTTGTGGTGGCGGCATATTTCTTACCCTGTAAATTAAGCAAGTAGCGCATCATTGCCTGCCGGCTGAAACCGGACCATGACGGCTCGGCTCCTTCTTTGGCGGCTTCTTCTTCAACGAAGGTGGCGAGTTGAGACAGGTCGTTCTCATAAGCAAAGGAGGTATTATCTGCCAGACCCTTCTCTGCCTTCAGGTATGTCAAAAACTTTTTTATATCATCTCTTACCACAGTCCTCGCCTCCATGGGAATACTTATGTAATCTCCCATCCCATCTTTATTTTAACATAATGGAGAAAATATGCAAAAATTACGTTATTATTCCCGGAAACGAGGGTAAAAGTAACAAATTCAATAATATAGAAAGGTCAGGAGCTGGCTCTTTGCATAAGATGCACGCCACACGGTTTACCGCGGGACAAAGAGCAACCCCCAACCTTTCTGAATGTCAATTCACATAAATTTGGGAAATATTTGACCTTTAAGCGCCGGATTAGCTGCCGCTGCTCATTCTGCGATAGTGCACGTTCCATTTCATGCACAGGTCGTTAATGTATTCTTTTACCTCCGGTTTCGCGCCGAGGTAAAGTTCTGCCAGGAAACCGTGCAATAATTCACCGCCGCTCATCCCGGGTGCCGGTTCGGTTGGCCCTGGTAAATTGATATAGACAATCTCTGTCATCTGTTTTTGATATTCAATAGCTGAACCCATGGAAGTCCCTCCTTCAAATCTCAGGTTTATTCTATTATATTAGCAAAGTTCTCTTAAAACAAGAGAATAAATGCCTTTTTCAAAATAGTTTTTCGCACCCGGCGGGATAAATCATATATTGACGATGTTATCACCATCACGATTCTAAAAATCAATAAACCGGTTGACGAAACCTATTTCTAATTATTATTGTAGCACTGAAAAGTTCAGATGCAAGCTAAATTCTCAATCTGGTTGCAGAAAAAATCAGGGCGGCAATAATTGCGGCTGACGGTATCGTCAGCACCCACGCTACCACAATGTTCAGGGTAACGCTCCAGCGTACCGCCGAAAACCGGTTTGCCGACCCGACACCGGAAATGGCGCCGGTAATGACATGCGTAGTGGAAACCGGGACGCCCAGATAAGTTGACAGAAAAATACTCGATGCGGCCGCCGTCTCCGCGCAGAAACCGTCAATCGGTGTCAGTTTAGTGATTTTCTGTCCCATTGTCTTGATAATCCGCCAGCCGCCGCTGATGGTTCCCAGCGCAATCGAAGAATAGGCGATCAGGACAACCCAGAGCGGAATTTTAAAAACAGAGATGATGCCGCCGGCAAAAAGCAGGCTGGTAATGATCCCCATTGTTTTCTGCGCATCGTTGCTGCCGTGTGCCAGACTATAAGCCGCCGCTGAAAAAAGCTGTAACACGCGCGACCATTTATTCACCGAGGCCATGCTTTGCTTGCGGATTGTCCAGGAGGTGGCTACTTTTAAGAAATAACCCAGCACCAGTCCGATTGCCGGCGCCAGCACGATAAATATCAGTGTTTCATACCAGCCCCTGGTAATAATCACCCCGAAACCGGCATGGGCGATGGCGGCGCCGGCATAACCGCCGATCAATGCATGCGAGGAACTGCTGGGTAAACCCAGATACCAGGTGATGAGATTCCAGCTGATTGCGCCCAGCAGCGCTGCGCAAATCACCGTGGGCGTTACCGTATCAATTTTTATCATCCCGTTGCCGATGGTTTTGGCTACCGTCGTGCCGAAAATAAAAAAGGCGGCAAAATTAAAAAAGGCTGCCCAGACAACCGCCTGCTTGGGAGAGAGGACCCGGGTCGAGACAATGGTTGCCACCGAATTGGCGGCGTCGTGCATGCCGTTGGTAAAATCGAAAATCAAAGCGATGGCGATGATGACGATAATAAAAATCATCGTGCCGGACACTAGCAGACCTCCGGACTTACCGTATATTCCGGCGTGGCAGCGGGAATAACTCGTAAATACGGCTGCAGGAATTTACTTTGCCCGATAATGAAAATGTCCTGCGAACAGGACATTTTTAAAGTAAACGTTAATTTCTCTGGAAGATCAGAAATAGTTGCTTTTAACTTGAACACCGCGGTCAGAGGTAAACTCATTTCTCTCAAAATGCTCACAACAATAATCATTAAGATTTAGCTGCGATTAAGAATATTTAAGAGCCACTCCTTCCAGCACATTCGCGACATCTTCGCACCGGTCGGTCACGGTTTCCATGTGTTCGTAAATTTCGCGCCATTTAATGATCGTTTTAACGTCGGAATTATTGGCGAACAGCTCTACCAATGCCGCACGGTAGATTCTATCCGCCACGTTTTCCATACGGTTAATTTCAACACAGTGCTTAAGCATTTGCTGCTGGTCGATATGTTTGGTCAACTGCGCCACCGCTTTTTGCATTTCCCGGGTGGTTTCCCCGATAACCTGAGCAAGTTCTCTGGCCCGCTGCGTCGGCTGCTCCACTTTGTACAGGAACATGAAATCCGCCGCCGAATGGATGAAATCGGTAACGTCATCCAATGATTGGGCTAAGAGGGTGATATCTTCGCGGTCGAACGGCGTCACAAAAGTGCGGTGCAGTTCTGTCGCAATCTGATGGGTGATATTATCGCCCTTATGTTCCAGGTCGGCGATAAACGCGACCCTGTCTTCGATGCTGTCCCATTTTTCGAGGAGTTCCTGCAGTTTTTGCGCGACATCAACGGCATTCTGGGCGCTTTCTTCAAACAACTTGAAAAATTTGCCTTCCTTGGGCATCAGAGAAAAATTTGGCATTGTTACGCTCGCTAATTTCTACTCAATGATAATGGCTTCGACAGCTTTCCGGCGTTAATGGTTAAAGGACGATGTATTTATCCGGAACACATTTTCTCTGATATTATACCGTATAAAAGATGGATTGCGCTATTAAAATTTTTAGTGGATATCGGCTTCTACCGGCACTGCCATCGGGGCGGCACAATAGCCACGTCCAATCTTGTCAGCAACTTTGCGGAAATGATACCCGTAGGCCGCCAGGAATAAAGACAGCGGGAAGAATTTCGGCCTTCTCACCAGCACGGTCAGGATGAATTTCCAGAATTGGGCCCGGCCTTTATCCACCACGCCCAGAATCCACATCGAACTAAAAAGGCCGGCGATATGCGACCATTTCAATTTGTCGATACTGACTTCGTAATGCGGGTGAAATTCCTTGAGGAAAGTGGTAATTCTTTCATAATAAGCCTTGGGGGCGTAAATTGTGTGTAAAATATGCTGGTATCCGTCGATGAGTGTTTCTTTCTTCATCTTCGGAATAAAGTTCATACTGCAATCGGTGTTATCCCCGGTAAAACCTTCGACGATACGGTCTTCTTTCTTCAGCCGTTCGTAAAGCCGGGTGCCGCGCGGGGCATTCAGCAGGCCGACCATGGCGGTCACAATCCCGCTCTTTTGAATGAAATCGATCTGTTTTTTGAAAATAGAAGCCGGGTCGTTATCGAAACCCACGATGAATCCGCCCTGGACTTCCATCCCGAAGTTTTGAATTCTTTTGACTGAGGCAATCAGGTCGCGGTTTTCATTCTGCGATTTATTACATTCTACCAGGCTCTCTTCGTTGGGTGTTTCAATGCCGATGAAGACGCGGTCAAAACCGGCTTTTACCATCATGGTCATCAATTCATCGTCGTCAGCCATATTAATGGATGCTTCGGTAAAAAGTGACGGCGCCCCTCTTTTGGTTTTACGCCAATCGATAATCGCCGGCAGGATTTCTTCTTTCAGTTTCTTTTTATTCGCGATAAAATTATCGTCCACGATGAAGACGCTGCCCCGCCAGCCGTGGTTATAGAGTGCGTCCAGTTCTCTGATAATCTGGTCTTTGGTTTTGGTCCGGGGCCGATGCCCGTTCATGGTAACGATGTTGCAAAACTCACAATCGAAGGGACAGCCGCGTGAATACTGGATACTCATCGAGGAATATTTATTCATCTTAATCAGCGACCATTCCGGCACCGGCGTGTCGGTGATGGAGGGGCGTTCCGGTGACGAGTAGATGTGCTTGGGTGTGCCTTTTGCCAGGTCTGCCAGGAATTGAGGAATCGTGATTTCACCTTCATTCAGCACCAGATAATCGACAGAGTCAAATTCTTCCGGTTCCGAACTGACCAGCGGACCGCCGGCCACCACTTTCTTCCCCAGTGCATGACACAGTTCAATTGTTGCGTGCATCGACTCACGGTGCACAATCATGGCGCTGATAAAAATATAGTCCGCCCACAAAATATCTTTTTCTTTGAGCTTTTCTACGCTCATGTCTACCAGTTTCTTTTCCCATTCCGCAGGCACCATCGCGGCCACGGTAGCCAACCCGAGTGGCGGTAAAGCCGCTTTTTTATTGATCATCTTCAGCGCATGCTTAAAGCTCCAGAAGGTATCGGGATATTCAGGGGATATTAATAATATTTTCACACTCGTCTCCTAATGACGGTCGTGTTGACTGGTCAACATAATCATCTTTGACTTCTACTGTAAGTATAGCCCCTTTATCCGGGACTGTCTATTACAAATGTATAACGAAATATTTTTTCAGCCTCATTTACTCTTCATCCGGGCGAGGAGCCATTTCGCCCAGGGTTGAATGCCTTCGCCGGTGGTGCAGGAGACTTTGAACAGTTCTACTTTGGGGTTGATGTTCTTCACTGTTTTAGTAAAACCCTCGACATTAAACTTGACATAAGGCAATAAATCAATTTTGTTCAGAACAATCGCGTCCACGGTATTGAACATCAGCGGGTATTTGTACGGTTTATCGTCACCTTCCGGGATGCTGGCAATCAGGACTTTCAGGTCTTCCCCGATGCTGAATTCGGCGGGACATACCAGGTTCCCGACGTTCTCGATGAGCAGCAGGTCGATATCCGGCAGGGGCAGGTTATTCAGGGCATTCTGGATTTGGAACGATTCCAGGTGGCATTCGCCGCCGGTATTGATTTGCACTACCGGGATGCCTTCTTTCGCCACGGTTTCCGCGTCGATACTGGAGGCAATGTCGCCTTCGATGACGCCGATTCGGGTCTTGCCCTTCAGCGCCCGGATGGTCTGCAGCAGCACGCTGGTCTTGCCGGCACCAGGAGAAGCCATGACGTTGACCGCAAAAACCTCATGTTTCTCCATCAGTTCACGGTTTTTCGCCGCAATCTGGTCGTTCGCCCCCAGGATATTTTTTAAAACCTTGATTTCCATGATTATTCCACCTCGATACTCTCTACAAACAGTTCCTTTCCGTAGATAACATCAATTATCTTACCCTGACAATCCGGGCATGTCCAGTCAAATTCCGGCAAGGTAAAAATCCGGCCGCACTGATGGCACTTGCCCTGTGCGGGCACCAGTGTGAAAGAGACCTGCGCGCCGGCGGCGATGGTGTCTTTGGTCAGGATATCCAGGTAAAACTGCACGCTGTCGCTGACGACGCCGGTCATTTCCCCGATAATCAGATTGATTTTCGTGACTTTTTTAGCCTTGGCTTTTTCCGCCTGCTGCAGCACAATCTCCAGCATGCTCTGGGTAATTGATAGTTCGTGCATTCAGCAAATCCTCGGTAACAGGTCGCCCACCAGCATATCCACGATGCGTGAAGAACCGAGCAATGTTTTCATCACTACGCGGCCGGGATGGTCGGCCACAACTTCCCCGATAATCGCCGCGTCCTGGCCGTAGCGGTGTTTTTTCATTGCCTTGAGGATTTTTGTCGCGTATTCTGCTGCCACGATTGCCACCATTTTGCCTTCGTTGGCGACATATAGTGGATCGAAGCCTAGCATTTCGCAGGCGCCCAGTACTGCATCTTTCACCGGGATTTTTGTTTCTTCAATCCGGATGCCGACTTTGGACTGTTCTGCCAGTTCGTTCAGCGTAGTGGCCAGGCCCCCGCGGGTGGGGTCGCGCAGACTGTGGATGTTGCGGCTGACTTTGAGCATGTCCGCCACCAGGCCGGCCAGCGGCGCGCAATCGCTTTCCAGATTGGTGGCAAAGCTGAGGCCTTCCCGTTTACTGAGCACTGCGATGCCGTGGTCACCGATGGTGCCGCTTAAAATGACTTTATCGCCGGGTCTGGCATTGCTGCCGGAGATATTCCGTCGTTCCGGGATAATGCCGATGCCGGAGGTATTAATAAAAAGCTTATCCGCCGAGCCGCGGTTGACCACTTTGGTGTCCCCGGTGACGATTTTCACCCCGGCTTCATCAGCCGTGGCTTTAATGGACTCAACCACCCGCTTCAAATCTTGAAAGCGGCAGGCCTTCTTCGATGATGAATGCCAGGGAAAGGTAAAGCGGCTGTGCGCCGGAGGTCGCCAGGTCGTTCACCGTGCCGCAGACGGCCAGTTTGCCGATGTTGCCGCCGGGAAAGAAAATCGGGTTGACCACATAGCTGTCGGTGGTGAAAGCCAGCCGGTGTTTAACATCGAAAACCGCGGCGTCGTCCATCTGCGAAAGCAAGGGGTTGTCCAGCGCGCTGACGAAGTTCTTCACAATCAGGTCGTGCGCCAGCTTGCCGCCGCTGCCGTGGGCTAACAGGATTTTATCTTCCACTCTTATCTCCGAAGCAGTATTAACTTCCGGTTATATAATACCATTATTTTGAAAAAGCCCTCTGTCCTTTAGACCTCCCTCGTCGTCCCTCGCAGGCTCGGGACTAGCGAGCAAAAGGACCTACTGCAAACAAAGGCTAAATACGAATATCGAAACACTAAACAATATCAAAATACAAATTCCAAAATTTAGAGAGAATTATTGACGATGTTCGCTGCCTATAGGAAGAGGGAGGAAATCATCTTATCACGCCTCGAATCCACCTCAGGCGGATGAAAGGTCTTCTTAGGGTTCAATGATATCCCATATTGTCATTCCTGCGCAGGCAGGAATCCAGCCTCTATGCATGTGGATATTATGTTGTTCAAGTACGATTCCGGGAATTTCACCCTCATCATAATCGTCTCTTCTCAAGGGAGAAGAGACTGACCTGAAAGGATGATTATTTCAATCCTCGCCGTAGAGGTAATAAGCGGAACAACTGCCTTCCGACGAGACCATGCATGGCCCGACCGGGTTTTCCGGGGAGCAGACTTTGCGGAATAGACGGCAATCCGCCGGGGTTTTCACGCCGCGAAGGATTTCCCCGCAGATGCAGCCCTTGGGTTCAATCGCCGGTTCCGGTTTGATGTCAAAGGCAACCGACGCATCAAAATCCGCGAACTTTTGCCGTAATTTCAGGCCGCTGTCCGGCACTAAACCCATGCCCCGCCAGTTCGCCGGGCACGGTTCGAAGACCTGCGCCATGATTTTTTGCGCCTGCAGATTGCCCTCCGGCGTGACACCGCGTTTGTAGGCAATCTCCACTTTCGATGCATGGTTTTCGACCTGGGTAACCAGCATATCCACACATTGCAAAATATCAGTGGGTTCAAAACCGGCGACCACGCAGGGAATGCCGTAATCCCGGGCGACAAATTCCCAGGCATTCGACCCGGTAACGGCAGAAACATGCCCGGGACAAATCAGACCGTTCAATTTTACTTCCCCGGCATCCAGGATGGTTTTGATGACCGGCGGGCACAGTTTGTGCAGGGACAAAACGCGGTAATTTTTAATTCCCTGCTCTTGGGCCTGCAGCACCGAAGCGGCAATGGTGGGCGCCGTCGTTTCAAACCCGACCCCGATGAAGACTACTGTTTTGGACGGATTTTCCTGCGCGATTTTTAAGGCGTCCAGCGCGGAATAAACAATGCGGACGTCGGCGCCGGCGGCGCGCGCCTGCTGGAGACTGGCACGACTACCCGGCACGCGGAGCATGTCGCCAAAAGAGGCGATAATGACGCCGGGAACCATCGCCAGCGCGATGGCTTTATCGATATCGGATGTGGCGGTGACACAGACAGGGCATCCCGGTCCGGACACCAGTTCGATATTTGCGGGGAGCGCCTGACGGATGCCGTACTTAAAAATAGCGACGGTATGTCCGCCGCAGAATTCCATCAAACGCACTTTGTGTTTTGATTTGCCGCGGATGTCGGATATCAGGCCCTGCGCCAGTTCACTGTTACGGAATTCGGTGATGTATTTCAATTACATACCCCAAACAGGATTATTAATAGCAACCTCTCTCCCTCTCAGGGAGAGACGGAGAGAGTGGAATCCTTTAGTCGTTTTAGCAAAGAGTCTTCACTTATCTGCCCTGGCAATATCTTCGAAAAGTTTTAACGTCTCGGCGGCTTCGGTCTGGTCGAGGACGCTGATGGCATAACCGGTGTGCAGCAGGACATAATCACCGACCCTTGCCTCAGGCGTCAGCCAGAGGCTGATGTGCTGCGAAATCCCCCCGACTTCGACATCAGCTTCTTTCCCTGCGATTTTCGTGATTTTTACCGGCACTGCCAGACACATTTTATTGATCCTTTTCAGCAAAGTTGGCAACCACTGCCTGCCCCAGCGATAATCCCCCGTCGTTGCAGGGCACGAGGTGATGGGTGAAGACCTGAAAGCCGGACTGTTGCAATCCGTCCGCAATTAATTTTAACAGCAAACGGTTCTGAAAAACACCGCCACTCAGGGCAACCTGTTTGATGCCGCTTTGCTGCGAGATTTTGCGGCACGTCGTGACGGTGATTTGGGCGACGGTTTGGTGCAATTTCAGGGAGATTGCCGAAACGGCAACCTTGTTTCTCACGTCGTCCACCACCGCCGACAATAATTCTCCCAGTTTCATAACCGTCACCCCGTTTTGTTCCTCGAACGAGTAAGGATAGGTCTTGATTCCTGTTTTGGTGAATCGGTCGGGGGCCTGCATTTCCAGCGCGACGGCGGCCTCGGCTTCGTAGCTGACTTCGCGGCTCAAACCGACCAGCGCCGCCACCGCATCGAACAACCGTCCGGCGCTCGATGTCAGGGGACAATTAATCCCTTTCTGAATCTGCTGCTTTATTATAGCAGTCTCCGCAGGGTTTAATTTACCTAACGGCAATCCGTCCAATGAGAAATCCGTGCCCAGAAGCGAATAGAGATAACCCAAAGCCATGCGGTACGGTTTATTAATGGCAGCCGCGCCGCCCGGCATCGGCACGTATTCAAAATGTCCCGCCCGGCGGAAACCGCTGCCAATCCACGGCTAAAAATTCGCCGCCCCAGATGGCGCCGTCGGTGCCGTAACCGACGCCGTCAAAGGCCACACCGATGGTCGGAGTTTCCACCCCATTCTCGGCCATGCAGCTGACGATATGGGCGTGGTGATGCTGCACCTGCACCAGCGGCAATCTCTGTTCGGAGGCGAGGCGGGCGGCATATTTACTCGGCAGGTATTCCGGATGCAAGTCGCAGGCAATAACTTCCGGCTTGATGCGGAAAAGTTTTTGATAAAGTTTAACGGTATGTTCAAAATGCTCCAGTGTTTCCTCGTTTTCCATATCGCCGATATGCTGGCTGACGAAGGCGTGGTCGTCACGGGTCAGGCAGAAGGTGTTTTTCAATTCCGCGCCGCAGGCCAGGATTTGTTTCGATTGATATGGCAAGTGAATTGGATAAGGGGCATAGCCGCGGGCGCGCCGCAAAGCGACAGGTTTATTTTCGGCCACCATAAAAACGCTGTCATCGTAGCGGGCATAAATACCGCGATTGTGCACCAGGAAATAATCGGCGATATCACGCAGACGGAGAAAGGCCTCGTCGTTGTCTTTGGCGATGGGTTCTTCGCTGAGGTTGGCGCTGGTCATCACCAGGGGCAGTCCGGTTTCACGTAAAAGCAGGTGGTGGAGGGGAGTGTAAGGCAGCATCATGCCCAGGTATTTCAATTCCGGAGCCACGTTGGAAGCAATGTCGGATAATTTAGTATTCCAGCGCAGCAGAACAATCGGCGCCTGCGGCGAGGAAAGCAATTCACCTTCGGCGGCCGAAACACGGCAGTGCAGCATAATATCTTCGATAGTGGCGGCCATCACCGCGAAAGGTTTGGCGGGGCGATTTTTTCTGGCCCGTAACAGATTCACGGCTGCGGAATTGGTAGCGTCGCAGGCGAGTTGAAATCCGCCAAGACCGCGGACGGCCAGAATGTTACCGTCCTGCAAAAGTCCGGCGGCTTTCCGGATAACATCAGCGCATTTTTCCGGTTTGCCGTTTTTATCCGTTAGTTCCAGTTGGGGACCGCATTCGGGACAGGCATTGGGCTGGGCATGGAAACGCCGGTTCAGCGGATCATCGTATTCTTGCTGACAGCGGGGGCACATTTTAAAATCCCGCATCGTCGTATTGGGTCGGTCGTAAGGAATATCCTCGATAATCGTGAAACGGGGACCGCAGTTGGTGCAGTTGGTGAAAGGATAGTGGTACCGGCGGTTCACAGGGTCGAAAATCTCTTCACGGCACTCGGCACAGGTGGCAATGTCCGGGGAAACCAGTTGATACTGATTGGCTTGAGCGAGGCTTTCCTGAATGCGGAAATCGGCGTAGCCCTGCAGGAATAAGTATTTTATTTGGATATCTTCGATGCGGGACATCGGGGGGGTTTGTTTTGGCAGTTCCTCCAGAAAATCCCGGATGGCTATTTTACCGCCTTCAACCTCGATTTCCACTTTACCGGAGGTGTTGCGCACCCAGCCGGACAGGTGATGCGCCGCGGCCAGCCGGTAGACAAACGGCCGGAAGCCGACGCCCTGCACCACGCCGCGCACGCTGATAGCGGCTCGCTGTCTGGTTGCTGATTTCAACATGCTGAACGCATCCCCTCAAACTAATTATACCTTACCGCGAATCGGGCACCGATTTTCGAAGAAAATGTATAACAGGCTGTTATCAAAAATAAATCATAAAAGAAACAGTTGAAGAGATATCAAGCATGATGTTATAGTAATAATACTTTATTATTTTCATCTGACGGAGGAAGATTAATGAGTTTCCTGGCTTTAATCTTAATTTTACCGGTTATTGCTTTAGTCGTATTTATGCTCTACCTGTTAATTTTGTGCGCAAAGGCGTTACAAATATATATCAATAAAAATTCTCCATAAAAAAGATAAACAAAAAGGCAACCCCATCTTTTTGGATAGAGTTGCCTTTTTTAATTATTCTGCTTTGGCGCGGGAACTAAACCGCAACGACCTGTTTGACTTCCGGGACCTGTTCTTTTAAGAACCTCTCGACGCCCATCCTGAGCGTCATCTGTGACATCGGTCAGCCGGCGCAATGGCCCTGCAGCCGGACGCTGACAATGCCGTTCTTGACATCTACCAGTTCGATATCGCCGCCGTCGGCCTGTAAGGACGGCCGGACTTTATCCAGGGCAGCCTGAACTTTTTCTTTCATGATTCCTCCTGTAATGGGAGCTTAATCTCTATATTTTAACAATAACAGAAAGAGGGAGATTAGAGCAAATCAAACATCCCTCTTTGTTGCTTTTTAAATCTAGCTTTTTGCTTTTATTGCAGCCTGTGCTGCGGCCAGCCGCGCAATCGGTACCCGGAAAGGCGAACAGCTGACATAGGTCAGGTTATTCTTGAAACAGAATTCGACGGAGGCGGGGTCGCCGCCCTGCTCGCCGCAGATGCCGACTTTAAGGTGCGGTTTGATGCCTCGGCCTTTCTCGACGGCCATTTTAATCAGCTGCCCGACACCGTCCTGGTCAATGGTCTGGAAGGGATCGGCGGCCAGGATTTTCTGTTCCAGATAGTCGTTCATGAACGAGCCGATATCGTCGCGGCTGAAGCCGAAGGTCATCTGGGTCAAATCGTTGGTACCGAAGGAGAAAAATTCGGCGGTTTTAGCCATGCGGTCGGCCAGGAGAGCGGCGCGCGGAATTTCGATCATTGTGCCGTACTTGTACTCCAGTGTGGTCAATCCGTAGCGCTTCCTGACATCGGCATCGACGGCATCAACAATTTTCTTGGTAACATCAAGCTCGGCAACGTCGCAGGTTACCGGCACCATGATTTCAGGAATGCACTTGTGACCGGCTTTGTTCAATTCCGCCGCACATTCGAAGATGGCACGGACTTGCATTTCGGTCACTTCCGGATAGCTGATACCGAGACGGACACCACGGTGACCCATCATCGGGTTAGACTCGTGCAATTCTTCACCGCGCTCGCGGATTTGTTCGGGGGCAAGCCCCAGTGCCTTGCCCAACTCGGCCTGTTTTTCCGCCCCTTGCGGCACAAATTCATGCAGCGGCGGGTCCAGCAGACGGATGGTTACCGGCAGCCCATCCATGACTTCCAAAGTCTTTTTAATGGAGGCTTTAACAAAGGGATAAAGCTCGGCGAGAGCGACTTTGCGTTCCGCTACGGTGTTGCTGAGAATCATCTTGCGCAAGAAGAAGAGGGGTTTATCGGAGCCGGCCCCGTAGAACATGTGCTCGGTGCGGAAAAGGCCGATACCCTCGGCGCCGAAATTGCGGGCAACCTGAGCATCCTCGGGGGTATCCGAATTGGTACGCACGCCCATGGTACGGAACTTATCCGCCATGGTCATAAACCGTTTGAAGCGCGGATTTTCGCTGGCATCCATCATCGGCAGTGAGCCCTGATAGGCATATCCGCTGGTCCCGTTCAGGGTAATGACATCCCCTTCTTTCAGTACGATATCGGTACCGGCAACCATGGCCTGCCGGGTTTTCACATCCACACGCAGGGCGCCTGCCCCCACAATGCAGCATTTGCCCCAGCCGCGGGCAACGAGCGCCGCATGGGAGGTCATACCGCCGCGGGCGGTGAGGATGCCGGAGGCGGCCCTCATCCCTTCAACGTCTTCGGGGTTAGTTTCTTCGCGCAGCAGGATATTTTTCTTACCGGCGCGTGCGGCGGCGACAGCATCTTCCGCGGTGAAGACAATCGCGCCGGAGGCGGCGCCGGGCCCGGCCGGTAGCCCTTTGACGATGAGCTTGGCGGTTTTTTCCGTTTCCGGATCAATAATCGGATGGAGGAGTTCGTCGAGCTGCTTGGGCTCAACCCGCATAATGGCGGTCTTCTCATCAATCAGTTTTTCATCGAGCATATCAATTGCCATATTCAGGGCAGCAGTACCGGTTCTCTTGCCCACGCGGCACTGGAGCATCCAGAGTTTCTTTTCCTGGATGGTGAATTCAATATCCAGCATGTCGTGGTAGTTTTTCTCAAGCGTGGCGCGAATGGCGTCCAGTTCCTTGTAGGTTGACGGCATCAGGGACTGCATACTCTGGAGATGTTTGTTCTGTTCGTTCTTGGTATCGTCGTTGATTGGGCTCGGGGTACGGATACCCGCCACGACGTCCTCACCCTGTGCATTGAGCAACCATTCGCCGTAGAACTTATTATCGCCGGTAGCGGGGTTACGGGTAAAAGCGACACCGGTCGCAGAGGTATCACCCATGTTACCGAAGACCATGGCCTGGACGTTGACGGCTGTGCCCCAATCATCCGGGATTTTTTCAATCCGGCGGTAGGAGATGGCCTTCTTGCCGTTCCAGCTCTTGAAGACGGCAGCGATGCCGCCCCAGAGCTGCGCCATCGGGTCGTCCGGAAAAGGTTTATTGAGGTGTTTTTTAATTAACGCCTTAAATTCCCCGGCGAGCGCTTCCAGGTCAGCGGCGGTCAGGTCGGTATCAGATTTGTAGCCTTTGGAATGCTTGACTTCGTCAAGTTTTTCATCGAGGATTTTGCGGATGCCTTTGCCTAACGCCGGCTCAAGACCTTCCGCTTTCTCCATCACGACGTCGGCATACATCATGATTAAGCGCCGGTAGGAATCCCAGACAAAACGCGGATTTTTAGTTTTGGCAATCATGCCGGGGATGGTGGCGGGGGAAAGTCCGACATTAAGGACGGTATCCATCATTCCGGGCATGGATGAACGGGCGCCGGAACGGCAGGAAACCAGCAGGGGATTAAGGGCATCGCCGTATTTCTTTTCCATGATAGCTTCGATTTTTTTCATTCCGGCGAGAACCTGGTCGGTCAACTCCGCGGGGAGTTTGCAGCCGTTAGCATAATAATCCGTGCAGCACTCGGTGCTGATGGTGAAACCGGCGGGCACCGGAATACCTAACGCGCACATTTCCGCGAGGTTGGCGCCCTTGCCGCCCAACAGATTTTTGTCGCTGGCTTTACCTTCTGCGGTGCCGCCGCCAAAGGTATACACATATTTTTTCATGGTAACTCCTTATCGATAATTAATAGTTGTCTTTGATAATTTCCGGATACTGCGCGATGAAGCGGCGCTGGTGGTTGACAAGGGTTTCTGCGCTACGCCGGGGTTGTCCTGACGGTTTTTTAAGCATCACGGAAAACTGGTATTTTTTAGCTGGTAATCTTGCTCATAAATCGGCTGAATCCGCTATATTGACCGGGGATGTTTTCCCGGCTGTTTCCACTACCGGAACGTCGAAAGGGGAATGGAACGAATAAGTTTAAGCCAACCATTGACTCCTGACTATTTTTTGACACTCTAGAAATTATAACCCCAATTAAAGAAAACCTCAAATATTTAAGGTATTTTTAACAGGATTTTAATATTGAAAAGGCTTAGATGCCACAACTGAAAACTGAAGAAAATGTGCCTGATAACGGTGGGGAGTTAGTAGTTGGAGGCATAAGTTCAGGTGAAAATAATTGGGTAAAAAAGAGCCACATTCCTCTACGTTTATTTTGTCCGGTAATCAGATCCCATCGTTCATTTTGTGTTTAATATATTTGTATTGTAGAAAACTCCCTCATCATAATCTTTTCCCTGTACATTTTGACTGAAGGTTAAAAGTATTTCGCCTGCGGGCTCAAGGAGAAGGGATTTGCTTTCCGTGGAAAGGTTACAGTGGTGCAAACCGCCTCAAGCCTTGTTTAAAAAAAGAGGGCGTGCAGATTCACGCCCTCTTGCTCAAATCAACCGATAATTATTACTGGCCTGCACCATTCAGCGGCGTCATCGTCAGTAATTCTCTGGCGATTTCCGGATACCGGGCGATGAAAAGCAGTTCATCCTTAGTCAGCGGTTTCTGCGCCGCGACATTGGCATATCTTACCAGTTCCAGGACCCTGGCGGCTTCTTCCGCATCGTTGAAAGTAATGGCTTTGTCGTGAGAAATTTTGTTCATGACATGGCTGAAGCCGGAAATGCCGCTGTACTGGCCGGTGATGATTTCACGGCCCGTTTCCACCAGTTCCGGTTCGCCGCGGCCCAGCTCTTCATAGCTGTACAATTCGTAATTCGCCGCATCTTTTAGCACGCCGTCGGCATGAATCCCCGAAGCATGGGCAAAAGCATTGGCGCCGACACCCGGTTGATTGATGGGAATCGGCACGCGGAAAGCATATGAAGCAAATTGGGCGGTCATCCAGGCCCGGGATAAATTGATTTTATGGCCCATGTGGTAATTTTTAGAAAAGTCCTTGGATTTTAAAATGGCCAGCAGGATGGCCACCAGGTCGGCGTTACCGGCCCTTTCGCCGATGCCGTTAACTGTGGTATTGATGTAACAATCCTGCCCGCCGTCAATCGCCCCCTTTGCGCCGGCAATCGAGTTGGCGACCGCCATGCCTAAATCGCCGTGGCAATGCAGCTCGATGGGCATGCAGACCTTTTCGGCCAGGGTTTTGGCGGTTTCATAAATCGTGAAAGGATTATCGTAACCGAGGGTGTCGCAATACCGCAAACGGTCAACGCCGTGTTCTTTAGCGGCCTTGCCGAATTCCACCAGATAATCGATATCGGTGCGGGAAGCGTCTTCGGCATTGACGCTGATGGCCTTGGCGCCGTGGGAAATGGCCGCGTCCACCGCATCCGTCATCATTTTGATGACATCTTTGGGGGTCTTTTTACCCAGGTATTTGCCGTTAATCATCTGGGCCGAAGTGGAGGTGGAAAGCGCGAGATATTCGATTTCGGGTACAAGTTTATAAGTTAGTTCCACATCTTCTTTCATCGCCCGAATCCATCCGGAGAGGCGAATCGGTTTCAAAACGCCCATTTCCGCCAGTTTCAGGTTGGCCCGGATGTAATGGGTTTCATGGTGCGTGGTGGTAAAACCGAACTCGGACTGGAAAATACCGATTTCGTTGAGGTAGATGTTGAGCATCGTTTTTTCCAGCTTGGATAGACCGAGTTTGGCGGTCTGCACCCCGTCCCGATTGGTGACATCCACTAAATAAATTTTACCCATACGCACCTCCGAACGAACCCGAACTTGCCTAATTCAAATAATAACAATCTATTGTTACGGAAATATTACATTCCGTAGAAATAAGAATTATTCAAAGGAAACAGGAGAAACGGTGGTTATCCCCGCTGCAGTTTCCGGATGACCGCATCGGCGACCTGCGACGTGCCGACCGCTTTGCCGGGATTGCCCGGTTTGAAGTCGTAAGTAACATCTTTGCCTTCGGCAATAACGGCGGCGACGGCTTTTTCCACTCTGTCGCCGGCTTCTTTCTCCCCGAGGTGGCGGAGCATCAGCATGCCGGAAAGCATCATCGCCATGGGGTTGACTTTGTTCATCCCGTTGTATTTGGGGGCGCTTCCGTGAGTCGCTTCAAAGAGCGCCAAATCGGAGCTGAGGTTGGCGCCGGGAGCGACGCCTAAGCCGCCCACCAGTCCGGCACAGAGGTCGGAGAGAATATCGCCGTATAGATTTGGCGCGACTAAAACGTCGTATGCCTCCGGTTTCTGCACCAGCTGCATACTCATATTGTCAACGATTCTGTCTTCAAACTCGATATCCGGATAGTCTTTGGCGATTTCACGCGCGCAGGCCAGGAATAAGCCGTCGGAGAATTTCATAATATTGGCTTTATGCACGGCCGTAACTTTTTTACGGTGATACCGGCGGGCATAGTCAAAGGCAAATTTCACGATGCGTTTGCTGCGGAATTCGGAAATCGGTTTGATGCTGATGCCGGAATCCGGCCGGATGGCTCCTTTTTTGGCGTCGGCGATAAATTTAATCAGGTTGGCGGCTTCCGGGGTACCTTTTTCAAATTCGATGCCGGCGTAAAGGTCTTCCAGGTTTTCGCGGACCATAACCAGGTCAATATTTTTATAAAGCGATGGCACGCCGGGATAGGTCTTGCAGGGCCGGAGACAAACGAAAAGCTCCAGTTCTTTGCGTAGGGCGACATTAACGCTGCGGAACCCGGACCCGACCGGAGTGGTCACCGGGCCTTTCAGCGCGACTTTATTTTTTTTCACCGATTCAATGACGTAAGCCGGCAGGGGCGTGCCGTATTTTTCCATGGCATAACTGCCCACTTCACCCATTTCCCAGTTAAATTTGACTCCGGTGGCTTCCAGCACGCGTTTGGTGGCTTCGGTAACTTCCGGTCCGACGCCGTCACCGGGAATGAGTGTCACATTGTAAACCATTGTTTCCCCCCGACTTTATCTTTATATTTTAGACTTTGATATCGCCGTGTTTTTCGATGTAAGGCAACAGTCCGCCTTCATCCAGAATTTTCAGCATTACATCCGGAATTTTACCGAAGGTGAGCACTTTACCGTTAGTCTTATTGCGGATGATACCGGCTTCCAGCTCGATTTCCAGCTCGTCGCCGTTGGCGATATCGTCGGTATTGCAGATCAGAATCGGCAGGCCGAGATTAATCGCGTTGCGGAAAAAGATGCGCGCCACTGATTTAGCCAGAATGGCTTTCACCCCGGCCATTTTAATGACCAACGGGGCATGTTCCCGGCTGGAACCCAGGCCGAAATTGTTGCCGCCGACGATAAAATCGCCCGGTTTTACGCGGGAGGCGAACAGGGGGTCGGCATCTTCCATGACATGCTTGGCCAGCTCCGGCAGGTTGCTACGCAAATAAGCATATTTACCCGGAATAATGTGGTCGGTGGAAATATCGTCGCCGAATTTAAAAGCTTTACCTTTCAGCATCTATAGAAACTCCCTTGGGTCGGTAATTTCACCTCTAATGGCGGTGGCTGCGGCCGTGGCCGGACTGCCCAGATAGATAAACGCTTCCGGGCTGCCCATTCGACCCTTAAAATTACGGTTGGCCGTGGAGAAGCAGCTTTCGCCGTCGCCCAATACGCCCTGATGCAAACCGAGGCATGAACCGCAGCCCGGTGGCAGGACAATGCCTCCGGCTTCGAGAAAGGTCTGGATGTATCCGGCTTCGGTGGCGGCTAAAAGAATATCCCGTGACGCGGGAGAGATAATTAACCTTGTTTTCAGATTACGGTACTGGCCTTTCAAGATTTTGGCGGCAATTTTCAGGTCTTCCAGGCGGCCGTTGGTGCATGTGCCGATGGATACCTGCTGCACTTTGATGCCGGCCACTGCCGAGACCGGGACAACATTGTCTACGGTATGCGGTTTGGCGACCATCGGCTCGAGTTCGCCCAGCTTGATGGTAATGGTCTTTTCGTAAACGGCACCGTCGTCCGGCTGGACGGGCATATAATGGTCGGCCCGGCCCTGTTCGGTAAGGAAGCGCCGGGTCACTTCATCAGCCGGGAAAATCCCGACTTTGGCGCCGGCTTCCACCGCCATATTGGAAACGGTCAAACGCTGCGGCATGCTGATATTGGCCACCCCGGCCCCGCCGAATTCCAGCGCTTTGTAAGTGGCGCCGTCCGCCCCGATTTTCCCGATGAGATACAGAATCAAATCTTTGGCATTGACGCCTTTGGCGAATTTACCTTTTAATTCAATGAAAAAAGTTTCCGGGACACGGAACCAGGTGCGGCCCAGTCCCAGCGCAATGGCGACATCCGAAGAACCCATACCGCAGGCGAAAGCGCCCAGACCGCCGGCCGTCACGGTATGAGAGTCTGTCCCGACAATCAAGTCGCCGGGTTTAGCCAACGATTCGGCGACAATCTGATGGCAGACGCCGTCGCCTACCTCACTGAGCATCGCGCCGGTTTGCGCTGCGAATTCACGCAGCAGGATATGGTCATTGGACATTTCCCGGCTCTGACTGGGTGCGGCATGGTCCAGGAATAAAGCTGCTTTTAGGGTTTCCGCCGGTTTTTTAAATTTGGCGGCGCGGAATTGCCGCACGGTCAACGGCCCGGTGGTGTCCTGCACAAAAGCCAGGTCAACCTGCGCGACGACGATATCGCCGGCGCTCACATCACTGCCGGATTTGGCACTCAGTATTAATTCAGAAATTGTTTTACCCACAGTTAAGCCGCTCCATAAGTTAAACTTAGCTAATCAGGTAGTCCCGATAAAATAATTTGAAACCGCATCAAAAGAACGTATAGTTTCATTTTATCTGTAAATCAGGTAATAAAACAAGTGGCGGAAGGTAAATACGAAATCCTTATATCAGAATGCTGAAGTAATGTATTTCCTGGCGACAAGGATTCTTAGGTAAAGATTGAGGAAGATAAATTCCTTTGTATAATTTTTCCCGAAATCTTCTGGATTGTCGGGTCAAGCCCGACAATGACAATAAAAAGAAAACAGTTTCAAGCAAAGCTTGAAACTGTTTTCACCGGTTTGTCATTCCCGCGCAGGCGGGAATCCATAAAAATCATTTCAAAAGCCTATTTTCGGACAGCCTCAGAGTTTTCCATAAAACTAATTACCCCAACAGTGTTGACTCTTATCCGACTCTTAATGCCTGATAGCTAAGCAAAAACAAAATCCCCTCCTTCCTGAATCAGAAGGAGGGGATTTAAAAGCTGTTGGTTGTGAACCGATGCTATAACCGCTCTTTGACCAGGGTGTCCACGACGGACGGGTCGGCCAGGGTGCTGGTATCGCCCAGGTTCCCGACGTCGCCGGCGGAAATCTTGGTGAGGATGCGGCGCATAATTTTGCCGCTTCTGGTCTTGGGTAAACCGTCGGCGAACTGGATTTTATCCGGGGAAGCCAGCGGGCCAATCTGTTTGCGTACCCAGGCGACCAGTTCTTTCTTGAGCTCTTCGGTCTTCGGCACGCCGGATTTTAATGTCACAAAGGCATAAATGCCTTCGCCTTTGATGGGGTGCGGCATACCGACAACCGCGGCTTCGGCCACGCTGGGGTGGGCCACGAAAGCGCTTTCCACTTCCGCCGTGCCGATACGGTGGCCGGAAACCTTGATGACATCGTCAATACGGCCCATCAGCCAATAATAGCCGTCCTCGTCTTTTCTGGCGCCGTCGCCGGTGGTGTAGACGCCCGGGAAACGGGCGAAATAAGTACTCTTGAATCTGGCGGGGTCGCCGTAAACACTGCGCATTAAGCCCGGCCAGGGTTTCCTGATGACCAGGTAGCCGCCCTCATTGATATCACAAGGGCTGCCGTCTTCGCGGATGATGGCCGGGTCAATACCGAAGAAAGGCATGGTGGCGGAGCCGGGTTTGATGGGAGTAGCGCCGGGCAGCGGGGTCAGCATGAAGCCGCCTGTTTCCGTCTGCCAGTAGGTATCGATAATGGGGCATTTGCCTTTGCCGATGACGTTGTAATACCACATCCAGGCTTCGGGATTGATGGGTTCGCCGACGGTGGCCAGGATGCGCAAACTGCTTAAATCGTGTTTATTCGGCCAGGCATCGCCGTCTTTCATTAACGAACGCAGTGCGGTAGGGGCGGTGTAGAAAATGCTGACCTTATATTTTTCGATTAATTCCCAGAACCGGTCCGGATTGGGATAGGTAGGAACGCCCTCAAACAACACCATCGTCGCGCCGTTGGCCAGGGTGCCGTAGCAGTTGTAGCTGTGACCGGTAATCCACCCGATATCGGCGGTACAGAAATAGGTGTCTTCGTCCTTGTAATCCATAACATATTTGAAAGTCAACGCGGTGTAAAGCAGGTAACCGGCCTGTGTGTGGAGCACACCCTTCGGTTTGCCGGTGCTGCCGCTGGTGTAAAGGATGAATAAGGGGTCTTCCGCGTCGCATTCTTCCGGCTTGCAATACCGGGGCAGGTCGGGATCTTTCATCAGGTCCTCGTACCACACGTCACGCCCGGCTTCCATTTTGATGGGAATACCGGCGCGTTTGACGACCACGACTTTTTTGATGGAAGGACATGATTTCAGCGCTTCGTCCGCGTTGTCTTTGCTGTTAATCGTCTTGCCGCTGCGGTAGTAACCATCGCTGCAAACCAGCACCGTAGACGCGCAGTCGTTCATGCGGTCCCGCAGGGCATCGCCGCTGAACGCACCGAAGACGACACTGTGAACGGCCCCGATCCGGGCGCAGGCCAGCATCGCAATCGGCAACTCGACAATCATCGGCAGGTAAATGGAGACGCGGTCACCTTTTTTCACGCCCAGTTTTTTGAGCACATTAGCGAATTTGTTGACTTCATAATACAGCTGCTGGTAGGTTAAGGTCCGGACATCACCGATATCGCCTTCCCAGATAAAGGCGGCTTTATTCTTGCGCGGGCCGGTGAGGTGACGGTCAACGCAGTTGTAGGAGACGTTAATCTTACCGCCGACGAACCATTCGTGTTTGGCGTCGGAGAAATCCTGCACCAGCACTTTATCCCACTTTTTAAACCAGTCGAGTTGTTCCGCCATTTCTCCCCAGAAGCCTTCGGGGTCATCAATGGATTTCTGATACATTTTGTGGTACTGGGCCATGCTTTTAATATAGGCCTGTTGGCTCAGTTCTTTGGAGGGTTTGAAAACTCTTTTTTCTTCCATCATGGAGGTAATGTGTTTTTCGACATTTTCAGCCATATTACTCCGATACACTCCTTAACTTATTACACGGTAGTTCCTCTGCCTGATTTCACGTTTATCAAACATGAAAACCGTCAGAAACAGCAGCCCGTATCTAAACTGCCATAATTCTACATCTGTGAATATATGGAGTCAATTGCAAAAAATACCAATAAAATAGGTATTAATGCGTACAGGAATTTTCAGCGGCAAGAGGAGGCGGGAGACGTGGGATTTATTGGTTAGTGAAAATGATGTGGTGCAGCCAGGCGTCAGAAGTCTCAGGGAAATCGGTACGGAACTGGGCGCCGCGGCTCTCTTCCCGGATGAGGGCGGCTTCCGCCATCAGGTTGCCGGTCAGAATCATATTGCTCAGTTCGTAGGATACCCTTTCGGTCAGCGGCAGGCCCCGCTGCCAGGCGGCAAGGGTGGTGGCGGCGGCCGTCAGGCCTTCTTTGTTGCGGATGATACCGACCTTATCCCACATCATATTTTTCAGGTTGGAGACACTGATATCCGGCATCTTTTTCCTGGATTTTCGTGCCGGTAAAACGTGATATTCGTCAGCGGTAATTTTCTTTTCGGCGGCCATGGGAGTACGGCCGGCTTTTGTTTTTTCCATGATGCGCTTGCTGAAGACCAACACTTCCAGCATCGAGTTTGAAGCGAGCCGGTTGGCGCCGTGTACGCCGGTGCAGGCGGTCTCCCCGGCGGCAAAAAGGCCGGGAATGTTGGTTTCGCCCCAGGTATTGACCTTGACCCCGCCCATAAAATAGTGAGCGGCCGGGGCCACCGGCACCATTTCTTTGGTGATATCCAGTCCATAATCCAGGCAGAACTGGTAGATGTTCGGGAAACGGGTGGTTACCAGGTTATGGGGCAGATGGGTAACATCAATAAAAACGTTATCCGCACCGGTCTTAGCCATTTCATAAACGATGCTGCGGGCAACGACATCCCGCGAGGCGAGTTCTTTTTCAGGCGTATAGTCGGGCATAAAGCGGTAACCGTGGATGTTGCGCAGGATGCCGCCTTCGCCGCGGACCGCTTCCGATATTAGAAAGGTCGGCACGCCGGACAAACGCAGCGCCGTGGGATGGAACTGGAAGAACTCCATATCGGTGACTTCCGCGCCGGCTTTGTAGGCCAGGGCCAAACCGTCACCCGTCGCAATTTCCGAATTGGTGTTGAATTTATAAAGCTGGCCGGCCCCGCCGGTGGCCAGAATCAGCCATTTACATTCAAATTCTTCGAAAGCCCCGGTGCGGCAGTTCATGGCCTTGACGCCCTTGACTTTGCCTTTTTCCAACAGGATTTCTGTCGCCAGGTAGCTTTCCAAAACCCTGATTTTTGACGCACGAACCCGTTTGCTGAGGGTAACTTCGATGTGTTCGCCGGTGGCGTCGCCGCCGGCATGGAGAATGCGGGGGACGCTATGCGCCGCTTCCATCGTCAGCGCGATTTTCCCCTCCAGCGTATCGAAGGGGACGCCGAATCTGACCAAATCGGCAATCCTGTCCGGCGCTTCGGTGGCCAGAATCCGGACGGCTTCTTCATCGCACAGTCCTTTACCGGCAGCCAGTGTGTCTTTAATATGTAATTCGGCAGAATCATTGAGGCCGATAGGCGCCGCAATGCCGCCCTGGGCATGCCGGGTATTGCATTCCTCGATACCGCTTTTGGTGAGAATAAGAACACTGCCTTGCTCTTTGGCCAGCAAGGCAGTGTAAAGTCCTGCAATACCACTGCCTACCAATATGTAGTCATAATAACTCACCCTGGTAAATCTCCTCGCCGGATAGGCTCATGGTTTCAATGTATTATTTTGGATTAACTGTGCGCCGCGGGTTCTTCCGGCTGTTTGCCGACAACCGCCCATTTCGCCACTCTCATGGTGGAACCGGCGTCAGTCTTAATCAGGAAACTGTCTTCATAAACAGTATCGATTGTGCCGTAGATGCCGGCGTTGGTGATGATTTTTTCGCCTTTCTGGAGTGCCTGCAACATTTTCATGGTTTCCTGCTGTTTCTTGCGCTGGGGACGGATGGTGAAGAAATACATGAACCCGAAGATTACCACGATGAAAATCAGCAGATAGACGAAACTCAGAGTGCTGGATGAGCTGCTGGTGGTGGTAGTGGTTCCGCTGCTGGTGGCGCAGCTGCTGAGCGATACCGTTAATGCCAGTAACGCCAGAATAATACCTACACCTAGAATTTTTGACTTACGCAAATTATGTCTCCTTATTTAATTCTCAATTGTACCCTGAAGCGACCAGGGACTGGTACTGTCTATCTTTAAGTTTACCAGTTTTCCCGTGTAATTTACATTATCGTTAAAAAAGACAAGCTTGTCCGTGCCTGTGCGGCCGAACCATTTGCCTTTCTGTTTCCCTTCCACCAGAATTTCAACGATTTTTCCCTTGAGGTTGGAGTTGATTTCAGTCAGGATTTTTTCCTGCAGGGTTTCCAGCGTTTTCAACCGTCTTTTTTTCTCATCTTCCGCGACATCGTCGGGCATTTCACGGGCGGCGATGGTACCGGGGCGGGGCGAATAAGCAGCCAGGTGAACGGTATCGAACCGTAGTTCGGTCAACAAATCAACCGTTTGCTGAAATTGCGCTTCCGTTTCCGTGGGGAAACCGACAATGATATCGCTGACCAGTCCCACATCCGGGATTTTATCACGAATGCCACTAACCAGTTTTTTATAATCTTCGATGGTGTATCCGCGGCGCATGGCCTTTAATATTTCGTTGCTGCCGGCCTGGGCGGGCAAGGTAATATTTTTACAGACTTTATCCAGCCGGGCGACCGTTTCAATCAAGCGGCGGCTCATATCTTTGGGGTGATTGGTCAGGAAACGGATGCGGCAAAGGCCGTCGATGCCGTTCAATTCGGTAAGCAGGTCGGCGAGGTCCGGCTTTTCCGGTAAATCATGGCCGTAAGAATCGACGTTCTGTCCTAAAAGAGTGACTTCTTTCGTACCGCGGCGCGCCAGTTCTGTGACTTCACAGACAATTTCGGATAAGGGGCGGCTTTTTTCCCGGCCGCGGCGGTAGGGCACCACGCAATAAGCGCAGAAATTATTACACCCCTGAATAATCGGCACGTAGGCGGCGGGAGGTGGTTTTTGGGGTAAAGCCTGCGACCATTTTTCCCGGTCCACCCATGGCGGGCATTCGCCGGCTTTAAAAAAGTAATCCACATAAGGAAAATTGGCTTTGAGCCTGTCAACATTTGAGTCGACCCAGCAGCCGGTTACGGCGATGATTATCTCCGGGCGGGCTTTTTTCAGCGGTTTGAAGTTCTGGAGTTTGTGCACCGCGCGGTCTTCGGCGTTCTGGCGGACGACGCATGTATTCACTACGATTATATCCGCCTGCTTTACATCGGCGGCAAGCTGATAACCGGTTTCTGCAAACAAACTGGCCAGCCGTTCCGATTCTGCTTTGTTCATCTGGCAACCGATAGTCCAGAGATAATAATTAGGCAATGATTAACTCCAATATTTTAGTGATTGAAAAAAGCTGCAGGACTACCGTTATTTTAGCAGGTTCGGCAATTGAAGAGGAATGACGGTGGCGGAATTTAGCCCAAAGCTTGCTTCAGTTCATTTCTGATCCGCTCAAGTAATTCCGGGGAGGTAATGAAAGTATGATCGGTTTTATAGTTGTGTCCCCAAAGTTTATCCTCAAAAGCGGTACCGCGAAAAATCCGCGGAGACTGATACCGGGGAATAAAATGACAATGCAGGTGGCGTACACCGTTCCCCAGGAAAGCGTAATTGAACCAATCCGCCTGAAAAGACCTTTTTGTTGCCTGGTACAGGTCTTTTCAGATTATAATTAATTCCTGTTGCTCTGCTGGCACAACATCCGTCAGGTCAAGGGCGTTTGCTCTTTTACACCAGATAACGCAGCGTCCCAGATAGCCCTGGTTTTCATGAATGTAGACTGACCAGTAGATGTAATCTTTGACCAGATTCCCGGAAAACTTATCTTCCATCTTTTGGCATGCCTGCGCAGAATCAGAATGGGGAAGGGCGGTTGTTTTAATAGGGATAAGAGGATGGTTTTTTATTTGTTTGAGAAATTTGCTCGACTATTGATTATTGAATCTTGAGCCTTTGCGATTAGATGGCGGAGGGACCGGGATTTGAACCCGGGACCCCACTTTCGTAGGGCAACCGCTTAGCAGGCGGCCGCACTAGACCACTATGCGATCCCTCCATAGCCACAAGTAATTATTGTAACACTTTTGTTGACCAAGATTCTATTATTGCCCCGCAAAATTTGTAAAGAACTCAGTCCATTAACGGCAGGATATCGTCAAACGCGGCAGCCCGGCGGTATTTTTTATTTAGCTTCGTATTACCTGAGGGTGAGAATAGCACCGAATCGATGCCCAGTGCCGTAGCCGCAACGATGTTTAGTGGATTATCGTCTACAAATAACAACTGCCTGGCCGGTACGCCCGACCGTTCGAGCAGCAAACGGAAAATCATCGGGTCTGGTTTGCGCAGGCCGACATCGCCGCTGATGATAAATCCCCTGAAGTATTTTTCCAACCCGAATCTGGTTCTTAATTTCTGCGACCATTCCGCCAAATCATTCGATAAACACCAGATTTCGACCCCGCGGGACTTGGCCTTTTTCAGAAAATCCGGCAGGCCAGGAGTCAGTTCAAACCTTTGCAGGTATTCATCTTCCAGCTTCGGGTCAATTCCCACCGCTTGCCACAAATCGCGGGCAGATATTTTTCCGCAGCTCGCCTGAATATAATATTTCTCCACAGTGGCATAATCGCCGGCACCGTGCTTAGCGGTGATGAAAGGGCACAGCAAATTATGGACATCGTCCCCAACCGGATAAATTACGCCCATGGCATCAAGTACTAATGTTTTCATCCTGTTCAACCCATCAACCGCGATTACGTCATTTTACATTATTTCAGCTGTAGAACGAAATACCTATGCTTTTCAGACTAAAGGTTGGTTGTCTGGCTTCTGATTCTATGTTATCATTGCACATATGGAAATAAACATCCAAATCGGAAAAGAATATAAAAACGAGATTAAAACCGCCTGGCTGAAAAATATCATCCGGCTGGTTCAAAAAGCGGAAAATGTCAGTGCGAAATCCGAAATGGGGCTGGTGATCACCGGGGACGAGGAAATCCACAAACTGAATTTGAAATATCTGGATGAAGACCGTCCGACCGACGTCCTGTCTTTCCCGATGAACGAACAATTGGCGACCGCGCCGGCCTTTGTGAAAGTCCCGGATGGTAAACTGCATCTCGGTGATATTGTCATTTCTTACCCGCAGGCGATAAAACAGTCGGATGAACACCGCCATCCGGTAAAACGTGAGGTTGAAATCCTGCTGATTCACGGTATCCTGCATTTATTGGGTTACGACCACGACGTCCCCAGACGGAAATCGGTGATGCGTAATCGTGAAACGGCGATTCTGAAAATGATTGAGGAACAGGGCTTGTGAAAATTCTGGGAATTGCAGGCAGTCCGCGCCGTGACGGGAACACCGACCTGCTGCTGGCCGAGCTGCTGAAGGGCGCCGCCGGGAAAGGGGCTGAAGTAAACACGATTTACCTGAACAGGCTCAAATATATTCCCTGCCAGCACTGCGATGCCTGCCTCAAAGAAGGAAAATGCCGGTATCAGGACGATATGCAGCAGGTTTACGCGGAGCTGGAAAAAGCCGATGTGGTGGTGCTGGCTTCGCCGGTGCAATTTTCCGGGCCGCCGGCGGCAGTGAAGGCGATGATTGACCGCTGCCAGTGCCTCTGGGCGCGAAAATATGTGCTGAAAACCGCGCCTTTAAGCCGGGAAAAGAAGCGGAAAGGCTTTTTAATTTCCGTCGGCGGGACGGGGATGAAAAACATGTTCGAACCGACACTGGAAATCGTCAAAACCTGGTTCCACGTATTGGAAATTGAATACGCCGGCGACCTGCTTTTATCAAAAATAGATGAAAAAGGCGCCGTTCTTAAACAGCCGGAAGCGATGCAGAAAGCATTTGAAGCCGGACAAAAACTGGCGGAAGGATGACATCATGAGTAATGAACCACCAAAACAAAATACTCCCCCCGAGGTCGAAAATATACTCTCCGACCTGGTCAGAATCCAATCGGTCAATCCGCCCGGCGGGGAAATCGGCGTGGCGCAATACCTGAAAAGGCTGTTTGACAACTTCGATATCCCGAACGAAATAATTGAACCGGAGACGGGCCGGGCAAGTTTCATCGCCAACCTGGGAGAAGGCGAGAGAAAACTGCTTTACCTGTCCCATGCTGACGTTGTGCCGTCTTCCGACGGTTGGGATTTCCCGCCGTTTTCCGGAGAAATCAAAAACGGATTTGTCTACGGCCGAGGCGCTATTGATTGCAAAGGACTAGTCGCAATTGAAGCCAGTGCGGTCATCCAACTGGCACAAACCGTGCAGCTGAACGGGAAATTAATCTTCGCCGCCACTGCCGATGAAGAAGTCGGAGGCGCGATGGGCGCGGGCATCCTTTCGGCCAAATATCCTGAAAAAATCATGGCAGATTTTGCGATTAACGAAGGCGATGAGCCTCTGGTGGTCAAGGGTCGGACCTATCATTGTTTATCCATCGGAGAAAAAGGCCCCGCCTGGATGAAACTGACCGCCAGGGGTGTCAGTTCCCACGGCTCGGTGCCGATGCTGGAACACAATGCGGTGGTGAAAATGGCCCGGGTAATTAACGGGTTAGCCAGGTACCGGCCGCATACGGTGCTGACCGAGGAAACGCAGCGGTTGTTGCAAACGATTGCCAGGCTTGACGGGATTAATGATGTCATCACCGAAGACAACGTGGACGAAGTGCTCGAAAAGTTCAGCGATAAAGCCATCCTGCCTTATCTTTCCGCCATCACCAGGATGACAATTTCTCCCGACGTAATCCAGGGCGGGGTGAAAACTAATATCGTGCCGGACAGCTGCGAAGCACAGGTGGACATCCGGATTCTACCCGGGCAAAGCTGGGAATACGTGATTAACGAACTGAAAGAAATCCTTGGTGATGTTAAGGTCGAACAGATTCAGTATCACATGCCGTCATTCTCCAGTGCCGATTGCAAATATTACGGGTTGGTGGAAGAGACGCTGAAAGAGTTTGTCGGCGACGCGCCGATTTTACAGACGATTTGCACCGGCGCGACCGATTCCCGGTACCTGCGGGAAATGGGTATCCCCAGTTACGGCATCAGCGCGATGACGCTCAACGTGGACAAGGCATTAAGCGATTCGGTGCACGGCAAAAACGAAAAAATTGATATTGCCAGCCTCCACCTGAAAACGGACTTTCTTGTCAAACTGGCGAAAAAATATCTGAGCGATTGATAAAGACCCACGGATTTCGTTGCAAATAAGCCGGAAATAAAAAGAGGGAGTGCTTCAGCACTCCCTCTTTTTTTATACTTTTAACACCCTGACCATGTTGGTGCTGCCTGGGATTCCCAGCGGCAGACCGGCCGTGACGACGATGACATCGTCGGTTTTAGCTAAACCGGCCTCCACGGTCACCGCGCGGGCGACCCCTTCCCATTCTTCCAGACTATTGGGGGAAGCTTTGACCAGCGGATAGGTGCCCCAGACCAGGTTTAGCCGCCGCATCGTAATTTCAGACAAAGTTACGGCCAGAATCGGTTGGGCGGGACGGTGTTTGGCCACCCGTAAAGCCGTCGTGCCGCCGGCAGTCAAAGCGACAATTGCTTTAGCATTAATCTGGCAGGCAATATCGCAGGCAGCCCGGGCAGCAGCATCATCTACCTGGCTTAAAAAGTCAGCACGCGGTTCGTTATAAACATTATCGTGCGGCAGGACGGTTTCTGCCTCGAGGATGATTTTTACCATCATTTTGATTGCTTCCAGCGGGTATTGCCCGACGGATGTTTCTTCGGAGAGCATCACCGCATCCGTGCCGTCAAGGACCGCGTTGGCCACGTCGGTGGCTTCCGCCCGCGTGGGTGTGGGGGATTTCACCATTGATTCCAGCATTTCGGTGGCGGTGATGACCGGTTTGCCTCGGTGGTTGGCTTCATGGATAATTTTCTTCTGCGCCAGCGGCACTTTCTCAATATTAATCTGTAAGCCCAGGTCGCCTCGGGCTACCATGACGCCGTCGCTGATGGCAATAATGGAATCGCTGACAGCGAGCGCCTCGCCTTTTTCTATTTTTGTGATGATGGGAATGTTGATTTTCATGGCTTTGGCCAGCGCCTGAACTTCTGCCACCTGTTCCGTCGAGGTAATGAATGAAAGCGCGATATAATCCAGCTGATTATCCTGCGCAAACTGCAGATGGTCGCCGAAAACAGTTTTAGTATCGCCGGTGCGGCGTTTGCGTCCCGGGCAGTCCAGCAGGACGGCGGTAGGGAGACCTATTTTCCTGGCGGCGGCGCGAACCATGGCGACCGTGTTGCGGTGTTCTTCCAAAGTGCCGTAGGAAAGGTTCAAGCGGGCAACATCCATACCGGCGGAGATCATTTTCTCGATTATTTCGGGGGTGTCACTGGCAGGCCCTAAGGTGCAAACTATTTTTACGTGTCTTGTTAATCTATCAGTATTCATAATTACAAAGTATAGCATACTGAATACCCTCCCGGCAGTGTGTTATTCAGATAATTTTATCGTCAGCACATTTCAATGGCAGCAGGCGAATGCCGGCGATGACTGCAAGCTGTAATAAAAATAATGGCGGCCGCCCCTTTTGTAAAAGATGTATAATACTAACCAATGGAATTAAAGCATATCGTGAATACCCCCGTTACGGAAACTCTGGCGCGCCGGCGCGTGAGCGATTTCTTCACTCGTAACGGTTACAAACAGCAGCCCGATTCTGCCGACGGCAAGCTCCATTTCCAACGTGGTTCGATGTGGGGCACGCTGACCAGCTTCGACCCGAAACGGTGGGCATGTATTTTGAACCTTAGTATTAAACAGGAAGCTGCTTCATTTTCGATAAACATCGCAGCCGAAATCAGCACCGACCCCACGGAAAAACGGTTCGGAGCAGAGTTATTAACTGCTGAATTCGATCTGCTGGAAGCAGCGGTGACCGGAAATGAAATTTCTACTTTTGATGCCGGCGACCTGAAAAAAAGAGTCAATCACCATGTTGCCCATTATGTGGCATTATGTGCAGCGATAATGATTTCATTATTTATCGGCGGGATTGCCGGCATTTTCGCGGCGATAAACCTGAACATTGCGATTGTGGGCTCTGCGGCAATAGGCGCCGGTTTTCTGATTGTTGCGGCAGCGCTTTTCTGGCTGATTCTGCGTAGACAAAAGGCCCCACGCTCTGACGGACACTAAAACATTTAGCAGCCGTCAGTTGCAAGTTGGCAGTTCCGAGTTGGTAAATTTGAACATCTGCGCCGTTAGAGCCTTACTATCTGTTTCTTCGTCCAAAATTTTCATACTTCATTAATGGTGTATTCATTTTGGGGTGTTATACTGAGAATAAATAAGGTAGAAGGGGCAAAGTACCCTGCACCTGTTGATTTGAGGAGGAGGTGAAGTGAAATGTCAAAAAAATTAAAGATCGTTATCGCGTTAGCGGTGGGAATAGTGATATTGTCGTTGGGTAGCGGGGCGATTGTGATGGCTTCGACCGGCACGACAACCACGACTACCGTAACAACAACCACGGCACAGTGTAACGGGACCGTTGGCAACGGATTATATTCCGCGGTGGCAACAACACTCGGCGTGACCGAACAACAGGTGGCGGATGCTTTTCAGCAAGCCGCAGTTCAGGCACAACAGCAGAGTATCACTACCGCACTGGCGCAGGCCGTAGCCAACGGGACAATTTCGGCGGCAGAATCTACCGCCATTCAGGCATGGCTAGCCGCGAAACCGACCTCGCCAACCCAGGACAATATGAAAGCATGGGAAGCAGCTAAGCCGCAATTAAGTAATCCTGATGCATGGAAAACAATTTTAGGATTTCCAGGCAAAGGCATGGGTCCGGGCACCGATAACACCGCTTTGCTGACACAGGTCGCGAATCTGCTCAGTGCTGCGACGGGAAAAACAATAACCGAGTCACAGATTCAGGCTGCCCTGACAGCGGCTCAAACTAGTAAGAGCCAAACATGGCAGAACCGGCAGCCGCCGACCACCAAAACACCTGGTAACGGCCCCGGTTTTCCCGGCAAGCGATTCGGCGGAATAATGCACGGCTGGGGCAATCGTGGCGGGTCTCCGCAAACCGCTCCAACCACTACAACTACGGCACCAATGGTTTATTAAGAAACAACCAGACTCAACCACAAAATAAAAGAAGCGGCTCTGACCAGGCCGCTTCTTTTATTTTACCCGCTATGGTTTCCACGCAATTTTGAAATAACCCGCAGATTAACGATGTACAATGTATTTATATTTTTTTGCCGTTACCTGAATTCCAGAATCAGTCCACATCAATCATGACGCTAGAGGCCTTGACCACGGCATAGGCCGTTTTGCCGAACGCCAGACCCAGGTTATCGGCTGATTCTTTAGTAATAATCGGCACTATTTGAGCCCCGCCTGGCAATTCTAAAATAACTTCAGTATTACGCCCCGGGCTTAATCTGAATGACTTTTCCTTTCCATATATTACGCGCGCTTAATCTCATCACCGCACTCCCTTATTTCTGTCGCTCAATACTACCATGCCGGATTATCAAATAAAGTCAAGCCGCAGCAGTTGTTTTGTCAACCCTGTATCCCGACGAAACATAACTGTAATACAGAATTAACAAGGCCGTAATGAGTTGATAACCTGTACGAAACATCTGCTCACTAAACTAAAAATATAGGTTAATACACAGTCAGCCAATACCGGTCCGGTTGGAGCTGTGAGAAGGAGGAGAAAATGGAAGTAAAAGAAACAACCGTGAAAACAACCGGGGCGCAGTCGACCACTCAGATTAAAAGAACACTGAATCTGACATCCCTGACCGTCAACGCCATGGCACTGATTGCCCCGGGGGCTTTTCTCTGGACTACTTTTCAGATGCAAGCGGCCCAGGTAAATGGCGCTGTTTCGACCGCCGGTGAGATGTGGACGGGCCTGGTGGCCGCACTGGTGCTGGCTTTTCTGACGGCTATCTCTTATGCCGAACTCTCGGACATTTATCCTAAAGCCGGCAGCGGTTCTTCATATTATTTCGCCGAGGCCGCGCTGCTGGAGAAAGAGAAGTCATCACACCGGCAGTATTCGCGCATCGCTAAATTCGGCATCGGCTGGATTTCCCATTTATATTACTGGATATACCCGGGCATCATGGTCGCCTTTTCAGCTACTTTGATTGTCTATATCTTCGGTTTGTTCGGCGTTAAGCTGAATGTGCCGGCAGAAATACTGGTAGCCGCCGCCTTTGCGATTATTAACGGTTACATCGCCTTCCGGGGCGTGACCGGTTCCACCATTACTTCCGTCGCCATCAATGCCATCCAACTGGTTTCATTAATGTTATTCTCGATACTGGCAATTGTTTACCGGGTGGCCCATCCGGGGCTGGCCTACGCCGCCACGGTGCCGTCCATCCTGCTTCCGCATAATTTCAGCAACGTGATATTCCAATCAACGATTGCCATCCTGTTACTGGTCGGGTTCGAATCGGTAACGGCCTTCGGCTCCGAAGCCATCAATCCGAAAAAAGATATCCGCAAAGCGATTTTACTGTCGCTGATTATCCAGGGGGTGTTTGCTTATCTCTTTGAATATTTTGCCGCCAACTACTTCGTGAGCACTCAACTTACCGCGACCACCGCCGGTGGGGCCACGGTCACCGGGTATGCGGCGGCCGGCGCTTCCGGAGCCCCCATCGGCGACATGATACGGCTAATCGGTGACAAAATGCTCGGCGGGACCGGGCTGGCGCTGGTGCTGGTAATGGCTTTCACCGTAGTCTTAGCACTAATCGGCACCACCCTGGCCTGTTTGAACACCGGCGTGCGCATTACCTACGCCATGAGCAAAGACAAAGAGCTGCCTTCAATATTCGGACTGCTGCACGGACGTTTCGCGACACCGCAATGGGGCATCTGGATTCTGGTAGCGGTTTCCGCCGCTTTCGGGGCCTACGGAGTGCTGAATGTGGATAACCTCACCCAGATAACCCTGGCATCGAATACCGGCACGTTCCTGGTTTACGGCATCACCAATCTCATCTGTCTGGTGGCATTCTGGAGCCGGCCGGGGGCCAATTTATTCAAACACAAAGTAATTCCGGCGCTGGGTTTCCTGGCCAACCTGATGATGCTGGTGGGTATTGTCACGCTGAGCTTCAAAGCCGGCGGTAATACATCAAGGGATACAATCCTGGCGCTGGGGATGGTGCTGGTATGGATGGCCGTCGGTATCGTCTGGTTCGTAATGAACACCCGCAAACAGGGCCATGAAATCCTGGTGAAGAAACCGCAGTTGACCGAAGAAGAATTAAATAATCCCGATTAATCACTGGAAAAGGATTAAATGAGCGCTACCGCAGAAAGAATTCCTTTACTGATACCCCCGACCGGTACTGAAAACCCGGTCGGGGATGCCGTTTTGTGCCGGGCGATGACCCACCGGGGACTGGTCCGGCTGCATAATGAAGATGCTTTTTGTGTTGAAACAAAAGCAGATTATCATCTATTTGCCATCGCCGACGGACTGGGAGGGCACCGCGGCGGGAGCATCGCCAGCGAAATGGCAATCGATACGATTAAAAACGAATTTGAGAAATGGAACGGGAAAGGGAAAGAACGGTTTGTCGTCAAGGCGATTAATGCTGCGAACATGGAAGTATTCAATACGTCGCAATCGCATCCGGAGCTGTTTAACATGCAAACCACCGCGACAGCCGTCGTCCTGGAAAGCGATTCACTGGCAATCGCCCATGTAGGAGACTGCCGTCTTTACCGGGTGCGGAACGGACGGGCAGCGGTATTGACCAAAGACCATTCGCAGGCGGCGGAACTGCTCAGAATGCACCTGATTTCAGAGAAGGACGCGCCACAACATCCCGGGAGGCATCAATTAACCCGGTCGGTAGGTTCTTCGCCTTTTTTGCGTGTCGACCTGGTAAAAGAGAAAACCAGTCATGGCGATTCTTATGTGCTCGCCAGCGACGGACTGTGGTCGGAACTCGACCCGCTGGATATCAGGGATGCCTTGCTGGACGACAACATTGAAAAATCGCTGGAGCAAATGGTAGCGATGGTGTTGAAAGCCGGCGCCCCGGATAACCTGACCGCCATTATTTTCCGCGTCAGTTAAACGAGTCAGGTACATCTGCTTTTTAAATAAGAGCGGATACATGGTATTATGATTGATATAGTGATATTCATATAAAAAACTAGAGGAAAGAAACGTCCGGAAGACGGCGTTAAGATTTTATCAAAAAAAGAATAACAACATTTCAGGATACCAGTACAATAAATGACAGACGACCCGATAAACGATAAAGACCACGGCTTTGCCGAGCAGGATTTTCCGGAACCGCCTTCAGAAAAAGATGATGACAGGATACAATATAATCATTTTTTCCACGGGACATCAGAACATCTGGTAGCTACGCCGGAAGCCAGCGCCGGGCAAAACGGAGTTCAGCGCGGACTGCAGCGATTAAAGGCGGCATTCATCGGTACCCCCATCTTTTCCAAAGATGAGGTCCACGAACGCCTGACCAAAGTTAAAGCGCTGGCTGTTTTTGGTTCGGACGCAATCTCGTCCTGCGCCTACGCCACCGAGGCTTCGCTGGTAGTGTTAATGGTGGCCGGGAACGGGGCGCTGCACATTTCTCTTTATACGGCGCTGGCCGTTGCACTACTGCTTTCGATGGTGGCTTTTTCCTACCGCCAGACGGTGTATGCCTACCCCCACGGCGGCGGGTCTTACAATGTGAGCCGCCAGAACCTGGGGCAAATGGCCGGTCTGGTCGCAGCAGCCGCTTTGCTCATCGATTATGTTATGACGGTAGCAGTTTCGATTGCCGCCGGTTCGTTCGCGGTCACCTCGGCGCTAAATGCCGCCGGGGTTAACATCACCGGAATTACGGGAGCGCTGCCGCCGTTCTTGAACCTCAACGTCATCCTGAGCCTGATTTTTATCGGGCTGATTACACTCGGAAATTTACGCGGTATCAGGGAATCGGGTTCGATATTCGCAATACCGACTTATCTGTTCATCTTCAGTTTTGCCGCGATGATTATCGTCGGCGTGATCAAGGTAATGACCCATTCGCTGACGCCGGCCAGCCCGCCGCCAATTTTACAGATGACCGAGCCGATTACTCTGTGGCTGGTACTGCGCGCGTTTTCCGCCGGCGCGGTGGCGATGAGCGGTACGGAAGCCATTTCCAACGGTGTGCCGGTTTTTAAACCGAACGAATCGAAGAATGCCGCCATCACACTGACCGTGATGGCCAGTTTACTGGGGATATTTTTTGTTGGGGTTTCTTTCCTCTCGAACCACATGGGACTGGTTCCTGGTAACCAATCCATCGTCTCTCAGGTGGCGCTGGCAGTTTTCGGACAGAATGCGTTTTATTATATCTTCCAGGTTGCCACCATGGCGGTGCTGGTGGTGGCCGCCAATACCGCTTTTGCCGATTTCCCCCGGTTATCCTCAATTCTGGCGCGCGATAATTTCATGCCGCATATTTTTTCTAACCGCGGCGACCGCCTGGCATTCTCTTCCGGGATTATTTTCCTGGGCACGGTTTCAGCGCTATTGCTGGTGGCCTTCAGAGGCAATGTTGATAGCCTGATTCACCTTTATGCCGTGGGGGTGTTCCTGGCATTCAGCATGTCCGATACCGGTATGGTTGTGCACTGGTGGAAAACTCGCGGCAAAGGTTGGAAAACGAGCATTATCATCAATGGCGTAGATGCGATATTGACATCGAGCATCCTGGTAATCGTTGTCATCACCAAGTTTATGTACGGGGCGTGGATTATCATTATCTTAATCCCGGCGATAATCCCGGTATTCCTGATGATACACCGGCATTATGCCCGTGTTGCGGAGCAATTACGACTTATGCCGCTGCAGACGACCCCGCCGCAGAAAATCGACCATTTTGTGCTGATGCCCATTGATGACGTGAATTACGCATCGCTGCGGGCGATGTCTTTTGCCCGGACCATCTGCAAGGATATTACCGTGCTGCACATCGCCACAGACCCGGCGCGGGCCGATAAAATCAAACAGAAGATGCAGCAGTATGCCCCGGACCTGAAACTGGTGATTGTGGAATCGCCGTTACGGGCTTTCATGCGCCCGTTGTTAAATTATGTCGAAGTGCTTCATAATCAGCATCCCGGCGGTTTCCTGACAATTGTGATGCCGGAATTCATCACCGCGCATTGGTGGGAGCGTTTCCTGCACAACCGCACGGCCGAGCATTTGACGCAGGCATTTAAGAAACATCCGAATATCGCTGTGGTCAACGTCCCCTATTTGCTGAATAAATAAGGCAGGTTGATGCCCCCGATGTTTAAAATTTGATTCGCAAACATCTTTGGGCACATAATAGTAAATCGTCGAGATATTACCGGCAAGATGATTACGCGCATTACTGACATTGATTCAGGCAAACTTTAAAGGAACCGGAGATGATTGAGAAGGGCGCCGTGGTCTGCGGCTACGAGGTACTGGAACCAATCGGTTCCGGCGGGCTCAGCCAAAACTATAAAGCCCGCGGCGCTGACGGCGCGCTGGTCAATTTGAAATTCCCCTCTACGGAATTAGTCGGTGACCCCGCAACCTACGAACGGTTCCTGCGGGAATTAAAAATCGGCCAAAAACTGGCACACCCGGCAATTCCCAAAGCGCTGGCAATCAATGAAAGCAAAACCGGACCCTGCCTGGTACTGGAATACATCGAAGGGAAATCCCTCCGGGCTATTTTACAGGAAAGCAGCCCGTTATCGCCGGAACAATCCCTGGACTTTATCCGCCAGTTAGCGGAAGCGCTGGCTTATCTGCACAGCCACGGGGTTTGCCACCGCGATTTAAAACCTGAAAATATTTTGGTAGACTCTGACGGCAAGGTACACATTGTTGATTTCGGGATTGCGCTGCTGCAGGGGGCGCGGCGCGTTACCTGGCAAAATCTTTCCGACGCGCTGGGGACCCCGGATTACATGGCGCCGGAACAGGTTCAGGGAAAGCGGGGCGATGCCCGGACCGACATTTACGCTCTGGGGATGATTCTGTATGAAATGCAGACCGGCGCGGTGCCTTTTCACGGGGATAACGCCCTGGCTGTAATGCATCAGCACCTGACCACGACGCCGCCCCTGCCCCGTTTATCCCATCCGGAGATTTCGCCAAATATCGAAGCGATAATAATGAAATCCATCCGGAAAAACCCGAAAGAACGTTATCAATCGGCGGAGGCCTTTTTAAACGATATCAGGAATTATCAGACGCTGGATATCTCACAATTTCCCCGGGGGCCGGAACAGGTCACCGGTCTGGTCACCAACCGCCAGATCTGGATACTGGCGGGGGCGATTGCCTTCGGTTTTGTGGCCATCGTTGCGCTGATTATTATCATCGCGTTACTGATGCATGGCAGATAACACATTCCGATAAGGTTATTATTTCTTTTATTGTTCCAATCTTTCCTTTGAAGAACATTCGCATCTCTCTGAGATTGCTTCGGGTATTAAAGTAACCTCGCAATAACAATGAGAAAAAAGAGAGAGCCCTTCAGTCGAAGGGCTCTCTCTTTTTATCAGTGATATTTTCGGGTCTAGATATCGTAGTAGAGATGGAATTCATAGGGATGAGGCCGCAGCGCGACGGCATCCATCTCATTCTTCTTCTTGTAGTTGATCCAGGTCTCGATGAGTTCTTCGGTAAAGACGTTACCCTGAAGCAGATAATCATGGTCTTTCTTCAAGGCTTCCAGTACTTCGCCCAGGGAGCCGGGGGTGGATTTAATCTTGGCTTTCTCTTCCGGTTCGAGTTCGTAAATATCCTTGTCGATGGGGGTGCCCGGGTCGATCTTTTTCTTGATGCCGTCAAGGCCGGCGAGCATCATCGCCGGGAAGGCCAGATAAGGATTGCAGCTGGAATCCGGACAGCGGTATTCAATTCTCTTGCTCTTGGCGCTCCGGGAATAAAGCGGGATGCGGACAGAGGCGGAGCGGTTCCGCTGAGAATAAACCAGGTTGATGGGGGCTTCGTAGCCCGGGACCAAGCGGCGGTAGGAGTTGGTGGTCGGGGCGCACAGCGCCAGCAACGACGGGGAGTGATAGAGCAGCCCGCCGATATAATACTTACAAAGCTGACTGATCATGCCGTAGCCCTTGGCATCGAAGAACTTGTTGGTATCGCCCTTCCACAGGCTCTGATGGACATGCATCCCGGAGCCGTTATCCTGGAAAAGCGGTTTGGGCATGAAGGTGACGGTATAACCGTTCTGGATGGCGACGTTCTTGGCAATATATTTGTACATCATGACGCTGTCAGCCTGTTTGAGCAGGGTGTTGAAGCGCATGCCGAATTCCACCTGACCGCCGGTGGCCACTTCATGATGATGCTTTTCGATATCGATGCCGGCTGCGACCATTTTGAGGGTCATTTCGGTGCGGATATCATGCATCTGGTCGGTGGGAGGACAGGGGAAATAACCTTCTTTGTGGCGCGGGCGGTAGCCCAGGTTGGGTTCAGAGGTATCGCCGGAATTCCAGATACCTTCCTGAGAATCGATGGAATAGAAACTCTCATGGCTGTTGGTATCGAAAGCGATACTGTTGAAGATGAAGAATTCCAGTTCCGGTCCCCAGTAACTGACATCGGCAATGCCGGTGGTCTTGAGGTAAGCCTCGGCTTTTCTGGCCACATAACGCGGGTCGTGGTCGTAATCTTTGCCATCCATGGGGTCCTTGACATCGCAAATCAGGCTGATGGTGGCCGGTGAGAGAACCGGGTCGATGATTGCGGTGGTCGGGTCGGCGTAGAGCAGCATGTCGCTCTCATGAATTGCGCGGAAACCGCGGATGGAAGAGCCGTCAAAGCCGTTGCCATTCTCGAATAAATCCGCTAATTCTTTAATCGGCAGTGTGTAGTGCTGCCATGTGCCCGGGAGGTCGATGAATTTCAGGTCGATGAACTGAACCTTGTTGTCCTTTGCTAGCTTCAGGACATCCTGGTAAGAACTAGGTGCCATTTTTTCTCCTTTTATTTTAATAATCTATTTTAGAACTATTTAACTGAAGTATAAAGTTATTTTATTTCGGATATATTTCATGAATGTTAATTCCATATTAACTGGCGGCTAAATCGCGCCGGTGCCCGAATCGCCGGTGCGCACCCTGACCGCGTCTTCGACCGGCATGATGAAGATTTTACCGTCGCCCATCTCCCCGGTCCGGGCGCCGCGGATAATGGCATTCACTGCCGGCGAAACATCTTCATCCATGACCACCACTTCAATTTTCAATTTCGGCAGAAAATCGAGGCGGAATTCTTTAGCGCCCCATTTCAGGGGAACGCCTTTCTGCCGGCCGCGGCCGCTGACTTCGGTGATAGTCATGCCGTGGTATCCCAGGGCTTCCAGCAAACTTTTGACCGGCTCCAGCTTTTCTTCGCGGATAATCGCTTCAATCTTTTTCATCGCAGAGGGCCCCCGTATGCCCGCTCGCCGTGCTGAGAAATATCCAAACCGATTCTTTCTTCGGTGGGGCTGACCCGCAAACCCATGGTAAGGTCTACCAGTTTCCCGATTACCCAGGTCATGCCGAAGGCAAAAGCCCAAACCGCGGCGATACCGGTGAGTTGAATCAGTACCTGGCCGGCGTGCCCGTAAAAGAGGCCGTTGCGCCCGGCCGGATTAACCGCCAGGGAAGCAAAAAAGCCGATGGCGAGTGTGCCGAAAGTGCCGCCCATGCCGTGCACCGCCCAGACATCCAGGGATTCATCAATACGCGTCTTTTTCGCGCGGAAAGCCATCATGTAAAAACCGATGAGGGACGCGGCAATACCGATGGGGATACCGATTACCGGCTGGACAAAACCGGCAGCCGGTGTGATCGTGGCCAGCCCGGCGACCGCACCGGTAGCAACACCCAGAACGGAGGGACGCTGGTAGCACCAGCCCAGAATCATCCATGTAACTGCGCCGGCCGCCCCGGCGATATAAGTAGTCATAAAAGCGCTGGAGGCCAGGCCGCCGGAGGTAAGGGCGCTGCCGGCATTGAAACCGAACCAGCCGAACCACAAAATACCGGCGCCCAGCAAAACCATGGGGATATTACTCGGGTCCATCCGCTCGCCTTCATAATAACCTTTGCGCGGGCCGAGGATAATGGCCAGGGCGAGGGCGGAAACACCGGCCGTAATGTGAACAACCGTGCCGCCGGCAAAATCGAGGAAGCCCATTTTCTGCAGCCAGCCGCCGCCCCAGACCCAGTGCGTCACCGGGCAGTAAACCAGTGTGAACCAGAGCGCGGAGAAGACCAGCAGCGAGCTGAATTTGATGCGTTCCACCACCGCGCCGGTAATCAGCGCGACCGTAATCACGGCAAACATCATCTGAAAAGCGGCAAACGCCAGCTGCGGGATGGTAGTGGCATATACAGAAGACGGGGTCTGGCCGACGCCAAGCAGTCCCACGAAATTCAGACCGCCGATGATGCCCCCCTTGTCCGGACCGAAGCTGAGGGAGTACCCGTAGGCCACCCAGAGCAGCCCGATAAGTCCGAGTGTGACGAAACACATCATTAATGTAGAGAGAAAATTCTTACGGCGCACCATGCCGCCGTAGAAAAAGGCGACGCCCGGGGTCATCAGCATCACCATCGCGGCGGATACAAGCACCCAGGCGGTATCGGCAGAATTAATAGGCATCCAGCCCTCCTTTACACGCTAAGATGTCTATAGTTTACAGGGGAATTGTTACAGAAATGTTTCAGAAATATTAAAAAAACATTACTGGCAAAAATATTTTTAAAAATTTTCACCATTTCGAAGGAATGTTATATTTTTTAAATTTTCAGTAATTTTCTATTTCAGCCGGTAGCCAATCCCGCGGACGGCCACCAGACGCTTCGGCCGGTGCGGGTCGGATTCGATTTTTTTCCGCAGACGGCAGATTTCGACATTAATGGCGCCGTTTTTACTGGGCTGCCCCGAAGGGGAAATCGTACGCAGAATTTCCTCCCGCCTGACGACCATGCCTTTTTTACTTACGAACAGATACAACAACTCGAATTCTTTCACAGTCAAGTCGATTTCCGTTTTCCCCATTTTGACCTGATACCCTATGGGGTCAATGTAAAAATCATTCAGTAATAAAGGTTCCTGTTTTGACATTGTCGCGGAAGCGTACATCGCAATCCTCAGATATTTAATAATTAAAATATAGAGAATTGATGTTACGGATATATTACGGGAATACTACAATTGTGTTAAATCCGGTTTTGGGGAAAACCTGGTCTAAGCGGAAGTGCCGGAATAATGTTTTAATCCGATTTTCCAGAATGCGCGGGAAACCAGCGCTAAAATCACCGCCAGCCCGAAAGCGACCAGTAAAGTCACCCCATTCAGACGGTTGGTTAAAGCCTCCACCGGTACCGTGGTGGCAAAGGCGACCGGAATAACGAAGGTCAACCCGTAACGCAGCCAGGCGGGATACAGGCTGACCGGCCAGCGTCCGGCTTCGTACATGCTCTGAAATATCGTCAGGATATTTTCGACCCGCACCAGCCAGAAAGCCAGCGTCGCCAAAATCAGGAAGAAACTGTAAATAATCACCGCGCCGGTGAGCAGCATCGCAACAAATTCCAGGGCCGCCAGGCCGCCGATGTTCCCGCCGAGGCGGACCAGGGCAATAAGCAGCAGGGCAAATCCTAGGCAGATATTGATTATCTCCCAGATACCGAAGCGGTTGATACTGGCCATGAGCTGGGCGTCTTCCGGTTTGGTCAGAATGAAATCGAAAGTCCCGTCACGCACCGATTCGATGAGCTGCTCCATGCCGGGCTGGATAGTGAAACGGATGATGCCGCCAATCATGACATAAACTCCCACCAGCGCCAATATTTCATTCGGAAGCCAGCCGCCCAGAGAACCGGTGAAGGAGAAAATAATCGCCATGCCGAGCAGAGCAGTCCCCAATCCGAGGATGGACTGGAAAAGATTAATGAAGAAATTAATGCGGTAAGCTACCTCACCGACCAAATTAACCCGGAAAAACACCCGCACCAGCCGGAAATAACTCATTGTCCCACCGCCGCATAAGCCTTAACACCGAGACGCCAGACAACCCTTACTAAAAATACGGCGATTGCGACCCAGATAATCTGAACCCCGAGTCCGATTAAGGCTCCGGTAACCGTGATTTTACCGAGCAGCAATTCCGTGGGGAAACCGATCGTCCAGTAAAAGGGCAAAACTTTCGCCGCAATTTGAACCGCGCGCGGCAGCAGAGAGAGCGGGGCAATCTGTCCCGAAAGAAACAGCAGCAGGAAAAAATAAATCTGGTTAATCGCGCTGACCCGGGTGGTCCAGAAGGCGCACTGCGCCAGCGTCCATTCCAGCAGGAACCGGAGGGCAAAAGCCAGCAACAACCCGGGGATAAACAAAACGGCGAGCCACGGCGTCACGTTCAGTCTGGCATGAAAAGCGAACGCCAGCCCGATGGCGATGACGGTCAGTATCGGCAGGGTAATCGTTTTGGACATGATGTTATCCGCGATATCGGAATGGATGGGGTGCACCGGCTTTAGCAGGGCGAAGGAAAGGTAACCTTCCCGGATGCGGTATTCATAATCAAACATTACCCAGGTATAGGTAAACTGATTCACCAGCATCAGGATAATGAAATAAGCGGCAAAAGCGCCGGTGGTATAAGTCCCGATGCTGCCGCCGTTACCGTTGGAGACGGTAGACCAGACAATCAAGTAAACCAGCGGTTCGAGGACCTGCCCGATCATCCAGATGACCAGCGAAGCGCGGTACTGGAACATCGTCGCAAAGGTAGTTTTAAATTGCTGTAAATATAATTGCAAGAGGCTTTTCATGGATTCCATTCCGTAAACGCGCGGTCGATGACTTCCTCAATCGGCGGGTCTTCCACCAGCAGGTCGACGACCGGCAGGTCGGCCAGTAAACGTTCGGTGATGCGGGCGGTTTCGGCCTTTGGGACCCTCAAAGTGTAGCGCCCGTCTTCACACGAGAGGACTTCCCCGTAAGCATTTAAATCTGCCTGGCATTCCCCCAACTGGATGCTGATAGTTTTATGGGAAGTAAATTTCTGGAGTAAAAGCGCCAGTTCGCCGTCGAAGAGTAAATGTCCGTGATGAATGACCACCACCCGGCGGCAAAGCGCGGCCACATCTGCCATGTAGTGGCTGGTCATTAAAACGGTCGCCCCGAAACGTTTGTTATATTCCGCAATGAACGAGCGAATCCGCCGCTGCATAGTCACATCCAGTCCGATTGTCGGTTCATCCAGAAAAACAACCTGCGGACGGTGCAGGAGAGCCGCGGCAATTTCGCATTTCATCCTTTCGCCGAGGGAGAGGTTACGCACAGGCTTGACCAGCAGCGGCCCCAGTTCCAGCAGCTCGGTCAACTCTTTCAAAATACGCCGGTAATCTTCAAGCGGAATCCGGTAAATCACGCGGTTTAACTCAAACGAATGGATGGGAGCGATATCCCAGACCAACTGGTTCCTCTGCCCCATAACCAGTGTGATTTGCCGCAGAAATGTTTTCTCCCGCTTCCAGGGAACGTGCCCCATCACGGTGGCGTTTCCCCGGGTAGGATATAACAGGCCGGAGAGCATTTTCAGCGTCGTGGTTTTACCGGCGCCGTTAGGGCCGAGGAACCCCACAATTTCGCCGGGCATCATGCTGAATGTAATATCATCGACGGCCGGGACTTCGGTTTTCTGACGGTGGAAGATGCCGCGGATAGTCGCTTTGGCCCCCGCTTCCTGCTCGTTAACGGTATAGGTTTTAGATAAACCCTGAATCTTGACAACCGGACCGGCCGCCGTCAATTTAGCCGGAGGGGAAAGACTGTCAGGTTTGCCCGGATTCCTACCTGCCATCAGAGTACGCCTCTCACAAAGACTATTGTATTGCCACAGTTGGTAATTAACATTATATACGCTAAAAACTGCATGTGCATTGACTCGATGAAATCCTCGTGATTGCGCCTGCCGCCCCTGACAGAATATAATTTTCTACACTGGTATAATAATCACATGAATTTCGGTTTTCTAAACACCACCGAGAGGTAAAAATGAAAGAATTTTTTAAAAAACAGTTCACTTTTGCGCTTTATGGGTTAGTTTTCTGGTTTCCGGTGATGCTGGTCATCTATATCGTAATTTTTCTGTTAAGTAATGCCGAAAAAGCCGGGAAGCTGATTCTGGGAAACATTGTCATCAACAAGGGCCTGTACTCCGTGCTGGCGATAATTCTGGCCGTTCTGATTGTATACTTATCCGGTGTAATACTGAAATTAACTAAAGTCGGGGATATCCTTTCTAAAATTCCCGTTATCGGGCTCTTTTTCGGGCGCGGCGAGGTGATGAGCATCGACCGGTTGGGGCGTCTGCAACCCTGCATGTTCCTGTTTTCACCGACCGCGATGGGTTACGGCTGGATACTCTCCGAGGAAAAGGTCAAAGTAGGCGCAAAACAGGCGCCCTTTTCGCTGGTGAACGTCTTTTTCCCGGGTGTCCCGACGCTGGTGGCCGGTTCGATTCACGCTGTCAGAAAAGAATCGGTGATGAAACTCGGTAATTCTTCCCGGGAAATGATTGACGTGCTGCTTTACAATATCCGTACTCCTTCTTTCATCGAATTTCTGCCCTGGGAAGATGAAACCCCGGAACAGTTCGAGGAAAGGTCGAAATTATTCGGGGTAAAACAGATTTTGGGGTAAATCAGTAATGACCGTAAATAATGACAAACCTGCGGATAACATAGAAAAGCCGAAACGCCGGCCGCATCCTTCGCTGACGATTATCACCATCGCGGCAATGCTGCTGATAGGCGCGGTGATTATTTTTCTGGACAGGAAAGAGGTAGTCCAGCTTGAGGGCAAAGCCAATTGGAGTTATCTCGTCATTGCGCTGGGATTCGTCGCCGCTTCCTATCTGCTCAGCGCTATCAGCACTGTTGTGATGTTGAGAATATTCGGCGTGAAATATGATAAATCTTATCTGTTAAGGGTAGGATTTGTTTCCAACGTTCTTTCGAATTTAATCGCCATTCCTGCTGCGGTGGCCTTGAGGCTGCTGGTTTTGGGGCGGCACGGCGTGACGCAGAGCCAGAACATCGGCGCTTCCCTGCTGCTTTCTTATTTTAAAAACCTGGTCTTTTTTATGCTGATTCCTTTAGGCCTGATTTATATTATTTTCAGTTATCCGTTGGTTTTCGGCGGTGTCGCTGTGATGATTTTGATAATCCTTATCCTGGTAATCGGCATCGCAGTTGCGACCTTCATCATGTTTAACGACCGGGCCCGCGCAGCGATTTTAAAAATCGCCGGCCGTGTGTGGCATTTTATCACGCGCCGCAGTATCGAACCGGCGTTGAATAATTTCAGGGACGCAGTAACCCTGGGCATCACCGTATTGAAACATAAACCGAAATCAGCGTTGTTACTGGCGGGACTGATTATCGGAGATGTAGCGGCGATGATCGCCGGTCTGGATTTCTGTTTTAAAGCCCTGGCCATTCCGGTGCACCTGGGCGTGCTGATTACCGGTTTCAACTTCGGTATCACATTGACAGTGATTTCGTTTATTCCCGGCGACCTGGGGGTACAGGAAGCTTCCATCGCCGGGATACTGGCGATTTTCGGTGTGCCGTTCAGCCAGGGGATATTGGCATCAATCCTGTTCCGGGTGCTCTATTATTTCGTGCCTTTCGTGGTCAGCCTTGGTTTTTATTGGAGTTTATTGAAAGAGACAAACTCGAAAATGCCGTAAACCGGTTAAACTGCGAGCCGGCTGGTCTGTTCCGTTTCCCGCTGCCGCCGGAGCGATAAAAGCAAGAGCCAGACGGCGGACACTTCAACCCAGGCAATAGCATTGGCCACGGTGAGCCGTTCGTAAAGCCCGAACCAGCTCAAGTGCGGTAGCAATAGGTGCCCTGCCGCCAGCCCGAAGGCAATGAGACCGGTGACGGCGGAATAATTGAAAAGGCCTTTCCACTGCGGGTCGTTCCTAATGCTGCTGAGCATCAGCCCCACCGCTACCGGGAAAAGTCCCAAAACGCCATAGGCTCCGACCAGATGGATACGGCCGTTTATAGTCGCCGGCGCGCCGACCGGGTCTACCCGGAAAGCGCCGATGAGCAGCATGCCGAATCCAAAAAGCACCATCAGGAAAATACCTAAATCAAAACCGCGCCGTCTTTTAATATTGAGAAATAAACCGGCAGTAAAGATTTCAATCAACAGCCCGATTACCAGAAAACCGATGGTCTGTATCCAGCCTAATGAAGTCAGCGCCAGCGAACTGATGGAATCCCGGACTAAATCGTATTTCGGGACGGCGAGGGCGGCGGCCAAATCCAGCGCAATCAACACCAGCGGCCCCGCGATGCCAGCCAGTGCCAGGATGCCGTGGATATCCAGTCTCCCTAAAAATTGCTGCGGCATTGCGTTTTCGGCGTTATTCATCAATTTATTCCATAAATAATAACATTCAGATAAAATTAACGCGGTTAAAAGCAATTCCCGGTATCACGGTTACCGGGAATTGTTATCAGAGGTATCTGATTATATTCCATCCCTGGCTACTCATTCAAGAAATATCTTTATAATAGTGATATTAATATCTTAAATCTTATCCCTATTTTCCCGTCATTGCTGCGGGCACCGCGAACGGAATATAATCAGGTAATTTGGGTGTTGCCGGAAATTCCGGTTTCTGAAAAAAGGATTGCAAGTTGATGCCCGACCCTCAAAATGAAAGTACTTTGGCGAGATTGGCTACGGTCGCCTGTTATGTCAGTCCCTGCGTCATGGTGGCAGCCGACATAATAACGATTGCGTTGAACCGTAACGCCGACCCCTTAAGCCAAACTATCAGCGGTTATGCCCTCGGACCATACGGCTGGCTGGAAAAGATAGGAATGATATTGGTCGCAATTTCTTTTTTCTTCATCGCAGTCAATCTGTTAAAAGTAAAAAATCAGGACGGTTCGGCCTGGTTGAAATTCATTGGAGCGTTGCTGGTGATTGTTGGGATTGGATTTATTACGCTCACCATTTTTAATTCCAACGTTATCGGGACGTTGACCAATTTCCACGGCCTGGTGCACCAATTTACAGCCATTTCCGTATCCGCAGTTTTCTATACCAGCTGCATTATTTTAATGGTTCTGATGGTAAAGCGGCCGCGTTTCCGATACTTGAGTTATTACAGCGGGTTAACTTTTCTGGTGGGCCTGGCGGTTTTGATTTTGCTGGTTTCCGGTCATCATCTGAACGATGATATCGGACTGGAAGAACGGCTGATTGCCGGTTTTAATCTGGTCTGGATTGTCCTGGCCGGTCCGCAGATAATCAAGCTCACTAATCAGCTACAGTAATACCATGTCGTTAGTTCTAAGGCGCTTCGCCATCGCTCGGCTTTGCGGCACATATTTATCGAGTTCGGCCCAGAACCGGCGGCTGTGATTGTGTACCCGCGTATGCACCAGTTCATGCAGCATTACATAGTCCGCTAATTCTACCGGCAGCAGTGCCAGTTTGATATTAAGGCTAATCGTATTTTTCGGGGAACAGCTTCCCCAGCGTGTTTTTTGCTGCCTGACCGTCACCTTGTTACAGGCAAACCCATGAATTTCCGCCAGCTGAAACAGGCGGTTGATTATTTTTTTCTTCGCCGCGGCAGCGTCGCTGATTTGCAGGTTTTGCGCTAAAGCCTGCCGGCGCAGTTCATTTTGCGCAATTAACGCCTGGTGTTTTTGAATCCATCTTTTTTTGGTCTCGACAAATTCCAGGGCTTTCGTTACCGAAGTCCGGTAAGGCACTGAAACTCTGACCCCAATCGTAGGGCTGACCGAAATAATCACCCGTTGGGCACGCCGGCTGTGGTTAATCCGGACAGGACCGACGCCGTCCACGTTAATAACGGATAAATCTGCGGCTAATTCCAAAGAAAATAATTCGCCGTGAGCATGGACATTTTTATTCATGTTGTGTTCCAAATTTAAGATTATAAGTCCGGTGTTTGAATGTCAAATTCGCTTGCAAAATTTCTGCCGCCATGTAATAATTAAGGTAGCTTAATTAATCTGGCTTAATTAACGGAGGTTTTGATGGACAGCGAAAGAACCGAAGAATATTTAGAGGCAATATATAAAGAGCAAAGCAAGGGCGAATCCGCTTCTACTTCTTTTCTGGCGAGGGATTTGGGTGTCTCCCAGCCTGCGGTGACCGACATGTTGAAAAATCTGGAAAGCAAGGGGCTGATCGTCTACAAATCCAGTCAGGGCGCCACGCTCACCGATATCGGCGTGGAAAGAGCGCTGGGCGTCATCCGGCAGCACCGGCTCTGGGAAAGGTTCCTCACCGATATTCTGGGCATGTCCTGGGATAAAGTGCATGATGTCGCCTGCAAATTGGAACATCTGGATGTCCCGGAAGTCGAAGAAAGACTGGCAGTACTGCTCGGCGACACCGATACCTGCCCCCACGGGCATGCGATTCCTGACAAAAACGGGAATATTAAGCTGGATAAAACCATCCCGCTGACGAAATTCCAGCCGCTGCAGCGCGTGAATATCGTGGCCATTGACGAAGGCGATTCCGGCCTGCTCCGGGAAATCGAAAAAAAAGGACTGAAGCCGCAGGTTATCGTCACTATCAAAAAGAAAAATGAAGACGGTTCGATGGAAATCGAAGCCGGCAATAAAAAAATTTCCCTGAAACCGCAGCTGGCGGCAATTCTGCTGGCGGAACCGGTCGCAGCAAACAAATTAATTGCGGCTAAAACCGAAACAACGCTCAGCAAACTGGACGCGGGCAATACCGCCATCCTGAAAGAATATACCGGGGAACGCAATCTGCTGGGGCGCTGCCTGTCGCTGGGGTTTACCCCCGGCAGCGTCATCAAAATGCTGGAAAACTATAACAGCGGCCCGGTCCTGGTCAAAGTGCACGATACGGCGGTCGCCCTAGGACGTGATTTGGCCGACCATATTACCGTCACCCGGACTGAAAATGCATGTTAGGCAAACCCGAAAATAAAATGATCATCGTGGCGCTGGCCGGCGCCCCGAACACCGGCAAAAGCACCGTTTTTAACCTGTTAACCGGGCTTTCCCAGCACGTGGGGAACTGGCCGGGCAAAACCATCGAGCAAAAGACCGGCAGTGTGCACCGCGGCAATCTAACCATGAATATCGTGGATTTGCCGGGTACCTACAGTCTGACGGCTAATTCCGCGGAAGAGCAGATTGCACGGGACTATCTGGTAAAAGAGAATCCCGATCTGGTAGTGGCCGTGCTGAATGCCGCCAGCCTGGAACGGAACCTGTATCTGGTCGCCGAACTCATCGAATTGTCCCCGCGGTTGGTAATTGCCCTGAATATGATGGACGTCGCCCAGCAGCAGGGAATGAAAATTGACGCTAAGGCACTGGCGCAGGAACTGAATATCCCGGTCATCCCGATTGTTGCCAGCAAGAACCAGGGACTGGACGAACTGCTGACCGCCATTGAGCAGGAATACCATCAGCCGTTGGGTTCACGTCAGTTGAAACATATCGAGTACGGCAGTGAAATCCAGAAGGTCATCGACCACGTGGCGCAATTACTGGATGACGCCATGACCGCGCCTTATCCCAAACACTGGACGGCGATGAAATTACTCGAAGGCGATGCCCAAATCAATAAAATGATTATGGGACGGGCCGCCGGCGAGCAACTGTCGTCATTAGAGGCTTATCTGCGGGAGCATGAATCGGCGGCCGTGACCATCGCCACCCTGCGTTATGCCTGGGTGGAGAAAATGATGGCGGCGACGCAGGAAAAGCCGCCGATGGGTCGTGTTTCTTTGACTGAACGAATCGACCGGGTAGCAACTCACCCGGTATCCGGTTTATTTATTCTTTTACTGGTATTGTGCTTGATTTTCGGGCTGGTTTACAGCATCGGCATCCCCCTGCAGAAATTGCTGGAATTGCATTTAATCGAGGCCGGACATAATTTTGTGAATGCGCACCTCAGCGCACCTGCCTGGGTCAAAGGTTTACTGGCGAACGGGATTATCAGCGGGGTGGGCACGGTGCTGACTTTTATCCCGATATTGATGCTGTTTTTTGCCGCCTGGGCATTTATGGAAGATGTTGGTTATACGGCCCGGGCTGCTTTTGTCACAGACAAGTTCATGCATTCGCTCGGGTTGCACGGTAAATCCGTTTTACCGCTGGTACTGGGATTCGGCTGCAACGTCCCGGCGATTCTGGGGACACGCATCATTGATTCGCCGCGTTCCCGGCTGCTGACAATCCTCGTGGCACCGCTGGTACCCTGCACTGCCCGGATGGCGGTGATCACCCTGATTGCCGCCGCATTCTTCGGCAGCACCGCGATTTTCGTGGCCATCGGCATTGTCATTTTCAGCCTGATTATGATGATTATCACCGGGCTTATTTTGAACCGGTTTGTCGTCGGCGGCGAAGACAGCGCTTTACTCATGGAATTGCCGTTGTACCATTTACCCAATCCGAAAATCATCGGATTAGTAACATGGCAGAATACCGTCGCTTTCATCAAACGCGCCGGCACGATTATCCTGGCGGTTTCCGTTGTCATCTGGATATTATCCTATCTCCCTCACGGGGAGATTAACACCAGCTTCCTGGCAGATATCGGCAAATTTTTAACACCGGTAGGAAAACTGATGGGATTGAACTGGCAGATGATGGTGGCATTGTTGTCCAGCTTCATCGCCAAAGAAAACACCCTGGCGACGCTGGGGACGCTGACCGGCGGACAGGGCGCGGCGCTGACGGCGCAACTGAAGGTTTTACTGACACCGGCGGCGGCATTGGCTTTCCTGGTCGTGCAGGTGCTTTTTATCCCCTGCGTGGCCACTGTCGCGGCAATCCACCACGAAACCAAATCCTGGCGCTGGCCGCTTTTTACTGTTGCTTATCAACTGTTGCTTTCATTCGCCATGGCCATTATTGTTTTCCAGATTGCGCGCGTGCTTTAGAGCATTGCGATTTTAGAAAAAAACGAAAAAATTATCGAATATTTTTAAGTTTATTTTCCGGAACACAGTAATAATGGTAAAATCAGGCTACGCTAATGAAAGGGGGGTGAATCAATGAACTACCACCGGATGTTCAGGGTAAAACCCGGCGATAAGATTGATTTAAGTAAAATTGACCCCGATTTTACCGATGTTTTTAGGGATAAAGCATCGGCGGGTGACAAGATCGAAAAATACACTCAGGAATTACGGGATTTACAATATCGACTATATGCAGCCGGGAAATCATCGCTGCTAATATGTTTACAGGGTTTGGATGCCGCCGGGAAAGATGGAACAATTGTCCATGTGTTAGGCGCGATGGACCCATTGGGAACAAGAGTTTGCGCATTTAAAGTCCCGAGTGTTGAAGAAGCATCGCATGATTTCCTGTGGCGCATTGAAAAGCAAGTTCCGTCCAAAGGTGAAGTGGTAATTTTTAACCGTTCACATTATGAAGATGTCCTGGTGGTTCGAGTGCATAAAATGGTTTCAAAAGAAGTGTGGTCCGAACGGTTTAATTTCATTAACAATTTTGAAAAAGAGCTCGCTGCCAACGGCACACATATTTTAAAGTTTTATTTACACATTAGTCCGGAAGAACAACTAAAACGATTTGAAAAGCGGCTTGATAATCCTAGATATCAATGGAAAATAAGTGAGTCTGATTATACCGAAAGGGATTTTTGGAAGGACTATATGCGAGCCTATGAAGAGGCACTGAGTGCAACGAGCACGAAAGATGCCCCCTGGTATATAATCCCTGCGAATCATAAATGGTTCCGCAATCTTGCTGTGTCGCAAATAGTTGTCGAAAAATTCAAATCGTTAAAGATGCAGCTTCCCGAACCTCAAGCGGATTTAGATATTATCCGGCAAAAATACCACAAAGCAGTGAAGGAAGCCGAAGAAAAATAATGGGATACGACTAATCAAATTCTGCTGCAGCCTCCAAGTTTAAGCTTGTAAATCAAACCTGATGGTGCGTTTGTCAAGCCTTTTTCCCCGGTTTCACTAATGGTGTTTCCGGTTCTAAACTCGCAAGAATTAGAATACCCCCAATGGGATTCGAACCCGTGTTGACAGCGTGAAAGGCTGTTGTCCTAGGCCTCTAGACGATGGGGGCTTGCAGGTACATTATAACAAATACAGCTATTAACGACAAACATTTTTTCTATCAACGTTGTCAGCTTGAAAATTGCGCGTCTTCCGCCTTTTCGCTTTTGGTTCACCGTTCCCGCCAATGTTATAATCAGGGATGAGCATTTAGAATTGATGCACAATCATCATTGAGGCGTAACGTGGCAGACAGTCCTTTCGACCAGGCTCTTGATTTTATCTACAGCTTTATCGATTACGAAAAGAAGCGCGACCCGCACATGAAAATCACCTGGGATTTAAGACGGGTGGAACTGCTGCTGGCGAAACTGGGCAATCCGCACCTTCAGGCTAAAACCGTGCATATTGCCGGCAGCAAAGGCAAGGGCAGCACCGCGGCGATGGTGGCTTCCGTGCTGACCAGAGCGGGCTACACCACCGGACTTTATACGTCGCCTCACCTGCATTTCTTCAATGAACGCATCCGTGTTAACAACCGGCAAATTACCAACGATGAAATCGTGGCAATGGTGGCGAAAATCAAACCGGCGGTAGAAGAAGTCAATAAGGAAGCCGCTTTCGGCGTCCTGACTACATTTGAAGTCACCACCGTGCTCGGTTTTTATTATTTTGAGCAGCAAAAAGTGGACATTCAGGTCATTGAAGTAGGCCTGGGCGGCAGGCTGGATGCGACGAACGTGGTCCAGCCCGATGTCTGCGTGATTACCCCCATCAGTTATGAACACACCGATATTCTTGGTAAAACTTTAACTCTGATCGCGACGGAGAAATCCGGCATTATTAAAAAGGGCAGTACTGTGGTCAGTTCCCCGCAGGCCGCCGAAGCAGATGCAGCCATCGCCGCTGCCTGTGCCAAACAGGCTTCAAAGCTGATTAGAGTCGGGAAGGATGTTACGTATCAAAGCACAAAATTTGACGATGCGCAGCAATCTTTTACTGTCCAGGGCAGGTTAGCCAACTACAAATTGACAATTCCTTTGCTCGGGGAATATCAATTAAGCAATGCCGCCACCGCCGTCGCCGCTTTAGAAGTACTGATTGAAAAGGGAAATCCGGTCCCGGGACAAAGCATGGAACAGGGGATGAAAGAGGTAACCTGGGAAGGCCGCCTGCAGGTGCTCAACCGCCGCCCGCTGGTGGTGGCGGACGGCGCCCACAATCAGGATTCGGCGCACAAATTGCGGCAGGCGCTGGCACAATATTTTAAATTCGAGAAAGCAGTGCTGATTATCGGCATGTCTTCGGACAAAGATCTGGAGGGGATTGTCGCGGAATTAGCGCCGGTTTTCCGGCAGGTAATTGTGACCAAATCTCTGCACCCGCGGGCCATGGACCCCAGGCCGATTGCCGAGGAATTCCTGAAATACGGCATTGCTGCTCAGCAGACCGATGATATCTCGGTTGCGATGCCGCTGGGCTTCAACCGGACCGGCGAAAACGACCTGCTCTGTATTACCGGTTCTTTGTTTATCGCCGCCGGCGCCATCGAACAGGCAATGGCGCTGGGACTGAACCCGGGAAAGAGTGAAAAATGAAAGCACTGCTGCAGCGGGTCAATAATGCCGCTGTGACGGTAGACGGCGAAACTGTGGGGAAAATCGGGCCCGGCTTAGTGGTATTTATCGGCGTGGCAAATAGCGATGGGCAAGAAGATATCGAATATCTGGTAAATAAAATCCCGCAGCTCCGTATTTTCGATGATGCCGATGGTAAATTCAATTTATCGGCGCAGGATGTGAACGGCGAGCTGCTGCTGGTCAGCCAGTTTACGCTGCTGGCCGGCACGCGCAAGGGGCGCCGCCCCGGTTTCACCGATGCCGCGCCGCCGGATATCGCCGAAAAACTTTTTAATCGATTTGTGGCGCAAATCAGATTGACCGGACTGCAAGTGGCAACCGGACGGTTTCAAACCCACATGCATGTTTCCATTGAAAACGACGGTCCGGTTACGATATTCATCGATAGCCGCGAACGGCTCACCAGCCGTTCGGCGTAATTTCAAACCGGACTTTACAGGATTCCTGCCTACCAGGTGCCGTCCCAGGTCACCTGAAAACTATTGACAATACCGACGACGTCCCAGGTGCTGCTCCATCCCGGGGTAGGAAACAGACTCACCGGTTGATAGGCCTGGCCCACGGCAATATTCACGGTTTTGACGCATCGCGAAATGCCGTTACCGGGAACCGCACCGGTATCGTCGATATAAATCAGCCCCTTATCGGTGGTTTGAAATGCATCCAGCGCATGCAGCCCGATGGACAGGTCTACCGACACATAGGCACATCTGATGCCGTCTATTTCGGCGTCGTTGTGCAGCCTTTCGGCAAAATCGCTGCAAACATCCGGGTTACCCGGTTCGGCGGTGCCGTCAATAATATTCTGGATACGGGTCAAATCAACGTGACTTTTGGCGGTGCCGTAATATGTGTTCGGCGTATCGTTCGCGGCGGTGTAAGGGTACTTGTCGGTTTTATCGCTCTTCAGAAAGCTGACCAGCTGGGCATAGGTGGGGTCAGCGGCATTTTTATTGTTAATCAGCACGATAAAATCGCCCGTGTCGTCATAGCAGCCGTCACCGCCGAAAGTTTCGCCGCTGGCATCGTCCGTCACTAGGCCCAAATAGTAGTTTCCGTAAACTCCGGTTGCCGGATTGATGACCGGTGTTATGGCTAATGCTACCGGCTGGCTGCTGATACCGTCTAAAACTGCCGTAACGTTGGCCGTGCCCGCGGTGACGCCGGTCGCGATTCCCCATGAATCGATTGAAAGCATGCTGCTGTCACTGGTCCAGGTTACTTTATCGGTAATATCGGCGGTGGAACCGTCAGCATATGTCCCGGTGGCCGTAAATTGGGTCATCGCGCCAACTGCCAGATTCGCCGGGGATGACGGCGCCACGGTAATGGAAATTAATTTGGGGGAAGGCGTTTTTGCCAAACAGGCGGTTAGCCCGAGTGCGGGAGCGGCAATCAGCCCGAAAATTATTAGAACGCGGATAAATCGTATCTGTACGGTATTTTTCATATAAAACGGCGGCACAGCCATTCCGTGCCTTTCGGTCTTTATTAATGTATCCGATTGTAAAATAACCGTGGTGAATAATCAAATCCTGTTTTGCACTACAGCGGTTATCGGCTTTTTTATTGTCTCACGGAAACGCTTGTGTTATGCTTTCTCTGATGAAAGGTTATGCGCATGTTGCGTTAATACTAATAATCGCGATTGTGGTGATTGTTCTTTTGATCCTTTTTGTGCTGCATGCCGGGCCGTTTAGTGCGCCGGTAACGACACCGGTCGCCACCCCGGTATAACTTTTTTTACGCGCGATTGATACCGTTTAACAATTAATTCCCGGTAACCTCATTTACCTCCTGACGGGAAGATGATATTATAATGGAATTATAAGTTTTAATTCTGCTTCCCCAAAGCCGCAGAATTCTGAAGAAGGGGTAAAATGTTATGAAGAACGATCACCTGCGTTTTCTCGGGTTGGGTCTCACTCTGGGGTTAATTGCGGTTATGACGCTGGGCGCCGCCGCCTGTACGTCAAAACCGACATCTACGGCCACCTTGACCTCGATTACCATTGCCCCCGGTTCGCCGTCTAGTTTACCGGTTGGGGTTGCCCAGACGTTTGTGGCCTCCGGCACTAATTCGGATGGTTTTTCCGGGGTGGATCTCTCTTCGCAGGTGACCTGGACAAGTTCCGACCCAACGGTGGCGACTGTTTCTGCAACGGGGTTAGCCTCATGTCTGGCGGTAGGCACTACCAAAATCACCGCATCCCTGGACGGAATAACCAGTAACACCGTAAATTTGACAGTTGTGGCAGCGCCTACCACTACTGCTACTGTGGTAACACCTTCTTCCACCACGACCGGAACAGACACCGGCACGACTACTGTGACCACGACTACAACAACTACCACCACTGCGCCGTAGTCCAATAATATTTCCTCTTGAAAACAATATATACGGGCATTCAAACACAACCACATTCAACCGAATGTGGTTGTGTTTATTAAGTGATTCGGGTAGAATTGTGCTATCAAACCAGCTCAGGTATTAAGCTAAAAACAAACAATAAATAAAGGTCTTTGCCGATGGTGGAAAACAACAATACTCCGGAAAACAAAGCAATTAAAGAGTGGTTATTATCCACGCTGTACAAAGTAAAATCGGGCCAGATTTCCACCGAAGAAGCGCTGCGGGAACTAAGCGTTTTGCCTTATGAGGACCTCAATTTTGTCAAAATCGACCACCACCGCGATATTCGGACAGGCTTTCCGGAGGTCATTTTCGGACGCGGCAAGACCGTCGAGCAGATTGTAATTATCGCGGAACGTCTGGCGGCCCATTCCGATAAAATCCTGGTGACGCACGCCGGTCCGGAAGTTTACCGGGCGGTCAGCGCTAAAATCCCGGATGCGGTTTATAATCCCGTGTCCCGGACCATCGTCGTTAACCGTCAGGAAAAAGCCGTTCTGGTGCCCGGCGTCGCCGTGGTGACCGGCGGCACCGCCGATATCCCGGTGGCCGAAGAAGCCGCTGTCACCGCAGAATTAATGGGCAATAAAGTGGATAAAATTTTTGATGTTGGTGTGGCCGGGCTGCACCGCCTGCTGGACAAATTACCCCAGTTACGTCAGGCAAAGGTGCTGGTGGTGGTAGCCGGGATGGAAGGAGCGCTGCCCAGCGTTATGGGCGGTCTGGTGGCGGCGCCGATTATTGCCGTCCCCACCAGCGTGGGCTACGGCGCCAGTTTTAACGGGCTGGCCGCCTTATTGACCATGCTCAACAGCTGTGCCCCCGGCGTGGCCGTGGTCAATATTGATAACGGCTTCGGCGCCGGTTACATGGCCGGAATGATTAACCTGGGAAAAAACGGAGAAGCCGGTGGCGAAAACAAACCTTGAGTCAAAACTGGAGCAGCTGAAAAAGACTATTAGTGAAATGGGCTCGGTGCTCGTCGCTTATTCCGGCGGAGTAGATAGCACTTTCCTGGCAGTTACCGCGCATGAAGTACTCGGAAAGAATTCGCTGGCGGTGTTCGCCGCTTCGCCCGTTGCGCCGCCGCTGGAAAAAGAAGAAGCCGAAACGCTGGCGCGCAATATCGGCCTCCGTTTTAAAGTAATTGAAAGCAACGAAATGTCCAATCCTGACTTTGTCGCTAACCCTCCTGAACGCTGCTATTATTGCAAACGGGAATTATTCTCCGAATTAAAACCCATCGCGCTGGCCGAAGGCCTGAAATGGATTGCCGACGGCACCAACGCCGATGATTTGCACGATTTTCGTCCTGGCCGAAAAGCTTCTGCGGAAGCCGGCATCCGCAGTCCGCTGCTGGAAGCCGGACTAACCAAAGCGGAAATCCGCCGGCTTTCCCGTGCTAAAAACCTGCCCACCTGGGACCGGCCGGCTTCGCCGTGCCTGGCCTCGCGCATCCCTTACGGCACCCCGGTTACCGCCGAAACGCTAAACAAAATCGCGCGCGGAGAGCAGTACTTGCACAGCCTGGGTTTCCGCCAGTTGCGGCTGCGGCATCACGGCGATATCGCCCGCATTGAACTGGACCAGGAGGATATGGTTAAAATTATCACGCCGGAAATCCGGCAGGATATCGTGACAAAGCTCAAAGCTTTAGGTTATAAATATGTGGCGCTGGATTTAACAGGCTACCGCACCGGCAGTTTGAATGAAGTTTTAAATCTCGCCGGGGATGAGGGGAAAAATGGTTAAAATCGCCTATTTCGATTGTTTTTCCGGCGCCAGCGGCGACATGATTATCGGTTCCCTGCTGGATGCCGGGCTGGAACTGGAAATTTTGCGAAAAGGTCTGGCCGGGCTGGATTTTCATGGCTATCAACTGACCGCGGAAAAAGTGCTGCGCTCCGGCATCACCGCCACCAAATTCGATGTGGTTATAGAGGAAGAAAAACACGAACACAATCACGAAATGTCCCATCACCATCACCGCGGTTTAACCGAAATTCTGAATATCATTAATAACGGCAGCATTCCGGATAGCGTAAAAACAAAAAGCAGCGCAATCTTCCGCAAATTAGGCACGGTGGAAGCCGGAATTCACGGCGTGCCGCTGGAAGAAGTCCATTTCCACGAACTCGGCGCCGTCGATACCATCGTTGATATCGTGGGGACAATATTGGCGCTGGAAACCTTGAAAATTGAAAAGGTTTATTCCTCCCCGTTAGCGGTCGGCAGCGGTACGGTGAAAACGGCGCACGGCGTTTTACCGGTGCCCGCCCCGGCGACGCTGCAAATCCTGGCCGAAGCCGGCGCGCCAATCGTCAATGCGCCGCCGTCGGAGAATCCGCCCGGAGAATTACTCACCCCGACCGGGGCTGTTTTGATTACCTCTCTGGCCTCCGGATTCAAACAGCCGAATATAATCATCGAGAAAACCGGTTACGGCGCCGGCAATAAACAATTCCCGACCTGGCCGAACGTGGTCCGGGTCTGGCTCGGTGAGGAAACCGGCGGCCAAAACGATGATGCACTGGTATTACTGGAAACCAACATTGACGACATGAACCCGCAGATTTACGGCTTTTTGATGGAAAAACTGTTCGCCGAAAAAGCGGCGGATGTCTGGTTCACCCCGATTCAGATGAAAAAGAACCGCCCGGCAATCATGCTCAGCGTCCTCGCGCCCGCTTCGCTGGAAACAAAACTGACCGAAATTATCATGCGCGAAACCTCGACGCTAGGAATCCGCTCGCGCCCGGTTTCACGGCACACCGCGCAGCGGGAAATCATCGAGTTTGATTCCAGCCTGGGCCGCGCCAAAGCGAAAATCAAGCGGTTCGGCGGCGATATCGTCGCGGTATCGCCGGAATATGACGACTGCCGCCGGCTGGCACTGGAACACAACCTGCCGCTGCATGAAGTTTCACGTATTGTGGCAAGCGAAGCCCGCCGCTACCTGAACGAACAAAACCCGAAGTAATTTTGTTATTTTCTATTGACAGCGGTTTTTTCCGTCCTGTATAATTGCAACTGGGTGCATTTAGGATGAGCTGTCTAGCGACATTAAAAGCAAACGGATTCAAACTTACGCCGCAGCGTAAACTGATGGCGGATTATTTCCACGATGCGGAATCGCATCTGACCGCGGAAGAAATAATCGCGCATGTCCATGAAAAGATGCCGGGCGTGAATAAATCCACGATTTACCGCAACCTGGATATTTTCGAGCATTTGGGTTGTGTTCTGAAAAGTGAGTCCGGCGACCATGTGATTTACCACCACACCGAGGAAGGGCACCACCATCACCTGGTGTGCGCCCGGTGCGGTAAAAGTATTGAATGCGATGAAATGCTTTTCCGGCCGGTAGAAAAAACTTTGCGCGATAAGTACAATTTTCGCGTCGATTTCAAACATCAGGTCATCAGCGGCCTCTGTGAAAATTGCAGTAAACAATAAATCTTTCCCGGTTAATTATTTTTTTAATTATCTAATGCAACTGGTTGCGTTTGTCAAAAGGAAACAATAAACAATGCACATTCCTGACGGTTATCTCAGTCCGGCGACCTGCGGCGTGATGTACGCGGCGGCCGTTCCCTTCTGGGCAGTCGCAGTGAAACGTGTCCGCAAAGCACTGACCGCCCGGACTGTACCGGTGCTGGCGCTTTTCTCGGCATTCTCCTTCACGCTGATGATGTTTAACGTCCCGATACCCGGAGGTACGACTGCCCACGCGGTCGGCGCTACGCTGCTGGCCATCGTGCTGGGTCCCTGGGAGGCCGTGTTGGGGGTTTCCACCGCGCTGGGGATTCAGGCACTGTTTTTCGGTGACGGCGGACTGCTGACTTTTGGCGCAAACTGTTTCAATATGGCCATCGTGATGCCGCTGGTGGGTTATTTTATTTACAAGGTAATCTCCAGTGATTCTGATGCGCTTTCACCCCGCCGCACCGTCGGCGCCGTCATTGGCAGTTATCTCGGCATTGTTACCGCGGCGGCGTGCGCCGGCGTTGAACTCGGTCTTCAGCCTGCGCTATTCCACACTGCCGGCGGTACGCCGCTTTACGCGCCTTACACCATCGGTGTGGCTTTACCGGCAATATTAGCTGCTCACCTGTTAGTCGCCGGTCCGGTGGAAGCGGTGGTCACGGGCGGGGTCGTTGTCTATTTGCAGCGGACTCACTCCGGTCTCATCAAAGCTGACGTCGCAAAAAAGAAAGAAGGCAAACGCTGGCTGGCCTGGGGTGCGCTGGGGCTGGTGGCTTTGGCCACACCCGTCGGGCTGCTGGCTTCCGGTACCGCCTGGGGAGAATGGGGAGTGGCTGAACTGAAGACAATGGGACTGGGTTCGATTCCGCAAGGATTGCAAAAATTAGCCGGCTGGTGGCCGGCCCCGATGCCGGATTACGGGCTGCCGCGCATGGCGGCGGTTATCGGCTATATCCTCTCTGCCTTTGTCGGGATTATTTTGATTGCAGTTTTTCTCTGGCTGCTTGGGCGCTGGCTTACTCGAAAAAATCAGACAAAAAATGATGTATCCGGAGGTTCGCCGGAAAATTGAAAGGCGACGATTTTCTCACTAAAAGTATCTCGGGCTTCAGCCGCGTGCTGGAATCGGTGGTGACCACGGAGGATATCAGCCGCGCTTCCGGTTTGCTGCAAAGTCTGGACCCGCGGGTGAAGCTGGTTTCTTTCCTGCTGTTTATCGTCGGCATAAGTCTGGTGCGCAGCCTACCCGTCCTCGGCGGGATATTTGTGCTGATAATACTTTTGAGCTTAACATCAAAAATATCGCCCGGTTTCTTCCTGAAACGGGTTTTGATTTTTGTGCCGGTTTTCACGTTGGTAATCGCGGTTCCGGCCTTATTCCTGACGCACGGGCAGCCGTTGGTGCACATCTTCGGTAAAATTGTGATTACGCAGCAGGGCGCGCTTTCGGCCGGTTTCTTGCTGCTTAGAGTTACCGATTCGCTCTCATTAGGAGTGCTGCTGGTCTTAACCACACCCTGGGCTAATGTGCTGGCCGCTTTACGCTGGGTGCGGATGCCGGCGCTGATTGTAGATATCCTCGGCATGACTTACCGCTACATGTTCCTGCTGCTGCACTCCGCCAACAGCATGTTTCTGGCCCGGAGGAGCCGGGTTATCGGCAGTTTTTCCGGCGGTGAGAACCGCCGCTGGCTGGGCCGGGCGCTGGCCGTTACTATGGTAAAGTCGCAAAAATTAAGCGAGGACGTTTATCTGGCGATGCTGGCGCGCGGCTATCAAGGCGAAGTCCATGTTTTGCAGGATTTCAGCTTAAAACGCCGCGACTTTCTCTGGATAACCTTTTCATTAATCGTCGTAATATTCTTATTTTGGGTGAGCCGTTTATGAATTCAGTGAATAACGTGAATATCTTCGAAGTCAAAAACCTGGACTATGATTATCCGGGCAATATTGCCGCCTTAAAACAGGTCAGTTTCACGGTTAAACCTGGGGAAGTGGTGGCGCTGGTCGGCGCCAACGGCTCCGGTAAAAGCACCCTGCTCAAACTGCTGGACGGCCTGATTTTCCCCAAAGCCGGCGAATTGATTGCTTTCGGCAAACCGTTATCCGAAGAAGGATTAAAAAATAAAGCATTTATCCAAGAATTCCGCCGCAAAGTGGGGATGGTTTTTCAGGACCCGGATGTCCAGCTTTTTTCCCCGACCGTCTGGGACGAAGTCACCTTCGGGCCGCTGCAGCTGGGAATTTCCAAGGAGGAGGTTATCGCCAGGGGCCAGGCGGCGCTGGATTTAATGGGCATTGCACATCTCCGGCAGCGCCCTCCCTATCTGCTCTCCGGCGGGGAGAAAAAGAGGGTCTCGCTGGGCTCGATCCTTTCACTGCAGCCGCAGGTGCTGTTATTGGACGAACCGACAACCGGCCTGGACCCATCCAGTCAGGGGCATTTGATTGATTTCTTGTTGCAGTGGGCGAAAGCAGATAAATGCCTCGTCTTCAGCACGCAGGACCTGGATATTGTCGAGGAGATTGCGACCCGCGTCATCGTGATGGGGACAGAGCACAACGTCATGGCGGACGGGCAGCCAGAGGATTTCCTGTTCAACCCAGATTTCCTGGTTAAGACCAATCTGGTGCACGAACATTCTCACCGGCACAAACAGCTGGTGCACCGCCATCAGCACCTGCACGAACACCACCACGAAACTGAAATCTAATCGTTTTAAAATTGTCATCAATCCCAACCGCTGTGTTTTACATCGTGATTCCACGTCTGTTACAATGGCATTGACATGAGATTTCCATGGCAGCAGAAACAGACCTTGAAAACGGAAGTATCCCACAACCTGACTGACGAGTTAAGCCGTCAGGGTTACCGCATGACGCCGCAGAGGATGATGATTGTTGACGCCATCGAGCACAGCGAAAATCACATCAGCGCCGAAGATATTTTTAAACAGGTGGTGGCCAAATTCCCCAACGTCAACCTCTCCACGGTCTACCGGACGCTGGAATTGCTGGAAAAGCTCGGTTTAGTCACTAAAACCGAAATGGGTGTCGGCCGTATCGTGTACCACCCCATGGAAAAAGGGCATCACCACCACCTGATTTGCCGGGAATGCGGCAAAGTGATTAGTCTGGATGAAGCCGCACTTACTCCCCTCAAAGAATCCCTGCAGCGGGACTATCAGTTTTCCGCCGAATTGCGCCACCTGGGGATTATAGGTTTATGCGCCGATTGTCAGCAGAAATCCGGGAACAAAAATACCAATGGATAAACAGGAATACTGGGAAAGCCGCTACCTCGGGGAAGGGAAAATCTGGGGGGAATCGCCCAGTACATCCGCTCATGCCGCCCTGCAGCTTTTCCGGAAGCACCGGGTAAAAACAGTATTGGTACCTGGTTCCGGCTACGGCAGAAATACCGGATTATTTTCATCGGCCGGATTCGACGTGACGGGGATAGAAATTTCGGAGACGGCTTTTAAAATGGCCGGCCAATTTGACCCGCGTTCGAAATTCTATCAAGGCTCCGTGCTGGACATGTCTTTCGATAACCGCCGGTACGACGCAATTTATTGTTTCAATGTCCTGCATCTCTTCCGCCAACCGGAAAGGGAGCTGTTTTTGAATCAATGCTTTGGCAAACTAACAAAACGGGGATTGGCTTATTTCACCGTTTTTTCCGAAAAAGAGTCGAGTTTCGGACAGGGCGCAGAAACGGAACCGAATACCTTCGAAAGTAAACCCGGTCGCCCGGTACATTATTTCACCGAACCCGATTTACGGCAGCAATTCCACCGGTTTGAAATATTAGAAACCGGCATTATCGAAGACCCGGAAGACCACGGCGGACAGGCGCACGTTCACATTTTGCGGTACATTTTCGCGAAAACCAACGAGTAAAATCCAACCTCTTTATTTCTGCTTCGGCTTAATCGGCTCAAATTCCAGGCTGATATCCAGCGCTTTAGGGGAATGGGTGAGTGCCCCGATCGAAATAAAATTCACCCCGGTTTCCGCGACGGCGCGTACCGTCTTGAGATTGATGTTGCCGGAGGCTTCGGTCATAATCACGGACGGCACCAGTTTCACCGCGGCGCGCATTTTGGCCGGGCTCATATTATCAAACATGATGATATCCGCTTTGGCCGCCACCGCCTCACGGACTTCCTTCAGGTTGGTTACTTCCACCTCAACTTTAATCCCTGCCGGGGCACTTTGTTTCGCTTTTGCCACAATTTCCTTTAGTGTCATGCCGTGGGCGCGCAATGTCGCCAGGTGGTTGTCCTTTATCAGCATGCCGTCGCTCAAATTAAAGCGGTGGTTGCGTCCGCCGCCCATCGAGACCGCGTATTTTTCCAGTAGTCTCATACCGGGCGTGGTCTTGCGCGTATCCAGAATTTCCACCGGCAAATCGCCGATCAGCGCCACATATTCCGCTGTCTGGGTGGCAATGCCGCTTAATTTCTGGAGGAAATTAAGCGCGACCCGTTCGGCTTTAAGCAGGCTGCGCGCGTTGCCGGTCACAGTGGCGATAATATCCCCCGAATGTAATACGGTTCCATCCTTCAGTAAAACCTTGAATTTGAGCTCCGGGTCTACTTTGATAAAAACCAGTTTGGCTAAATCGATGCCGGCCAGCACGCCGTCGCCTTTGGCTAAAAGCGTGGTTTTGGCCCGCAGGTCCGCCGGGATGAGGGATTCACTGGTAATATCGCCGCCGCCGATATCCTCCTCCAGCGCCAGGTCAATCAAAGTATTCAACTGGTTTTCGTAAAGCGCTAATTTATCGGTCATCTTAATTTTCCATTAATATTATATCTTGTTGCGCCTATTATAAAGCATATGCGCCTGATTAAACAACTTTATTTATCCAGTTCTTTCAAAGCCTGCTCTAAATCTTCAGGCAGCGGCGATTCGAATTCCACCCATTTACCGGTAGCCGGCAAGTTAAAGCCGATTTTCTGCGCGTGTAAAAATTGCCGGTTTAAAAAGGCGGATTTCTTCCCGTAGGTGATATCGCCGAAAACCGGATAGCCGATGGCCGCCAGGTGGACGCGTATCTGGTGGGTGCGCCCTGTTTCCGGCATGATTTCCAGCAGGGTGTTTTTGCCGACATAGCGGATGACGCGGTAATTGGTGCGGGCGGCCCGGCCGCGGCTTTCTCCGGTCACGGCCATCTTTTTCCGATCGCCGGAATCCCGCCCGATGGGGGCGTCAATCACGCCTTTGTCCGGCCGGAGAATCCCTTTGACCAGCGTAATGTATGTTTTTTTCACAGTGCGTGCTTTGAACTGGTCCGCCAGGTTAGCCAGGGCAACGTTATTTTTCGCCACCAGCATCACCCCGGAGGTGTCTTTGTCCAGGCGGTGCACGATTCCCGGGCGGGTAACTTCACCGTCATCTTCGATTTCGTTAAGATGGGAAAGAACCGCGTTCACCAGCGTGTGGCTGGGGTGCCCCGGTGCCGGATGTACCGTCAGCCCGGCCGGTTTATCAATCACCAGCAGGTCGTCATCTTCATAAATGATTTTCACCGGGATGGCTTCCGGCAGCAGGCCGGTGGGCGCCGGCGGGGGAACAGTGATTTCGATTTTTTCGCCGGCTTCCGTCTTGTGGCTGGCCTTTTCTGCGATGCCGTTGACCAGAACATTGCCTTCGTCAATTAATTTCTGCGCCTGCGAGCGGGACAAACCCGGACAGTTTTCACTGACGAATTTATCCAGGCGGAAGCCCGCTTTGTCCGCTGTAAATACATAAGAATCCGGGTTTTGTTTCATGCCAAACCCTACTTATTCTCGCGGATAGTCTCACGCAGTACGGAAAAAATAATCAGGAAGACGCCGATGGTAATCGCCGCATCGGCAACATTGAAGACGTAGAAAAATCCGGGATTGATAAAATCGGTGACATGGCCGGAGAACCGCAAGCGGTCAATCAGGTTGCCGAGGTCGCCGCCCAGCAGCAAACCGAGCGCAATCCTGTTTGGGATGTTGACGAATTGTGGATATTTCCGGTAAATATAGACTCCGAGGCCGGAAATGGCAAACAAGCCGATTATTGCGACCCCCGTCAGAATCACCGAATAAGCTTGAAATGCGCCGAAAGCAGATCCGGTATTCGTGATATGAATAATGCTGAAGAACCAGATCTTATAGATTGTCCGGCCGTCCGGGGGGAAAGAACGTATCCAATTTTTAGTTAAAATATCAACAACGACTATCAGGAGAATAGTGATGGGAATAATCAGATTAAGTTTGGAGGTTCGGGGTTTACCTGTTTTTTGCATTCTTAGCCTGAAGCGCTTTACAGTTCATACACTGTCTTGCCGCGGGTAGTAGTTCCAATCTGGCCGATTCAATCGGTTTGCCGCATGTTTCACAAAGGCCGTATTTGCCGGTTTCAAATTTGGTCATCGCGATTTCGATATCACCCAGTTGGTCTTTGATGCGGCGTTCCATCGCCAGACGCTTTTCCAGTTCCAGGCTTTCAGTAGCTTCTTCTTCACGTTTGCCAAAAGGACTGCCATCGCGCCTTTCCTCAGAAGGACGGCCCTCTGCATTCAACTGCTCTAATTCACCAAGCAACCGCTTCTTCTCACTTTCCAGAAGGGCCCTGATTTTTTTGAGGTCGGTCATTATGCTTTCTCCTGTCTTCCTGCGAAGTTCCAACCTGCCGCTGCTGCCTTAAGCCTTCACGGTTAAGCTATTATACCGTCATCCTACCGAAATAACAACAACAAAGGGCAGACCGCTCAAGCCAATTACACCATTTCAAATACTTGACCATCTGCTCAGTAAAAATATTTATCTGATATTGTATCCCTCTTTCTAGTTTTTCGCAACTGCGATTTTTTGTCGCCTGACATGATATGTTATTGATTATCGGCGAAAAATTTAACCATTGCCCGCCTATTTCAAACAGCGGTCAACATTGTTGAAGAAGAAAACATGAGCATCAAACGGATTTGCGTTTATTGCGCCTCCGGTCTGGGAGTCAGCCCTGAATATCTGCTGGCGGCGCAGGTTTTAGGCAGTCTGCTAGCTGAAAAGAAGATCGCGCTGGTCTTCGGCGGTGGTGATGTCGGTCTGATGGGAGCCGTGGCTGATGCCGTCATGGCCGGTGGCGGCGCGGCGATTGGGGTTATCCCGAAATTCTTTGCACAAAAAGTGGTACATCAGGGCTTAACTGAGTTACATGTGGTCGATTCAATGCATGCCCGAAAACAGATGATTTTTGATTTATCGGACGGCTTTATCGCGTTGCCGGGCGGTTTAGGCACACCGGAAGAAATTTTTGAGCAGCTTACCTGGACGCAGCTCGGCTTGCACCGGAAACCGTGCGGCATCCTGAACGTCAACGGGTACTACGACCGCCTGCTGGGTTTTCTGGATTATTCCGTGACCCAGGAATTTATCCGGCCGGAACACCGGGACATGATTTTAGTAGAACAGTCTCCTGAAGTGCTATTAACTAAAATGACTCTGTATAATGCCCCGCATATCGAGAAATGGATCGGATTGAAACGCAATAATCTTTAAATCCGCCGAATAATGACTGTTGAATTTCCAATCTTAGTAAAACGATTCTAGGTGTTCGTTTGACATACAGGTCTACTTTTCATATCATTTAACTAGAGACGTAAAGTCAAATTGTATGCCTGTTCCCCAATTTAAACCTGCTTTCCGGCTTTGCATCAGAAAACTACCTGCAGCGGAAGATTTAATTAGTGGTGATCAAGGTTAGATAAAAGGTAGTTGACAAGGAGGTTCCTCAATGGCTGATAATATTACACCCACCGGCCCTGCGGCGGCACCAACTGTACCGGCTCCCGCGCCTGCACCCGCAACGGCGCCTGCACCGGCGGTGCCGGCTTTCCCCGGGGGGTACAATGGAAAAATATTACGCGTTAATTTATCTACCGGCACTACTTCGACCGAGGCATTAACCGAGCAGTTCTGCCGTAAATGGCTGGGGGGCGCCGGATTTGTTGCGTATTACCTCTGGAAAGAGCTGAACCCCGGTGTTGATGCGCTCAGTCCGGATAACAAACTGGTCTTTGCCATTGGCCCCATATCTGGTTTGCTGCTGCCCGGCGCGGCTCGTAATTGCGTTGGGGCGAAGTCGCCACTAACAGGCGGTATTGCCAAATGTGAATGCGGTGGTTACTGGGGGGCTGAACTGAAGCGCGCCGGTTTTGATGCAATTATTGTTGAAGGTAAGGCGGAAAAACCGGTCTATCTCTGGGTGCATGACGGCGAGGTCAGCATCCGGGATGCTGCTCATCTCTGGGGAAAAGATACCTTGGACACTGAGGCCGCGGTCCGCACTGAATTGGGAGATGCGAAAATCCATCTCGCCATGATTGGCCCGGCCGGAGAACATATGGTGCGCTATGCCTGTATCATGGAAGGCTGCAAAGACGCAGCGGGCAGAGGCGGCCTGGGCGCAGTGATGGGTTCCAAGAACCTGAAAGCGATTGCGGTGCGCGGACATAACCTGCCGGCGGTCGCTAATCCGGATAAAGTCAAAGAAATCAGAGCGCGCATGGTGGCGAACAAACACCCGCTTTCCAACTTCGGCACCGGCGGCCCCGATATGGTTTTCCATGAAGCTTCCGGCAACTTGCCGGTTCGTAATTTCCAGGCCGGCGTTTTCCCCGACGTGCAGAAGATTCACGGCGGCGTCATCAAAGACACCATGGGCGGCCGCATGGACGGCTGCTTTGCCTGCCCCATCCGCTGTAAGAAAGTCTGTAAAATTGATGAACCTTTTAAAGTGGACCCCGAATACGGCGGCCCGGAATACGAAACGCTGGCTGCGTTCGGTTCTGACTGCGGCATCAACGAAGTTAAATCTATCGTCAAAGCCAATGAACGGTGCAACGCCTATTCCCTGGATACGATTTCCTGCGGCTCGACCATCGCTTTTGCCATGGAATGTTTTGAAAAGGGGTTTCTCACCCTGGAAGATACCGGCGGCCTGGAATTGAAATGGGGCAACGCTGAGGCGATGCTGAAAGCAGTTGATTTGATTGCCCGCCGTGAAGGTTTCGGCAACTTTTTAGCCGAGGGAACTGCCCGGATGGCCCATAAAATCGGTCATAATTCGATTGCCTTTGCGATGCAGGTGAAGGGACAGGAAACTTCCATGCACGAACCCAGGATTAAAGCCAACATGGCTTACGGCTTTATGTTTGCGCCGGCCGGAGCCGACCATTGCGGTTCCGCGACCGATGGTGCTATATCTACCGACAAAGGTTTGACCGCGTACCATACACTGGGTTGGCATTCGGGCTTTGTTTCCAATGAAATCAGCGCCCGTAAAGTCAGCTTCTACAAAATGGATGCTTGCAACTACGCCACAATCGATTCGCTGGTCTTATGCATGTTTGTCGGTTACGGCCCGGAAGGGAACGCCGAGTTATTGAAAGCGGTCACCGGTTGGGATACCGGCATTGGGGAACTTCTGCGCATCGGTGAACGGATTCTCACCACGATGCGGTTGTTCAACATGCGGGAAGGCCTTACTTCCGCTGACGACACTTTGCCGGAACGTTTCTTTACCCCCAAGCTCGATGGCGCAGTGTCGAAGACACAGCTTGACCATACTAAGATCGAAATGGTCCGGAAATACTATTACACGTTGATGGGCTGGGACACTAACGGGGTGCCGCTGCCGGAAAAAGTTGAAGAGCTTTACATCAATTAACCGCCGCTGACAGGAGGCCTGTAGTGGAAGAGAAAATCGTCTATTTCGAGAAAGCCGGTGTTATCAATACGGAAGAGACCTTGCGCCTCGCTGCCGAAAGGGCCAAAGCCCGCGGCATTAAGCAGATGGTCATTGCCTCTACCCGGGGCGATACGGCCCGGCTGGCCGCGGAACGGCTGGCCGGCACTGGCATTATCCTGACGGTCATCCCGCACCAGTACAGCGGCGGACGTGAGCAACGGTTTCCGCTCGAATTAAAAGAATCGCTGGAAAAACAGGGTCATCACGTCCACTTTGCCACGTCGTTATTCGCCACCGAAAATCTCTACGGCAGCCCCGTCCCGCGGGTGATGGCTTTCCTGCTGCGTACTTTCTCTCAGGGGATGAAAGTTTGTGTTGAAATGATTCTGATGGCGGTAGACGGCGGTTTTGTCGCCAGCGGCGAGCAGGTTATCGCGGTTGCCGGGAGCGGGCGCGGCGCCGATACCGCCGTTGTGGCGATTGCGGCCTCTTCACGAAACTTGCCGGACCTGCATATTACGGAAATTATCTGCAAGCCGCTCCAGACTTCACAGCATATCCCCAATTATGTCCCGCCGGAAGGGTAAACGGCTCACTTACAACTGCATTTTAAACTGCTCCTAAAATGTTTGCTGCCATTGACATTCCCCTCCTCTTTGGAGTACATTCCAATCAGTCAAATTCTCTTTATTCATCGATTTTTCAGGAGGACGGAAATGGCAAAAGCGAAAATCACCGTAAAAAAGACCGCCGAATATAAAATCAAAGTGACGAAAAACGGTCCTTATTTAGTCTCCGGCGGCCTGCCTCTTTCTGAACTGACCATGTGTATCGATGAAGAGGGGCAGTGTCACGGCTGGCAGGAAACCAAAAAGTATCCGGTAGAGGAAACTTATGCGCTCTGCCGCTGCGGGCACTCGGGTAATAAGCCGTTTTGCGACGGCACCCACGGTAAAGTGCAGTTTGCAGGAAAAGAGACCGCTTCCCATCGCCCATATCTGGAACAGGCCGAAGAAATTGATGGCCCCGGCCTGAAACTGACCGATGTGCGGAATCTTTGCGCCAGCGCCCGGTTTTGTCACCGTGGCGGCGGCACCTGGAAACTGGCCGAACAATCCGGCAAACCGAAAGCCAGACAGATGGTGATTGAAGAAGTGGCGGATTGCCCTTCCGGCCGTTTGGCAGCCTGGGATAAAGACGGCAAACCGCTTGAACCGGATTTCGAACCGTCCATCGGTGTCGTGGAAGATGTACAGGCTGGCAAAATGGGCCCGTTATGGGTGCGCGGCGGCATCCCCGTCGAAGCCGAAGACGGCACCGTTTATGAAATCCGCAACCGGGTCACGCTTTGCCGTTGCGGCAAAAGTTTGAACAAACCCTTCTGTGACAGCCGTCACTTGAAATAGCAGTGATGATATCCAATCTAAAATACTTCAAACCGGAGTTAACATAATGGAAAAAAGAAAACTGCGCGGCGGCATGATTGGCGGCGGTATCGGGGCATTTTTCGGGCCGGTGCACCGCATGGCCGCCACTCTGGACGGACAGGCGGAATTCGTCTGCGGCGCTTTTTCCGCCAACCCTGTGAAATCTAAAAAATCAGGTCAGGAGTTGTATCTCGCGCCCGAACGGGTTTACGGGGATTACCGGGAAATGGTGGCAAAAGAATCCGCTTTACCGCCGGATAAAAGAATTGATTTTGTTTCCATTGTCACGCCGAATGTGTACCATTTTGAAGCGGCGAAATTATGCCTGGAAGCCGGTTTTCATGTGATTTGCGATAAACCGATGACCTGCAACCTGGCAGAGGCAAAAGCATTGAAGGCAATTGTTGCTAAAACGCACAAAGTTTTTGCCCTGACCCATACTTATACCGGCTACCCGATGGTGAAACAGGCACGGTACCTGGTGGAGCAGGGGACACTGGGTAAAATCAACAAGGTTGTGGTGGAATACCCCCAGGGCTGGCTGGCCGGTTTTCTGGAAAGCGGCGTTACTCCTGCCACGATGTGGCGGACCGACCCACAAAAGGCCGGTGTTTCCCTGTGTATGGGCGATATCGGCATCCACGCGGAAAATCTGGGGCGCTATATCACCGGCCTGGAAGTCGAAGAAGTCTGCGCGGATATTTCTCATTTTATCCCCGGCAATCCACTGGATGACGATGCCAATATCCTGGTGCGTTATCAGGGCGGCGCCAAAGGGGTAATTACCGCTTCCCAGATTTCCACCGGCGAAGAAAACGGACTCAACATCCGCGTTTACGGCGCCAAAAATGGGCTTTACTGGAATCAGGAAAATCCCAATTACCTTGCTATCCGGAACCCGGAAGGATATGGCACTACTTATTCCAAAGGCAATAAGATTCTCTGCCCGGCGGCGCAAAATGCCGCGCGTTTGCCGCCCGGTCATCCCGAAGGCATTATCGAAGCCCTCGCGAACATCTATCTGGAAGCTTTCCGCGCAATTCGGGACGGCGCCGGAAAACGCAAAAATACCGTTTATGATTTCCCTGACCGTGGACGACGGCGTTGTCGGCATGGCCTTCGTGGAAACGGCACTCGCCTCTGCATCCTCCGACCGTAAATGGGTGAAGATGCTCTCCACAGAAAAATAACGAATCATTGTTTGGGACTTATCGCTGCAAACTGACAGCTCTGTTACTTGACCGAGTTCGGAGCTGAGCTCGTCGATTTTGTGGTTGTTGTGGCCGTCGTTGTCTTAACCGTCGGCGGCGTAACCGCAGACGGAGCCGTAGTAATGGGGGTGGTCGTTGTCGTAGTTGTACTTGGCGTCACGGCAACCGGCGGCACGGTCACTATGGGCTGTTTAGTTGTCGTCGTTCCCGTTGTAGCTGTAATGGGCGGAACCGCAGTCGGGGGAACCGCCGCAGCCGATGACGGTTTTGTTGTGGTGGTTGCTGCCGATACCGCTGGCGCAGTATTGGTCGAGGTGGTTGTCTTGGTAATGCCGGCAGCCGCTGACCCGGTATTTGGGGTTGTTGCCACGGCCGCTACTGGAGTTGCTCTTTGTATTGCCAGCGGCATCTGAACTACAGTTGCCGGTGTTTTCCCGGCAACCGGCGCGAAAGATACGATATCCGCGCTCTGCGTGACGTTTGCCTGGTTGCTTAAATCAACATGGACGGTCCAGTCGCTGCCGGTTGTTGCCGTTAAAGTCAGATTTTGTTGATATACGGTTTGATTGTTTTGTACCAGTTGAATTGCCAAAACCATATCTTCGGGAATAATTGCTCTGACTGTGATTGTATATACTCCGGAAACCGGTGTTTCGATCTGAATTGACTGTCCGTTCGTAGAAAGCGCGGCGCTGGAGTTTGGAATCTGATTGAAAGAAATTCCGTTAGCTAAATAGCCTGTGCTGGCGCCGTCCGGGTCGCTGACCGAACAAACGCCGGAAGGATTTAGCGAAAGAGATAATTCGTTTTTCGCCGCCGGAATGTTTTCCGGTACCGCTGCCGCCAGTGTGTTCTGGATGTTAAGTTGCTGGTCCTGGGCGACGCTGACTTCGTTATTTTGCTTATCGATCACGGTCACTGTCCCTTTGATAACTGACAGGCCGGTCGCACCGGAGGTATCCACTTCCGAGCTGAAGGATGTACCCTGCGCTACGAGTGTTGCCAGCGGGGTTTGCACCGCGTAATATGGCTGCTGCGTCCCGGTACCGATAACATTGTTCCAGGTTTCCCCGGAGAGTTGGTTCAGCACGATATGGACTGACTGCTCATTCACGAAACTGGATTCTGCTACGGTCACTTCTGTCCCGGGGTCAAGCGCGGCGGTGCTGCCGTCGAAGAATGTGATTACCGCATGCCCGCCGTCAGATGTCCTCACCGCCGAACCGGTGGCCAATTCAATGGTGCCATTAACTGCCTGCCATGAAGTAGAATTGGCGGCTAGTGTTTCCACTTCCCCGCTCAAAACACTGAGACTGAATTTGTCGGGGTTTATCTGCGCCGGCATGGAAGCCGGGGTTAAGCCGGGACTGACCAGCCAGAACAGCAGCGCCAGCAGTACGACCATTGCCGCCGGGACAATCACCCGGAAATTAAGCTTTTGTAATCTGAAACGGCGGGTAGCGACAGGCTTGGCTTCATTCCTGATACCGGCCAGCAGGCGGTCGTGTGATTCGCGCCGGAAATCTTCCGAAACGGAAATTTCCGGAACTGAATACATTTTAGCCGCCGCCGAAAGCAAAGGTTCCAATTCCGCCCGCCGGTCCGGAAACCGGCGCAGGCAGTCTTCCATCGTGTCCCCGGCCTTGAGACGCGCCAGGCATTTTTCCAGTATGACTTCGATTTTGTCCGCCATTATTCTGTCCCACCGCTGAGTTTTTTCCGTAAATTGTCCAGGGCGCGCATTTGCAGCGCCCGGATTGCCCCCTGTCGTTTCCCCATCACAGCCCCGATTTCATCATTTTCCGCGCCTTCTAGGAACTTCAGAATGATCAGCTGTCTTTGCGGCTCGGGCAGGTTCTTGAGCGCCGCGGCTGTTTTTTGCCATTCCTGCGCTTTTTCTGCTTCTGTTTCGGGGTTGGCGTTGCCGACCGGGTCAATCAATTCCAGGGAAATTTCCGGTTTACTTTTCCGGATTGTATCCACGGTTTGGTTGTGTGCGATCCGGTACAGCCAGGCTGAGAAAGTGTCTTCTTTTCCCCGGCAGGTTTGAATGGATTTCCAGCTTTTAATAAAAACTTCCTGCGTGATGTCTTCTGCTTTCATCCGGTCGTTTATCTGATAAAAGACATAGCGGAATATCTGGTTCACGAAAGTATTGTAGAGAATCCCGAATGCTTCTACATCACCTTCAATCGCCATCTTTACATAACCCTGGATTTCTTTTTTTGAGGCAGGTTGTGTCACCGCTGTCAGGTCAGCCTCCTCATATATATTACGGAAAGCAGTGCTGCTTTGTTACGTTTACTTCTTAGTGTTTTGAAAATATTCGCGGGGTTTTTAACTTATTTATCATATTTTATAAAGTGCCGTAACACTTTGCTATATCATAACGTATTATTTTACATGAATCTATGGAGGTGACTGATGAAACGCATTCTTTTCGCAGTGTTATTGGTCATGGCGGTGCTGCTGGCGAGCGCATTGCCGGTCAGTGCCTATGTTTTGAATACCGGTGCCGTCTCAACCGTGCCGGTGGCAAAACCCGCGCTGGCAATAAAAGCACCGGTTTCGGCGCCGGCGGGCGCAACATTTATTGTTACTGTTACCGATACTAAAAACAACGCCCCGGTCAGCGAAGCTAATCTTTGGGCCTTGCCCGCAAGCGCCCTGCCGGTAACGGCTTCTGCGACGACCGATATTGCTGCTTATATTTCACAACATGGTACTTTCCTCGGGAAAACAGATGCAAAGGGACAGGTAACAATCCAATTCGCGCAGGCGGGACAATATCTTTTGGCAGCGGTAAAAGACGGCTATAACCCCGGATTCGCCAAAATCTCCATCGGCAGTGAATTAAAAACGCTGGCAATCCGGGCGCCTGTTTCCGTCAAAATTTTGCAGCCGTTTTCACTCCGGGTGGTGGAAACCAGTGTCTTAACCGTTGAAATCCCTGTCTCCGGCGCCGATGTCTGGGCGGTCAGCTCCCCCGTTGCCTCACCCATGACTGCGAATGCAGATATTGCCGCTTATGCGCAAAAATACGGGATTCATCTGGGAATTACCGGCAATGACGGTTATCTCAACCCTGAACCCGAATTAAGCCGCGCGGGAACTTATTGGCTAGTCGCGCTCAAGGACGGTTATACCCCGGCGATATCCAACATTCTCGTGGTTAGTCCGGTCACGATTACACCCATCCCTTTCCCGACCCCGACAGTTACACCCATTCCCACCGCTACTCCTTTGACCACCACCAAACCGGTTACCGGGGTTAGCCCGGCCGCAAGCGTTACCGGCACAATTCAAATTCCGGCCGCTTCTGTTACACAGAAATAATCGCGAGGAATAGATATTTGCGTCCTGAAAAATAGGGATTGTATGTTTTGAATTTATTTAGGATTTAATATTTCGGATTTAGCTTTTATTAATTATCCGCCGGTCGGCATCGTCAGCAGCGCGATGTGGTCGCCGTCTTTAAACTGCAGCCTTATATCGCTCTCGAACCCATCAACATAAAAGCGCCCCTGGATGTTGAAGGTAAAACCGTCAATCATGCGGTCTTTCCCCGGCACTATTACCGGCCCTTCCAGCGCGGGCATTTTAATGCGTAGTTCCGCGATAATATCCTGCAGTTTTGCTTCTTCTTGCAGTTCGATTTCAACTTTTAACGGTTTGATGTTTGCTGGCAGACCAAAAAAATCCACGGTACATTTCGGCATTGTCATCACCTGCTTTTGATACCTATACTATCAACTGCAAGCCCTTAATTTCAATATGATAAGCTGCAGACGGACGGTTCTAGACTTTGGCCGCGGCTTCTAAAAATTCTTTCGAGGGCGTTACGGTTGCCTGACCCGGAAATATCTTCTCCATCAACACTCTTTGAACCTCGTCATCGCGGTCGGCGCAGCAGTCGGAAAGGACGATTAATTTGTAATCGATATCCGCCGCCCACCGCACCGCAGACAATACGCAGCCGCTTGAGGCTACGCCCATCAGCACCAGTGTCTCAATCCCCTGTTTTTTCAGTCTTTCGTTCAAATCGGTCGTGGAAAATGGCCCAACCCGGTGTTTGGTCAGCACGACGTCTCCGGGCTGCGGCGTTACCTGGGCCAGAATTGCGTGTTCCGGCGTCCTTTCCCCGCGTACTACTTCAATATAAAAGACAGGCATTTTTTGCTGTCTGGCTGCGGCCAGCACTTTGTTCGCGCGTGCCATCAGTCCTTCCTGGATTTCTTTCGGGAAAAAATTGAAGATACGTATCTGATAATCCATGATTAAAACGGCAGTCTTCTTCGGTTCAATCGCCAGCGGTCCCGCCATAAATTGGTTTCTCCTTTGTCTGATTTTGTTTTAGTAGTTGTAATTCTATACGGTTTTCGGGCGGTTTTCAATCAAGCGTCGGGCAAGACCGGGAATCGAATTACCTGAATTTTGACAAGTCCGTATTCCTCAGTTATGATTGAATGGTTATGCTCAATTGTAATATCATTGAAGTCGCGAATTTGCGCAAGGCTTACAAATCTGTTTCTGCAATAGATGATATCTCTTTTCAGGTGCAGGATGGAGAAATCTTCGGCTTGCTCGGACCCAACGGCGCCGGGAAAACCACCACCGTGGAATGCCTGCAGGGCTTGCGGCACCGGGATTCGGGGACTATCCGGGTGTTGGGCCTGGACCCTCAGGCCGATGCTTCGAGCCTGAAAAAACAAATCGGCTCACAGCTCCAGGAATCCGCACTGCCGGACCGCATCAAAGTCTGGGAAGCCCTCGACCTGTTTGCTTCTCACTCCATTGGCGCAGTTGATTGGTCTACGCTAATTGAGCAGTGGGGGCTGAAAGAAAAGCGCGATGCTGCCTTCGGTGTGTTATCCGGCGGGCAGCGTCAGCGGCTGTTAATCGCCCTGGCGTTGGTCAATAACCCCAAAGTCGTATTCCTGGATGAAATGACCACCGGCCTCGACCCCGCCGCCCGCCGTGTGACCTGGGACCTCATCAGGGCAATCCGCGACCGCGGCACTACAGTCATTCTGGTAACCCATTTTATGGATGAGGCGGAAAATCTCTGCGACCGTATCGGGATTATGAATAACGGCAAACTGGCCGCACTGGATACCCCGCAGAATCTGATTAATATCCATGCCAATCTGATTAAAGTTATCTTCAGCACCGAACGCACTGATATTGATTGGTTAAAATCCGTACCGCATGTGCATAATTTATCCCGTCACGGTCAGCGGATTGAGGTCGAAGGGGACGGCCCGGTGCTGGCGCTGGTGGCTTCGGAACTGGTAAAACACGGGATTGTGCCGGTGGACCTGCGTAAGGAGCAGCCCTCGCTGGAAGATGTTTTCCTGAAAATTACCGGGCGGAGTGTCGTTGAGTAAATATATGAAATCACTGTTGAAACTGACCTGGGTAGAATTGAAGCTCTTTTTCCGTGAGCCCCTGACGCTGGTGTTTTCTTTTGCTTTACCGGTTGTTTTTTTGCTGGTCATGGGCGGTGTTTTTGGTAATAAACCGGACACGTCTAGCATGCACATCTACCGCGGCGTGGGGGCAGTAAATTACTATAATCCGGCTTATATCGCTCTGGTGCTTGCCTCGATTGGCATTGTCGCCATGCCGGTCCATCTTACATCATACCGGGAAAGGCGGGTATTAAAGCGTTTTCATGCTTCCTCGTTTTCAGAATGGGATGTCATCGGGTCGCAGATACTGGTTAGCTTTTTTATCGCTATTCTCGGCAGTATCTTGCTGACCGTTGTTTCGATGTTTGTCTATCATTCCGAAGCTCCTAAAATGTGGGTGTATTTAATTCCGGCATTTATTTTAGGCACCCTTTGTTTTACGGCTCTCGGGGTGATGCTGGGCGCGATTTTACCGAATACCCGCGCCGCCCAGGGCATCGGGTTGATGTTGTTTTTTGTGATGATGATACTGGGGGGTGCCGGCCCGCCGCCGGAAGTGATGGGCACCGTGATGCGTGATGTCGGTAAAGCCACCCCGATATGGTATGTAATCCGGTTGTTGCAGGACCCCTGGTTGGGATTTGGCTGGAACGTCATCACCTCACTGATTGTCGGCGGCATTACGGTGGTCGCTACTGCAATTACAGTTAAGTTCTTTAAATGGGACTGATTATCTGCCGCAATCGGCGAAATGAGTGTAATCCGGCATTTTACCTCACGGCAATCCGTGTTTGCATTTGATATTTTGATGTGTTGCGAGTGTAGGGTTTCGCATTTCGGCTAAAAAGCCATCAGCTTCATTTGCGACCTAGGTCACATCACTCCATCATTATCTGCGTTAAATTTATTTTGCGATGTTCAATATGGACAATCAGGCAGTATAATTAGATACCTGCAGTTTAGCGGCTGCGAATGGAGGGCAAAATGACGACCGGACAGGAAAAAACTACCCAGGCGCTTAAATATTGTATTCAGATGGAAATCGACGGTAAGGAATTTTACCTGAAAGCTTGCAAAGACAGCACCAGCGAACTCGGGAAGAAGTTGCTAGCATCGCTGGCGCAGCAGGAAGATTTTCACCGGCAGAAATTTGAGGAAATCTTTGCCAAAATCGGCAAATCAAACAAGTGGCCGGCGGTTATTTTTCAGCCCGATGCCGGCAAGGTTTTAAAAACCATCTTTGCCGAGGCAACGGCCGATTCTGCCACTCAGGCCAAGGCGGCCAAAACCGAACTGGAAGCCGTCGAAAAAGCGATGCAGATGGAAGACAAATCCTATGATTTATACAACCAACGGTTTGAACAGGCAGCCAAAGGCGCCGAAAAAGATTTCTATGAAAAAATCGCCGGTGAAGAAAGAGGCCACAAATTGATTCTCCTTGATTACTATGAGTACATGAAAGACCCGGGTGGGTGGTATGTTAAAGCCGAACACCCTTCCCTTGATGGCGGCAATTAATCGCGAAGAATGAGGTAAATTATGCTCGAAATAAAAGACTTGGTCGTTCAGGTCGAAGGTAAAGAAATCCTGCACGGCGTCAATCTGACCATCCGCACCGGTGAAACGCATGTGCTTTTCGGCCCCAACGGCAGCGGCAAAACTACTCTTTTAATGACCATCATGGGTTTTCCAAAATATCAGGTCACCGGCGGCAGTATTATTTTCCGGGGGGTGGATATTACCCACATGCCGGTCGACGAACGCGCTAGATTAGGCATCGGGATGTCCTTCCAGCGCCCTCCCGTGGTCAGAGGCGTGAAAACCCGGGACATGGTTTTAGCCTCGATGAAGGATAAAAGTAACCCGGAACTCGTGACCACTCTGGCCGGCCGCACCGACCTGATGGATTTTCTCGACCGGGATATTAACTACGGTTTTTCCGGCGGAGAAATCAAACGCAGCGAATTAATGCAGCTGCTGGCGCAAAGGCCCGACCTGATTTTACTGGATGAGCCGGAATCGGGTGTTGACCTCGAAAATATCGCCCTTATCGGCAGGCTTATTAACGAATTGCTGGAAAAAGAAAGCACAATGCGCACCCGCAACTCCATGGGCCTGATTATTACGCACACCGGCCATATCCTGGACTATGTCAATGCCCGCAACGGCTACATTATGCTGGACGGTAAAATCGGTTGCATGGGCGACCCTCATGAAATCCTGAAAGAAATCAAGGAAAAGGGTTACGAAGAATGCGCCAAATGTATTTTCAGGAGCGGTCAGAATGTCTGTGAACAGTAATTTATCGGGAAGCCGCAAAGAAAAAGCTCAGGCGGCCGTCAATAAAAAAGCTGTGATGGGGGAAGATGTCGACCTGACGCAATTCAGCCGGTCAGCGGAAGAGCATCCCTATCAAAAAGACCCTTCCCGGCTGGCGACCGCCACCAAAAGCAAGATGCTGGAAGCCGGTCTGATGCTGGATGATCCCGCCCGGCGCGTCGGGACTTTTATCCAGATGGATAATACCCCGGTTCACAGTTCCGTCAAACAAGAAGGCGTTGAAGTAATGCCGGTCAGCCAGGCGCTGAAGCAGCATGACTGGTTAAGTGATTATTACTGGAAAGCCGTAGCCGTGGATACGGATAAATATACCGCCAGCGTGGAAATGGGGCAGAACGACGGTTACTTTATCCGCACCCTGCCTGGTATTAAAACCAGCCTGCCGGTGCAGGCTTGCCTGTATCTCTCCAAGCCGAAATTTGCGCAGAACGTGCACAATATCATAATCGCCGAAGAAAATTCGGAATTGCATATTATCACGGGCTGCACTACATCGTTGGGTAATGAGCCGGGCATGCACCTCGGCGTCTCCGAATTTTACATTAAAAGGGGCGCTAAAGTTACTTTCACCATGATTCACAGCTGGAACCGCGAATTCGCGGTGCGTCCCCGGACCGCCGCAATTATCGAAGAGGACGGCCTGTTTCTCAGTAATTACGTTTTGATGAAACCGGTCAATACCATTCAAATGAACCCCATCGCCCGCTGTAACGGCAAAAACGCCACCGCCCGGTTTAACAGTATCCTCGTGGCCCGGCCCGGTTCAAATATGGACGTCGGTTCGAGGGTATATCTCAATGCCAGAGGCGCGAAAACTGAAATCATCACCCGCGCCATTACTACCGGCGGCAATATCGTCAGCCGCGGCTATATCGAGGGCAATGAGCCGGAAGTCAAAGGCCATCTGGAATGCCGCGGTTTGATTCTCGGCACCAAAGGCACCATTCACGCGATTCCCGAGCTCAAAGGTAATCTGGCCGGCATCGACCTTTACCACGAGGCGGCCGTGGGCAAAATCGCTGAAGAAGAAGTAGAATATTTAATGGCACGCGGCATTACCCGTGAAGAAGCTACCGCTACCATCGTCCGGGGTTTCCTCCGCGTAGATATTGACGGCTTGCCGCCGATGCTCAACGAAGAATTGCAGCGCGCCGTGAAAACCGACGAAAAAGATTTCATGTAAATAGAATTATCTTACTTTGTTTGTTAGACAAGGCTTGGGTCCGTAGTCCAAAGCGAGAGGTACTTTACTAAGTAAATGTGTATTCTGTAGGGTCGAGTTTATAACTCGACCGCCCCGTTTCCTCGCCATGAGTTCGAAGGCAAAATGAGATGGAGCCAGTGGGTGAGGATAACGTAAAAGAAGTTGTTGTTTTAATCTGAATGGAATTAAATTAATATTAGTTCCAGGGAGGTACAAAAATGAACCCGAAAGCATTTTTCAAAATGAGCTACGGCATGTTTGTCGTCTGCAGCAAAGACGGCGAAAAAGTGAACGGTCAGATTGCCAATACCGTTATCCAGGTGGCTTCGGAACCGGCCCTGATTGCGGTAGCCGTCAACAAAAAGAATCTCACCCACGATTACATCGATAAGAGCAAAGTATTTACCGCTTCCATTCTTGCTCAGGATACGCCGCTGTCTTTTATCGGTAATTTTGGGTTTAAATCGGGCCGTGAAACCGATAAATTTCAGGGCATTGATTATACTACCGGAACCACCGGCGCGCCGATTGTCACCGATAATACCGTGGCTTATCTAGAAGCGAAGGTAATCGGGCAAACGGACGCTGTTACCCATACTGTTTTCATCGGTCAGGTGGTGGGCGCTGAAGTCGTCAAAGAAGGCGAGCCGATGACCTATGCTTATTACCATCAAATCAAAGGCGGTACTACCCCAAAGTCCGCGCCCAGTTTTGTCGATATTAAAAAGGAGGAAAAACCTGCCATGGATAAATACGAATGTACGGTATGCGGTTACATCTACGACCCGGCTGTCGGCGACCCCGATGGCAAAATCCCGCCGGGGACTCCTTTCGAGAAGCTGCCCGATAATTGGGTTTGCCCGGTCTGCGGCGCGGCTAAAAGCGAGTTCAAGAAGGTAAAATAAGGAGCCATCCACCTATGAAACCGAGAGAATTTGTTCCGGGGATTTATTCCGTCGGAGTTGTCGATTGGGACCGGCGGCTCTTCGATTCGCTCATCCCCCTGCCTGACGGCACCAGCTATAATGCTTATCTCATCAAAGGCAGCGAAAAGACGGCTTTAATCGATTCCGTCGACCGCAAGATGCCGGAAATATTGCTGAACAACCTGGATTTACTGAGCATCAAGCGGCTGGATTACATCATCACCAATCACGCCGAACCGGACCATTCCGGCGCTATCCCTCAGGTGGTTGCGAAATACCCGGAAGCGCAAATTGTTTGCACGCTGCGCTGTAAAGACCTGCTTATCGACCTTTTTCATTTGGCCCCGGAAAAATTCAGGACGGTCAATGACCTGGAAACAGTTTCGCTGGGCAACCGTACCATCGAATTTATCCATGCGCCGTGGGTGCACTGGCCGGAAACAATGCTGACTTATCTGCGGGAAGAGAAAATCCTCTTCTCCTGTGATTTCTTCGGCTCGCATATCGCCACCTCCGACCTTTACGTCACCGATGAAGGACGGGTTTATGAGGCGGCTAAACGCTATTATGCCGAAATCATGATGCCTTTCCGCGCCCAAATCAAGAATAATCTGGAAAAAATCAAGGGTTACGAAATTAAAATAATCGCGCCCAGCCACGGCCCGATGTACGGCAAACCGGATTTTATCATCCATGCCTATCGCGAGTGGGTTTACGATGAGCCGAAGAATTTTGTCGTCATCCCTTATATTTCGATGCACGGCAGCACTAAAAAGATGGTGGACTATCTGGTCAGCTCGCTGGCGCTCAAAGGGGTTACCGTGCAGCAGTTTGATATGTCGGCGGTCGATTCCGGCAAGCTGGCGATGTCGCTGGTAGATGCCGGCACGATTGTCCTCGGCACCCCGACTGTGCTCGTCGGCCCACATCCGCTGATGGCTTACGCCGCGGTGCTCGCGAATGCCCTCAAACCTAAGGCAAAATACGCTTCGATTATCGGCTCTTACGGCTGGGGCACTAAAGCGGTGGATACTCTCGCCAGTTTAATTCCCAACCTGAAAGTGGAAATCATTCCGCCGGTTATCTGTAAAGGCCAGCCCCGTGAAGCTGATTATCTGGCCCTGGAAAAGCTCGCGGAAACCATCGCCAGGAAACACGAGGAAAGCGGCTTCAAATAGCATATTTCCTGTCATTCCCGTGTGGCGGGAATCCAGTATTGTAGGGTGGGTGAGTCGCAAGACGAAACCCACCCTATTTATTTTGTGATTCAATCGGAAGACGGAATCCAATCCTTGTTGCCTTTGTCATTCCTGCGTAGGCAGGAATCTATTAAATGCGGTGCAAAATCCTTGACATCTTCACGTACTAACCATTATTATTGCCCCGTATGACTGAATCTGTTATTCCCAACAATATTAAAATCCGCCCCATCAAACGCGCGGATGCCGAAAAAGTTGGGCAAATGATAAAGGGTATGGCCGAATACCTGCGTAGTCTCGGCGATGATACCGATTTCCAATTCAATGCCAAATCTTTTCTGCGTGACGGTTTTGGCCGTAACCGGGCCTTCTATGGGCTTATCGCGGAAGTGAATGGTAAAGCCGCCGGTTATTCTTTGTACCACGACGGCTATGATACGGATAAAGGTTTCCGCATTGTTTATCTCGCCGACCTCTACGTGCGTCCGGAATACCGGGGCATAGGATTGGGACGGCAGTTAATCGAGGCGGTAAAAACAGCCGCCAAGAAGCGGGGTGCGAAAAAGATATTCTGGACGGTTTATGCGCCCAACCATGCTGCCCGACAATTTTACTGGCACATCGGCGCGCGCTATTCCACTGATATGCTGGAAATGAAAATGCCTATCAAATAGAGAAATTGATCACTCAATAACTTGAAACGTGATTATTTTTCCGTCGGTGTTTCTATTCCGTATTTCTTCTTCAGGAACGCAATGCCGGTGATGGGGTAAATCGCTGCAATTAAAATATCCCCCACATCTGTCGTAAAGTCCTTCACCGATTCCCGCGCCGCTTCCATTTCCGGCTTCAGCAAATCGGCCGGGCGGCATTCGATGACATTGGCGGTCTTGCGGTAATACTTGAACACCAGTTCCATCACTTTGGGGTCGATGGGCGCCGGCGGCTTGCCGTATAATCCGCAGCAGTATTCCATTACCTGCTTGGAAATCAGTTTGTATCTGCCCACCAGCACGTTCTGCACCGCCTGCGTGCCCACAATCTGGCTGGTCGGTGTGACCAGCGGCGGATACCCCAGCTCTTTTCTCACCCGCGGCATTTCTTCATACACTTCTTTGATGCGGTTCAAGGCGTTCGACTGTTTGAGTTGGGCCACCAGGTTGGAAATCATGCCGCCGGGAATCTGGTGCACCAGCACGCCGGCATCGATCACGGATAATGTGGTTTGATTCATAAATTGCAGGTATTTCGGCGCAATCGATTCCAGGTAATCGCCCACTTTCAAAATTTGTGCCAGGTCCAGCCCGGTATCTCTGTCGGTTCCTTCCAGCGCTACCAGTATCGGTTCGATTGCCGGATGGGAAGAGCGCAGGGCGAACGGCGCTACACAGGTATCGATGCTGTCCACGCCGGCTTCGATCGCTTTCAGGCAGGACATTGAGGCCATGCCGCTGGAATAATGGGTGTGTAATTGCAGCGGTACTTTGACAACTTTTTTCAGCGCCGAAATCAGTTTAAAGGCGTCGTCCGGCGCAATCAAACCTGCCATATCCTTGATGGCAATGCTGTCGGCGCCCATTTGTTCCAGGATTTTTGCTTTGTTTACATAATATTCGAGATTGAATACCGGCCCGCCCATTTTGCGTTCGGTCAGTGAATAGCTGATGGCTAATTGCGCGTGTTTGCCCGCTTTTTTGATAGCGCGGAGACTGGTGATCATGTTGCGTTCGTCATTCAGCGCGTCGAACACTCGGAAAATATCAATCCCCACTTCCGCGGAATGTTTGATGAACTCTTCGACGACATCGTCGGCGTAATGGCGGTAGCCCACCAGGTTCTGTCCGCGCAGCAGCATTTGCAGGGGAGTGTCCGGCATTAAATTTTTCAGGATTTTTGGTCTTTCCCATGGGTCTTCGTTCAGGAAACGGGTGGCCACATCAAAAGTCGCGCCGCCCCACACTTCCATTGAGTGGAAACCGATGCGGTTCATTTCCGGCGCAATCGCGGCCATGTCCGCCGTGGTCATACGGGTGGCAAAGATTGACTGGTGCCCATCGCGGAACGTTACATCGGTGATTTTCACGGGATTTTTGCCGGTTTGATTCATCTGGAAGCTCCCCTTGGGCTGCGGGTTCGGTGTCTAAACGGGCAAGTCCAATTTTATTTTTAAAAATCCGGGAAAGGTCAGGTCTGTTAATTTCAGTATAGGAACTATTCACGCCGCTTGTCAAAGCTGAATCAGAGGGTTATTTTTTGTATCTTTTTCTTTAGGGTCGAGTTCCAAACTCGACCGCCCGATTTATCGGTCATCTAAGTGAATGGGTTTAGTAGCGATTATCGGTTTCATTCAACCAAATGCTTATCGTTTCCGCAATCTACGCCAAAAAGCTTATGCGTGGTTATCTGGTGGATTATCTGAAAATTGGGTAACATAAAGGCGTTAAGTTTATCCCGGCATAAAATAAAAAATATCAGGAGGCCAATATGGAATTCAGATTATCCAAGGAACATGAGATGTTCAAACGGTCGGTGCGGGAATACTGTGAGAAGAATGTCGCACCGCGTTCCAGGGAGATAGACGAAAAGGAAAACGGCATCCCGGATGATATTATTAAAGGCCTGGCCGAAATCGGCGTCTTCGGCTGTACCGTTCCGGAGAAGTACGGCGGCTGCGCCATGCCGGGAGAGGAAACACAGTATGCCATGACCGCCATCCATGAGCTGGCCAGAGCGGAATTAAGCATGTCATTACCGGTCTATACGTTACTCACCATCGGCTGGGGTGGTGAATTCATCGCCCTCTACGGCAACGAGGAAACCAAGAAAGAAATCCTGCCGAAACTGGCGTCGGGGGAATGGTCCTGGGGGATTTGCGCCACAGAGCCCGGCGGCGGGTCGGACGTGGCCGCCATCAAGACCCAGGCCATCCGTAAAGGGAATAAGTTTGTCGTTAACGGCGAGAAAGCCTATATCAGCCAGGTGAAAGAATGCCAGAAGAGAGGCGGCGGACACAGTACCCTGTTTGTCAGCGACCCGGCGAAAGGGGTCAAGGGCGGGATGACGATGCTGGCAGTCAAACCCAACGAAGTCAAGGGTATGACCAGCAGCGTCTACAAGGATATGGGCAGAATGGGCCTGTCCACCGGCGGCTTCCGGTATAAGGATACCGAAATCCCGGATAAATATTTACTGGGAACGGAAGGCAAGGGTTTCTACGCCTGCATGGAAGGCTTCAATGTAGCCAGGGTGGTAGTGGCGGCAGCCTGCCTGGGCGGTGCCGAGAAGTGTATTGAGATTGCCGCCGATTATGCCAAACAGAGGAAGGCTTTCGGACGTCCGCTGTCCAAGTTCCAGGGGATATCCTTCGACCTGGCGGATTTGTATACTCAGCTGGATTTGCTCAAGCTGCAGCTAGCCAGGGGCGCCTGGATGATTGATAAGTATTATTCGGAGCCGGGCAGCTTCACACAGAAGCAGATTAACCCGATTATTGCGCAGTGCAAGTGGCTGGCGCCGCAGCTGGCGGTGGAATCCGCCAAACGGGCGATCATGATTTGCGGGGCTTTCGGGTATACCAAGGATTCGCCTTTAGAGATGGCGATGCGCGGAGCGATGTCGTATGTGGCCGGGGCGGAAGGCGCGGCCAACATCATGAAGATCATCATCTCCCGTGATATCTTCGGCAACGAGTTTGTCGATAAATAATACTATAAAGGTAGCAGCTCTAGAAGATGGAGGGCATTCGCCCTCCATCTGGCGAACTTGACAATAGTTCAGGAAATACAAGATAGAGGTTATTAATTGGATAACTTCGATGTGATTGTCGTCGGCGGCGGGCTGGCCGGTCTCTCGGCTGCCTATACCTTAGGCAAAGCCGGTATCGGCGTGCTCGTCGTGGAACGTGGCGACTATTCGGGTGCCAAGAACGTCACCGGCGGCAGGTTGTATTTGAACCCTGTCCGGAAACTGCTGCCGGATATCTGGGAGCAGGCCCCGCTGGAAAGGTTCGTCGCTAAAGAATGCATCGTGATGATGGGTGAAGATGCTTCTACCGCGATTGAACTATCCAGCCGGAAATTCGCCCAAAAACCCTATCACAGCTATACGATTCTCCGCGCCAGGTTCGACCAGTGGCTGGCAGACCAGGTAATGGCCGCCGGCGGCATGGTCATTACCAAAAACCGTGTGGATGACCTCATTATGGACGGCAACAAGGTCCGCGGCATCATCGCCGGCGAAGATAAAATTCCGGCCAATGTCGTTCTTGCGGCAGACGGAGTAATCTCCCAGGTCGCCGAAAAGGCCGGTTTGCACCCGCGGCAAAAACCGCAGGATTATGCCGTCGCGGTCAAAGAAGTGATTGAACTTACCCCGCAGATTATCGAACAGCGTTTTAACCTGGAACCCGGCGAAGGCACGGCCCGGATGTATGCCGGTGCCATTACTCACGGCATGTTCGGCGGCGGTTTCCTGTACACTAATCTCAGCAGTGTTTCCCTCGGCCTTGTCGTCAGAATCAAAGACCTGATGGAACATAAGCCTTCAATAGAAGCGCCGCAGTTATTCGAAGACTTTAAGCAGCGCCCCGAAATCAAGGGATTGATTGCCGGTGGGGAAACCATCGAGTATTCCGCTCATGTTATCCCTGAAGCCGGGATTGGCGGTGTTGCGAAGCTTTACGGCGACGGTATCCTGGTCGCCGGCGATGCCGCCGGATTGGCCCTGAACACCGGTATTACCGTGCGCGGCATGGAATTTGCCATCGCTTCCGGCGTAATGGCGGCACAGGCGATTATCACAGCCACAGGGAATAAAGATTTCTCTGCTCAATCTCTCTCTGTATATGAAAAATTACTGCAAAACAGTTTTGTCTTAAAGGACATGGCAACTTTTAAAAATGCGCCCCGTTTCCTGGATAACCCGCGTTTGATGGGACTTTATCCGCAGGTCGCCTGCGATACCCTCGAAAAGCTGATGTTTATCGGTGAAGAACCCAAATCGAGGCTGGTGGGCACGGCGATGGCGGAGATGCGCAAGAAACTCAAACTTACCCGGTTGTTGAAAGACGGCTACAATGCTTTCAGGAGTATGTGATGGCGGACTTGAACATTAAAGCCAAACTGGCCAAAAATACCATCAAGGCTGATGCGGAAAGGCACATCAAGGTCAATCCGGAGAAATGCAAGGTCTGTAAAGAACATGTTTGTCTCTTCATCTGTCCGGCCCGTGTTTACACGTTGAATAAAGATGGGGAAGTAGTGCTCGAGCTCGACGGCTGCCTGGAGTGCGGCACCTGCCGCATCGCCTGTGCCGAAATCGAATGGCATTATCCGCGCGGCGGCTACGGCGTCCAGTACAAGTGCGGCTAGTACTTTAGAGGTGGGAAAATATGGATATTATTGTTTGCATCAAACAAAACGTGGACATGAAACAAATCCGCATCAAGCGGGATACCCGTGAGGCGGTGCTGGAAGGCCTGCCGTTGTTATTCGGGGATATGGATAAAAATGCCCTGGAAGAAGCCGTCCGTCTCAAGGAAAAAGCGGGCAGCGGCAAGGTAACCGCCCTCGCTTTGGGCTCCGTTAAACTGAAAGACACGATTAAAGATGCCCTGGCGGCCGGCGCCGACGAAGCGGTGATTCTCATCGACCCGCTTTTCAATAATCTCGATGCGCGTACTAAGGCGCAGGTACTCGCCAAAGCCATTCAGAAAATCGGCAAATTCGATATCCTGATGGTGGGCGAAGGTTCCACCGATAACTATTCCGGCCAGTTCGGCCCCCGGCTGGCGGAGTTGCTGGATTTGCCGGCCTTGACCTATGTCAAGCAGCTGGAATTTGCCGGCGGCAAGATGAAAGCCACCCGCAACATGGAAGAAAGCTTCGAGGTTGTGGAATCGGCACTGCCGGCCTTGGTAGTGGTCACTTCGGGCATTAACGAGCCCAGGATTCCATCCTTGATGCAAATTCTCAAGGCCGCCCGGAAACCACTGCAGGAATGGAACGCCGCGACTTTGGGGTTCACCGACGCCGATTTAGCCCAAAATGACGTTCAGGTCATCAGTAATCTGGCGCCGGTCGAATTACGGAAAAAGATTCTCTTCGAAAGCAAGCTGGAAGAGAATGTCGATAATCTGGTGAATAACCTTATTAAAGAAGGGGTCTTGCGAGGGTAGATATGACAGAAATAATGATTTTCAGCGACAAAGACGACGGCGCGTTCGAATTACTTTCCTGGGGCAATAAAACCAAGGGCGCTTTAAATGCCAAACTTTCCGCTGTTTTGCTCGGCAAAGGGGCGAAAGAAAAAACTGTGGATTATTTTGCTTACGGCGCGGATAAAGTATATTGGAGTGAAAATCCCGCTTTCAACGATTTTTATGCTGATGTTTATACTGACGCGCTTTCTCAAATTGCCGCCGCGCAAAATCCGGATGTTATCCTCATCGGTTCCAGCCGCCGTGGGAAGGAACTGGCGGCACGCCTGGCCCAGAAGTTGCACGCCGGCTGCATCACCGATGCCACCGGCATCGAGCTGAAAGGCAGCGATTTACTGGTGCACCGCTACACGTTGGGCGGTAATACTGCCTCCTCCGAAATGCTCCGGACCGCCAAAAAAGTCATTTCTGTTTTGCCCAAAGCGTTTGAAAAAGCGCCGAAGTCCCCCGGGCAGGGAGAAGCGGTGGAAGTCGCTGTAACCCCCAAAGAGCCCAGGGTTAAGATTGTGGAGACCAAGACTAAGGCCGGCGATGTTGTCAGCCTGGAAGACGCCCAGACGCTGGTTTGTATCGGCCGGGGTTTGAACAAAAAGGAAGACATGCCACTGGTGGAAAGCCTGGCCAAAGCTCTCAACGCCGAAATTGGCTGCACCCGTCCTCTTTCCCACGAATGGCAGTGGCTGTCTGAGCAGCGCGAGGTCGGCTTATCTGGCAAGAAATGTAAACCGCGTCTCTGCGTGGAATTAGGTATCTCCGGCCAGATTCAGCATACTGTCGGCGTCCGCGATTCTAAGGTAATTGTCGCGATTAATAAGGATAAAACCGCCCCCATTTTCGAAATGGCCGACTACGGCATTATCGGTGATATCTACGAGGTTGTCCCCAAACTCACCGAAAAACTTAAAACAGTTTAACATTCCATTCTGAGTCCGCCTCGGCGGGCGAAGAATCGCCATGCCTATCGAGTGAATACTTAGCGCAACTTATTTGACGGCTGGCCGCAAGCTACCGGCCGTCTTTATTTATATGGGTTTGTCATTCCCGACCTGACCGTAGACCGAAGTCGTAGGTACATTCCGGAGCAATTCGGAGGAAATGTGTCGGGAATCCGTCTGAAATCGCGCCAATAACTATTTGGGCTGCTAATGTGTAGAAGTTAAAAGTTTTTATTCCTATAAAAATAGCTGCGCTACTCCCTCCTTCTTAAGGGGAAGTGCACTATTGGCAGTCAATTTCGTCATATATTTGCCGAAACGTCGGACACTTCTGAAGTTATATATTGACATGATTATCAGGTTAATTTCTGCCAATAATACAATAAGAAAGTGAGGAAGGTAAAATTTCACAATCGGTGCAAAGATGAATTGATAAGGCATTCTTATATATTGGGCCAATGGCAAGTTTGGTTAGAGTGGAGTTGGAGTAGAGATGAATTGACAAGTTCAATATTTTCAGCCGGACTCTATCCCGTGCCTGTTTCCGGTAGGATTAGGCTATTTTTAGCTGAGGTCAATTTTGATTTAAAAAATTCCCGCGCAAAATTTACTCGAATTCATTTGTTAACGAAGAAGCAACTTCCTGATTTAGCTTGGCAATTAAGTTAAGGACTTCATCGTCCGAAGGTATGTCACTAGGAGACCCCGAAACATACGATACTCTAATCTTGAAATCCTTATCTATTATGACCATGGCCGGCAATCGACCGCCATAGAAAGCTCTAATCTCCTGATTGTATAGTTTAGCAATACTATGATTCGGGTCCGGTATTCCAACAAACGGCATTTTGTGCTCATGCCACCATTTGGCAAACTCTTCCGGACTTTCCGGTCCAATGACGATTACTTCTGCATTGCTTTCCATGTATTTTTGATAATCTTGAAGCAACTGCTCCATATGTCTGCGGCAATGCGGTCAAAAAAAACCGCGGTTAAAAATGAGAACTATGTTTTTCTTTCCCCTATAATCCGAAAGTTTTACCGGGTGATTTTCGCTATCGTTTGCATTGAAGTCACTGGCAACCATTGCTTTTTTAACATCTATCAGTTCAATCATGGATTTTACCTCCCGGTGATATTTTTGTTTATATCGCTGAAAATTATTTAACAACTCTACACCTTAGCAGAATAAGTGTGAAAAAGTTATACAGCCTGCCTTGGGATAATTACAAATCTATGACATTTTTATGCTGGAGCCAACCATGCTAAACCTGAATTTTTACTAGCTAAGTATATGTGTACTTAGCCTCAAATTTCACGGATTTGTAATAGTTTTCATTTCTTTTTTATGACTATTTTATTGACAGAATTGTAGAAATAAGACAGAACTTTTTATTCCAAAGGCGTGTGTGTAATTTTCAGGTCTATTTTCCACTCATTTCAATTAATGCCCTTTTTGTGTCAGGGAGGTGATGATTATATGGATGAGTTCAAATGAAAACCTTTGAATCATATCATTGGTTCCGTAAATAAAAAAAGAAAAGGAGTCAAAATGAAAAAGATATTCTTGTCAGTTGTTTTTACGCTCGCCATATTAATAGGTCTGATGGCAGCATTTTCCTCCGGAGTTTCGGCGGATCAGGGTCACGGATTCGATGGGTATTCGGGACCAGGCGATGGTGGGGCAGTGTTTACCATGACTAATCCTAACGGCGCTGCTAACGCGGTGATCATGTTTAGCAGAGATAACCACGGCGCTCTCAATATGGTAGGCTCATTCGCTACCGGCGGAAATGGTGGTCTTAGGTCAGGCCCGCCCGACCCCCTGAAGTCCCAGGGTTCTCTGATGCTAACCCAGGATGGTAAATGGTTGCTGGCAGTTAATGCGGGGAGCAATAGCATCAGTGTTTTCCAAGTTCAAAATAACGGTTTAAATCTTATTGGCACTACAGCCTCAGGTGGGACTTTCCCTGTCAGCTTAACCATCTCTGGTAATGAGGTTTTTGTTCTTAACGCATCAACCCCGAATATCACAGGATTTAATTTAAGCAATAAGGGGAAATTAACATCAATTGCCGGTTCAACAGACGTATTGCCGTCCGGCGGTTCGTACCTGTATACTCAGGTCGGCTTTGACAATTACGGTAAGTGGCTGGTTGTCAGTGACTTAGGGGATAGTGCCATCCTGGCCGCCCCCGTGAATTCTTCCGGCATACCGGGCGCATGGCAGAGTTCACCGTCAAGCGGGCCGGCACCCTTTGGTTTCATCTTTGATGCGAGGGACAATTTGCTTGTAGTTCAAGCAGGCAACAGTGCCGTTTCTTCATATCGTGTATTAAGCAACGGCATGTTGTCACCAATCGTCGAAGCATTCAACCCCACGAGTTCAACTTCCTGCTGGATCGTTGAAGATCAGACAGACGATGTCTTTACGACTAATCCGGGAACCAATAATATCTCTTCGTATCAAGACGGGGATAACAGCGGAAACGTTAGCTGGTTGATTCCTTCAGCCGCCTCCGGTATTACCACAATCGATGAAGGCATCACCAATGGCGGTGATTTCTTATATGCTCTCGCCCCTGGAGTGGGGATCGATGGCTATAAGATTTCCCACGATGGCACACTAAAACCGGTAGGAACATTCCCCGCAACCGGAATCACCGGTAATTCTCAAGGAATCGCGGTTTGGTAACTGTCTGTATTAAATTCTAAATAGTTGGCCAGGCGGAGAGAGGGGTGCGAATAATAAGCAGGCACCCTCTCTCCGCCTAAATAAAAGAGAGTGGGAATAAAAAATTAATGATGAGTAAAATCTAATACATCGTAAATAAGGGAGGATTGAAATGAAGCTGGCAGTTTTGGGTTTTGGGCAATGCGGTTGTAATATTGCTGATCAATTCTACGCGGTGAACAATTATGCCAAGTCCGTGTTTCAGAGGAGAATGGAAATAGTGACAGATGCCTTTGCAATTAATACGGATGAAACAGACCTTGGCGGTTTTAAACATATCCCCAAAGATAAAACACATAGAATTCTTGTGGGGAGTATGACAACATTTGGCCATGGCGTTGGGAAAATGAACATGGACGCAGCAAAAATTATTAAAAGTAGCCATCTAATGGTAATGGATACCGTATTAAGTTCTCGAAGTTTCCATGATGCGGACGTTGTCATCAGCATCGCCAGCGGTGGCGGCGGAACGGGATCCGGAATAATTGGTTGGATCCTCAAGGAGTTAAAAGAACAGGTCAGTATCCCTGTTTACGGGATAGTGGTTCTTCCATTTGGCTTCGAACAGGACGGGGATAGTTCTTATGCTGTAACTAATTCCGCAACCTGTATCAACACTGTGCTTAAATATACCGATGCTTTGTTTTTAATTGACAATGAGAGGTTTCGCCGGTCCGGTGTCGGGTTGTCAGAGAATCTGAGGGGAATAAACAGCGAGATCGTCGAAAGCTTTTACGATCTTTTGTGTGCCGGCGAAGAAAAGAATCAAAAATACGTGGGCAGCAAAGTCATGGACGCCGGAGATATTGAGCGATCATTGGCCAGTGTCAGCGTTATCGGTCGCGGCCAAGTTAGTCTGCCAGTTTTTAGACTGCGTAACAATTTCCGTGAAGGTTTTAACGAAACCATCGGAATTGTTTCGGCATTGAGGCAGGCCGAGCAAAACCTGAGTTTGAAAGTAAATATCGAGGACGCAAGGAAACTGCTTATAATGATTGGAGCGCCCCAAAATACTATTTCAGCTTCTACGCTTGAGGAAATTACCAAATATTTTGATGAAAAGGCACCTAAGGCCGTCGTAAGGATCGGAGATTACCCGAGGAGAGCTAATGAAATTTCTGTTTCTTTAATCGCATCCCAAATGACCAAAGTCACGAAACTTGAAAACCTCTATCAGAGAGCTGAGATCCTTCTAGCCAAGCATCAGCAGATTGAAGACGAAACGGCAAAACAAGTCGGAGAGGTGCTGGCTTCAGGGGATAGAATTCCCTCACTGGCTTAAATCAATTGCTTATTTGAACAAAGATCAGGTGCAATTAGATGTTGAACGAATCAAAAATCCTGTAAAGGGGATACATCTAAACCTATAATAAATTATTTTGATATGGTTATTTTATTATTTGCGAAATGCAGTTTGGTCAACGAGTTGAATAACATCGTTTTCTCTTCAACAAAGATGAACTGGCCCACGTGCTCCCCTCTAATTTAAAGCCATTGGGGGTGAATTTTATGAACAGAAGGAGCCAGGTTCAATGAAACCGATGTTAGGGAATAAGACATTGTTAATGAATTATTTCAGATTAGTAGCACTGGATAGTTTAAATATGGAAGAAGCTAGAATGAAATCCCTGAGAGCGGCGGGCGATCCTGCCCGGATATCAGAACTGGAGAATACCAGAAAGTTGCTGGACTATTAGGATTATCAAGCGCGGGGAATGGATACTTGTAATTTGGAAAATGAGGACGGGCCAATTTACAGATTGGTATTTCAAACCCATGACGAAGCCCTCAAGTTAGTAGAGAAAGATGATCCGGGTCAGAGCAAGGCGGAAGGTTTTCCAACATCAAAGCGTCAAATGCGGGGGCGAGGAATCTCATCTCTATTTATAAGCTTGGAGCCTCCCACCGACTTCGCTGCTGGACTATAGCCATCGGCCGTGCTCAGGGTGATAATGGTTATTGCCACCGTTGGATAAACCACTCCTGCCGTGCTCCTACGGCAAATAATGGCGCCACCACCAGCCAGATGGTAATCGTTACCAGCATTGCTTGGGCATAATTAATCGTTTTCAGCCCCACTTGCGGCGCAATCACGCCCCAGAGCAGCATCAATATCAATGAGCTGATGAAGAAACCGGGGATAGCCGCTAAAAATCTGAAACATCCAAACATAATCTAATCTCCTTCAAGGAAAACAAAATTCTCTGACATTTCAATTCTAAACAATAACCGGGATAAAAGCCAAAATACGCTGGTAGTGCAGGTGTTTTTAGTAGGCACAGGCGTCCCTGCCTGTGCTGCCTTGTTTCCCTTTGCGAGCCAAGCGTGGCAATCTCACACTGGAAATTAACTTGGGGTTTTCGTATATCTGCGCTTTGGATCTGACCGCTGAGAGCCGAGTGCTAACCGCTTTCTATTCGTATTTTGTATTTTGGTATTGTTTAGAATTTCGAAATTCGGGGATTTAGTATTTTACCTGATGATACCCCACGGCAATTCCCGCTCTAAATCCCACTTCTCATGTGCATATGAATCGATGTCCAACCCTGCCTTCTGCATCGCGGCGTGCCAGTTCGCCAGCGTCAGTTTTTCAATATCTGCCAGCACTACCGCCAGCCGTTCGTCCCCGCGGGAGAGTACAGCCTGCACCTCGCTCCACTCCAGGCTCTCGTTTTTCACGCTGATGCCCTTCGCCGGCAGTTTGCTTTTTAATAAGGATAATCGGCTTTTCAAAGTATCCGGCGCTGCCATTCCTTCCCGCTGGAAAGGTGTGCCCGCTTTGGGCACAAATGCCGCGATTGTCAGTGTAATCCGGCTCCACGACTGGTGTTTATCGAAAATGTCTTTGCATTTTGTGACCAATAATGCAATTGCTTCGATATCGGCGTCGGTTTCTTCCGGCAGCCCGATCATGAAATACAATTTCAGCTGCTTAATGCCCTGCGCCGCCACTTTTTCCACCGCTTTTAAGATATCATCCTCGTTAATGCGCTTCCCGATGATATCCCTTAACCGTTGTGAACCGGCTTCCGGCGCCAGGGCGACGGTATTGGTGCCGCCTTCAATCACTTCCCCCAGCACTACCGGCGAAAGCGGTTTGATGCGCAGCGAGCTCACGGATAATTCCGCACCCAGGTCGTGCAGTTTTGCCGTCAGTTCTTCGATTTGCGGATGGTCGGTCACCGCCGGGCCCATCAGCCCCAATCGTTTACGGTATTTCAATCCTGCTTCGGCTTGATTTAACAGGCTGTCCACCGAGCGGAAACGCATCGGGCGGTAGCAGTTGCTCACCAGGCAGAAACGGCATCCCCAGTTGCAGCCGCGCTCCACTTCGATAAGGTACATATTACCCAGTTCGGTGTCTCTGGTCATTACCACGGAATGGACCGGGAAATCGTCCAGGTTTTTAGCCCACTGCCGCGCTACCGGTTTATCTGAAAACCCGGGCACAAAAACACCGGGCAGCAGCGCCAGTTTTTTCTTCAGTTCAGCCCTGTTTTCCGAAACGCCGTCTTTCATCACCGGCAACATTGCCGGCAATATCGTTTCCGCCTCACCGATGCAGAGACAGTCAAAAAACGGCGACAGCGGCATGGGATTGGTGGTGATGCATGGCCCCCCGGCGATAATCAGCGGGTATGTTTCGTCGCGGTCTTTGGCGTAAATCGGGATGCCGCTCGCCTTCAAAATCGGCACGATATTAAAATAGTCCAGTTCGTAGCTCAAAGAAAAAGCCGCCACGGCAAAATCGGTCAAGGGGCGCTGCGATTCCATTGCCAGCGGCAGAACATCGGAGGTATCTTTGGGTTCCCAAAACACCCGTTCGCAGACGGCGTCGCTCCGGTCGTTCAGCCAGCCGTAAATTGCCTGGATGCCCAGGTTGGACATGCCGATAAAATAAGAATTGGGATATATCAGCGCCACGGGCAGCTTGCCGCCCCAATCTTTGATAATGGTGCACTGCTCGGCGGCCAGCCTGTTTCTAATGTTCTTCGCTATTTGCCATGTCATAATTTTACACGGCTATACCCGAAAACTTTGGCCGGGCCGGAAGTTTCCTTTGTTCGCCGCTGCCGGCGGCGTGGCGTTATAGGTCGGGTCAAGTTTGACCGCTTCCTGGAAGGCTTTGGTGGATTCTTCGTGGCGTTTGGCCTGATGGTAGGCCGTGCTCAGGTTGTACCAGGCTTTGGCGAATTTCGGGTCTATTTTGATGGCTTTTTCATAAGCCAGCACCGCATCGCTGTACTTTCCGGTTTTCGCCAGGATGACGCCTTTTTCAAACCAGGCATCCGCGTAGCCGGGATTAATTTCGGTCGCCTCGATAAATGCGCGGTAGGCTTCCATCTGTTTGGCCGATTGCAGCAGCGCCTTGCCTTTGTAAAACCAGGCTTCGGCATCGTTCGGGTCGATTTTTATCGCTTCATCGAAAATCTTGATGGCCTCGTCCTGCATCGCCAGGTCCATCAGCGCAATCCCTTTGCTGTTCATCGCCTCGGTAAATTTGGGATCCAGTTTAATCGCGGCATCATAAGCGACAATCGCCTCGCCGTGTTTCCCCATGTCGTCCAGGGAATTGCCTTTATTGTTCCAGGCTTTCGTATAGCCCGGGTTTAATTTAATTGCTTCCTCGTAGGCTTTAATCGCCTCTTCGTATTTTCCCAGGTTATGCAGTGCGACGCCTTTATTGTTCCACACCTGGGCCGTCCCCGGGTTCAGTTTTATCGATTCGTCATAAGCTTTAATCGCTTCCTCGAATTTTTCCCGTTTGTGCTGCACAATCCCCTTGTTATACCAGACATCCGGGTCATTCGGATTCAGTCTTATCGCTTCATCGAAAGCCGCGATGGCTTCGTCGAGGAGGTTCATATTATTCAGCAGTACGCCTTTGTTCAGCCAGGTTTCCCACACATTGGGTTTCGCTTTAATCGCTTCTTCGTAATTTTTCAGCGCGTCTTCATATTTTCCGAGCACAATGAGGGCATTGCCCTTATTGGTAAAGGCTTCCGCGAGGCTTGGGTCGATTTTAATGGCTTCATTGTAGGCCATGATGGCTTCTTCGAATTTATTATTCTCGAAATATACCACCCCTTTGTTAAACCAGTCTTTTGCGGAATTTGTATCTGCCATATTCGTCCCTCCCCCCATAGATTACCATAATATCATCAGCCTGTTTTGAAATTATCAAATAACAGGCTGCAAATGTCAAGCATGATTTTGTAAACATCGTTTGTTGTTATTTTAAAACCGTCGTTGCTGCTATCCATGTTGCGGCCACGGGCTGTATCCGTTGCGAAAGAGTCAAGGCGACGAACTGAAATATCTACTCCAATGTCGTTTCCGCGAATAGTTGAGACCGCAGTCGAAATACTGAACGAAGTGAATGTACCGGAATCCATAACTCACAAACATATTCAGAATGCTGATGGTTGGCCGCTGATTGCGGTTACTGATATTGAAAAACCCGGCAGGAAGGGCATATAATCAAGTACAATTGACCTGAAGACGGAGTAACCCGCCGCCGTTTTTAGAAAAATGATAAATTTCTCCTTGTATTTTCCTGAAGGGGGGCAAATTGGACGACGTATCAGTATCAAATTATGATTTATGGATGTCACTGGTTAAAGTCCACCATTCTTTGTTTTTTCTCCGGCAGAAAGAATTAAGCCCTTCACATATCGCCGCCCAGCAGCTTCAGGTTTTGCGTGTTATCCAGAATCTCGGCGATGAAGCCACCCTGGCAGCAATCGCACTTAAAGTGGAAAGGAAATTGGATGTCATTTCCCGTCAGGCAGTCAGAATGGAAATAGACGGGTTAATTAAAAGGACCAAAAACAGCCCGAAAACCCGGCTTTTAAAAATCGAATTAACCCCTAAGGGCGTGGAAATGCTCAAAATCAGCCGTGAAAGCGAATCAATCAATGCGGCGTTTTCGGTTTTAACCGCAGAAGAGCGCAATTTGATGTATCGATCTTTAAATAAAGTTTTAAACGGATTAGGGAAATAACTTACCGCTGCTCGCGGACATTATCAATAAATCCGGGATTCCGGGTATATTTCAGTAATTATTTTGCGATTTATCAACTATTTTTTCCAGTAGCGCGATTAATTGCTGGCGTTCTTCTTCCGTTAAAGCGGACATTATCGTTTTCGCTGATTTTACTTTTCTGACATTTTGATAAATATAGTAACCTCGCTCCGTCAGTTCAAATCTCAATTTGGTTGATTTCGGAGTATCCCTGATTTTTTTTACCAGACCGTCCTGTTCCATCTTTGTCATATTGATGGAAAGAGTATTCATATTCCGTTCCGTCCGCTCGGCAAGTGCGCTGAGGTCGGCTTTCTTGCCCAGTTCATAAATACAGGTTAAAACATGAGCTTGCCGTGGGGTCACACTATATGCATCCAGCTCTTTCTTCCTGGCCCTCAACAGAATTTGTCTTGTTTTCCCGATTAAAAATCGCGAATACATCAGGCTGTTGTTTGATTTTACTTCAATCATGTTTCCTGTTTCTCCGGTCGGTTCTTTATCATTTCGGTGTAACGGCTGAGTCAAGCCTTTCGGTTATGTACTAAAATACCCGGTTTTATGGATTCTATCATATCTTCCGGTATTCATAAAGAATTAATATCAATTTGCTTTCAATTTTTCCGGCAAAGCATTCATTGAGTTTATTGTGGTAATGAAAATTCTTATGGATATGATGCTCCTTATTGACAATATAGTGATTGCTCTTTAAACTTAGGACAATTTATTAACCATTCACAGATTATATATCAAGGCAGGCGTAATTATTGGGGAAATAACAACAACCGCATAATATCTTATCAATTGAAGAGAGGTGGCTATGGGTGCATATGCAATAAGAAGACTGTTATGGATTCCGGTTACAGTCATCTTAACAACCATGATCGTCTTCCTGCTGGTACGGTTCATCCCCGGCAACATCGTTGATATCATTGAAGCCCAGATGGCCGCCAACGGCGGCGGTACAATCGACCGGGCGGCAATCATGCACCTCCTCGGCCTGGATGTCCCCGTCTACGTTCAGTACGCCCGCTGGGTCAGCGGCATCGTCGTCCACGGCAGCTTCGGTACATCCCTCCGCTCATCCCAGCCCATCACACCAATGCTTCTACAGCGTATTCCCTTAACTTTTGAACTCGGTTTCATGGCCCTCATCATCGGCTTGTTAATCGCCATCCCCGTCGGCGTCTATTCCGCCATCCGCCAGGATACCGTTACCGACTACATCCTCCGCAGTATTTCCATCCTGCTGATCTCTGTCCCCAGCTTCTGGCTGGGCACTATGATCGTGCTTTATCCTTCTATCTGGTGGCACTGGGCGCCGCCGATGGAGTTTATTCCCTTTTTCACCAACCCGCTGGGCAACCTGGGGATGATGATAATCCCGGCCCTGGTACTGGGTTCCCAGTCAACCGGCAGCACCATGAGGATGACCCGTACTATGATGTTAGAGACCCTGCGGCAGGATTACATCCGCACCGCCTGGTCGAAAGGTCTCAGCGAAAGGGTTGTCGTTATCCGCCATGCCATGAAGAATGCGCTGATACCGGTGGTCACACTGGTGGGCGGGCAAATACCGTCACTCGTTGGCGGTGCCGTTATTATCGAGCAGATATTTAATCTTCCCGGTATGGGACGTTTAATGATCGACGCCCTGAACGGCCGTGATTACCCCATCATCTCGGCCATCAACCTCATCATGGCCACTGTCGTCATTGCCAATAACCTGTTTATTGACCTGACATACGGCTGGCTTGACCCGAGGATTCATTACCAATAGAGAAAAGCTTGAAAGGGAGTTTAGATAATGACAACGAAGAATAGCAGCGCCGCTCCGGCGAAGCGGGTTGAAGATAAACGTCCGGGCTTTTTCATGGATTTGCTGAGAAGATTAATCCTCGAGAAGCCGCTGGGCACTTTCGGCCTGGGCGTGATCATAATATTTTTTGCAGCCGGCATCTTTTCTAAATTTATCATGCCCTTCGCCTGGAGTCAGATTAACCTTCTCCAGACTTTTAAAGGCCCGTCTCCCCGGTTTTTTCTGGGCACGGACGAACTGGGGCGCGACGAATTGAGCCGGTTGATCTACGGCGCCCGCATCTCCATGGAAGTCGGCCTCGGGGCAACGTTTTTAAATGTCCTCGTCAGCATTTTGATCGGTGCAACCTCCGGCTTCCTCGGCGGCAAGACAGATATGATTGTGCAGCGTTTCGTGGATGTTTATGTCTCAATCCCCAGTTTTGTTATTTTACTGACAATCATGACCATTCTTAAACCCAGCCTTCTCACTATCGTGCTGGTATTGGGCATCAGCGGCGGTATCTGGGGTGCCCGGTTAATCCGTTCCGCGGTGATTGCCATTAAATCAAATATTTATATCTCGGCCTCGGATGCCATCGGCTGCTCGCCGGCGCGCACTTTACTGACGCATATTATCCCGAACATCATGCCGACGCTGATTATTACCTTCACTCTGGGCATCGGCGGTAACATCCTGGCCGAAGCCGGCTTGAGCTTCCTCGGTTTTGGCCTGCCGCCCGGCGTCCCGTCCTGGGGAGTATTAATTAACGATGCTCAAAAATACTTGCAGCAAGACCCGCAGTTGACATTTTGGCCCGGCCTGGCGCTTTCCCTGTCCGTCTTCGGCATGAACATGTTCGGCGACAGTATCCGGGACCTGCTGGATCCGCGTTTGCGCGGCGGGGTCGGGCGTTATTCACTCTCGGATAAAAAACTGAAACAACTTAAAGCCAGCTTGGTGAAATGATAACCGCCAAATATAGATTTTACCCGTATATTTGTTATAGTGAACTTTCTCGCTGCTTTCATGGAGATGGCTATTGACATTAAATTGAATGAGCGATAAACTTAGAACAATTTGTTACCTGCTCACAGATTATACAGTGAAATGGGAAAAGATAATAAAGGATAAAAAAATACGCTGCCGTGGTCAGTCCTCACTATTTAAATAAGGAAAAGTGAATATGGGCGCATATGCCTCCCGAAGGTTATTATGGGCTGCCTTAACGATTATTTTAACTTCAATGGTCGTCTTCTTATTGCTGAGGTTCATTCCCGGGAATATACTTAATATAATTCAAGAAAATATGGCTGCTAACGGCGGCGGACCAATTGACCGGGCTGGCATATCGAAGCTTTTGGGATTGAATGTACCCGTTTATATTCAATATGCGCGCTGGGTAACCGGAATCGTTCTCCACGGCAATCTGGGCTCATCGCTAATGAATTCCCGGCCGATTACCCCTTTAATCGTACAGCGTGTCCCGTTAACCCTGGAATTGTGCTTGATGTCGTTAATAATCGTGCTGCTTATCAGCATTCCCATCGGCATCTTTGCGGCCATCCGGCAGGATACAATTTTGGACCGGATATTACGTAGTTTTACAATCATTCTTATTTCTGTTCCTAATTTCGTCATTGCCGGCATCATCACATTTTATGTATTTATCTGGTGGCATTATTTCACACCGCTGCAATTCATTTCTATCGGAAAAGACCCTCTGGGGAATTTGGGGATGATGATAATGCCCGCCCTGGCATTAGGTTCCCAGCAAACCGGCGGTACGATGCGGGTCATGCGCACGATGATGCTGGAAACTTTACGTCAGGATTATATCCGCACGGCCTGGGCCAAGGGACTCCGGGAACGGGTTGTTGTCATCAGACATGCCCTGAAAAATGCGTTGATTCCGGTAATTACTATGGTCGGGGGGTGGATCCCGATACTGATTGGCGGCTCAGTCATCATCGAGTATATCTTCAACCTTCCGGGAGTAGGGCGTTTGTTGTTTGATGCCCTGAACAATCGGGATTATCCGATGATTTCGGCCATCACTCTTATTCTGTCCGTATTTGTTGTTCTCAGTAACCTTTTGGTTGACCTTGCTTATGGGTGGCTGGACCCCCGGATTCATTATCAATAGATGCAAGCGGAGTTGATTTATGACTAACGATAACAAAAATGTTGCCGGAGGGCGGCCGGCAGAAGAGAAACAGCATAGTTTTGTCTTCGATTTGTTTAAAAGAATGGTTGTCGAGAAGCCGCTTGGCGCTTTTGGGCTGGTAGTGATTATCGTCTTTCTCGCAATCGGTATCTTTGCTAAATATCTGATTCCCTTTTCGATAATTCAGATTAACCTCCATATGATTAATCAACCGTCATCTTCCACGCATCTTATGGGCACTGATTTTCTGGGGCGCGATGTACTCAGCCAGTTTATTTACGGTGCTCGCAGTTCTATGGAAGTCGGGCTCGGCGCTGCGGCCCTGGCCATTGTCATCAGTGTTTTAATTGGCGCGCCCACCGCTTTTATCGGCGGGAAAACAGATATGATTGTGCAGCGTTTTATTGACGTCTGGCTGTCAGTGCCCGCGTTTATTGTTTTATTAATCATGATGACGTTGCTTCCCCGCAGTATTTTCACCATGATTATGGTACTGGGGACCACCGCCGGTATCGGCGGTGCCCGTTTAATACGAAGTGCCGTCATCGTAATTAAACCGAATACGTATATCTCTGCATCAGAAGCCATCGGTAGTTCTCGGTTACAGTCGTTGTTGCGTCATATCGTACCGAATATCATGCCGATGATAATCGTTGCCTTCACATTAGGTGTTGGTCAGGCCATCATGTCGGAGGCTGCCCTGGATTGGCTTGGTTTTGGTTTACCGATATCAATTCCCTCCTGGGGTACAATGAACCCCTGGCCGTGGGCTCCCTTAGCAATTTCACTGACTATCTTCGGCATCAATATGTTCGGTGACAGCCTGCGCGACCTGCTGGACCCGCGTCTGCGCGGCGGCGTCGGGCGTTATTCACTCAAACCTAAAAAGCTGCAGCAATTAAGGAAATATTTCGTCAAAGAACAGTTGAACGACTGACCGGAAACGTTAATTTTCTCCCACTTAGTAAGCCTATAAAGGGAAAGAGGATGTGTTCTCTAACGTCGTTCCCGCGGAAGCCGAAGCGCTATTTTCGGGACTTGACGAAGTCAACGTATGCTGAACGAGGTGAATATACGGAAATCTTGAGCCCAGAGGCGAAATACTTTTGCTTTTCGAGCAAAATGTATATCAAACTAACCTGGGACAGGTAACAGGCACGCAGCAAAAAGAATCGGCTATATTCGTTTTCGTCTCATTGAGTGCTCAATAGGAATATCTAAGTGAGTGTCAGCATCCATTGCGAAACTCAACCTTGCAAATTCGTATTTTGATATTAGTTAAAGTTTAGTATTTAGTATTTGTTTGGTATTTGGAATTTGGCATTTGGATTTTAGTTTTTATACTCTGAAAATCCTCACTCTTCGATTCGGGTCTTTTCCCGTGCTTTGCGAGTACATCCCGTGCCGTTCCGCCACCAGGTGCTGGAACCGGCGGATATAAGCGCTCTGCGGACTTAATTCCACCGTGTTTTCGCCTTTTTTTATCATCTGCACGGCTTCGTTGGCATCGTCCAGTGCCGCCTTGAAAGATTCGTCCCGGCGTGCCGGTTCGTCCTGCTGTTGTTCGATATGGTAGAGCGAGCTCAAAAGCTGCCTGATTTGCACCGGCGTGCCGCCTTTCAGTACGTAAATCGGCACATTCGTTGATTCCGCGTCCCTGATTTTTTGCGGCTTCTGGCGGTAATACTTCTTCGAAGTCACCAACAGTGTCGCCTCGCGCAGGTCTTCCACTACTTCCAGGTTTATTCCCATTTCCCCGGCTACTTCTTCCATGCGCACTCGGTTAACGCCGTACAGGAAGAGTTTCGCGCTTGTTCCGTTTTTCGGCTGCGCCGCCTTATTGCTGCGCACCGGTCTTCTGTTATCGTCGGTTTCCGGCTGTATATGTTTAATGCTGACTTCCCCGGTCTCTTCATTGATTTGGCGGACTTCCAGCGCTTGCGGTTCTCCGAGCAGGATGGCGTCCACTGCCGAAGCCACGTCGGCATGAATCGCGACTGTGTCCCGTTCCTGGATTTCCACTAAAATATCAAAAGTCGGCGCTGACATCCTTTCCAGGATGGATTTCTGTGTGCCGCGCCGTTTCGCTTCTTCGTCTCCCAGTGTCACCGATTGGATTCCCCCGATTAAATCGGCCAGGGTGGGGTTCATCATCAGGTTTTCCAGCGTGTTGCCGTGGGCGGTTGCCACCAGTTGGACGCCTCTTTCGGCGATCGTGCGTGCGGCCTGTGTTTCCAGCTGCGTGCCGATTTCATCGATAACAATCACTTCCGGCATGTGGTTTTCCACCGCTTCAATCATCACCGCGTGCTGCATGTTCGGTGTCGTTACCTGCATGCGGCGGGCGTGTCCGATGGCCGGGTGCGGGATATCGCCGTCGCCGGCGATTTCATTCGAAGTGTCCACGATAATGACGCGTTTGCCGAAATCGTCCGCCAGTACCCGCGCCACTTCCCGCAGCATCGTGGTTTTACCCACGCCGGGCCTGCCCAGCAGCAAAATGCTTTTCCCTGTTTCTACCAGGTCTTCGATGATTTTGATGGTGCCAAAAACTGCCCGGCCCGACTCGCAACGTCAACCCGACAATTCGGCCTTTGCGGTTGCGGATGGCGGAAATGCGGTGCAGGGTGCGTTCGATGCCGGCCCGGTTGTCGTCGCCGAAACTGCCGATGCGGGTGATGACATATTCGATGTCTTCATCGGTCACTTCTCTCTGGTCGAGAATCACTTCACGGTTCAGAAAACGGGCTTCCGGCGGTCTCCCGAGGTCCAGTATGACTTCAATCAGTTGCTTGAAATCTTCCTGTTCCTGCAATTTCTGGCGGATTGACGGCGGCAGGATTCCCAGTAAGGCATCCAGGTCATCGGTGATTACTTTTTGCAAAATAATCCTCCCCGTCCGGGTTTATACTTTCCCCTGGACGATGTCAAGAAAATAATGATGGAATCGGGTATCGTCTGTCAACTCGGGATGAAAAGAGCAAACCAGCAGCTTGCCCTGCCGCGCGGCGACAATCGTGCCGTCGCTTAATCGCCCTAAAACTTCCACTTCTTTGCCCACAGATTCAATTAGCGGTGCTCTGATGAAAACCCCCGTCAGCGGCTTTTTGCCGATTGCCGGAATGGAAATCTGTGCTTCGAAACTGTCCACCTGCCGTCCGAAAGCATTGCGGTTGACTTTGATGTCCATTACTCCGGTGGGTTTGACGCCGCCGGCGCTGGCCAGTTGCCCTGCCAGGACAATCATCCCGGCGCATGTCCCGAAAATCGGGAAGCCCTGTTTTGCCAGTTCGATGATTTTGTTTTTCAGTTTGTAGTGCACCATCAGTTTGGTGATGGTGGTGCTTTCCCCACCGGGGATGATTAACCCGTCCAGTCCCTCCAGTTGGTGCGGGAGGCGGACGGGGATGGCTTCTGCTTTTAATTTTTCCAGTGTCGCAATATGTTCGGCAAAGGCTCCCTGCAGTGCAAGGACACCGATTTTCATCTTACCATCCTCTGCCGGCCATTAACTGGTCCGGAGGAATCTGTTTCGCGCTCAACCCCGGCATCGCTTCGCCGAGGTTTTTGGAGACTTTGGCGATAATTTTGGCGTCGGTATAATGCGTGGTGGCTTTTACAATTGCCTTAGCCATCACCGAAGGCTTGCTCGATTTGAAAATCCCGGAGCCGACAAATACGCCGTCGGCGCCCAGTTGCATCATCAGCGCTGCATCGGCTGGTGTCGCCACGCCGCCTGCGGCAAAATTCACTACCGGCAGTTTACCGGTGCGGTGGATTTCAATCACCAGTTCCAGCGGCGCGCCCAGTTCTTTCGCCTCCGCCGGCAGTTCGTCTTCGGACATGTTTACCAGCTTGCGGATTTCATCCTGCACAGTGCGCATGTGCCGTACCGCTTCCACGATGTCGCCGGTGCCGGCTTCGCCTTTGGTGCGTATCATTGCCGCGCCTTCGCTGATGCGCCGCAGGGCCTCGCCCAGGTTGCGGCAGCCGCAGACAAAAGGCACCTTGAAATCGTGCTTCCAGACATGGTGCGATTCATCGGCCGGTGTCAGCACTTCCGATTCGTCGATATAATCCACCCCGAGTGCTTCCAGTACCTGTGCTTCCACAAAATGCCCGATACGGCATTTCGCCATCACCGGAATCGTGACCGCTTTCATAATCGCTTCGATTACGGTAGGGTCGGACATCCGTGCCACGCCGCCGGCTTTTCTGATATCGGAAGGCACCCTTTCCAGCGCCATCACGGAGCACGCCCCGGCATCTTCCGCGATTTTGGCGTGTTCCGCGGTCACGACATCCATAATCACGCCGCCCTTTAACATCTGGGCCAGCCCGACTTTAACTCGAAATGTTGCGGTTTCCATGTTAATCTCCTGTCTGCTCGGAAAAAACGTCTTTCCCACTCGGGACTACAAAGCTATTTTACAACAAAATACCGCTAATATCTAATATCCCTGCTTGATGTAAATACTGACTATACTTAGTTGCACAGGCAGGGACGCCTATGCGTTTTCTTTCCATTGTCATTGTCGGGCTTGACCCGACAATCCAGAAATTTCGGGCAACCTCATTGAGGCCGAAGGTCCATAAGTTTACGAGAGGGAGATAGTGATAATTTTAATAAGCCTCAAAACATAACACTGTAAGCTGTCCACTGAGAGTTGTTTCGAATTTACTTGATTACAAGGTACTGAGCTTTAGCGAATGTATTGAATCTTGAAAATTGATTATTTCTTACACGAGTGGTCTTTTAATCGGCAGCCCCTGCCCCCGCGGGTAAATCTCCGGCGTCGGTGCGATTTTTTCAATCACTACCAGCACGCGGTTATCGGTAAATTCGGCTAACTCCACCGGTTTTATCTCGATTAACTTTCCACCCATCGTCACAACGGCGCGCTTCGCCTGCTTCAGCTCTTCGGCAATTTCTCCTTTTTTATGCAATATCACCTTTCCCGCGATTTTACAGAACGGAATTGTCAGTTCTGCCAGTGTCGGCATCGGTGCTAAGCCCACGTGCTAAAACCAGGTCGTAACTCTCCCGGTAATGCTGACGGGCCAGTTCTTCCGCTCGCCCGCTGACAACCTCGATATCGTTCAATCCCAGCTTTTGTTTCAGATGGTTCAGAAAAGTGATTTTCTTATTCGTCGAATCCATCAGTGTCAGCCGTATCTGGGGGAAAATGATTTTCAGCGGGACTCCCGGCACCCCGGCGCCCGTTCCGATATCAATCACCCTGGGATGGGGCTTACTTTCTGTCGGTCTCCACACCGCCGCCACCGTCATCGAATCCAGAAAATGCAGGGTTTGCACTTTCTCATATTCGGTAATCGCCGTCAGGTTCATCCGCTGGTTCCAATCGGTCAGTTCTTCAAAATAAATCTGGAATTGAGCGAGCTCATGCTCTCCTGCCTTGATTCCCAGTTTTTCCAACCCGGCGGCCAGTTTTTCCATTACCATGAATCTATTATAACAGGAGTATGGTATTATTCATTCTTAATCCGTCTCTTTACCGTCTTTGCGAGTCCGCCTCAGGCGGACGCTACAATCTAAAATCATTTTTGTAAAACAGGGGTTGTGTTTTAAGATTATCGTTGTCGCTCTTTGATTTATTTTGTCTTTAACATTTATTTGGTTATTGGCATTTGGTATTTGAAATTTTCTCTTACTCTACTTTGTGCCTGAAACTTGCTTTCCTGCTCTCAATCTGCTATAATTATAAATTACAAGCTTGAAAAAATAATAGTCAATTATCCGCTAGGGGTGCTGAATGCTGAGAGTTCGCCGCAGGCGAACGACCCTTAGAACCTGACCTCGGTAATACGAGCGTAGGGATGCGGTCGAAACAAACCAGGGAGAAATCGCAACCCTGGTTTTATTGTTTTAAGGGGGTGTTTTATGACACAGCTCGAAATGGCCCGCAAAGGTATTATTTCTCCGGAGATGAAAATCGTCGCCGCACAGGAAAAACTGGACGTGGAATTCATCCGCGCCGGCATTGCTGATGGCAATATCGTCATTCCCGCCAATATCAAGCATAAAAACTTCACGCCCTTCGGCATCGGCAAAGGTTTGCGCACCAAGGTCAATGCCAACCTCGGCACTTCCTCCGATTTCGGCACGATTCAAACCGAGCTGGCCAAGTTGCAGGCCGCGATTGATTTCGGCGCCGATACCGTCATGGATTTGTCCACCGGCAAAGATATTCCCGCTGTGCGCCGCGCGGTGATGCAGGCCAGCACTATTCCCGTCGGAACTGTGCCTCTTTATCAGGCCGCCATTAAAGCCATTAAAGAATCCGGCGCCATCGTGAAAATGAGCGCCGATGATATTTTCGCCGCTATCGAAGACCACTGCAAGGACGGCGTCGATTTTATTACCGTTCACTGCGGCGTTACCCGCTCCGCCATCGCCCGTCTCAAAGAACAGGGCCGCATCACCGATGTTGTCTCTCGCGGCGGCGCGTTTACCGTCGGCTGGATACTGCATAACGAACAGGAAAACCCGCTTTTCCAATATTACGATCGCCTGCTGGAATTGGCGCACGAATATGATGTCACCCTGAGCCTCGGCGACGGCATGCGCCCCGGTTGTCTCGCGGATGCCACCGACCATGCCCAGGTTGAGGAATTATTGATCCTCGGCGAACTGGTGCAGCGCGCCTGGCAAGCCGGCGTACAGGTCATGGTGGAAGGCCCCGGTCATGTCCCGCTCAATCAGATCGAGACCAACGTCAAACTCCAGAAATCCATCTGCAAAGGCGCGCCTTTTTATGTTCTTGGCCCGCTGGTCACCGATATCGGCGCCGGTTACGACCATATCACCGGTGCCATCGGCGGCGCACTAGCTGCCATGTACGGCGCGGATTTCCTCTGTTACGTTACGCCTTCCGAACACCTCTCCCTGCCTGATGTTGAAGATGTCCGCCAGGGTGTAATTGCCTCCCGCATCGCCGGTCACGCCGCCGATATCGCAAAGGGTGTCAAAGGCGCCATGGATTGGGATATCAAAATGGCCCACGCCCGCAAAGCGCTGGATTGGGAAGCTCAAGCCAAACTCACTTTGACTCCCGATTATTCCCGCAAAGTCCATGCCAAACACGCCTCTGGCGGCGAAGCCTGCAGCATGTGCGGCGATTATTGCGCCATGAAAGTCGTCAGCGAATACCTCAATATCCCCGCCCCCGCCTGCCAGGACTAAGTTTAACCTGTCATTGCGAGCGAAGCGCGGCAATCTGACATCGCAATGTCATACTGAGTCCGCTTCAGGCGGACGAATGTGCCACACCGCAATGTCGTACTGAGAGTAGCGAATGTATCGGTGTGTGGTGGCCTGTTCTTCCTTCTGGGACAGGTTTAGTCGCAGACGTAACCCTCCCGCCCCGCCTCTACGCCGCACCATCCCCCTTGTCTTTCCCGCGAAAGCCTATAGTCCCGTATTCCTATCCCCAAACGGGAGGGAATCCATCAACTATCATTGCCTCAATTCAATCGTCGCATTTATCGTAAAGGGAAATAAACCTTCTCCATTTTCGTTATTATTTAATCATTCCTATTTTGTATTTCAGTATTGTTTAGTATTTCGATATTAGTATTTCGGATTTACTTTGAAACTTGAAAATTGATTATTGACACTTTTTCTCTCACTTATTCGCCTTAACCGCCCCATTCGTGCTAAAGTAATATTTGGGGTTGTCCTCAAGTAACTATGGCCAGAAAAATCGATTCGTATGATGTCATTGTCATTGGCGCGGGGCCCTCGGGCAGCCAGGTTGCTTACAAATTGGCGGCGATGGGCTATATCGTCGGGGTAGTCGAGAAAAACGCCGGTCTCAATCGCGATGTTTGCTGCACCGGCCTCGTCAGCCGCGAATGTGTTAACAAATATTCTATTCCCGAAGGCGTCATTCACCGCTGGGTCAACAGCGCTAAACTTTTCCCGCCCTCCGGGAAAATTGTCCACATTCAGCGCGACGCCCCGCAGGTCGCGGTCTTGAACCGTTCGGCTTTCAATCAAATCTGGGCACAGCGTGCTAAAAAAGCCGGCGTGGAATATCATTTCGATTGCAACTTGCGCGGCATCGTCCGCGAAAAAGGCAAAGTTACCGCCGAAATCTATCGTCACGGAGAAACGTTGTCCCTGCAGGGCCGGACCGTCGTTATCGCCACCGGTTTCGGCACGCGGCTGCTCGATAATCTCGGCCTCGGTGCCGCCGGCGATTTTGCCATGGGTGCGCAGGCAGTCGTCGCCACCGATATCGATGAGGTGGAAGTCTATTTCGGCAGCGAAGTCGCGCCCGGATTCTTCGGCTGGCTGGTGCCCACTTCGCCCGGCAAAGGTCTCGTCGGCCTTCTCGCTCGCCGCGATAATCCTTTCTACCTCCGCAAATTGCTGGCTTCGCTGGCCGCGGATGGTAAAATTGCTTCCGACGATGTTCCGTTGACATACGGTGGTGTGCCGTTGAAGCCGCTCCCCCGCACCTGCGGCGATAACCTGCTGGTCGTCGGCACGGCGGCCGGTCAGGTCAAACCTGTCACTGGCGGAGGCATTTATTTCGGCCTGATTTGTGCCGATATCGCCGCCAATCACCTGCAAAAGGCGCTGGCCGCGGATAACCTCACCGCCCGCGGTTTGGCCGGTTACGAAAGGGCTTGGCGCCGCAAACTGGCCCGCGAACTGCGCAACGGCTACTGGGGCCGGAAAGTCTACGAAATGCTCAATGACCGTCAGGTCAACCGTGTTTTCGGACTGATGGAATCCACCGGCATCATCGAGGAATTGCGCCGCTCCGAAGAACTTTCCTTCGATTGGCATGCGGATGTCATTACCCGTGTCATGCGGCAGCAGCTGCTCGCTCAAACCTTCAACTCCCTCAGAGAGCCGTTCGGCCGGAAAAAATCGGCTGGCAGCGCTGGTTAAATTAATAATTAAGTAAGTAAAGGGGTGTAATGGTTACTAACAATAATAACGAAAGTATCACTCTGGGCGAAGCCGTCGGCAAATACCTTGCCATTTTACCGGACGAAAAAAAGAACGCCGCGCAACAGGAAATTAACAATTTTATGCGCTGGTACGGCGGTCGGGAAAAACCGCTGGAAGCCCTGGAAGGTTCTGCTGTCGGGAATTACGCCGAGCGCCTGGCACGCACCGATGCCGCCTGCGTGCAGAAACTGGACCTGGTCAAAGGATTCTTAACCTACGCTCACAAGCAGCACTGGTGTAAGGAAAACCTCTCGGTCAGTATCCGCGTGGTGAAGAAGAGCAGCGGTAAATCCAAACCTGCTTCGGCCGCCTCCAAAAAGAAAGGCCAGAAGAAAGAACCCGCTTACATGACCCAGAAAGCTTATGACGACATCGGTACCGAACTCAAAACCCTCCAGGAAAAGCGTCTCGCCGTGATTGAAGATGTCAAACGCGCCGCCGCCGACAAGGATTTCAAAGAGAATGCCCCCTACCATGCCGCCCGCGAGCAGAAAAGCATGCTCGACGGTAAAATCATGGAACTGGACGAATTGATTACCACCGCGGTCATCATCGAGGAAAATGTAAACACCGATACGGCCGGTATAGGCTGCACCGTCGTCCTGCTGGACCTTGACTCCAACCGCGAATGCCGCTATTCTTTAGTCGGGCCCCGGGAGCTTAATCCCGCTAAAGGCAAGATTTCCACCGTGTCCCCGGTCGGCAAAGCGGTCGTCGGCAAGGCCGTCGGCGCTCAGTTTGAAGTCTCCGTGCCGGCGGGTAAACTCCACTTCGAACTCAAGGAAATCCTGCACTAAAAGGGGTCAAACTCTAAATACGAAGCACTAAACTCCAAACAATGTCGAAATACAAAATTCGAATTTTAAATTTGTTTAAGATTTCGATAATAGATATTAGGATTTAAAAAGTTATGGAATGGAAAGTAACTGCTGCTACCGTTAATTGTCCGGCCGTGGCGGACGAAGTTACCGTCATCGTTAAAAGCGACTGGTCGGTGAGCTGCTCCGGTTTTGACAAGCTCAAGACCTCGCGCCGCGCCCAGTTGCAGATGGTCGAGCGCAGCCTGGATTTGAAGCGTACCCTCGATTGCAAGGGCATGCAGTGCAAGCAAATCTCCGATTACCTCGACAAATTGCGCGCCGAAGCAAACCTCCCTGCCGCCAATCAGTAACCTATCTTCTTTACTCAATCCGCTCATTCATTCTCCTGTCCTTGAGCCCTGTCAGGCGAAGGTGCCTTATCATCCACAGCAGCCTCGACGAAATCACTATCATCCATACCAGCGGGATGCTCAATAAAATCCGCTCGTAAATTCCGAACCACGGGTTGATGAGTTGCGGCGCCAGTGGATGCGCGACCACCCAGTACAAACCCAGCGCCAGTGCCGTAATCCCGGCCGCGATGGTGAAACCGGCGAAAGGCCGCCAGTGTGTGTCCGAACTCAGGCTCGGGACTAAAAGCAGCGCGCCGAACGGGAAAGCGGTTGCCGTGACCAGGAAAACCCAATTGTGGATGTTATAGGCTAAGGTTTTCGGCGCGAACGGGTCCTGGTTCACCCGGAATATCGCCGTCAGCAGCTGCGCCAGTCCCATGATTATGAACAACGCGCTCGCTAATTTGCCGGCTTTGGATTTGGCGATGCCGATGTAAACCGCGGTGCCGAACGCCACCGTAAACACCGTCATCAGGCAGAAATTGACTGTTTGCAGCCAGCCGTACCTTCCGAATATCAGGCGGCTGATGGATGCTGCCGCCGGGTCGTATCCCGGGTACAGCGATTGCGCCAGCAGCAGAATTAACCAGAAAATCACCGGCCCGGCAATCCCCGCCGCGGCCAGCCCGGTCAGCCACCGCCTCTTCGCCGCGGTCATGTCCTGCCCCGGATTCCCTGTTTTCACTGCAATGTCCATTCACTCTCCTGTCTTGTTAACGTGCGCTCCCTTTCGGGGAAAGCCATAATTATTAAGCATGTCGAGGGGAGATACAGAGGGATTTATCTCCAGATCAGTCCTCTCTCCCTATCAGGCCGCTAGGTCCCGGAGGTACGAACGGGAGAGAGTGAAAGAGAGTGACAATTTCTACAGGCTGCAAGCCGCATTGTCATTGCGAGGACTAAAAGGACGAAGCAAACCGACATCGCAATGCCGTACTGGGTCCGCTTTAGGCGGACTAATGTAGCAGGGTAGGGAAGCGGTATCTCCGCTTCAACCAGGGCTGCTTACTTCCCCTTCACAATCAGCTGCCCTTTCACGTCAATCTCCGCGCTGACACCGGTATTGAACCACCCATCAACCATCGCTGCCGCGTTCTTTGCTTCGTTGCCAAAGTAGCCGCTGAACAGACTGTCGCCGCGCACTAAAAGCTTCCCCTCGGCGGTAATCCGCACCTCGGTGTTGGTGGTGGGGCGTCCGACGGCGTTAAAATCGATTTCCTCTTTCCCCTCGGCGGCAATCAAACCCGTTTCGTCCAGAGAGAAGCTTGGGCGTAAATTGACGCCGAGAGCATGCAGCAGGCGGAAAGTCTCCGGGTTGGTCATCGGACCGTCAGATGCGGCAACCCGGACGCGTCCCAGTCCGAACCGGTTCCGCAGCGGGCGGGAAAGCAAACAATAGCCGGGGATATTCCATAACTGCCGGAAAAAGTTGCCGGACCTGTTGGCAATCCGCGCATCCCCCAGTTTGTAGCCGTTGCCCAGGAACAGCGCGGCGTAAAAACCGGTCAGCGGACCTGCTTTGATTTTCGCCTGAATCGCGGCCGCAATCGCGTCCCATTCCTGCGGACTGTAAACCGCGAAGTCGGGGCGGGCTTTGCGCATGTCGGCGGTCAGGGTTTCCGGGCTTTGCGGGAAGTTCAGGATTGCGCCGGTCAAAACGTGCGGCAGTGCCGCGAGTAAACGGTTCTCCAGCCCGGTGACGGGGAAAACGGACATCAGACTAAACTCGGGGCGCAACGGGAAGCGCTTCAGCAGGCTCTGTCCGCCGGCAATCAGCGCCTTGTGCGTCATCACGATGCCCTCCGGCGCGTCGTTGGTGCCCGCGGTATAGTAGACGGCGGCGGTGTCCTCGCCCAGGCCTTTATTCAGGTTCAGCTCGAAAGTGTTGACGTTCTTTTTCTCGAATTCTTCGCCCGTTTGCAGCGCGGCGGTGAAATCGAGCAGTAGCGGGTCTTTATCGTCTTTCAGCCCGTCGTCGTTCCAGTAAATGATTTTTTTCAGCTCCGGCCAATCGCTCCGGACGGCCTGGAATTTGGTAATCTGCGCCTGGTCCCGCACGACGGCGATTTTGGCTTTGCTGCGGGCGGCGATGGATTTCAGCCCAGCCGACGTGATTTCCGGGGGAATGACGAGCCGCGGTCCCGCCGGCAAACTGGACGGCGAACTGGCTCCAGAAGAATTCCGGCTCGTTGGCTGCGACGACGCAGGCGATGTCCCCGCGTTCCAGTCCCAGGCTCACCAGCGCCAGCGAAAGCTGACGGATGACCTCATAGTATTTGCGCCAGGTGTACTTTTTCCAGGCACGGCCCTGCTTCTGAGCCAGCGCGGTCTCGTCCGCGCCGATGTCGTAGTTGTGGCGGATGTATTCGGGGATGGTCTCGAAGGCGCGCGGCGGCCGCGGCGGTTCCACCGAAAGGCGGGGTTCAATTTCTGGCTGCATTGTCATAATTAACTATTATACTCCAAAAGCTTTCACAAGAAAGCTAAATACTAAATCCGAATATCGAAATCCGAAACAAACTCAAAATAAAAAACCTCTAAAATCCCCTTCTATCTATACATTTGCTTCGATGTAAGTCTACCGAAGCAAAGTACCTTCGGCTTTCCCCCACGAGTGGGGAAAGGACTAACCGTGTGTTTTAGTTCCCTCGTCCAAATGGGGAAGCAAGGGCACATAACCATCGGTTAGTTCCCTCGCCCCTTGAGGGAGAGGGCCAGGGTGAGGGGACATTGTACACTTTACGCAGTAAATGTGTATCGGCGCAATTATCGTATTCGTTTTGTAAAAAGTGCATTTCCTATAGCAGCGGAAACGAATATTTTCGGGTTTTCGGGTATGCGGAAGCACTCTGCGTTTCTGAAATGACGTGAGGCGATGCGGCGTTTCAGGCCGCTTTGATTAGAACCCTTTCCATTTTGTCATTACACTTGCCCCGTGCCCACGGGGTCGGGCTCCGACCCGATAATCCAGAAAGATAACGGGAGAGGATGATGGCTGGATTTCCGATCAGATCTTGTACATTTTGGCTATAAGCCAAAAGTATTTCGCCTGCGGGCCTCAAGAATGACAGGTGGTGGATAAATCCCCTTGTCATTATCGGGCTCCGACCCGATAATCCAGAAAGATAACGGGAGAGGATGTTGGCTGGATTCCCGATCAGGTCGGGAATGACAGGGGTATGTTGGTTCTCAATATTTGCCCTTTATTGGGCGCTCAGGAGCTGGATTCTGACGAGCCTGGGCCTTTGCGTCCACCAACCCGGGAGGACTGTGAATAAGGAGTGTCCGTGGCCTGCGTTGCCGCCTTAGTCGTATAGTTCGCACCGGTGGAACAGCACCGGAACGTTCTCTGTATTCCGATACTTTTCTCCCGGGAACCCCTAAAGCCGTTGTACATGGGCATTTCCTGAATGCCCAACCGGCCCCGGCGGTAAGAATCATGACGGAGAGTTTTACGGTCGCTCTCAAACGTGAAATTATTGTATGACATATGATTTAATATTGTCAAGCGGTTTTTGTCGCTATTTTGGGATAGTTGATGTGTCACCATTCAATATCATTTGCCAATAATAATTCACAGGAGTATAATCCTTAACCAACAAGATTTATTTGTAAGGAAAAATAATACAAGAATTTAGAAGCGGTTGGACGGTAATAAAACTCGATGCAATCGAAAAATATCTTAATTTTTATACGACTGCATTAAAAAGACAACATTTCAAGCTATGTTACATCGATGCTTTTGCTGGTAGCGGAAGCATTAAAATTAAAAGTGGTGATGAAATACGGGGTTCAGCAATACGGGCTTTAAAATATCCTTTCGATAAGTTTATATTTTTTGAAGAAGACCGCTCAATAATAGAAAAACTGCAATCTAATATTAATGAGACGGGAAAAGATAAAAATGTAGAATTTTATAATGCCGACTGCAATACCTTTTTATTGGAAATTGATAATATTAATTGGATGAAGGATAATTGGAGAGGAGTTATCTTTTTAGACCCATATGCCATGGATTTGAGGTGGGATTGTCTGAATAAGGTCAGTGCCACAAAAGTTTTAGATGTATGGTATTTGTTTCCTTTTATGGCATTAAATCGGAATTTTTATAGAAATGGTAAAATTCCTAAGGCTAACAAGGAGAAAATTAGTCTCATTTTAGGCATTGATGAGAGTGAATGGGAGAGTAAAATATATTCAAATTCCCCGCAACTAAGTTTTTTAGAAGATAATATTAAACAGAAAGCGAGCATCGATGGTATTAAAAATTTAGTAATTAATAGATTAAAACAAACTTTCCCTACGGTATCGGAAAAAGCAGTAATACTACGAAACAAAACGAAGTCACCACAATTTCTACTTTGTTTCGCGGCAAGTAATCCAAGTAAAGCCGCAGGTAACCTGTCAAAGAAAGTGGCAGACGATATATTATCAAAGATGAGTGACGACAATGGCCTTTAAGTCAAAAATAGAATGGACTGATTCTACGTGGAATCCTGTAACTGGTTGTACAAAAATCAGTTCAGGGTGTAAAAACTGTTATGCTGAGAGAATGGCTTTAAGACTACAAGCTGCCCATAATCCTAGTTACATCAACGGGTTTCAATTGACACTACATGAAAGGGCTTTACCTTTGCCACTTACATGGCGAAAGCCGCAATCTATCTTTGTAAATTCGATGAGCGATTTATTCCACGAAGATGTCCCAGATGAATTTATTATTAGAGTGTTCAAGATTATGAATCAAGCTAGTTGGCATCGTTTTCAGATTCTAACTAAACGCTCAAAGAGATTACTAGAACTGAGCCCGAGGCTAAATTGGGCAAATAATATTTGGATGGGTGTAAGTGTTGAGGATTCGGAACAAACATACCGAATTAATGAATTACGCCAAACTGACGCCATTGTTAAATTTATATCGTTTGAACCACTTCTTGGGCTAATTCCAGATCTTAATTTAGCTGACATTGATTGGGTTATTGTTGGGGGAGAGTCCGGACCTCATTCAAGGCCTATGGATTGTCAGTGGGTTACTTCAATAAGAGATCAATGCCAAAGTTTAGCCGTTCCATTCTTTTTCAAGCAATGGGGTGGAGTGCAGAAGAAAAAAGCTGGAAGAGAACTTGAAGGTCGTACTTGGAACGAAATGCCAGTAATACATACTCTCAATTCTACTAACTCATCTTTATTTGTCGGTTCTGAAATATAGAAGCTACGTTATTCTAACCTATTATTTCCCTGCAATCCTATCAGAAACTCCGGAATTCTCACCCCTCAGCCCTCTCGCCCCAGCGTAGGAGAGAGTTTGGAGAGAGGGAGCAGTAAATCAGGGAACAAGCGCATGGAAAAACCAAATAATTCCGGTATCGCCAAACAACTTCGTAACTCCGAAACTGAAGCCGAAAAGTTTCTGTGGACGTTGTTACGGGCGAAAAAATTGAACGGTGTCAAATTCCGGCGCCAGGCACCAATCGGGGTTTATGTGGTTGATTTCGTCAGTTTTGAAAAGAAGTTGATTATTGAAATTGATGGCGGCCAGCACAGCGCTGAAAAGAACAAAGAATACGACGGAATAAGGACCAGGTGGTTGGAATCTCAAGGCTTTCGGGTGATTCGGTTTTGGAACAATGACATTTCTCAGAATATTGATGGTGTGATTACCAGGATTACAGAAGTATTGGATGTGCACCCTCTCCCTTCGGCCCTCTCCCATCAAGGGCGAGGGAACTGAGATAATATAATCGTGCGTTCCTCTTCCCCGGTCAGCCATTTCTCCCCTCGTGGGATAAAGCCGGATAGAGGGGGCTTAAAAATCGCGACAAAAACCGCTTGACACCCTTTCCTTGCCCCGTTATACAATAATCTCACGCTCGTGTGCGGTCCGCCTCAGGTGGATAAAATACTTTCTGTCGGCCCTGGGGCGGTTGGGGATTATTTTGCTTTAGTAAACGGGGGTAAATAGGTGTTTAGTAAAACAAATCAGGCACGTTCACAGGTAATGCAAATATTTGGTTCTGAAAAACAAATACCGTGTCTGCCCGCGCACAAAAATTCAATAAATACACTGGAAAACGAATCAGCTTCAAAAACCATAGTCGTTTTTTGCGTTATGGTAAATAAAGGCCGTTTTTAGCCTCGAATCCTGGGGCGGATAATTTTCAAAATATCACTTTTTACGAAACGAATCGAGTGTGACACCTGAATTTATGAGATTGCCACGACCTTGTTTGGGGATAGGGATAAGGTCTCGCAATGGAAGTGGGTTTTGGGGATTGGATTCCTGTACCTTTGCTTCGATGTAATCCTACCGAAGCAAAGTACCTTCGGCCTGCGCAGGAATGACAAAAACCTACAGACCCCGCAGGAATTCCGGCCTCAGGGTGTTGGGGTCGCCTTTTTTGATGATTTGCTCCAGCGCCCGGACCATCTTCTCCTTGTCCTGCGGCAGGGTGCCCCGGACGGAGAAGTAATTGGAGGCGTGCATCGAGCTGAAGAAGCAATTGGTGAAAGTTGAATTTTTGACGATGGTCAGCAGTTCCTGGAGCGACTCGAATGGGGTAATCAGGTGGAATTTGCCGGAGGCGGCGTCGGCGTACATCGGGGTGCCGGGCACCAGCGTCATCGTCAGCGCGCCGGCATAATCCGGGTCCATCGCACTAAGTGCTTTGGCCGTGGCCAGGGCGTGATTGGCGGAACCTTCTTTCCCGCCCAGTCCCAGAATGACGGTGACCGAAGTGAGGATGCCGGCGGCTTTGACCTTTTTGACCGCCTCGACGACCTGCGCCGCGGTGACGTTCTTGCAGACCTTCTTGAGGACTTCATCGTCGCCGCTCTCCAGTCCGATATAGAGGATACCCAGCTTCAGCGCTTTTAGTTCCTTGAGCTCTTCGACGGTGCGGCGGAGGACGTCCTGCGCGGTGGCATAAGCGCCGATGCGGCGGATGTCCGGCAGTTTGAGATTGAGGTATTGCAGGGCTTCTTTGAGTTTGGGGAAAGGATAAACGAGGGCGTCGCTGTCGAGCAGAAACACGTCGTTGCCGTCCCATTCCTGGGCGACGGCATAGACAATGGGGGGAATTTCGGGCAGGGTGAGGCCGCGGTGCATGAACAGGGCGAGGGCGTCAATTTCCAGTTTCACATCCTCGAGGTCGCGCAGGTGGAGTTTTTCGCCCCAGCGGTTGCAGAAGGTGCAGGTGTTATTGGAGCAGCCGCGGGTGAGCGGCAGGAAGTAATCGCGCCACTCGGAGGGGGGACGGATGATATCGGGACGTTGGAATTGCATAGTGTTTACCCTGTTTTAGCCTGCATGAAATTCGTTCATGTTGTCATTTATCATAATACACAACGCGGTATTTGCACAACGGCCCATTTTCAGGCACGAGGGGTGACAAAAGAAAATACCAAATCCCAAAAGCCAAATAATTATTCAAGACAAAAATACAAAAAAGCGGAAAGCGACAAGGATTATCTTATAAAACTACGCCGATTTTATAAAAATGATTTTAGATTGCCACGTCCGCCTGAGGCGGACTCGCAAAGACAGCGCGGGATGAATCTTCCCGTCATGCGTAACCTCAGAACGTGATTGTCCTTTCCGTCATATCAGTTTATAATTAAGCGCAGTAGAACAACTCCGGTGATTCAAGGAGAACACAATGGATAATTTAGATACAACATTCGATAACAAACGGATTGCGATGCTGATTGACGGCGAAAACGCCCAATCTTCATTGATTGATAAAATGGTGGCGGAAACCGGCAAATACGGTCTGGTAACGGTGCGCCGCATTTACGGCGACTGGACGACACCGCAGATGAAAAGCTGGAAAGACGTGCTGAACGACCACGCCATCCAGCCCATCCAGCAGTTCCGCTACACCATCGGCAAAAATTCGTCGGACAGTTCGCTGATTATCGACGCGATGGACATCCTCTACGAGGGCACGGTGCACGGCTTCTGCCTGGCTTCCAGCGACAGCGACTACACCCGCCTGGCGACCCGCATCCGGGAGAAGGGCCTGTTTGTGATGGGCATCGGGCGGAAAAACACGCCGCCCGCTTTCGTCAAAGCCTGCCAGGTTTTTGTTTATACCGAGAACCTGATGCCGGAGAAGCAAATCGTCAAATTCGTGCCGCATCACGAGCAACCGGTTCCCGGCATCCCAGGCGCAGTGACCGGCAACGTCACCAACGACCCGCTGCCGCTGCTGAAAAACGCCTTCGACCTGGCGGAGCAGGAGGACGGCTGGGCATTCCTGGGTACGCTGGGCGGACGCTTGCGGCAGCTCGACCCCGGCTTCGATTCCCGCACTTACGGCTTCAATCAGCTCTCACAGCTGGTTAAGGCGCAGAAGGATACTTTTGAGATTAAAGAGAACAAGAGCCGCAGCGGCCCGTCGCTGATTTACATCAGGCTCAAGGAAGTACCGGGGAACACGCAGCAGTAACCCCGCTTAATCTTTCCCGTGCGTAATCCCGGCATGTGCTGCGCTCAGTACAGCAGAACGAGGCGGGAGGGTTACGTCTGCGACTAAACCCTCCCCTACAGTATTGAGGATTTCCGGACAGAGGTGGACTCAAGAATTACAAAAAGGATTCCAGTGAACCACATGGAGATCCTTCGGCTAAGCCCAGGGTATAGTTAAAGGTTATTTTAGTCCGAATTTCTTCGCGGTTTTGCGGAGGCCTTCGAGCGAACCGGCGAGGGTGCGGTCGTCAATGCAGTAGGAGATGCGGAAATGTCCCGGTCCGCCGAAGCCGACACCGGGCACGGCCAGCACCAGCTCTTCCTGCAAAGCGCGCACAAAAGCGACATCGTCCGGAATGGGGGATTCGGGGAACATGTAGAAGGCGCCCTGCGGTTTGACCAGCGAATAGCCCATTTCCACCAGGTTCGAATAGAGGAAGTCGCGTTTCTTCTGATAATCGGCGATGGAGACGGTGACGTCCTGAAGGTAACGGACGATATGCTGCATCATCGCCGGCGCGTTGACGAAGCCGAGGATGCGGTTGCAGTAAATGAAGCCGTCCATCAGTTCCTGTTTTTCCGGGCAGTCGGGATGGATGGCGATGTAGCCGATACGTTCGCCGGGCAGCGCCAGGTCCTTAGAGTGTGAAGTGGCGATGATTGCCCGCGGGTGGAATAACAACGGCGAGGGGTATTTCAGGCCGTCGTAAATCAGCTTGCGGTAAGGTTCGTCGCTGATGAGGTAAATCTGAGTGCCGTATTGCGCTTCCTTTTTCCGCAGTACTTCCCCGATTTGGCGCATCGTTTCGGCGCTGTAAACCACGCCGGTAGGATTGTGCGGCGAATTGACGATAACCGCTTTGGTTTTAGGACTGATGGTCTTTTCCAGGACGTCGAGTTTGGGCTGGAACTGCGCATCGGTGGCGGCGAATTTATAGACGCCGCCGTGGTTATCGATATAATTCAGGTATTCGAAAAAACAGGGCGTGAAAAGGATGACTTCTTCGCCGGCGTTGAGGATGGTTTTGAGCACGACATTAATCGCGCCGGCGGCCCCGACGGTCATCACGATATCGCCGGCAGCCAGGCTGAGGCCGGTCTCTTTGGAGAGTTGCGCAGCGACGGCGGCCCGGGTTTCGAGGTAGCCGGCGTTTTCCATGTAGCGGTGCAGGCCGGGCGCAGTGCTGTTGGCCAGTTTTTTCAGTTCGGTGAAAAATTGTGCAGGAGGCTCGACAACCGGGTTGCCGAGGGTGAGGTCGAAGACTTTATCGGCGCCGTAGCGCTTTTTCAGGACGTTGCCCTCGTCGAACATTTTCCGGATCCAGGAGCCGGTTTCCATGTTCTTACGGACTTTTTCAGACATGAACATTTTCGACTTCCTTTCTGCCCGCGGCGAAGGCAGCCATGTTGAGTTTCCAGAGCTTTTCAGGCAGGTGTTTTTGAATGGCGGCTTGCCAGTCCGGCACGGTGAATGGCAGGAATACCGAAAGACAGCCGAGCATGAAGATGTTCAGCGTCCGGGTGTTGCCCAGCTCATTGGCTTTAAGCGTACCCGGAACGAGATAAATCTTGCCGGTGCGCTGCTGCAGAATTTGCATGATTTCAATATCGGAGGGATATTTCTCAGCGCCGAGGTTGACGGAAAGCGGGGGTAAAGCGTGGTTGTTGATGATGGCAATGCCGCCGGGGCGGAGATAGTTGGCCCAGCGGATGCCTTCCAGTTTCTCGAAAGCCAGCAGAATATCGACGCCGCCTTCCTGAATCAAAGGTGAGTAGACTTTTTCGGCGATGCGGACGTGGCTGACGACGCTGCCGCCGCGCTGCGCCATGCCGAGGGTATCGGTCTTTTTGACGTCATAACCGGCGGTGAGCGCCACTTCCCCGATGATGTCGGAGGCGAGGATGTTGCCCTGTCCCCCGACGCCGGTCAGCAGCAGGTCGGACTTAGTTTTCGTGGTCAATTTATAACCTCTGCTTTGAGCCGGGAGACCGGCCCGATGGCCTGTTTGGGGCAAACCTGGGCGCAGACGGTGCAGCCGGTGCACATCGTCGCATCGATTACCGGTTGCCTGTCATCGGTTTGAATGGCGGGGCAGCCGACCAGCAGACAGATGCCGCACTGATTGCACTTTTGGGTATCGATGATTTGGGTCTCGCCGTGTTTGGGAACATGCACAACACAGGCGCCGCGGACGATGACCACAGAGAGCTCGTTGGAATCCAGGGCGGATTTAACGGCCGTCCGGATTTCTTTGATGTTGAAGGAATCGACCACGGCCAGGTTTTTCACCCCGACGCCTTTGACGACTTCTTCCAGCACGACTTTGCCGCCGGCCTGGCCCTGCACGGAAATGCCGGTGCCGGGGTGTTCCTGGTGGCCGGTCATGGCGGTGGTGCTGTTATCGGTGATAATGACCGTGATTTTACTCTGATTGTAAACGGCATCCACCAGCGGGGTGATGCCGGAATGCAAGAAAGTGGAATCCCCGATGACGGCCACGATTTTAGCGGGCAGGCCGACTTTTTCCATGCCGATGGCGGTGCCGATGCTGGAGCCCATGCAGCCGTTGGTGTCCATGGCGTTCAGCGGCGGGTAAGCGCCGAGCGTGTAGCAGCCGATATCGCCGGCCACGACCAGATTGGGTGCGCCGGGCGTTTTTTCTTTGGCGCCGGGGAGTTTCAGGCGCTGCCCGATGCCGGCCAGAACGTAGAAAAAGCCGGTGTGGGGACAACCGGGACAGAGCAGCGGCGGGCGTTTGGCCAGTTCCGTGGGAAGCGTCAGTTTTTCCGGCGCAGGAGTTTTGATAATGCCCATCTTGCGGCCGGCAGCTTCGAGGATATCGGTGTTCAGTTCGCCGCAGCGGGGAATGAACTGTTTACCTTCACATTTGATGCCCATCGCCTTGATGTGGTCTTCGAGGAACGGGTCGAGTTCTTCCACGACCAGGAGACGGTCGACTCTGGCGGCGAACTCGCGGATGAGTTTTTCGGGCAGAGGATAGGTCATGCCCAGTTTCAGAAACGAGGCCTGCGGGAAAACTTCGCGGGCATATTGATAGGAGATGCCGGTGGCGATGATGCCCAGGCTGCGGTCGCCCGGTTCAATTTGGTTGTAGGGGAAGGTTTCGGCATAAACGGCCAGTTTCTGCATCCGGTCTTCCATGGCGACATGGCGAAGGCGGGCGTTGACCGGCAGCATCACCCATCTTTGCATGTTGAGGGAGAATCCGATTTTCCGGGTGGAAACTGTGCGGCTATCTTTCACCGCGACAATCGATTTGGAGTGGGAGATGCGGGTGGTGCTGCGCAACATGACGGGAGTATCGAATTGCTCGCTGATTTCGAAGGCACAGGCCATCAGGTCGTAGGCGGACTGGCTGTCTACCGGCTCCAGGATGGGGACTTTGGCCAGTTCGGCGAAGTGGCGGTTATCCTGTTCGCCCTGGGAGCTGTGGATACCGGGGTCGTCGGCTTCAATTAAAACAAAACCGCCGTTGACACCGGTAGTGGAGACAGCGAGAAACGGGTCGGCGGCAACATTCAACCCAACCTGTTTCATCGAGACCATGACCCGTGCGCCGGCATAGCAGGCGCCCATGGCTACTTCGACGGCTACTTTTTCGTTGGTGGACCATTCGGCGTAGATATCTTTATGGACGGCGACGGCTTCCATGATTTCGGTGCTGGGGGTGCCGGGATAAGCCGAGGCAAAAGCGACGCCGGCATGATAGGCGCCAAGCGCCAGTGCCTCGTTGCCGGAGAGTAATTTTTTCATTAGAATCATTATAACATAGGGGCGATAGTCTTTCGAAAGAAACTGAGATTGAAAATAAATTCTAAATCCTAATATCGAAACTCTAAACAAAGTCAAAATACAAAATTTAAAACATTATCGAAAATAGCAAAAGTTATTCGGCACATTTTGCACTAGCGGTGCATAGGCAAGGGTGGGAATTTGAAGCTATAGATAAATATTCAACCTGCGGCTGACAGCACAGGCACGGAGGCCTGTGCAACCGGAAGTTGTGCCGCGGCCCCATTCCGGGCTCTTCAAGGTGTGTTAAAATTAAAGTGCGATGACAGACATTAAAACAATTGCCACCAACCGCAAAGCTTTCCACGATTATACCGTACTGGAAAAAATGGAAGCGGGAATCGTGCTGATGGGCTCGGAAATCAAAGCGATACGGGCCGGGGACGTCAGTATGAGCGATGCGTACGTGCGCGCCGACCGCGGGGAGTTGTGGCTGTATAATGCGTATATCGCGAGGTACAACGCGGCCAGTTATCTGGGGCATGAACCCATCCGCACCAGAAAACTGCTACTGCACCGTAAGCAAATCCGGCAGCTGGTAAGTCAGGTCAAAGAGAAAGGTTTTACGCTGATACCGCTGCGGTTGTATATTAAAGACAGCTACGCGAAGCTGGAAATTGCGGTGGCCCGCGGGAAAAAACTTTACGATAAGCGCGAAGCGATGAACAAACGGGAAAACGCGCGCAATATGGATAGAGTGATGAAGACCAACCGGGTAGGCAGACGGTAAGACCAACGGAGCCTTACCATTCAGATAAATGGGGACGCGTGGTTCGATAGGGGAGGTTAGTTACAGAGTTGCAGGCTGAGGTGCTATCACCCTCACAAAACAGGTAGCAAAAAACAACTGCCAACGAACAAGTATTGGTTGCCGCCTAATTAGGTGACACATCTGCCCTGACCCCACCTCGACGGGTCGGGAGCGGGTGAAAAAAAGTTGAGGTGCCATTGCGCAGACGCCGATAAGGGCAGTGAAAGAAACATCGGCTAACCCGTCAAAACTCGGTCTGCAGAGGTTTGACGGGCGAAACAAACGGCAGAATACGCTTGTAGGATACTCTGGACGATCTCTTCTAGACGGGGAGTTCAACTCTCCCCCGTCTCCACCAATACATACAATTTTGCCTTCTGGCATTGCAGTCATCGGCATAGATTCTTGGGTTGAACGATTCACTAAAATCTTCCAGAACCTCCAACTAGATCAAGAAGGCTGTTCTTCTCCTCTTATAAATTTCAAGCCACATTCACAGCCACCGAATGTCATTTCCTCTCAACATTCCGGAGGTGACTTGTGATCATTTACATCCACAAGACTTTTCTAGAGTGGTCTAATTATTCACACAACTTTTCTCATTGTGTTCTCTTAATAATCACTGAAGTTGGAAGGCAGGGAACAAAATGACGGACTTCAAATGGTTAAATTTTGGTAAACGAATTTCCGCTTGTTACGAAAATAAAATAGTCCGGGCGAGCGGATTGTTGAAATTGAGGCTAAGGGGACGTTTACTCTGGTAGAAACTACCGAAATTTGGTAAATGGCTTTCCACTTGTTACGTATTTAGGGGATAGCCTGGGGGTGCGTATGGAAGAGATTAGGAACGAGGTAAAAATCAACTACAGGTTTAATCTGTGCAAACTGATTACTTTACGAGCATTGAATCTTAAAGGCGGCTGGCATGATGTGAACATGATTTGTCAGGCAACGGGATTACGGCGCTCCACGATCGCCGGCCATGTTAAGTATTGGACTATGGATATGAAGAATAAAAAGGGAGAGCCCGCGCATTTGCTACTACGTACTGCTTCTGTTCGGGGTGGGAGGCTTGCATGGAGATATCGCCTTGGCCCTAACGGTGAGAACTGGTTAAAGTGCGTACCTCCTGAGTTACTTAGAGAGGTAACCAATAAACTCATAGCCCGTTGGAAGGCTGGTATCACAAGCTTCGATGGTGGGGATGATACATTAAAAGCTCTGGCTCCATCTCTTATACCATCTTTATCAATGGATCAGATTACACTAACTAATGGTGAAAGCATCTACTTAAAGCTGGGTAATTCTAATTACTACCAGGGATGGGAATTTAAATCGGGTTATCAAGAGAAAACCTTTACCCACATTCCTTTACATTGTAAGTGGACCCGGAGTAAACAAGTTGCATATGCTGCACTGAAAAATTTACTGGGTGATGATCTGCCGATTTCTCAAACCTTTGTACTTGCCGGGTTACAATCTGAAGAAACTATTATTACTTCTCCGGTTAAACCCGATGTGATTACCGATGAAGAAAAAGCATCTGTTGAGGAAACGCGTTGGGATGATACTCCCGGCGTTTTTCGTTCTAATGCCGATCTGGTTCATCCTGAAGATTCTCCTGCTGTTCGTGTAAAGAAAATGGTTGAAGCGTGGCAAAGATATGAAGAAATTATCAAGAAGAAATTGGGATCGGAGAAGCCATCTGAGCAAGATAATCGAGTATAATTTTAAGAAAGTTTATTGCATTCCATGTGGTAAGTTCAAGGTTGTTGCCATCGATGCGCGGCGATGCCCGGCATGCTCAACGAAATTTGAATGCAGGGTGGTCGAATTATGTCGCAAGAAATAAAACGATTTTAATACTGCTACTGTCAGGCATGAAACGGGCGCGACGGGGGTAACGCTAAACTTTTTAATATCAATCGCACCACACCATTTACAGGTTATCGGTTCGAGTGTGGTGAAATGACAGTCATTTAATTCTGCGTTTTTTGGTTTCATCAATTCCTCTACAATTTCAAGCCAACCTATCACGTGTGGGCTGTGTCATTTTACACTCTCGTTAAAATTAATATTAAAAAGGGGTATTAAAGCGACTTGGGTGGGTGGAAGTTACCCAAAAAACCGAATCATTTGCTATTCAGGATAACTTTCCTGCAGCTCCGGAGCGGGTATATTACCATCTCACCAAAGCCGGCATTCAAGCTGGCCAAGAACTCTGGTCAAATCCCTTATTTACGCTTTATCCCGAAAATGGCGCTAACCACAAAAAAAAGCAGAATAACAAAAATCAAATCTATTTCCCCGAATGTAGTTTCTTCTGAGGTAAACCAAATAAAGTGGGCCTGTAAAAACAGACCCACTTTATGGTACTCATTATTGGAAGATTCCCTCAGATTATTCAGTAGTTTTCTAAATTAAGGAGTCTTCAAGGCAGGGTTAATCCATACAGCGATGGGAACACCACCGGCTACAGGCCATCCTGCACCAGTGACAGCGTCACCTAATGGAAGTGCGCCGGGGTTCCCTTGTATCCATGGTTGGACCAAATTGAAGGTTGAGGGTTGAGCCACAGATACATCGTAGTTTTGTTCTGCTATATACAAGTTATCATCATGAAGTATCTGCTGTGTTTCAGCCACGGACTGAGCGGCTAAAGCTTGGTGATAATAGTTATTAATTGTAGAATCGTTACACATTATATAGTCCATGGTGTATCCAGTGGTTATTTTCGAAAACTGATGGAATATGTCGTAATTAACACCTAAAAGTCCTTGGTTGCGTGCGGCAAATGCAGTATAGAAATGGGTGGTTACAATCTGACTCTGCCAAGCAGCAGGAGCTAATAACGTAACACTTAGGTTTATACCAACCGAAGCTAGCTCAGATTCGACAATTTGATATAAACCTTGATCTGCGTCAGACTCCAAAATAAACGGATATGTAACCGGAGTCGTGATGCCAGCTGCACTCAGCATTTGCTTAGATAACGTCGGATCATAGGTATACTGTGCTTGTACAGATGCAGGCCAGTCGGGATATGGATCTCCCCATCCTCCCATGCCCATCTGATTTTGGGTTAAAGAGGAAGGCCATGGTGTGGCATACCCGTCATAATAGGTCTGAGCAATCAGAGGGATGTTTATCGCATGCTGTATTGCCTGGCGCACATTGATGTTATTAAAGGGGACATCAGAAAGATTCATTTCTAAATCATTCTCGTTGCCCTGAGGTTGCTGTTTTACAATTATTTTGGGGTTTGTTTTCATCATGTTTACAGCGTCTTGAACCGGCATTGAACTGAATGCATCAAGCTTCCCAACTCTCATTGCCGCCTCGGCCGTGGGAGCGCTCGGTATTATTAGCATTTTTTCTCCGGAGACATAGGGGAGTTTGTTTTGTGGCCAGCGCAAATCTGTTCCCCAGTAATTGGGATTTGCAGTATAAGTCGCGGAACTACCATCAACAAAATCAGTTAGGATGAATGGTCCTGTTCCAATGGCATCATGCCAATCAGTGATAGCGGGTTGACCAGCATTTGTATATGCCGTTATTACCTCAGGTGCCATGATGGAATCGTCTGACCCTGCCGCTTGCATAACTGATAATATTTCCACGGGGCTGGTGCCTTGCTTCCAGTTAAAAGTCACTGTAAAGTTACCGGTAGCAACTACCGACGTTAAGGCGAGCCAATTGGCATTACCATTATAATACGGATCCAAGGTAGTAAACCCGTCCCCTTGGCCTAACATCCGATCATAATGCGCTACGACATCAGACGCCACAAACTGGCGACCATTTACCGGTGCGAGGTTCTGCCAGTATATATTATTTCTTAAAGTACAAATAACCGTATAGGGATTTGGCATTGTGTAACTTTGCACTAGTTCGCCAGCCGCATATTGCGAAGGTATCCAACCACTTGAAAAATCCCAAATAGATGGGTCGGTTGTATAATCTTGCTCAAATAGTGCTTCCAAATAAGGAGCAAATCCTTGTTGTCCATTTGATGCTAAGTAAACGTCCCATGTTGTGATGTTTTGTGTTAAATGATCGTTGATAACGCCACCGTACTGCGGAGTTCCTAGACTGTCCCACCAATTACCGGTGGAAGTAGTTGTAACAACAACGGGGGTAGGCGAAGTTGTGGATGTGGTTAAGGGGGGTGTAGTTGCTGTGGTTGTGGATGTTGTTGTCGCTGATGCAGCAGTAGTTGTTGTTAACGTAGTGGTAGTAGTTGCAGATGTACTACTGCATGATGCGAACAACAGTGATGTCACTAAGAAAAAACTTAATGATATAAAGATTATTGTTCTTTTCATTTTGAGCCTCCTATTTTATTCATATTTTAGTAACAATTAACTTAATGCTTCTTATGCCATTAATCCCGATTTATTCAAGGGCTTCATTACGGGAGGGCACTCTGCAACATTTGAACTGCGAGCTTAACCACAAAACTCTCAGTACCCTGGAAATGCCCTGGCAAGATCAGCTTTTCCATTGTCTTTTATTCTTATCTTTTGGCAAGACAACTAAACATTGTTATTATTTTGTTTTCAATAATTCCGCTTGTGCCAACTGTTCTTTTTTAATTGCGAAGAGACTTTCAAGTTTATGATAGGCAGAAAACATTTTTTGAACATTCGATAATATGTAAGGTTGGCCATGTCACTAACCCCGATTACCCTAAGGGCTCCGGTCACGGGAGGGGACGTCAACCCAACTTAGCTGTGAGTCCAACCACAAACTCTCAGTACCCTTATCTCCCCTGACAAGGCCTTCCTTACAACTTAAATCTTTGATTTTAGACATCATCATTTTTTATGAAAATCAAGGGGTTATATTTTTATGTGCTCACCAAGTTTATTGACAAAAATTTCATCTACATCTAGAATAGTTTAATCGTGATGAAATTTCATAGGCGATTCCATTACGAATATGTACTTAAAAGTAAGATAACACCATTTTGATAATTTGTCAATAATAATACAGTTCGACAGATTTTATAATCAAATTATTTCCCTGTATTTTGGAAATAAAAACAAGGCCGTGAGTTTATACTTAGTTATATTTAAAATCTTGAGATAACAAAATAGTGAGAATTTATTTTTTCCACATTGTTATTTAATCTTTTACTAATCGACGTGTAATGAAGAGCCTGGAGTGGGTATGGAAAAGAAAATCGCGAATTGGTGGGAGAAATTAGGCCGGCCCGAATACGGCGGAGAACTGGTGATTCGTGCCAACAGCGATATCGTAAATTTCGACCCCTATAACGCCCCGCTTGGCCATATTTATTCTGTGTGGCTGGAAAGGCTGGTTTCGGATGATTGGACGCTGGACCCGGCCGTCTTCGATTTTAAAGCGCATTGGCGTCCCGCGCAATACATGAAAGGCCAATTGACAGAAAGTTGGGAAATGCCTGACGCCAGCACCTATGTTGCCCATCTGCGCAAAGGCATCTACTGGCAGAACATAACGACGGCTAACGGACGGGAATTCACGGCCGGCGATGTCGTGTTTCACTTTAACCGAATGAGCGGCCTAGAGGAATTTTCAGAACCAAATCCGCGCCGCAACTCGGCGTTTCAAGATTTAGTGTCCGTCACGGCAATCGATAAATATACCGTGGTTTTCAAATGGAAAATAGCCAGTCCGCTGTTAATTATGGAAGCTTTGCACATGGTTAGCCCGATGCTTTGCATGGAAAACCCTGAAGCCGTCCGCCAATGGGGCAGCCTCGACGACTGGCATCACGCCATCGGCACCGGCCCTTTCATTTTAAAGGACTTCGTCCCAGGCCAAACTGCGACCTTAGTGAAAAATCAGCAATACTGGGGGTACGACGAGCGCTACCCGGAGCATAAGCTGCCTTACCTGGACGGGCTCAGATTCATCATCATGCCTGACGAGACGGAAGCAATCGAAATGATGCGCCGGGGTAAGATCGATATCATCGATCATATCTCGCCTAAGCAAGCCTATGCACTGTGCAAAACCAATCCTGAAGTGCTGATGATCACACACCCCGATTCCAACGCCGAATCCATCGAGCCGCGCAACGATGTCAAGCCGTTCAATGATATCCGGGTGCGCAAAGCGATGCAACTGGCTCTCGACCTGTCAGCGATTTCCAAAACGCACTACGACGGTATCGTCGACCCTTACCCAAGCATGTTGACATCAAGATATATGTCCGGCTGGGGCTTCCCCTGGGAAGAGTGGACGCAGGAGCTGAAGGACGAATATGGCTATAATCCGCCACTGGCAAAAAAATTGCTGGCGGAGGCTGGCTATCCCAAAGGGTTTAAAACCAACGTCGTCGCAGATGCACACGCAGATATTGAGTTGATGCACATTGTGAAATCTTATTTTGCTAAAATCGGCATCGAGATGGAAATCCGGCCGATGGCCACACCCGATTGGCTTGAATTCGTCTCAAAGGATCGCAAACACGATCAGATGGCATACCATCCCGGCGGCCCGCTGGGGCATACCTCCGCGCCATATTACGACCTCACGGCATTCCGGAAGGATGGCCGCAACAACTGGGCGATGGTGGATGACGCGGGTTTTGATACTTTCCAACCTCGTATGCTGACTGTGACCACCGTCAATGAGATGAAAAAAGTGATGAGGGAAGCCAATGAATATGTCGCGCGACAACATTTCTCAATATCGTTATTGCAACCGATGGCGTATTCTCTCTGCCAACCGTGGGTGAAGGGTTTCAGCGGCCAATTCGGTTCGGCCTGGGCACATGGTGGAGGGCCAGCCATGTTGAACTTTTATCTGGGACGTTTCTGGATTGACCAAAAATTGAAAAAATCACTCAATATTTTCGTCACAAAAGGCTAGCTCTCTCATAACAATGAATTATTTACCGCTTGGGCAGGAGTAAGTTCCGCCAGCGGACTTGGAGAGCCAATCTACAACACACTCCCCAAATTTGACAATTCATCGCTGTATTTAATGACGGTTTGAGAATGCCGAAAAAGTGTTTTCCTTCTCCAGGTTCTTTCTCCCTTAATGGGAAATTACGAGGAATTTAAACTCAATAATTCCCCTAAGGCCCTTTTTCCAAAGGGGGCAGGATTTTTTCAGCATTCTCGGTTTGTGTCCATGTAGGTTAAATTTATTCCATTAAAACTCGAAGGTTAGCCAATACCTCATCTCGCTATCATGACAATTCCCCCACGTCCAAGCACGTGGAATTCTGCCCTTGAACTTCCATTAGAATCATATTATTTGTCTTCAATAATATTATTCCCCAAAACTGATTCCATTTGCTTGACTATATCATTTTGTATTTATGATCACCAGCGATTTTTTGCATTTCCCTGAATCAATATTTTATTTAAGATTGATTCAATTTGACAGCACTCTTCAACAGATAGAGATGAAAATAATTTCTTTAGGGATTTACTCTCAAGACTCATTTTAGCTATTTCCAAACCTTTTTCTGTTAGCTCAAATTTTAATATATTAGATTTAGGAGTGTTTTTAATTCTTCTGATTAATCCGTCTTTTTCCATCCGCATAGCCTGTTTGGAAATCACGTTAGTTTCCCGTTCCACCTGCTTCGCTACTTCCGATAAAGTCGCATTCTGCCCAAGAGTTCGTATTATGCGCAGAACATAAAGTTGACGAACAGGAATTTTGTATGAACTTAGTTCTTGCTGCCTGCGTTGAAGTATTGTATGGTTCACCCTTCCTATCAATGTCCATAAATCAAAATTAGATTGAGCTAACGTTGTCTTTTTCGTATTTATTATTTTCTTCATCATAATATTCTGAAAAATTTCCTTTTTATATTTGTTAAAAATTATATCATAGAAGCTAAATGTTAGTTTTGTGTCGGCTTAAAAATTATAAATACTCCGGGACATTCCGCCAGCAGCCTCAGAGTATATCTGCATGGAAAGGTTATTTTAGTATGGGATGCGTTGACAAGTGATGCCAGAGGAAATTCGAAACGACCCACTAAAACACTTACCGCAAAAAACATTCCGCTTTGGTGACTTCTTTACCATGTAGAGTCAAGGGCCAATATGATTTTATAAATCAATGATCTCGCCTTTGCTAAATTGCTTAGAATGTTCAACGAGGTTTCAACCTGGCCAGTACAAGGTATGGATCACGTCCTACATACCGAGGCTAAATTCAAACTTGAAAGTTCTGCCTATTGACACCAGTGTATTTTCTCTAGTTCTGGCTGGTACAGTTTATGGGAGAACGTCATAAAACTAAAATAACGAGCTAACAACTGGTATCGCTATTGGGGGCAGGTCAAGCCCCCGTTGGTAAAACGGGTTTCAAAACATGCGGAATAGGTTTGACACTGTAAACATACACAATGTTTGGATGGCGCGTTTAATAGATACATTATCAGTGAGGAATTTATCCTTTTATATCCTTGACCCTCCCCACAAGCCCGCTTATCAAGCGCACCTTAATTCCATGGGGATGAGTTGCCGAGTTGGTCAGAATTTCCTTGACCACACCCTCGGTGAGCTTACCGTTTTGTTGGTCAGCCTTTAATACTATGGTAACCTTCATACCCGGTTTGATGTCACTGCGCTTATTACCTTGCATATTGATTGAGTCCTTTTCAAAATTTGAAATGCACGAAAATCCTGCCAAAATTCTTATCATCCTTTTCTAATCGGTGATACAACATCTTGACCTGCGGCTCTGCCAGAAAGCGCAATACGTGCTTTTTGAGTTGTCCAGAACCCTTGCCTGGGATTATCTCTAACAACACAATTCTTTTACGTAAGGCTTCCGAAATGGCGCGATTGAGCTCGGCATTTATCAAGGCGCCATTATTGAAGCACTCATGTAGGTCGAGGACGAGTTTAGCCATAGAATATAGATTACAGGAATCGACGAAGAATAACCACTTGGTTAGCATATTCACCCGCTATTCCTAACTGACACCATGGTGGGATTGTGTTTAGTACCCTACCACAATGCCCACTCGTGATATTTGACAGGACGATGTTAATAATGGTAGAATATAAGATAGTAAAGCTTAAAAATTGAATAAGTTAAATAGCTATCGAGAGTGGCGGTTAGGGAATTGGCCCGATAACCCGCCCGGCAACCTTTAAGACCTTTCTCAAAGGTGCCAAAGCCAGCCCGAAAGGGAAACGATAAGCACGAACAATGCGTGAAAAGGAAGGTATTAAGACCTCCGAAACATGGAGGTTTTTTGTTATCTAAGCCGCTTTCTTGATAGCTACTGCTTAAAAGGAGGCGGCTTTTTTATTTTACGGAATTAACCTGTTGATATGAAAAACTTAAATAATAAGGAGAAATAAATGAAAATTGAAATTAGCAATGAGCAGATATACGAGCATTTTGAAACCCACCAAAGTAAGAAATACTGGGTACCAATTGAAGGGGCAGAGCCTAATCTTATTGATAATCTCTCCAGATTGTCAATATGTCCAAAATGCCTTATACCTCATGGGAATATAACGTTGCCATATGGCCAAAAGACTAAGCAACTTTGTTATTGTGACATGGCTGAGTTTCGGAGGTTGGGGAGGAACTATAACTATAGTATAAGATACGAAACCTGCTACTGCTGCGGGTTGGAGATCGTAACGAGTGGTTTTCAAAGTCCTTCCTTTTTTTGTCGGGATTGTAACGAAGCTATTATTAATTTCAATAACGCCGCAGGCCGTTGCGTTATTCCTTTCGATAGCCTTAGCGATAGGAATGGTATCTGGTTTCACAAAACGGCACCTTTCAAAGAGGTGGTAAATGCTTTGACCAATCAAAGTGATTTGGAGTCTAATTTAATCGAAAGGTTGGCTAAACATAGAGTAATAATTCTTCGCCGTCAATTAAAATTACTAAAACTACCTGAAAATGCCAGTCTATTGGAACTAAGTAAAGCCGTGGTTGGCAAAAATTGGAAACAAGTAAAAGAAGATGCACAGTTGGACACTTATAAATATATGCTGGCGATGCCTTTTGAAAAATATGTAGAAAAACCAATACCTCCTCCTAAAATTGAATCTGAATTTATTTCAGAACCGGAAATATTGTGCGTTTTTTATACCCTGGTAATCAGAAATGAAGCTATAAATCAAAAATACGAAGAGGGTTTAAAGACTTTTGTAGCTGAACATGGGGTCCAATACAATAATGACATAACTGTAATGTGTTTTATGAGCTCAGATAATCTTTATGATGCCTCGGAAATGCTTCAAAATAAAGGGCTCAAATGGGAAGAAGATTTTACCTATTTTGACGCTACGGCTATGAGTAGGAAAAAACCGAAGGTTGAAACAATTCCGTTTAAGGTCAAATGGGTAAAGGGATATTGTTCTAAAGATCATGCGCATGTATCTTTAGTCAGATAATGAACCGAGAATCAGTTTAATCAGCAACAAACTTTCATTATCGGGTATAATTTGGCCATCTGGTTGGAGGTAAGAAATGATTGGAGCTATCGCCGGTGATATTATTGGCTCTGCCTATGAGTTCCATAGAACAAAACACTATGATTTCCAACTTTTTGAAGTTGGATCCAATTACACTGATGATACAATATTGACCGTAGCTGTAGCAGATTGCCTCTTGCATAAAAAAGAGTATGCCGCCACTTTCAAGGAATATGGGAATAAATATCCATATGCCGGTTACGGCGTCAGATTCCGTCACTGGTTAGGCAGCAAAGACAGTAAACCATATGGTAGTTTTGGGAACGGTTCTGCCATGAGAGTAAGCCCTGTTGGCTTTGCTTTCCCTACCTTGGCAGAGGTTTTAAAAGAAGCTAAACGTAGCGCGGAGGTCACCCATAATCATTCGGAAGGAATAAAAGGTGCTCAAGCCGTGGCCAGTACTATCTTTATGGGATATCACAGCGAGAAAAAGGCAACAATAAAACAGTATGTCGAGGATAATTTCGGATATGATTTGAATCATATGTATGGATGAAATCCGCCCGGACGTTTATTTCGATGAGACCTGCCAGGTTTCGGTCCCTCAGGCCATTATTGCATTCCTTGATTCTAATAACTATGAAGATGCAATCAGGAACGCTGTTTCATTAGGAGGAGACGCGGATACTCAAGCTTGTATTGCCGGTGGCATAGCGCAAGCCTATTACAAAAAAATACCTGCAAATATTATAACGAAAACCAGAAAGATACTTGACGCAGAATTGCTCCAAATAGTTGATGAGTTCAATGATAAATTTGGATTGAAATATTAATAAGATACTTTATATTCATTTTTTCATATCTTGTCATACTTTATATATTGTGAAGTTAATTTATAGTTTAAAGTGTGATTGATGTCATGCTACAATTTATCTTTTGTTTTCCAGTTCAATATTATTTTAAATTCGTTTTACAGACAGGTCGTTTTGACCTACCCCCAATAGCGATACCGGTTGTACCCGCTTTATTTTAATTAAAATAGTCTCAGGTGCGGTGGCCAGTATCCGAGACCACTATGCGGACGTACTTGATTATATTCTTTCCTCAATTGCACTATCAAGACCGTAGCTTCTTAAAATGTGGTAACGATCTATACTCGCGGGTTAATCGGTTTAGTGAACTTTTCAGAAACTCAGACCAAAATGCCCGGACTAAGTCTTTATAAACGATGTTCCCATTTTATTTAAGATGCGGACATGATATTATTTTGTTTTGGCGGCAATTCTTAAAACATCGGGCAATGGTTCTTTTCTCCGAGGATTGGAGTTCTTGAGCACTGTTTTGAGTTGTTTGGCGGTGTCACCCAGGGCCGACAACTGGTCTAGAAGTGAAAAAGTAAGCGAAATCGGGCTTTCGAGCGTGACTGAATTCAACTCTCCCCCGTCTCCACCAGAAACACGACCGGGCTTCCGGACTTAGTTCTGAGAGGCTCGTTTATAATACGAATATCCGATCCGCCTTTCGTAACCGCTACTTGAAATATCGGCATGAAGGGCGGTTTTGGTTTAATGGCAATAATGGATTTAGTTTCTTTCGCGTCTACATAGACGGCGTCCAGCATCGTTAATAAAAGCTTTCTTTTTTCATCAAAATTCGCTTCGGCCCATAGCTCTCTTAAATTCATGATAAGCTTGCCAGCTTCTTCGGCGGCATTGGCAGCCGGAACGACAAGGGATTCCAATTCCATTTCGATCAGTTTCTTCTGGCGGTGATATTCTTCGTCAGGGAAAAGACCATCAATGTAAGTTTTAGTCATTCTTCTTAGCTTTTCCTGAGTGGTGAGTCGATCCTTTTTAACCCTCTCCACTTCGTCCTTTAGGCTGATAATCGCCAGTACCTCTTCCAGCCATTGCGGGCCAAGTTCTATTGCGGAAACAAGCTGTGTAATCTGATCGTCAATGGAATGACAAGGAACCGCCCCAACGCCGGAACAAATACCATTGCTACGGGAGCCTTTGTTTTCCCGATAATAGGATGTACCACTGTTATAAGTTTGGGCCCACATCGGCATCCCGCAAGCGGCACACCTGATAATTCCTTTTAAAAGGTATTTTCTTCCCGATCTCGAAACTAATGTTTCCGAACGTCCGCTGTTTTTCTTGAGAGTAGTTTGTACCAGGTCAAAAACTTCCTGACTGATTAATGCTTCATGAGCCCCCGGTAAAGGTTTGCCCTGATAGGATACTTTGCCAGTGTAAAACGGATTATGCAGAATTCCTCTTACCGAAGCGGTAGTAAACAATTTAGGGCCCGAAATGAGGTTGCCGTTGGCATCCGGTAATTTGTGCATATTACGAGTGCGAAAATTATTCTCATTAAGCCAGGAGGCCAATTGCAGTAAAGTTGTCGTACCAGAGGCATAACGGTTAAACAGTTCGGTAACTGCTTTGCTTTCTGTTGGGTGAACGTGGATACCGCCGGGGTGTTCTGGGTTGCATTGGACTTTTCTTTCGCCTTTTTCGCTGTCAACCCAGCAAGACTGATAACCGAATGGAATCCCACCCGTATGTTTGCCTTCAAAGGCCCTCTGGGCCAATCCTTTACTGACATGCTTCCCCAATGACCCGCTAAAGTATTGAGCAAAAGCCCCGATCATTTGAGTGAAAAGCATCCCTTCAGGATTTGAATAGTCGATATTCTCAGTGATCGAAACAAGACCCACTTTAGATTTGCCTAAAATGCTTAACGATTCCATCGTAACTTTGAGGTTACGTGACCAGCGGTCTAAGGTATGAACGACTACTATATCGAATTGTCCTTTGGCCGCATCATCGAGTAACTGGCGGAAAACCGGACGGCGGGCAATGGCCTCGACATGAGCGGATTTACCCTCTTCCCGATATATTCTAACTGCTTCCCAGCCCTTATTCCTACAGGCATCATAGAAAAGCCTTTCCTGCGCATCTAACGAATGGCCTTCCACCTGAGAAAGACTGGAAACCCGAAGATAAGCTACGGCTCGCATGGTTCAGCCTCCTTTTCCGGCTGAACTCCCTTACGGGAAGCAATCGACATTGCCACTTCAGCCAGAGTTTCTAAAAAAGTATTTTTCATGATCTCGTCTGCGTTCTTCTGTGTGCTGGCCAGTGTATACGTATCGCGTATACTTGTCAACGCCAAGGGATCAGAATTTTCCTTTTTATCAACTTCCGGCTGTTCGATTGTATGTTCCATGATAATTACTATCCAATAACCGCTTCAGTGTGGCATAACCAATTCCCAATTCTTTAGCGGCTTTATTCCTTGATACCTGTGCACTTGCGAGCCTCTCCAAAATATCTCCAAAACGATTATTAAAGCCCAGCCTATCGGTTACCTTAGGTCTGCCGGTCTTAATGACCATCAGGCACTCCCTGATTGATTTTGGCCTTGGATTCCATGATATTCATTACCCCTTCGACATAAGTGCGGTCAGTAATAAAACCACGGAAATGCCTGCCGTCTTTAGGACAAATCAGCATGATAAAAGCCTTGCCGGACTTGCGTCCCCGACTCAGTTTGGCTGCCAAATCACCTTTGCAGATCGGACAGCGGGGCAACTCGTTATCGATCTTTTTCTTCATCTTTTCTCTTCTCCAAATAGAATTTACAAAGCAAATAGAGGGCGTTGCCTCTGATATTGGGGTTATCATTATTTTCCTGTTTGGCATCCGGTAAAATCTGTGTCAGGGCTTTTTCAACGGTGTCAGTCTGTTTGGAGGTCAATTGGAACTGGCAATGTTTCAATTTGGCAGATTGCGCCTGCTGCCAGTTTTGCAGGCTATCGGCAATGCTATTCTGGCTCATGGTAGATAGTGCCGTTAAATTGCCTTTAGTTTCCGGCAGCAAGGCCAATACTTCCGCTTCCGAAACCGTCTTCAAGACTTCACGCAGCACTTCCGCCCGCATCCCCAGATCGTCTTCGCCGTGGATATGGTTTAATGCCTGGGCCAACAGGCGGGACTGAATGTCGTCTAATTTCGCTACCACGCAAAGAACCGGAGAGATGTGCAATTCCTTCAGGATGTTTAACCGCTGGTTACCGGAAAGGACTTCATACTGGTCATTACCAAGCGGACGGACAACTAAATTCTGCACAAGGCCGTAAGTTTGCAGGCTTTTCTTCAGGCGAGCAAAATCACTCGGTTCCATGTGGTTGGGATTCCAGGGGGCTCCTCGTAACTGTTTTAGATCAATTTCCTTGATTTCCATTGGTCACCTCTTTTTTCGGATAATCTAATACCGGCCCTTTCAATCGGGCACGCCATTGGGGATCGAGAAAATAAACATAACGGTGTTTTTGGCTTTGTGCAATGAGCTTAACGTTTATGCCATGCGCTGCAAAGTACTTGGTGGAATGGCTGCCGAAAGCATGGGATACCGAGCGAGAATGGCGGGGGACACCATCGCCCATGTCATATAAAGGCATTGCCGATGATAACCCGGTATATAACCATCCGGTAGCCTGATAAATGGTGCCCATATGGCCTTGAGAAGGGTCGGCATACGACACCAGGAAATTGAGAGCAGTATTCTTTTTAAGGGCCCGGAGTACTATGGCGATCACCCGTGATTCTGAGTTGGGAGGCAATTCATCAGCAAGCCATAAACGGGTAAGAGTCAGACAATCTTCTGGTTTCGCACCTTCTACCAGACTGTAGGCTAAAGTGGGTCCGGCTCCCAGGGTTAAAGCCCCCATTAGTCTGTGACCGTTGAAAACGCCGAAACAAAGCTTCGTGCCGCCGGGCATGGAATGCAGGTAGTGGTGACGTTCCAAAAGTTCTTTAGCTGCCAACATTGGAATGGGAGATACCTTAAGATCATGGAGCGCCGCGCTGGGACTTGAACCCGCTCTTGCTTCCTGGAGAGAAGTCGTGCTGACCGTTACACCAGCGGCGCATTTAATTAGTTGACTTGTTGCTTCCATAATTTAATCGTATAATTGTTATGCGTTAGAGTAAATAGTTTATGCGTATGTAGCAGAGCGTATATACGGAGGAAGTTAAATATGTCAAAAGGGCCCAGAATGAGTGAACAGGTTAAAAAACACATCGCAGAATGTATTCTGCAAAACCCCGACACGCAGGCGAAGACAATTCTTGACTCAGTGAGTGACAAATTCAAAGATGCGGGCATTGATATTCCTAAGTTACGCACCGTTCAAGCACTGGTAAAACAACTTAAGGAAGAAGCCAGACAAAATAACGAAGAGCAGCCTTGGTCATTGGCGACGATGGATCAGGCTAAGATTGGGTGGGAAGCCGCATCTTTCCTGCTACAGGCGTACGATGACTTACTGCATCGGAAAACCATGACGTGGCAGGGGTCAGCCGCTCCTTATGTTTTAGAGGGCACCTTTGAGAAAATTAAGCAAGCAATCGAATCCAAAAAAGAGAATGAACGTAAATATCTAGGCCCCCCAATAAAAAACAAAACCATTCTCACCAATCGCCAGGCGAAATGGCTCTGGCGTATTCATCTGATCATGCCAGGGCTTGAGTTGGACGACCTTTACCCACACGTGGAGCCATATGCGCATCGAGAGATTCTATCTTATTATCTTAAGGAGCCTTTCGATACTACCGATTTGGATAGTGCGCTCATGAATATCCTACGTGACATCAAAAGGCGGGGGTATTATCCCACTAAGAACGCAAGCCATATACGTGCAAAAATAAAGAAAAATGAGAGGTCAAAATAACTTTTAACGGTAAATATGGAAAAAGGTATCCTGAATTCTTTGCCCTCTTGAATTAAACCACTAACCGGAAAAATATCCCGAATTCCCTCATTCTTTTTAAATTTTATGACGGCAGTACAACCGGACTGTTTTTTATCCGTCTCCTTTCTTTTTATAGCTGTATACTCTATGTTTTATCAGCTTTGTTTTATATCTTTTTATATAATTTTATATGGCCTCATCGTATACGCTCCGTTTTAGTTTTGTTTAGCTTCAATATTTTATCCATCGTGTGTATACGATTTTTATTTTTATCTTTGGTTTTTATATCCCGAATATCCCGTATTTCCCTGCCTGTGTGCCGGAAAACATATCCCGAAATTACGGCTAATTCCGGTTCAATTCCGGTAAATCCGGTCTAATTTCCGGTAGTTTTTTCTATAAAAGATTTACAGCCAATATGAATCGTTGAATTGTGTCTTTAAGGCAACCTACAAAAGCCGAGTTTTTAATTCAGTGCTTTACCAATGACACATACGCCCGGCCTTTAGAACAATAACCCTTTAACCATTTAGCTTTAAACGGAATATTTTGCACAGTTGGTTTTCTTCGTGCCATTTCGCTAGCTTCAAACCATGTGAAATCCTCCTCCCGCTTGAAGCCTAATTTGTTAAGCATTTCCTCAGTGTCTTCAACCCCACCCGGTGCCATAAATATCATCACGGATAGATACTTATTGTATTTGACTCCATGTCGGGCAACAAAAGCCTTTATCCCGCCCTCGTATTTTTGATTTATGGCTTCATTCCTGATTACAACCGTATAAAATACACACGATAATTCCGGTTCTGAAATGAAGGTGGATTCTATTTTAGGAATATATGGTGCGCATGGAATTATTTTAGGGGGGTCATGTAAAATGTGTGCAATAAGGCTCAATAGTGCTTCTTGTTTGGCTTTTTTTTGATCGATACTGAGAGACGCTTTTAAAAGCATCATCAAGCTGGCATCCACAGGGAGCGTCAGTATTTGTAATTGATGTTGAAGGATCAATACTTTATGTTGACGCTCTCTGTCCATGAGTTCGCCTAACGATTTTGATTCACTGGAAAACAGACTTGGCGGCTCATATATTGGAACAGATTTGTTAAACCATCTATTGTTCAGAAAATGGTGTCTCCCGAAAGGGATAACACAAGTGCCAACAGCATCGTTAAACTGAAAAATTGCTTTCTTGCAATCCTGACAGAAAAATGGAGACCACTTGGAGCCGCTTTCGAGTACTTCCAATCCACAGCAATAACAGGTCTCGTATCCTAAATTAAAATCCCTGCCATCACCCCATTTGGCATCATCCCTTTTCTCACAATCGCAATGCTGTTCAACCTCTTGGCCATACCACAATCTCATTTTGCCATGCGGTTGAAGACATTTTGGGCATAGTGATAAACTGGATAGATTCTGCATTAGAAAAGGCTCAAATTGTCCAAAGTTCCCGTCATATTGAGTATTTTGTTGTTTTTCAAAATGTTCGTATATTTGTTCGTTACTAATTTCAGTTACCATATTTTCTCCTGATTATTAAAATTTCATTATTACACCGACAGACAGGTAAAACTTAATAAAATAAAAAAGCCGCCTCCTTTTAAGCAGTAGCTACCAAAGAAGCGGCTTAGATAACAAAAAACCTCCATGTTTCGGAGGCTTAATGCCTTCCTTTTCACGCATTGTTCGTGCCTATCGTTCCCCTTTCGGGCTGGCTTTAGCACCTTTGAGAAAGGTCTTAAAGGTTGCCGGGCGGGTTATCGGGCCAATTCCCTAACCGCCACTCTCGATAGCTATAACTTATTCAATTTTTAACATCATAAGCATATCATATTTTTGTATCCTTGTCTCTGAATAAAATAATCGGTTCTCATGTAACGGAGTGTTTCTCCCAATCCAGAGGTGGTACAATAGCACCACAAGGGGCGCATAGTGACTCAAATGCGTCTCCGGATAAGGAGGTTGATAATAATGTCAGATAACGGCGGGAAAGTTGGCGAAGCTATCGGGGCTATATTTTTAGGTATAATTGGTGGAGTTGCATTGGGGGCTATCCTTGAAGCTGTGTCAAAACCCAAATGCCCTGTTTGCAAACAAACGATAGAGAAAGGTGTTCCCGTTTGTCCTCATTGCTCTTCATGTTTAACGTGGGAGTCTTAAAATGGATGACATAAAGGGAATAATTGGTAATGCTGGTAGATGGTCTCTCGTCGCTGCCATTTTCATTGTTGTTTTAGAATACTTTAATTTTTTTGACGTTAGCCGTTTTCCAATTTCGATAAGTTGGGTGTATATTTATTTGTTTGTGAATGGCGTTATGTTAGCCCCCTTTAAGTATCTAGAGCACAAAAAGGTAAAAGCAAAGTTATGCCCTCAATGTGATAGTCCGCTACATATTAAAACAATTTTTTCATGTGATAAATGCGGTGATTTAGCATATAAAAAGACCGATGAGGGATAGATGACAAAGCCAGACCGTAAAGACGATGCGATTAATAAGATAGTCGATAAATTGATAAATTTGTGAGGCAAGACAATTGAGTGATAATAAAAATGAACAAATTGAAACACATGAAGGATTAACTAAAAAATATCCTAATCTAACTCTTTCATACGAACAAGTCAAAGATGTTTTGACAGAACAGGAAGAAACTGCCGAAAGATTGGACAATAAAATAGCTACTCTTTTCGCAGCGGCAACCGCTGTATTCGGTATCAGTATTCCATTTTTCTTTGCCCTTCTCCCCATGCCATTTTCTAAAGGCGATGATGCCTGCAAAAAAGATAGCCAATCCTACGTCACGAGTCACTACCTTCATTTTTTGGCACTCATCAGTACTTAGTCTTGTTAAAATGGTAAAACCGGCCTTATCCGATTGGCAAAGAGATTAAACCCAAAATATTTCGGCTATGTCAGGTTTTCTATCATCAACAATGGTTTCAAGGTAAAATATTATTTACCTTGTGATTTGGCGAAAGCTATTGCACGGCCCATTAAAGAAGTGGTGAACGTATTGAAGTTAAGTTCTTCAGAAGGTTCGATATAATCTCCTTTTAGTCCTGCTTCTTTGCTCGAAAGGATTAGGCAAGCTGCATCATACAACCTTTCTCGAACTAACCTTTCACAGAATATTTCGTAACGTTTAGCATACGACGCTGATTTGAATTCTGGCAAAACAGCAAAGTGGTCTGAATCTGCTCTGATGGGAGTAGTAGATTTAGGGTGTTTTTCAAGCATCATAATATATCCTAACCATGGACGCTGCGACGGCTTGAATAATCCTTCCCTGTATGCCGTCCACAAGTCGTATGCATTGCCAATAGCCTCTTCTACTCGATTATTGTAATTATTCCCGAAAGAACCTACTTGGGATTTAATTTCAACGGAGGCAATAAGATTATTATTTGCAACCACCAACAAATCCCACTCTTTAGTGGGTCTAAAATATCCGGGCAGGCAGATTTCTCTTGTAAAAATATTGGAATCTGGTAATCCCGCCTCAATTAAAAGTTCTTCGATTAATTTAATAAACCCATCACATTGAGCACCGCCAGTTACAGAACTTCGCCCACCCAAATCTTTCCGGCCAGAAACTAAACCCTGTTTCTGTTCCTGCTTTTCACGTGTAATCCAAAAAGACTTAACGGCTAAACTTAACTTTTCATTGATGTCGCTCATGTTTTTCTCTTTTTTCTTGTTTTTATTGTGATTTGTCGAAACATATTTTTTTCATGCTCAAGTCTATTCGAAGCAATATCGAAATAACTATTATCTATTTCAATGCCCATACTATTCCTTCCCCATTTTGCGGCTACTACGTTGGTCGTGCCAGTCCCCATAAATGGGTCCAACACCGTGTCACCGACGAAACTAAACATGCGGATCAACCTTTCAGCTAACTGGGGAGGGAAGGGAGCCGGATGATCCTTCGTGGAAGCTCCGGTAATCCCGGTCCAAATTTGTTGAAACCATTCCTTATGGTTAACATCAGAAATCACACTTAACAATCGAGTTGCCCTATCTACTTTACGGTATGCACCTGGCTTTCTAGCCATAATTATGTATTCGATGTCATTTTTGATAATGCCGCCAGGCTCATATGGTTTACCTAAGAATTTTGTTAACCCTTCCGCTTCATAACGCGCATTGGTGATTTTGTACCAAATTATTGGAGCCAAGTTAGCAAACCCAATTTTAATTAAATGTTCTTGTATAGTTGAATGTAATGGAATAACTGTGTGTTTGCCATTATTCTTTTTTCTGGATAAACAGACATCTCCCACTACACAAATGAGCCTACCACCAGGAACTAATCCTTTAAAACATTTACGCCAAACTATATCTAATTGTCTTATGAAATTGTCATATTCAGTGATTAAACCCAGTTGTCCGTCTATTCGGGGATATTCTTTCAAAGTCCAATAAGGAGGTGAAGTCAGAATCAACTGTACGCTGTTTGATTTCAAGCTAAATTTACGTGAATCGCCGACCGTAATACTATGGATGGTTGGAATCTGGATTATTGCACTTTCTATATCCCCAATTAGATTTTTGTCCTTAGCTATTTTAGGTATTAGGTTTTGCGTCAACTCAACGTTTTTTAATTTAGTCGGTATGTAGTTATCTAAAACCATCGATTTCTCGCATTCTCTTTTGCATTTGTTAAGTTTGTTGAATGTAATTATACTAGGTTTTAGTTTGGATAGCCAAACACTGGAAATAAAAAGGATCATAAGGCTGTCTAGATTGGGGCCACAATCACATTCCCTAAGAAGACCACATCATTTTCCCGATCAAAATATGTTTCTTACGTAGCGATATCCGAAACGATTTCTGTAAACACTAACGAAAGTATCTACTTAAAATTTGACAAAATTTCATATGAAGAATACAATCAAAACAGGCGCGCTTCCTGTGTTTTTAATACTAAAGCACTAAGCCTAATGACCAAAAGACTAATTTAATCAAGAATGAAAATATAGCATAATGGAGTTGAACATTTGAGGAGAGAATAATGATAGTTTTTTGGTTAGCTTTGATCGTCTTCGTTGTAATAATATTGCTGAAATCAAGTCAAAGTAAAAAAATAAATATATCAGAGATTCATTCTTCAGGGATACTAAACAAAAGTGAGGAAATAACTGAACATTTTAAAGGCACGTATTTTAAAGCACGTTATTTAAGCGGATTGGTAGTATTTACAAATAAAAGATTCCTGTTTTTGCAGAAAGCTTCAGGATGGGGTTCCAAAGGTTTCAATGTGATAATGTTTTGTTCATGGGCAGACGTGGTGAGTGTCTCAACAAGCGGATCTAACAAACTTAACCTGAATGTTAAGAACAACGATAAAATAGAGATAAATTTGTTTATTTGTAATCATGCTCAAGAAGTGGCCCGGAAAATAATTGAAAATAAAAACAACTTTGTTGAAAAAACTGTAATTGAAGCCAAAACTGTTATCATTGAAGAATCGAACAAAGACAATGCAATGAAAATATTACAAAAAAGGCTAGCAAGGGGAGAGATCAGTCTGGAAGAGTTTAATAAACTGATTACAAGAACCTAAAGCTGGATAGCACAATATAATAATATATTTAGGAGACAGGAATTGAAAAATCGGATCATTATTCTCTCAATTTGCACACTATTGGTTACCATCGGCATAACTGGGTGTTCAAAGGCAGCATCTAATTCACAATCGTCATCTAATAATCAATCGAATAACTCGCAGCCTTTATCTACCTACCAACCGCCACCAGTTGTTAACTACAGTCTAAACATTTCTGATAATGGTCAAGGATCAACTAATCCCCCAAACGGACCAAATACCTATCAACAAGGTCAATCCGTGACAATCACCGCCTATCCCAGTGGTGGTTGGCAATTCGAGAATTGGAGTGGTGATATATCGGGAACCAATTCAACAACTGCAGTAACTATGAATGAAAATATGAACATTACTGCTAATTTCACCAGATTACCGCAGTCTTTCGGCCCAACAAGTTTTAACATTGGGACAGGTACTGGTAATTTCCCCATGTCATCCATAGGCGTGGGAGATCAAATTCAGTTCAATTTCACTTCTGCCGGGTCATTAGTTTATTTTTCTGTTCTTGACGCCAACGGTAATATAATTCTGACAGGTAGCGGCGGCAATAAAGTTGCTTCTGGGTCAGGTTCTTTCATTGCTTCAACTGCCGGGACTTATAACATCAACTTCAAGTCAAGCGGAATTGTTACACCATCAGTTTTAACGGTTAATTATACCCAGAATTTTGCACCTTAAATTGAATCTGTATAGTGTTGACTAACACCAACTAATACGGAAAATTATCGCATCGAGGACAGCATGAAATTACGGACTTTATTAGCATCACTCTTTTTGGTGTCAGTGATTCTTAGCCTGTTGGTAGCATGCTCAGTTATAAATCGACAGCAAGCTTTTGGGCCGACAGGTTTCACTCTTAGTCCGCAAGAAAATTATGGCTATACTCTTCCTGAGATTAATAAAGGAAGTTCAGTCAATTTTAGTTTCTCGTCCTCTGGTGCTCTTGTAAATTTTTACGTTTTAGACCCCAATAATAATACAATTCTAACTGGCAATGGAGGTAATAAAACTGCATCTGGAGCAGGATCTTTCGTAGCTGCGGCATCAGGGCAATATACAATCGAATTCCATTGCACTGGAATACTCAGTTCATCTGCCGTAACGATCAGCGGTACTATAAACTAAGGAATTCCTTTTAAAAGAGTTTTGTGAAAATATGCAATCTTTAGTTAGGCAAATAATTATAGAGTGTTGCGGAATACTGGAATTATAAGCGATGCTTTCATATATAAAGTCAGGTTCGAATGCTTCAAATAGTATCTTTATTTAAACGGTAAATAAGTTGGAACAAAAAGACTGCTGAATTTTAGGAAGGTCAAAGGGTATTCTGAAGCAACCCATAAATACGAAGAGATTAAAACGATCTTATGATTAGCGTTTGGAAAAACTTGGAGTCTGACATTTGTCTTTGGATAAAGGAACAAGCACCTGAAAATGTAACTTATCGCAACTCTCACCAATCAATAATTGGATTTCCTCCGGACGGGTGTAGAAGCGATGGGATGGTCACTGATGACCATACTTTGGTCTCAATAGAAGTTGAAGCAGGGCAAACGCATCCTGATACTAATACGGGAAAATATTGGCTTCTTTACGATAGTTTCAAAAAATATGAAAAAATAATACTCTTTCATGTTTATACTCCTGATTTTAATTCATACGGTTGGCGCAAGATATTAGCTGAATTCTATGTCGAAAAGATGAAGGATCAAGTCCCTATAGAATATATTCTCCTAGATTACCGGAAATCAATTAATTACTCATTAGTTATTGAGGAGATAAAACAGAAAATTAAAAAAACTATACAAAAAGAATTTTTAAAGTAAATTATTTCATCTTGGGAATTTGAATTTGGGAATTATTATCGGCATATTGAAAAAGTTCTGTTGGCGATATGGCTTAGTTGTCGTCAGCGAGAATGATTCTTGCTAAGAAGTTGGAGATGAACATGACTGAAGATGTTTTATCCGAAGAATTCCAAAGTAGATGGAAAACAAAACCAATATATTCTGAAGATATTCTTAAGGGAATTGCTGATAACGTCCATTTACATCCTGAGCTAAAGAATGTGAGGAGCAGCGCCTGTGCTTGCATCAATGTAATGGGCAATATTGCTAAAGACAAACAAGACCTAATCAATTTTCTCAATTACTTTAAATTAGGCGTCGAGAATATAATACCTTTTCCAACTGGAACAACCTTCGGAGAATGGAAATACTTAGATTCAGGAAACGTAATTTTTGAATGGATTGGCCCTAGAACTTCACCCCTAAATGAAAAAGGTGGCGGCAGGGGCCAACGTAGAACCAGCATTGATGCATTTATTTTAGCCATAATTGGCGGTAAATTAACTCAATTACTAATAGAATGGAAATTTACTGAGACTTATAATTCCCCGCAAAATTTAAGAAAATTTTCGGGTATTGCCGGAAACGAACGACTTAGAAGATATTCTTCCTGTTTGGCTTTATTGAGGGAAAAAGGTAATTTCCCATTTAAAATGACGTACGAGGGCGGTTTTGGTCTAAATGATTTAGGGTACGAACCATTGTATCAATTGTTGAGGATGACCTTACTTGCAAAACTAACTACTCCCTCAGAATTTGACAATGGATTAGAAATTCAGGATTATCGAGTATTGCATTTTACTCATTCAAAAAATAGCGAACTGAATATTTTATCAGAAGAGCAGCTAAAATACGCTCCCGGATTGAAAGAATATGCAGGAGAAAACCTTCATGACCTTTGGGGGAAAATTATTCTTTCAGAAGATGAAGCTAAGAAGTTTTACTATGGTTATTGGGATGAAGCTCTAAATGTTATTTCGAATGGAGCTACTAAGGATTATCTGATAAACAGATATGCACCATATCTGCAAGGCTAAACTTGTGTATACGTCTTGCGTATACGCATAAAGTTCGTTGTAAACGAGATCGAAAATATCGGATGGGCAGTCAGCACATCGATATGTTTAACTTAGCATTGCTAAGTGGTTTGATTTCGAAATCGCTATCCACCCATTTTCTGATATTTTGTGTTTCTTGTGGAGTGAGCG
>CAVYZP010000031.1:0-213203 GCA_963772985.1 uncultured Chloroflexia bacterium
AATACCAGAACTAATATAACGCTCAGTCCATTCAAAGCACCTTTGATGTCCTCAGGACTGAGGATTATAGAACTACCGATGGTGAAAGTAAGATAAACAAACAAGTAAAGCTGCCAGGTCGTAAAATTATGAGCGGCAAAAATTCCTGAAACCAAATTTAAAGACGTTGTTCGTAGAGATTGTAAAACCTGGTATAAAGAATTCCAGGAATAAATACCGGACGATGGCAAACCGGAATTAGCGACAAAGTTAAAAGGATTCAGCCGTAACAGCAAAAATAAAGCCAGATAGATCAAGACCACACCGGTGAATATCGGCCCGATGCCGATAAAAAAATTGCCGGCTGTTTGATACGGACTGGACGGTTCATATGTATGCCGGACGTAACCCAGGGTGCCCGTTTCCGGGTCCGGGTCGAATAATTTCATCTCTGTTATTTTATGGCGGAAGACTATGCAAAAAAACGCATGACCCAGTTCATGAATTATCGTTCCCAGCCAGCCGAATAACCCAAGGAACCAACCGCGTCCGATAGTCAGCAGCGCTCGCCGCTGCAGCACAGTGGAAGTATAATTGACCACTAAAGTAAATATCAAACCGGGCACGAAGAAGATACCGATTTGCACCAGTGTGGTGAGGATTGCCTTCCACAGGTAAAGAAATATCGTTTCAACCATTATTTACTATTTTTTACGCGTACCCCGGATACGATAAATGTTCCCGGTTACGAGCAAGCCGGATAACAAATGATTTGCCGGCAGATTTACACTAAAATGTTACTATTTATTATTTTATTACTTTGGTTTTGTCAAATCGACGTGAATCCGCTTAAGATTGGTATATTCGAGCAGACCGTACAAAGAATTTTCTTCCCCGATGCCGCTCTCTTTGTAGCCGGTCCAGGGTAATTCCGGCGCCAGCGTCAAAGCATTGCTTAACCACACCGTCCCTGCGGCGATTTCATTCGCAAACCGCATTCCTCTCGCCATATCCTTCGTCCAGATGTAGGAACAAAGCCCGAAGGTGCTGTCGTTGGCCATTTCGATGACTTTATCGTCAGAGTTGAATTTCTCCATAAACACAGCCACCGGGCCGAAGATTTCTTCCCGGGCGATTTTCATTTGCTGCGTGACGTTGGTAAAAATTGTCGGCACGACGTAGCTGCCACGGTTCATTGCCGCCGCAGCCGGGCGGTTCCCGCCGAGAATAATTTGTGCGCCTTCATCCAGACCGGATTTGATGTAGCCTTCCACGCGGTCGCGGTGTTCGACGCTGACCAGCGGACCCAGGTCCGTTTTCTCATCCATGGGGTCACCGACTACCAGTTTACTTGTAGCTGTAACAAACTTTTCCACAAATTCATCGTAGACTTTCTCGTGGATGTAGAACCGGCCGGGACAGGCGCAGATTTGTCCGGAATTTGAAAATTGGCGGGCTGCCATCTGATTGGCGGCGGCCGTAACATCGGCATCGTCCAGAATAATCACCGGGTTTTTGCCACCCAGCTCCAGGTGCAGCCGTTTGACCGTCCGACTGGCCAGCGACATAATTTGCTTCCCGGTTTCACAACTGCCGGTGAATGAGACCATGTCCACACCGCGGTGTGCCGCTAAAGCTTCCCCGACGGTGCCGCCGGGGCCGGTAATTACGTTCACAGTGCCTGCCGGCATCTCCAGTTTCTCCAGTAGTTCGGCCAGTTTCAGCGCTGCCATCGAATCGATACTTGGCGGTTTGATAATGCAGGTATTCCCCAGCGTAAGCGCCGGTGCCAGTTTCACCAGAATCATGGATAGTGGAAAGTTCCACGGCGTAATTAACGCGCACACTCCGATGGGTTCATGCTGCAGGTATGCCAGTTCGTTAGGGCTTTGCGGAACAGTGTGTCCCATCAGCGAACGGGAATTGTAAGCGGCCCACTCAAAATTCACCGCTTTACCCGCCACTATCGCGGTTGCGGTTTTCACCGGTGTGCCGTGGTCGATAGTATCAATCATGCCTAATTCTTTGGCGTTTTCGCGGAGGATATTAGCGATTTTCATAGCGACTTGAGATCGCTCAGCCTGCGACTTTTTTGACCAGACCGGAAAAGCTTTTCTTGCAGCCTCGACGGCTTTATCCACTTCTTCTTTTCCACCAAGCGATAATTGCGCAATTTCCAACCCGTTCGCCGGATTGTAAACGGGATATGTTTTGCCCGAAACGGCATCAATCCATTTTCCGCCGATCCACATCTTGTATGCTGCCATATAATTAACCTCCCGGAACAAATTATGATTTGATTTTAACCTGATAATATACCCTCGATTTATCGTTGTAAAGCAAAATAATTATGTTTAGTATTCTTTGACATTGACAGGTAGGTAATTGTTTTAATAAAATAAGAACAATTTGTGATGAGTTTCGTTATAAAATACCGGCATATAATTGCGAAAAAAACGTTTTGAGTTATACCCGTTTCGGAGTAAAAATTGAAAAAGAAAATTACGCTGTCATTGATACCTGTTTTGGGCGTGATTGCGCTAACATTTGCTTCCTGTAGCCAGTCAACTGCAAAAGCGCCCGCCACACCAGTAACTGCTTCCAGCCCAACTGTATTGACTGTGGTTGAAGCAAACCAGACAAAGACCTATTCCCTGGCTGATTTAGAGGCGTTGCCAGCGGTTAGCGGCTACGGCGGGCAAATCGCTCCGGACAATAGTATTAATGGCCCTTACACATATCAGGGTGTAGCCCTTACAACGTTACTTAATGCCGTAGGAGGGATAACCTCGGACCAGAAAGTTAAAATCACCGGTTCTGATAATTATTCGGAAACTTTATCCTATCAGCAGGTCACTGCGGATAATTTCATACTTTATGACAGTTCCACCGGCCAGCAATCAACTGCCGCCGAGATGACACCTCAAGTTTTCGTGGCGTATGAAAAAGACGGCGCAATGCTTACCGGCGATAACGGCCCCTTCGAATTCGGCATCATGACCTGTCAGAAACGGGTAACACAATCATCGTTATGGGTCAAGAAATTAATTAAAATTGAAGTCGTCGCAGCGAAATAAGCAATTGTAGTGATGCATATAAAATATCAATCGGCGGGATAGAATGAGGGAAGGTTACGATGACCTTCCCTCATTCTTATTTGCAGGTAGGAATAATCGGGATTATACCTTGTTTGATTCTGCAATGAGTTCGGCGATGTCTTTAACTTTCAAATTGTCCTGCGCCTGTTTAGTTTTAATCGCGTCCTCGAACATTTGCAAACAATAGGGGCAGGCTGTAGCAACAAGCTCCGCTTTTGTCATGATCACCTGGTCCACGCGGTTTTCACTGATACGCTGCCCGATGCGTTCTTCCAGCCACAATCTCCCGCCGCCCCCGCCGCAGCAGAAAGCACGTTTCCTGTTCTTTTCCATCTCCACCAGTTTTGTATCCGGCAGCTTTTTCAGTATTTCACGCGGTTGCCGGTAAATATCGTTGTGCCGTCCCAGGTAACATGGGTCGTGATACGTGATGCTCTGGTAATTACCCTTGCCAATTTTGAGTTTACCTTCTTTCAGCAGGTTGGCAATCAGTTCGGTATGATGAATAACTTCAAAATTCCCGTCGAATTGCAGATATTCATTTTTAATCGTGTTGTAGCAGTGTGGACAGCCGGTAACTATTTTCTTGACGTTATAGCCCTTTAACACTTCGATATTTTTTTGTGCCTGCGCCTGGTAGGTCATTTCATCGCCTAAACGCCGGGCCGGGTCGCCGCAGCAGCTTTCTTCGGTACCGAGAATGCCGAAATTTACCCCGGCCTGCTGCATCAATTTGGCGAACGACTGCGCAATTTTAATCCCTCGTTCGTCCAGCGCCTCCGTGCAGCCAACCCAATAAAGGATATCCACTTTCGGGTCTTCCGCCAGAGTTTTGATATTCAGACCTTTCGTCCAATCCGTCCGGTTCAAAGTCGTCCCGCGCCAGGGGTGCCCGCGTCTTTCGATGCTTTGTAACGTGCTCTTGACCAGTTCCGGCAGATTGGATTGTTCTGCCAGGTTGCGCCGCAGGTCAATAATTTTATCGATGTGCTGCACCCAGACAGGACAGACGGTATCGCAGGCGCCGCAAGTGGTGCAGGCCCAGATTTCATCTTCAGAAATAACATTGCCGGCCAAAGTAATATTAAATTCCTCCGGCACCGGCTGGCCTTTGGCTTTTGCTTTCACTAATTCCGGGCCGGCTTTCAGCAGCTGCTTTTTTAGGTCCTGAATTACTTTTTTCGGGTTCAGCGGTTTGCCGGTGTTGTAAGCCGGGCACAGTTCCTGGCAGTTGCCGCAAACCACGCAGGCATATAAATCCAGGTCCTGTTTCCAGGTCAGTTTATCGATGGTCGGGGTACCCAGAAATTCAGCATGCTCCAGATCGATAGGTTTCAAAGCGCCTTTGGGCGTTTGCGGCTGGAAAATGCCGTTGAAAATAGCCGCGATGACGTGCATATATCTCGAATACGGGATATAAACCAGGACCAACAGCACGGTAATCCAGTCTGCCCAGAAAAACCCGATATGCCAGTTCTGAATGACGGCCATGGAACTACCGGTGAAAAGATGGCTCAGCCAGGAACTGAACGGCGGCAGCAGGCTGTGTCCCAGTCCGGCGGGGGCTTCTCCTTTGGCGATAACCGTTGCCTGGTTGAAGAGAAACGCGAACGGATGGGTGAATACGGAAAGAAGGATAATCAGCGATTCTATGGTCTGCTCGCCTTTTAAGCGTGCGGGTCGGATGATGAATCGGCGGACAATGCCCCAACCGGCACCTATAATGATGAACACCGCCATGAAGTCCATGACCCAGGCGAAATAATAGAAGAAATTAGTGTTTTCCATTCCTGTCAAGCCGAATCCTTCGGCCAGGATAAAGAAGAAGAAGTAAAAAAGCACGAAAACGAAGAAACCCCAGGCCATTAACGCATGGCCCAGCGGGGCACTGTCTTTTTTAGCCCGGAAGTTCTTCAACTGGCAGAGCTGGCTGAAAACATAAGCGAATGTGCTGGTGATCCATTTTCCCAGTCTCTTGTAACCGGTCTCTTTTTGTCCCAGGAACATATACTGCAACAGCTGGAAAACACGGAATGAAAATAATCCCAGCGCAATTACAAATAATCCCCAGAACAAAGCGTATCCCGGGAGAAAACCGAAGTAGGTCAATGAAGTAAGCATATCTTAAAACCTCTTTTATCAGCGGTCTGCTTTCAGCTTTCAGTTGCGGGTGGCGAATTGAGAGTTATCAGTTGCGGGTGATAGGCGGCCGGTGCTGGCTAATGAGCCGGTATTAAAAGATATCTTATAACCTAACGATATTTTTCGTAAAATAAAGGCGGGCTCCTTTTTCCAATGGGAGACCGCCTTAGCCGGTTTATTTACTCTGCAGTTCTTTTACTTTGGCTTCAAAAGCAGGGATAATCTTCTTCCAGTCCCCGACGACGCCAAAGCGTGCTTCTTTGAAAATGGCCGCTTCTGCATCGCGGTTGATGGCAATAATATTTTTCGAACCGGAACATCCGGCCATGTGCTGGCTGGCGCCGGAGATAGCGACGGCAAAATATACATACGGTGAAACAATTTTACCGGTTAAACCGATTTGCACGGTATCCGGCATCCACCCGGCATCGCAGGGAGGACGGGTCGCGCCGACAGCCCCCTTCAAGACTTTGGCCAATTGTTCGAGCTGTTTGAAACCTTCCGGACCGCCGATACCTCGCCCGCCGGACACGACAATGGAGGCGTCTTCCAGCTTAATCCCTTCGGTTTCTGCGACAACTTTCTGCAGGACCTGGGTTTTGATGTCAGCGGCGTTTAAGCCGGCGTCAATTGCAATCACGGTACCTTTCCGGGCGTTGTCCGGAACCGAAGCGGTCATTGCTTTAGAACGGACAGTGGCAACCTGCGGTAAAGTCTCCATGGTATAAATTGCACGGGCATTACCGCCGTAAACCGGTTTGGTCATCAGGAGTTGTTTGGTCGCTGCATCAATTTCCAGAGCGATACAGTCCAGGATGGCTCCGGTGGCCAGTCTGCAGGCCGCGCGAGGAGCAAGGTCCCGTCCGATGGTTGTTTGCCCCATCAGAATAATTCTGGGATTTATTTGTTTTACAACTTTCTCGACGACTGACACATATGCGTCAGTGCGGTAGTCTTTTAGCAAGGGCGAATCAACGACATAAACTTTATCGGCGCCAAAGGCAATCACTTCGTTCGCGACATTTGCCACACCGGCGCCAACCACTAAAGCGCTCAGTTCTTCCGTCAGGTCGTTTGCCAATTTGCGGCCGGCTCCCAGTAATTCCTGCGCCATATTAGTCAGTTTGCCGTCAGTTGTTTCGATTAAAATCATTACGCCTTTATTATCGGCCATTATCTTTCTCCTTTTTCAAACTATTTCCGCCTTCATCCGGCGTCAGATAAGTTTGACCTCCACAAGTTTCTTTGCCAGGTTAGCCGCTTTATCTTCATCGGTTTCGCCGCCGATGATTTCACACTTGTTGTCACGGACCGGCTGGAACAATTTGCGGGTCTTGATACGGCGTCCCGCGGCGCCGATTTTTGAAGGTTCCGCGCCGATATCTGCCGGCTTCCAAATAATGGGTTCTTTTTTCTTGGAGGCCATCGTGCCTTTAAAGGTGGCAAAACGCACTTCGCCCAGTTCATTGCTGACGGTAATTAATGCCGGAGTCGGCACTTCAATTACTTCATAACCATCAGTCGTGACTTTATCCACTTTAATTTTGCCGTCAACCGCTTCTACTTTTTTAGCGACAGTTACTTGCGGTATTCCGAGTATTTCCGCGATGCAGGCGCCGACCTGTCCGGAATCCGAGTCCGCTGCCTGGCGTCCGCAGAAGATAAGGTCGAATTGCCCAATCTTTTTAATCGCCGCGGCCAGGGCGTAAGCTGTTGACCAGCTGTCGCCGCCGATAAAGGCCGGGTCTTCCAGCAGGATGAGTTCGTCTGCGCCCAGGGAGAGCGGCTTCTTGACTACATCCCGTAAGAGATTTACTCCAAGGCTGATGACGGAGATTTTACCGCCCTTTGCGTCTTTAATTTTCAGCGCTGCTTCAACCGCCTGTTCGTCGAAAGGACTGATTACGAAAGGAACGGTGGTGACCGGCACCATTGTGTTCGTTGTCGGGTCAATTTTAAAACTGGAGAGAGGTGCCTCCGGGTCGAGCACCTGCTTGATGCAAACAATCATGTTCATTTTGCGCTACTTCCTTCTTTAAATATCGAAAGTCTTGCCTGACTCAGGATGAACCATTCAGATGAGCGTTCCTTGCAAGTTAAAGCTAATCGCAAGGCTGTAAAAGGCTCAGGCTGAAAACGGTTACATCCCCAATAGTTTGGCAAGTTCTTCACGGTGAAACTTACCGTCACCGAGGGTCAATTCGCCTGATTTCGCGCGTCTGAAATACAGGTGCATTTCCCCGTCCATCGTATAGCCGATGCCGCCTAACACCTGGTGTCCCATCGCCGCGGTGCGCTGATAAGCTTCACCGGTCCAGGCTTTCGCCATCGCGATTTCTTTGGCGCAAGGCAGGCCTTCGCTGTATTTCCAGGCTGCTTCGTAAGTCAAAAACTTGCAGGCGTCGACGTCCATCATTGCGTTAGCGATTAAATGATGAATTACCGGGAAACTGCCAATAGGCCTGTCGAACTGGACCCTCTTCTTAGCATGGTCGGCCGCCAGTTCGAGCGCTCTTTGCGCGCCCCCAACCATTTCGGCACACTGTGCGATTTTAACCTGCTGCAGGGTTTCCTGCAGCGGACTCCACGCCTGGTCCGGCTTGCCGATGATGTTCTTTTTCGCGACTTTGACTTTACTGAATACGACTTCACACTGTTTGTCGCCGGCTAGTGTTTTTAACAAAGTGACAGTAATTCCCGGGCTCTTCCGGTCCACCAGGAAAGCGGTGAGGCCGTCTTCCGGTTTGGTGCCTTTTTTAGTTCTGGCAATACAAATGATATAATCGGCAATTTGCGCGTCCGGCACGAAAAGTTTAGTACCGTCGATAACATAATCGTCTTTTTCGGCTTTCGCTTCTACAGTAATAGCGGAAGCTTCGTAACTGTCGCTCTGTTCCGTCAGCGCCAGCGTTAAAATCAACTGGCCGTTGGCTATCCTGGGTAGTAATTCCTTTTTTTGTTCCTCGCTGCCGTTGTGCAGGATAAAAAGCCCGCTTAACAGCACGGTCGACAAGAACGGGCCCGGTAAGCAGGCACGTCCCATTTCTTCTTCCAGCGCGATGAGGTCAATCATGTTGCCGTCGCCGCCGCCGTATTTTTCCGGGTAGATTAAACCCAGCCAGCCGAGTTGGGCCATTTTCTTCCACAATTCCGGAGGGTTCCCTTTTTCGTCCTCCATCATCTGTTTTACTAAAGATTTCGGGCATTCTTTCTCAAAAAACTCGCGCGCGCCCTGTTTCAGCATTTTTTGTTCGTCATTATAATCGAAATCCACTTTATCGTCCTCACTTTTCAAGAATAATTTTTAATTATACGGGCCCTTTCGGGGATGCAGGCTGCTGTTAAAATTACAGCTACTTTTTTACCGGCATCGCTAACTGTGGTTCCCGCGGCAGCCCCATGCCCCTGGTGGCAATATCGCTTCGCAGACGTAAGTTCGAGCCGCCGCCGAAACTACGGACTACCATCGTGAGATAAGCCGATTCAATATGACCTTTTAATTTGGCATATTTAGAACTCTGTTCCAGTTGGCCGTATAATCCCATGATATTCATCCCTTGATTGGCAATTCGCTGGCTGAGTTCAGATTCAAAAATCTTCGAGAAAGGAGCGGACCATGAGATATCCATATTTTTCTCGATCATCCAGTTTAACCGGCGGCCGTAAAGACGCAGGACATTAACATCCATACTAAGCTGTGCCAGGGTCTGACGAATCTGCGGGTCTTCCGATAAAGGTTTCCCGTCGCGCTTGGTCTCTTTGGCATATTGTATCAGTTCGTCCACCAGAATCTTTGGCCATGGGAACGTGCCAAGGTCGCCTCTTTCCGCTGCTAAAGCAGACCGGGTGATATTCCAGCCCTCGCCTTCCGGCCCGATGCGGTTGGTCTGGGGGACGCGTACATTATCATAAAAGACTTCATTTGTTCTATCGCCGGCAATGGTGGTCAATTTGGTGACGGTCACGCCGGGCGCGGTCAGGTCTGCGATAATCATGGAGACACCCTTATGCTTGGGCATTTCGGGGTTGGTTCTGGCCGCCAGCCAATGATACCGGGCGTTGTGCGCGCCGGTGCTGAACATTTTCTGGCCATTTAAAATATAGTCATTGCCGTCTTTAGCGGCGCGTATCTGCAGGGATGCTAAATCGGTGCCGGCATTGGGCTCGGTATAACCCAGGGCAAACTGCGCCCCCGCGGCAATCTTCGGCAGCCATTCTTTCTTTTGTTCAGGAGTGCCGTGCTGCATGATGATGGGACCCTGTACGCCGCCGATTAAACCGCCCAGAAAACCGGGTGCCCATAACACTCTTTTACTGATTTCTTCCGCCACGATGGTGGCGTATCCGGCGGGAAGTCCTGCTCCCCCGTATTCCTTCGGCCATTCGGGGCAAAGCCACCCTTTTTCACCGAGTTTTTTCGCAAAATCGTTTGCGTAAGGGATATTGGCCGTGGTTCGGAGTATCCAGGTTGATTCGATAAGTTCAGGGCTGATATTTTTATCCAGCCATTCGCCTAATTCCTTTCTGAACTTTTTTTGCTCGTCATTATCTAATTCACCGATTACATACTCTCTGAAATCCATTGTCTTCCCGAGCTCTCCTTTATGCTATTTCTATCTGTATATTGCTACTTTAACTCAATATTAATTGCGTGTCAAAGCGTTTGTCAAAAAATCACAGCTTAGGCTAAAAGGCGGCCGAAAATTAAACTCATATTTTCACAGTGCATGTTTTACCGTCCGCGATTAGCGGTAAAATAATTCCTTTTAAAAGAGAAAATCAATTTAAAAGGAATCACACCGAAATAAATTAAATTATTCATTACTTACAAAAATGCGTCCGCATTAAATCGCGCGCATGAAATTAATCCATGTTTCCCTTTTTAGGGCTTCACCTGTTATCCTATATAAAAGGTTAATTTATGGAAAAAAGTCACAAAATATTTTATGGATGGTGGGTGGTTCTGGTCATCACCATCCTGTTTTTTATCGGTGGTGCTGCGCCATTCGCCGTTGTCTTAAAACAATTGATGATGCAATTCCATACCGGCCGCGGTGAAGTTTCTTTGAGTCAATCCATCAACAGCATTGCCGGCGGGGTAATGGGGATATTTGTGGGCAGGATGCTCCAGCATAACAGCCCTAAAAAATTCATGTTGTGGGGTTCCATCATCAGCGGATTATCCACGCTGACTATCAGTTTGGCCCATAGCCTGTGGTTTTTATATCTGTTTTTTCTTATCGGTGGTATCGCCGGCGCTTTTAGTAACGCTATCGCGATGTTTACCATTTTATCCCGTTGGTTCACGAAGAAATGGGGCACAGCTATTGGTATCGCCATGACCGGCGGCGGTATCGGCAGCATCCTGATTCAGCCGCTGGTGGGCAGTATTGCCCAGAATTACGGCTGGCAGGCGACGTATATTTTAGCCGGCGGCCTTGTTCTGGTAATCAATGTGCCGCTAATTCTGTTCGTGTTGAAAGACCGGCCCGAAGCGATGGGGCTGCTGGCGGACGGAGAAAAACCGGAAATCGGTCAGGTAATCATTAAACAGAATATTCAAACTCCCTTAAAATTGTCCGGCGACGATGGGAATACCCGGTTTCTTTCTTACATAAAAAACCCTTCATTATGGCTGATGGGCCTTAGTTTTGCTTTCGCCGCCATCGGGTCCAGTGCTGTCACTACCCAGGAGGTTTCCTTGCTTACCGACATGCACGTTTCCGATACCGTTGCGGCCACTGCCCGGGGAATTACCCTTGGCATTGGCGCTGTTTCGGCGCTGGCTTCGGGCTGGCTGGCAGACAAGTTCATTTCGCGGTATGTCACGCTGCTGTTTTTCTTACTGGCGATGATTGGCATGTTTATCTTAATGCCGGCGGTTTCGATGTCCCAAATATGGCCGTTTGTCATAATTTATGGGCTTGGTATTGGCGCCGGCGGCACCCTCCTGCCGGTTGTGACTAAAGATATTTTCGGCGCTCGTGATTTCAGCGCGATGTTCGGATTTGTTATCGTATTGCTTGCCGCCGGTAATTCTATCGGCGCGCCGCTGGCCGGATTTATGTATGATGCCACCGGGTCGTACCACCGCGTGTTTATGATTATCACCGGAATTTATGCCGCCGCTATCATTGCGCTTTACTTCGCATTCGGCGCCAATCCTAAACCATTATTGCGTTCGGCGAAAACAATAAAAAAGGATCGTGCTGAGTTTTGATAAGAGTTTCAGCGGTGACCCATTTTTGATAACCGGGAATGACGTGATTATAGGCGGGATACGGCTTCAATGCCAAAATGACTTTTTTAGTTGTTGGTCTACCCAGAAGCGCGCGGTGTAAAAGCTGGTCAGGCTGGCGCCGCCGACGCCCATCCAAACCGAGTAGATTTGGGCATGATAACCTTTCAGCCACGGCTGACACAATGAGTATTCCTTTGGCTGCAGCAGCGAAATAACAAAATGTTTCCGGGCAACATATTCGTTCGCTTCTCTTAATACCTGTTTTAGCTCTGTTTCGCTGCCAGCAACTGTCGCTTTCCCGAAGAAAGCGTCGAAAACCGGGTCGCTGACCATGGCATAGTTTGTTGCGTAACCGGTTTGCAGGCGGGTGATGACCCGAAGCGGCGCATAAGTTTGTCCGAGGGGCCCGTATGGACGGTAGACCAGCTGGTCATGTTTATGCTGGTTTTCCACGTATTCGGTGTACGAAGCAGGATCCATCGTCCGGATTTTCATTTTTACCCCGATGTCCGCGAAGTATGTCCGGACAATTTTCAATAATTCTCGGTCGCCGTCAGTATCCGCAATAACATTGGTCTCAAAACCTTCCGGATAACCGGCATCTGCCAGCAGTTTTTTGGCCGCCGCCGGATTATAAGCGTATTCGTCCTTTAGTTCTTGCGGCCAATCTTCATACGGGAACCCCCAGCCTTTCATAAATTGTGTAGCGGTTAGTGTCGAAGGATAAGAGTCAATCTCGCCTTCATAATGGGACCTGGCAATCGCCGGCAGGTCAATCGCCATCTGTAATGCCATCCGTACTCTAATATCGTTGTACGGTTTCATATCATTTCTCGGCTGTAACGTCACCGTCGGTGTCCTGGGGATAAATATTTGCTGTATTTCCGGGTTTGATTTTTTCATCGCCTGGGCCTGTTTGTAGAAAACACGATCCATAATGTCGATTTTACCGGCGCGCATCATTTCCAGGGCTTCTTCGTCATCCGGGATTATCAGAAATTTCAGGGTGCCTAAATAAGGCAGCTTATTTTGCGGATGGCGTTCATCGTGTCCCCAGTAATCGGGGTTCTTTACGAGCGTGGCGGATTTTCCGGGAACAAAATCTTTCAAAATGAACGGCCCTGTGCCGATTGCATGGTGCCAATCCTTCAGGCCTCCCCATTGCTTGACAGCTTCCGGATTCTCTAGGCATTGCGCCTGATAGGCATTGTGTAGCGTTTCGATGATATTTTCTGGGTCCAGCGTCTTAAATTTGAAGACCACGGTATACCTGTCCTGAGCCGTCACCGATATCAGGTCTTTTATTCTGATATCGGTCGCGCGGAACGGACTCGGTTTAGTGAAGCATCCGCCCAGACCGTAAAGACGATTATAGTGAAACACTACATCGTCAGCCGTAAATTCGCGGCCGTTTGCCGGATAAATATTTTGCCAGTGGACTCCTTTACGCAAATGGACGATGTGGGTATGCGGGTCTTTGAATTCCCAGCCTTCCGCCAGTTGGCCTTTCAGGTATTTGGAAGGGTGCCATGTTATTTTGTAATCCCATTCGGCCGGGTCTACCGTCCAGTCGTCTGCGACCAGTCGTTCCATCCATGCTCCGTAAATGCTGGTCAGTGCCTCCGTGAAATAGGGGTCAAAGTTTACGATATCCCTGTTCGCCCGTATTACCAGTTCCCCGCCGTACTGCGGTTTTCCCAGTCTATCCCACCAGTGGGCTTTTGTATTTTCCATATCGCTCACTATATCTTGAATCCAGGCTCACGATATTGATTATCAGGGTAATCGTATTGTGCATCGGATTGAAAACACCAATCAATACGATTGTTCATACTGGAAAGAGGAATATCTACTAAAGCTTGAGATAATTGGATGGTTATTCAAATTTGAGTAGCGGTTAACGTTTGCGCACAACTATTCAGCTGTCGATGCCTTCTTTCAACTTGATAAATATTTTATTCAAGTTTGCATAGGTCTGTTGCAACTCTTCGTCTGAAAGCACCGAATAGAGGGAATTGATTGATTTACTCTCCTTGCTGATTTTCAGCATAACGCCTCCTTTTTCGGTTACCTCCATTCTTAACAGCCTTGATTTAGGTGTGTCTTTGACTCTCCTGATTAACCCGTCTTTTTCCATAATGATGCTTTGCCGGCAAATCGCATTGATTTTACGGTCAGCGTGTTTGGCCACTTCGGCCAATGTAGCGTTTGCTCCCATTTCCTGGATAATCCTTAAAACATAAAGCTGCTGCGGCGCAATGTGATGCTGTGTCAACTCTCTTCTTCTTACCAGTTGTGTAAAATGGCTTATCTGCCCCAGCAGCAAAAATAAATCGTAACCTGATGCAGCTGATGTCGTTTTTCCCATAATATATAATCCCCTTTGGCAGGCGCAGTGTGACAATATCATCGCCTGTTTTCACTAATTATAATCCAAAAACTCAAAAACTGGTCTAATGGTATTTAAATTTCGGAATAATGCCGAGGCATAATCATCTGAAAATAAACAGATATATCATTGAAAATATTATATTGATTCTACGGCTTTTTCGGTATTGTTTGACTAAGTGAATTTGTTAAATATAGCCGCACTAATCGCCCATAATGATGCGCAGCACGCCGATGTCAGCTTCCACCCATGCGCCGGAAACCAGCGGTGTTTTGTTGCGCGGACGGTCCACGATGAATTCACAGTTTTTATCGAAATGACCCTCATCCACCGAGAGCTGTCTGGCATGTGCCAGGTCCTGGTGATAGAACAGCGGGAGTAATTGCTCCGGGGGCAGTTTTGGCCGCAGGAACATGCGCCAACCGGTCCCGACAAGATAAAATTCGTTCAAGCTCGCCTGGACTAACAGCCCGCGGCCGCGCAGGTATTCCGGTTTGACGTCTGAATCAGCCTGCTCTTTAGGCATCGTTGCTTCGCGCGAATGCCGCCAGTCCTTGCGTTCAAACGGCAAACGCCCCACCCCGAACTGGACCCGTCCCACATAGCCGTCTAAATCCACCCATTGATTCGGCATATATTCTTCCTGGACGATCGCCTGCATTTTGCCCGTGCCCTGGTATTTCAATATCAGCGGTATCGCGGAAACAATGCAGCGGATGGTATTCACCACTTCCTGCATCGCCGGTCGTATTGTGCCGTCATCCGCCATCAGGTTGTCGAACCCGCCCATCCAGGAATAACCGACAAGGTTATAATCGGCTATCGCACGGAACAGATTTGTTGTCGGTGGTGTTTCAGGGAAGAACAGGGGATTATCGGGACGGGAGTAAATTGAACACAGTTCCTGATATCTCATCGTGTTATTGTATTCGACATCCGGTGAAATCATATCCACGTGGGGTGTGAACCACTTGAAAATATCCAACACCTTGGGTACCGGGCAGCCGGACGGATAATGTTCCCCGGCAATTACCAGATTGGATTCTACCAGCCAGACGTTGATATACATCGGTATGTCCAGCGCTTCTTTACCCGCTTGTCCCACCTGGTCAATGTAGGTAGCAATTCCCCAGGCAGTCATGAACTCTCCCGCCGGCCAGCCGAATACTTCCGGCCAGCTGCCCGACTGTTTTCCGCCGGCTTGCTGCCAGGCTTCGTAAACCGGGCCTTTGCCGGCTGTTTTCATCGCCGTAATCATTGCCGCCGGGACAGGACTATAGAATATCAGCTGCGCCTCTTGCCCATAATCGCGGTCGGCGCCCAAAATTCCGGATTCATTCTCCAGTTGGATGCCGATCACGGTATGCTCTGTACCGTCTTTTATTTTGAGGTGTTCGCACAGCTTGTTGAAAGCCTTTTTATCCGCTTCCATGTTTGCTTTGCAGTGTGAAGAGAGGTTCCATAAATCACCGCCGGTGGGCAGCATCACCCGTTTGAAACGCTGTTTGTCGCTTTTCACCCACTTCGGCACATAATCCATATTACCGTTCTTCCAGGTGGCAAACCATAATAAAATCAACCTCACGCCGTAACGCCGGGCACTGTCAATCAGCGCGTCTACCCCGGCAAAATCAAACTTGTCTTCCTCCGGCTCAATTTGCAGCCAGTACACCGGAATCGTCAGTGTGTTGCCGCCGACGGCTTTGATTGTTTTGAAAAAATGCTCCGATTCGCCGTCGTTGTAACCGGCATCATTATGCGCCTGTCCCGAAACCGGGAAAAATGGTTTGCCGTCTACAGTGAAAACACGTTTTACTGCTGTCATCTTTATCTTCTCCTTTTGCTAAAAGAAAAGCTTTCACCCCAAAAAATTATTTTCTTAGTGGGAGTACAGTTTCTACGAAATAATTTGTCGTCATCATAACATACGATTTATTTTCCGGACAAAATTTGTCAATATTACATGCAGGATATTTAAGCAGATAAAATCAATCCGTTTTCACGATGATTTCATCGCCGTCCCAATCATATTGCGTCAGTATATGGACGGCTTTGGTGATTTTGTCCATGTAATTGAAGACCTGTTGGCCCCTGGTGTCATGGTGCAGTATTTCCGGCTGACCTTGCTTATTTATCAGGCATGGTAGAAATCCTACTCGCGATATCTTTCCATTTTCGATAATAATTCTGGCGATGATGGTAAACATCGAATTTGGTGCCACGGGCCAGGTTTCAGATTCTTTTAACTCCTGCCCGAACATCTCGAGAAACAATTTTTGCTGCCGCTCTACCAGCCACTGCGAACCCGGTTCTGGTTTGGCGTCCGGGTCGAACGGCACGAATTGACCTAACCCGTGAAATATCGCTTTGCCGCGGTATATCTCCACGCCCCGCAGTGTGTGCGCATGTTCGGCTAAGACCAGGTCGGCGCCGGCTTCAATCGCCGTATAAGATACCTGCTGTTCGTACGCCGCTAATTTAATGTGCTGCATCCCCAGTCCTTTGTGGAAGTGCACGACCAGCACATCGCATTGCGCGCGGAGGTTGTGGATATCGTCACACATTGCTTTCACGCTCTCCAGTTCGGCGAACGTATATATTGTCGGCATGCCGCCGGGTGTCATGTGGTCGAGTTCATAGGTCGTCAATACCCTTATCCATGCACTGCCGGGTTTGAGCGGATTTGCCCAAGCTTCTCTCGGTCCGACGCAATTATAAGAAAGGAAGCCGACTTTTGTTCCTTTCCGCTCCAAAATCGCCGGTCTGCGTGCTTCATCAATATTCATTCCGGCCCCGACCGGTGAAATACCTATTTCGCGCAGTTTGTTGAGTGTATCTTCGATTCCGGGTACGCCGGCATCCCAGATTTTGTTGCCGGCCATGTTAATCACATTAAACCCGGCCGTTTTTAAAGTTTCCAGCCGTTTGAGTTCATAACCTTTTGGCGGCTTCGTCCCCATGCCCCAGCCCCATAACGGACTCACCGCCGGCCGATCCGTGCAGGGCGTTTCCAGTTGACCCGCCACTATATCTCCTGCTTTCAGCACCGGCGCTGCCAGCGCAAACATTTTCTCCGGATTTTTCATGTAAAGTAAATTATCCCCGACAGCCAGCAATGTGATTTTCTTCTTAGTCATTCATCAACCTTCAACCATCATTCACATTTTTAGGCTGATTTTAACATTCTGATTCGTTTTGCGCAAACACCAATCACGACGGGAATATGCAGATATTTTGTCCTTAAACGAGAAGTAGATTACAATATTGATGATGTTAAAACAAAAACTACCGGTCAACCTATTGGATTTGACGCCGGTTCAAATAAAAGAATTTATCAAAACTGTTGGCGGACCGGTTTCTGCCGCCGACCGGCTTCTGCGATATATCTATCGGGAATATGCCAGCGAGTTTAGTGAAATGAATGATTTCAGCCTGGAGTTAAAGCAAAAACTCGCGGCAAATGCGAGTTTGGGTAAATTAGAGCCGCTTGAAGAGCTAGGTTCTTCCGATGCCGAAACCCGGAAAATTTTATTCGGCCTTGAAGATGGCAGCACCATTGAATCCGCCCTGATGTTCTTTAAAAATCCCGGCACCGGAAGGGAACGGCGTACCGTCTGTATTTCCAGTCAGGTCGGCTGTGCTGTCGGCTGCGGTTTCTGCGCTACCGGCCGGCAGGGGTTCGTGCGTAATCTCACTACCGGCGAAATCATGGCGCAAATTCTGTTTTTTCTGCGGAGTTTTCGGGCTGAAATGCCGCAATCGGAAAAAGGGAAGCAGCGGGTGTGGCTGACCAATGTTGTCTTCATGGGAATGGGCGAACCGTTGGCTAATTATGATAATGTGCGTCAGGCAATAACTATCATGAATTCCCCCAAAGAGATGGGCCTCGGATTCCATCAGGTGACTTTATCTACCGCAGGACTCGTCCCGCAAATCCAGAAACTTGCCGGAGAAAATCTACTGTTCCAGTTGGCAGTTTCTTTACATGCTGCCGGCGATGAATTACGCAACCGGCTAGTGCCGGTTAATAAAAAATATCCGCTGGCACAGTTGATTCGTGCCTGCAAGGAATATAATAACAAAACAGGCCGCAATATCTTCATTGAATACGCTCTTTTCGCCGGGGTTAATGATTCGGTAAAAGATGCCGTAGAAATTGCCCGCATGCTATCCGGGCTGCGATGTTCGATTAATCTGATTCGGGGAAATCCTGTTTCCGGCAGCGAATTTCAGCCTTCTTCTCGTGAGACCGCGTTAATGTTTCAAAAACAGTTGATCGGCATCGGTATCCGGACGATGTTGCGTGTATCCCGCGGTACGGATATTGCAGCCGGTTGCGGACAGCTGCGCAGCCGCTGGGTCGACGCCAATAGCGAAGGTTTGTAAAATGCCGAAACAGATTATCGTTATCGGGGCGGGCGCTGCCGGCATGATGGCAGCAGGTCGGGCAGCCGAAGCTGGAACTCGTGTCTTATTGTTGGAAAAAACAGGACGTCCCGGCCAGAAAATCCTCATTAGCGGCAACGGCCGCTGTAATCTCAGTAATACCTGCGACCTGGAAACATTTATCTCCCAATTCGGACCGAACGGCAATTTTCTGCGGCCTGTTTTTAATCGCTTTTTTAGAGACGAATTGTTGACGTTTTTAAAGCGACATGGCATCACAACGGTCGTCAAATACGGTAGCAAAATTTATCCTGCTTCCCAAAATGCGCGGGAAATCGTACGGGTATTTCAAATGTATCTGGAGGATAATCACGTCACAGTAAAATACAATTGCCGTGTCAATCATATTCTGGTGCAAGACAGAAAAGTGGTTGGGGTGCAGACAATTACGGATACTTACCTTTGTTCGGCGGTGATTCTAGCTGCCGGCGGGTCTTCGCATCCGCAGACCGGTTCTACCGGTGATGGTTATCGCATTTTAAATGAGTTAGGGCATACGGTCACCAAAATCCGGCCGGGTTTGGTGCCGCTGGTTGTCGCAGAAGGCGAAACTGCTAAAAGTATGACCGGTTCCAGCTTACATAATGTAAGAGTAACCGCCTTCCAACAGACCGCTGATAAAATTAACCCAACAATGGTATCGGTGGCTGATACCGGACGCGGTATCAGCGGGACTAAACCGGAATTCCCGGTTATTGAGAGCCGTACCGGCGATGCTATGATAACTTATTTTGGTTTAAGCGGGTCAGTGGTGCTGGAAATGAGCATGGTAATAATTGATGCGCTGGAACACGGCCCCGTCAGCGTCAGCATCGATTTGAAACCGGGAATCAATTCAAATGAATTGGTCTCGTGGTTGCAGCGGGAATTTCTTCAGAAACCGGAACAGACCTTTCAGGCAATCACCGCATCTTTTTTGCCTTATAAAATGATTGAAGGATTTATCAACTTGTCTGGAATCCCCGGTGAAAAGCTTGGAGGCAGGATAACTATTGCCGAAACTAAAATAATCGCCGGATTGATGAAATCGCTGCGTTTTAATATCAAAGGACCTTATTCCATGTCCACCGCAATGGTCACTGCCGGCGGGCTTTCTTTAGATGAAATAAACCCTGTAACCATGGCTTCTAAAAAAGTGGATGGTTTATATGTTTGCGGGGAGGTGCTCGATATCGCAGCCGGCACCGGCGGCTATAACCTGCAGGCGGCCTTTTCTACCGGCTGGGTTGCCGGCGAGGAGGCTGCGGGCAGTTAGCTGTTGGTTGACAACATTCGGGGATAGACATAATATGAAATGTAGCGGGGGTAAATCCTTCACTGGATTTATGGATTACCCGCTCAATCATTTTTAAATATTTATCAATTATTATCCACTCATAACTTCTTTCAATGTTATAAGGAGAAAGCAGCATGACAGTAGCTGTTTACGCCGGAATGTTTGACCCCGTTACTAACGGGCATGTTGATATTGCCACCCGGGCTGCTAAACTTTTTGATAAGATTATTATCAGCATCCTGGAAGACCCCACCGGCGAAAGGTGTTTTTTTACGACTGCTGAACGGGTAAAAATGACCCAGGAAGCTAACAAACATATTCTCAATGTTGAAGTACAGTCATTTTATGGTTTGGTTACGGATTATGCCCGTTCGGTCGGCGCGCAGACTCTGATCCGTGGGTTAAGAATGTCATCCGATTTTGAACTCGAATTTGAAAGGGCGCTTTCGAACAAAGAACTATATCCCGAACTGGAAACGGTTTGCCTGATGACCCGGTTGGAATATCAGTATTTAACTGCCCGTGGCCTAAAAGAGGTTGTCAGTCTCGGCGGCAATGTGGATACGATGGTACCGCCAAATGTCGCAAAAGCATTAAAACAAAAAATATTAGTCAAAAAGATGACTTTTTAGATTTTCGATTTTTTACCTTAAGGTCTGATAATGAATTAACCTGCGCGTGCGTGCACCAGCAGCAAAGGCGTTTCCCCGTGCCGTAATATTTTTTCCGCCACGTTGCCAAAAACCCAACGCCCCAATCCGGACCGCCCGTGCGTGGACATCACCACCAGGTCGATGCCGCTCTTCCGGCACAATTCGATGATTTCCGTCGCAGCGTCTGAGCCCGGGGTCACGATACTGTTCACGTTCAGTCCTTGTGCTCTCAGTTGCTGCTCCAGACTGCTCATTTCAGAAACCGCGTGTTTTTTCTCATCGTCGTTTACTTTAGTGTAATCGATGTAGGTGCTGGTGCCGGAAACATCATTGTAAAGCTTGATTGTGGTGGCCATCTGGAAAAGAGTAATCGGCACTTTCAACTTGGCGCCGAATTCTTCACCTGCTGGTAGTGCCAGTTTACTCAACTCCGAACCATCCAGTGGTATTAAAATATGATTTATCAAACGTAGGTTCCGGTCTGTCGGCATCAGATTTTGGGGGCGGATCAGCATCACTGGGATAGATACTGTTTGACAGACATGGTCGGTCACGCTGCCCAGCATTTTCCCGATTTTCAAGCCGGATGTGCTGACTGCGGTCATGATTATCAAATCAATATTATTGGTCTCCACCAGGTTGCAGATATTCTCCGTGGCCTCACCGGCTTCCACGGTCGTCGTTATTTTAACATCCGCGCACGCAGGTTGGTTGTTTTTAATATTTCGCTGCATGATTTCGGCAACTCTTTCCAGATACATCAGGTGCATGTGCTCCTGATTCGAATGTTCGTGGCCGTGAACATGGTATAGGACCACTTCCGAACCCAGTTTTCCTGCTAGTTCTTCTACGTAAGGTATTGTCAGTTCCGATAATTCGGAACCGTCCAGCGGTAATAATATTTTTTCGAACATTAAATTCCTCCGGTTATTGATTGCCAAATTGTAAAATTTTTGCTAGGAAATTTTATCCGTCGGCGCTTTTTTCCGTTTGATTACATTGGAAAACATCACCATGCTGGGCACATAGTACCAGTTATCGCCGTCTTCCAGTATCGTGTACATCAGGGCGATTTCTTTCACCTCGCCGCTGGAAAGCAAAACGGTGACGTGGTCCCCGATGCGCACCGGGCGTACAATCGCCAGCATCACGCCCGCGAAAATGTTACCCACCAGATTTTGCGTGGCGAAAGCGATCACGACACCGGTTACCGTACCGATACCGATTGCCAGACCCGGGTTCGAAGACAGTGAAGAAACGATACCGATTGCCAGTACCATGTAAACTATCCCGCGTAGTATTGCCCGGACGTTATGCCCCACCGGTTCGATGCCGCGGTGTTTGAATGCCTGAATTATCGCTTTCCCGAAAAACTCCACGGAAACCAAGGCAAAAATCGCCAACTCGGTGTTAACAATTGTTTTTTCATGACGTGCAATAAAATCGAAGCGGGAATATTTCGTGACTGCGTCGGTCGCAATAATCACACAGATAAAAATAATCATTACCAGCAATGAAATTAAAGCTGTCGCAGGCGCTTTATTGTTGTGTGCTTTCTTTCCCTGATCTTTGTTTTCCATGCCGTTTTACAACACCTTTTATTTGATACCGTGACCATGACGGGCGTGAATATTTATATCGCCACGGTGCATTTTATTCGTTTTTGAATGGTGCACTGGAACTGTATGGTTAGAAAACTCTTTTTTAGCCAGAATTGTCAATATCAGTGCGGGGAGACCGAAAACGACCAGCGACGCGCAAATCGAAGCCGCCAGCGCCGTCCCCCAGCGCTGCCTTTTCATCGCCATTTCTCCACCGTATACGGTAAATAATCCCAGCGCCAGTAAAACCCCGCCGCCTAAAATAATCATTAATATATCGCCGGCGTCAATTTGAGGTTTTGGATTGCTTCCGGTCAACAAAACAAGCGGGCCGAGGACACCGATCGCAGTTATAATTAAACCTACGATGATGTCAATGATCCCAGCATCCGTTGATTTTTTGTTATTCTCCAAACCCCGCCTCGCACCACTTGTCTTAAATTAACCTGGATACTATCTCAAAACCGGTTATTCGTGAACCGGTGCCTGTATTTTCCCATTCATTTCCACAAAAAGTTTGGGATTTTTCCTGACGACTTCTTCAACCTGCCGGGAATTTACGGGTATTGAATACCTTTTGGAAACCGCTTCGGCAATCGCCAGAGGAAACAGTCCTTCTTTACTCTCATAAACAATCTCAATGACCTTATCTCTGATATCCATCCTTTTATTCCCTTCCTCTTGCGCATCCTTTTGATTCTGACTATAGTACACATGTGCTTCGATGTCAATGTTATTACGTGCTCATCAAACCTGCGCTTTTCTTTTGTTGACTGGCATCACGGTTAGATAGTACAATTTCTTACTGTAATGCCAGACACATCACCAGATTTGAAAAAAGCGTTTGCGCTGTATACATCAGTCTATCTGGTGGCCTTGTTAATTGCGGTCGTTGTCGGTTATTTCAGTCGTGGACCGAACCCTGTTTTGTTTGTTTTGCTGGCTGACGTTTCTGCAACGCTCGTGATTTATTCAGCCGGGCGAATCTTTCATAATGCTAGTTTCTATGATGCTTACTGGAGTGTGGCCCCGCCGTTAATCACGCTTTTTTGGTTTTTATATAATTTACATAAAAATGAATTATCACTCGTGCATTTAATTATTCCGATTTTGGTCTTCGTTTGGGGAATACGTCTCACGTACAACTGGGCAAGGCAATGGCAAGGGCTGCAGAACGAAGATTGGCGTTACCGGGATTTGAGAACCGGAACCGGCAAAAGCTTCTGGCTCGTGGAATTAGTCGGGATAGATTTAATGCCGACAGTAATTGTTTTTTTGGCCTGTTTGCCGCTTTATCCTGCGCTGGTTACCGGCAACAAATCGTTCAACTTTCTGGATATCGCCGCTGTTATTGTGACTGCCGGTGCGGTCATCACCGAAACTGTCGCGGACAGCCAGTTGAGGCAATTCAGCCGGAAAAAACGCCGGCCTGAAGAAATCATGACCCGCGGGCTTTGGGCTTATTCTCGCCATCCCAACTATTTCGGAGAAATCATGTTCTGGTGGGGCATATTTCTCTTCGGCCTGGCTGCTGATTTCCGCTGGTGGTGGACCATCATCGGGGCGCTTTCGGTTACGCTATTATTTGTTTGTATCAGCATCCCGTTGATGGAGAAGCGAAGTCTGGTAAGACGCCCGGGATACGCAGGCGTTGTCAAGACAATTCCGGTGCTTTTCCCTTGGTTCCCTAAAAAAACTGATTAAAAACGAATGAACCCCCAACGTTTTTATTCCTGTGTTGATTAACCTTATGTTTGTCGGTTCTAATTGTTGTTTCCTAGTTTGACAACATTTGTTCCTGATGTTACACTTTTGGTAAATTTCGATGGATGTAAGGAGACTAAAATGAACGCCCGAGAAATGGAAGAAAAAATCAAAGCCCTCGAAGAGAAAGTTCAAACGCTTGAAGATATCGAACAGATTAAGATTGTGCAGAAATCGTACGGCTATTATATGGATAACCTGATGTATGATGACGCTGCAGATTTGTTCACCGATGATTGCCATGCGTTCCACATCCAGGGCCGGGAGAACCTGAAAGCCTCTTTCAACACTTTTACCACCCCGCGTTTTGAAGGTACTAAAAAGCTCTTTCTGAAACAGCAGCTGATGGGTGTCATCCATGTGGACAAAGGCAACAAAACCGCCAAAGGCCGCTGGAATATGCTTTGTCTCAAGACCGATTACGTCGGCGATGAACTTGAATCCATCGTCTCTCACGGCGTTTACGAATGCGAATACCGCAAAGAAGATGGCATCTGGAAAATCAGTAACCTGGTTTTCAACAGCAGTTTCCAGACAACCTTGAAAGACGGTTGGGCCAAGAAACCGGTTATCTATCCCAAATTCCCCGGCGATGTCGCCAAAACCTGGGCTTCCGGCTACAAGATGCCGCTGCATTACAAGAACCCCGTAACCGGTAAATAATTTCAAATTATGGCCCGATAACGCGTTGAAAGCATGGAAAAAAGGCGCTCAGCGCATATTTGTTGAATTGAACGTTGTAATTTAATACAATTTAGAGACATGGTGTTTTGTAATTGAATAGGAGGAATTTGAATAATGAAAAAGTTTATCAATGACCCGTATAAAGTAGTAGATGAAACTATCGCGGGTATCCTCAAGGCTTATCCCTATCATCTTCGTATGGCCAAAGAAAGTACCCGCGCGTTGATTCGCGCCGATGCACCCGTAAAGGGTAAAGTTGCTATCTGCACCGGCGGCGGCTCCGGGCATATTCCACTTTTCCTCGGTTATGTGGGGCCTGGTATGCTGGACGGCGTGGCCGTCGGCAACGTTTTTTCCTCTCCCAGTGCCGACGATATGCTGGCGACTGCCAAAGAAACCAACGGCGGGGCCGGTGTGCTTTATCTCTTCGGAAATTACAGCGGCGACAAAATGAACTTCCAGATGGCTGCCGAAATGGCCGCGGTGGATGATATTCCGGTAAAACTGAGTATCGCTGCCGACGACGTGGCTTCCGCCCCGAAAGCGGAGAAAACACGCCGACGCGGCATCGCCGGTATTTTCTTTGCTTATAAACTCACCGGTGCCAAAGCGGAAACGATGGCTAATCTCGATGAAGTCAAGGCTGTTGCGGATAGAGTCATCGACCAGACCTGCACCATCGGTGTTGCATTAAGTCCTTGCGTTATTCCGGCCGTTGGTAAACCGAATTTTGTCATCGCAGATGACGAAATGGAACTCGGCATGGGCATTCACGGCGAACCCGGTATCGAACGGACCAAGCTCAAAACCGCTGATGAAGTCGCTGCCATCATGGCTGACAAAGTAATTAACGACTTGCCCTTTAAAGCTAAAGATGAGGTTGCCGTGCTGGTAAACGGCCTGGGCGCCACTCCGCCGGAAGAACTTTTCATCCTTTACAGCAAATTTTACGATGTTCTCGGTCAGCATGGGATTAAAGTCTACAAAGCCTTCATCGGTGAGTATGCCACTTCCATGGAAATGGCCGGCGCTTCGTTCAGCTTACTTAAACTGAACCCTGAATTCAAGAAATTGCTGGATGCGCCCGCATTTTCGCCGTTCCTGCCGCAATGGAGAAGGTCATGAGTCCGACACTTAATGTTAGTACTCTGAAAAAACTGCTCACCGAAACTGCTGCCGAATGGCGTACCCACAGTGATACCCTGCAGAAATTGGACTCGATTCTCGGCGACGGCGATATCGGTGTCACCGTTGACCTCGGCGGTAAGGCAATTATCGATTACAACGCAGCTCCAACCGATGACGATATCGGCAAAATCCTGATGAAATGCGGGATGAGCATCAATAAAGCCAGTCCTTCCACTTTCGGCACGCTGTTGGCCTCCGCTTTTATGGAAGCGGGGAAAGGGCAGGTCGGTAAAAAAGAAATTGACCTGAAAGATCTGGGGCTTGTTGGACAGGGAGCCGTGGACGGCATTAAGAAACGCGGCGGAGCAAACGTCGGCGAGAAAACTATGCTGGATACTATTGTCCCGGCGGTTGAGGCCTTTAAACAGGCCGCTGCCGGCGGTAAAGACGTAAAAATAGCTTTAGCCGACGTGGTGACTGCGGCGCAAAAAGGAATGGAAGATACCAAAAACATGAAAGCCAAACACAGCCGGGCGAGTTATCGTCCTGACGGTGGTATCGGCGTCCAGGATGCCGGCGCGACCGCCATGTATTACCTGATTGAGGCTTTCTGCAAAAAATTAACCGCGCAAATCAATTAAAAATCTACCCATAACCGGATAAAATAAAATGCCGCTGTTTAATTGCAGCGGCATTTTTATATTGTTTTACGATTTAGAAATATTTAATATTTTAAATTTGCTTCCCAGTCCTTAGCGTTGTCTTTAGGATTAAAGCCCAGTTTTTCTCTGGTTTCTGTCAAATCGAACACCCCCGGATTATTATCGCTGACCGCGAACACGTTGATGTAATCGGTTTCGATTTGCAGCGCCTTATCCGTAACATCGATTAAATCCCTTCGGCTCAAGAACATCACCCGGACATGGTCCCGGATGGCGTTATCCGGCGACTGCATGTGCGCTTTCATCTTTTCGCATTCTGCCCAGCCGATACGCAAAGAAACCACCTGCATACCGTAAAACCTGGAATAATACCGTCCGAGGTCCTCGCCAAAAAGTTTGGAAACGCCGTAAAGCGAATCAGGCGCCGGCGGGTCGTCCAGTTTAATCAATCCGTGTTGCTTGACATAAGTAAGGTCTTCGTCCAGAGTATTGGTTTTCATAGTGTAAGCATGCTGGGTGTGATTTGTGCTCGCAAACACCATTTTTCTGACGCCGGCGCGTCGCGCTTCTTCAAAAACGTTATAGGTAGTAATGATATTTTGGCTGAGGACGTTTTCCCAGGGGGAGAGCGAACTGGACGCCGCGGCCAAATGTACCACTGCATCCAGTCCCTCGAAAACCCCTTTGACCTGTTTTTCGTCCGATAAATCGGCTTTGACCATTTTCTGTTTACGTTTGGTGACGGGTTTGGTATTATGATAAAACAGTGTCAATTGATATTTGTCCGCCAGACCTTCGGTCAAATCCACTCCGATCAGTCCGCCGGCGCCCGTAATCCCCACTTTTTTAATCACTGAGTTCTCCGTTTTACTAAAATATTACTAAAAATTTATAACTAACTTGGTTTCTTTATTATTTTTACTTCCGGGGGGTTAATCCCCAGTCGCTTCGCGGTATGGTCCCGTCCCAGGTAGTAATTCAACCAGGAAGAGGTGTGCTGCAGTTCCCAGTTGCACGGCGGCACAATAGATTCCCCGATGGTATCCTCCGCTTTGTACTTTTTCAATCGGGCATAGGCCCGCACCCAGATGCACTTTTTTTCGCCGGGATAGACCTCACACCAGCCCTTATAGCTGCCGCCGCATGGCCCGTTGCGCTGCCCTTTCGGGCATTGGGACATCGGACAGAGATAAGCGGCATCTATCAGCGCGCAATCGCCGCAGTCCATGCAGGTGAAAAGTATTGTTTTGTTCACCAGTTCGAATTTCGCAAAGGCTCGTTTTAGTTTCGGGTCTTTATCGATACTTTTGGCGATTGGTGTCAACCCTTTAAAAACAAAACTGTTCTTGTCGAACATTACTTTATGCGACGCCCGGGAAAACATATAAATCGGCGGATTCGCCGGTTTCGCGTTTCGCACAGCTGGTTTATCGGAGTTCAATCCCGTTTTCTCATCTTTTTCGAACAGATAAAAACCGTCTTTTTGCGGGAAGTCGAATTCCCCTGTAAATTCCCGCCAACGCGGTGACAGTTCTTCCCCTTTGTCAATGATGTAGTCTACTATCTCGTAAGTCTTGCCCTGCCCGCCGATGTGCACGCCCTTAAAACCGAGCCCTTTTGCTATGGCATACATTTTGGCGGCCCGGTCCAATCTGGCCGCTTTGCCTTTGTCCGGCGCAGTTCTTTCTTCTGCCAGTTTAGCCAGTAATTTATCGGTAACTATGCAGCCCGGAATGCGGTTAGCGTTCATTGTTTTACCTGCGCTGTAAGGCAGGATATAGATATTGGCAATTAAAGGAACCCGGTAGTCGTTAATCTTTGCCCATAATATCAGTTCCTGCAGTTTCCGGACGTCGTAACCCACCTGCATTACGATAAATTTTGCCCCGGCCTTTATTTTCTTCTTCAATTTGTAATATTGACACAACAGTTCGGCCTCGGTTTGCTTGAAAGGCGAAATCACGGCCCCGGCAAAGAAATCCGTCGGTTTTAAAATATTTTTCTTGCCGGTACTGTCGTCTTCCAGCCCATTGTTCAATTCGTCAATCATCTGAAGCGCCTGGACGGAATCGAGGTCGAAGACCGGTTTGGCTTTTCCCTGGAATCCGGCTGACGTCGGATAATCGCCGGTTAATACCAGTAAATTTCTTACCCCGGTTCCGGCCAACCCGTACAGCAGGCTTTCGCATTCATTTCGGTTCTTATCGCGCATGGCAAAATGCACCAGCGGTTCGATGCCGGCTTTAATAATTTCAGCGCAAAACATTTCCGGCGAGATTGCCGGTGTACCGCCGGGATTATCCGTCAGACTGACAGCATGTATTTTCCCTTTTTCAGCGGCTTTCCGCGCGTTTTCCAGGACTGCAGCCTGCGAATCTTCGAACGCGCCCCTGCCCGGAATCTGTTCCCATGTAACACAAAATATACCCGGTTTCAGCAGGGCGTCCTTGAAAGTGGTGGCTTTTTTATTCACAATGTCAGTCATTTTGCCGGCTTTTTCGTCTTTCCTGGCCGATTTATCGCATGGTAGCTATAGTATATCAAATCTAAACGTTTCCGCGAAAATAAAAAAGTTGTATTTTTTATAGATAATAGTATAATAGGCTAACTATGGGGAAAATATCGGTATTCTTAGCTGAAGACCATGCCGTCGTCCGTGAAGGACTGGCAGAGCTCATTCGTCGTGAAACGGACATGGAAGTTGTCGGTGAAGCAGGCGATGGAGAAGATACTGTCCGTCTGGTGAAACAGCTAAAACCGGATATTGTTTTAATGGATATTGCCATGCCCATTGTCAACGGTGTCGAAGCTACCAAGCAGATTAAAACGTCTGTCCCGCAAACGCGCGTTCTGGTATTAACCGCTTACGATAACCCCGAATTTATTACCGCGGCCATCGATGCCGGGGCGGCCGGTTACCTGCTGAAAAATGTCCGGCGCAAGGAGCTTACTAACGCCATCCGAAGCGCATATGAAGGCGAATCGGTGCTGCACCCCTCGGTAGCCAAGGCAATTTTTGCCCAGTTGCGCACCCCGGCAGATAAAATCACCAGCGAAAAACCGGATGTTCTCAGCGAACGCGAGTTCCAGGTCCTGCAAAAAGGGGCGGAGGGGCTTAGCAATAAACAGATTGCCACCTTGCTCTCTATCGGCCCGCGTACGGTACAAACCCATTGGCGGAATATTTTTGATAAGTTAGGCGTTTATTCCCGTACTGAAGCAATTGTTTATTGTCTGAAGAAGGGATGGCTTAATCTTGGCGGAGAGGTCAACCAGCAGCGATGAAACGCATCGCAATTCTCCGTTCCATTACGGCTGCCATCAGCCGGGAGAATAATCTCGATCGTATCTTGAGTAGTGTGGCTGATAATGTAATGGCAGCCGTCACCGCCGAAGGTGTTTTAATCTACCTTAAAAACCAGACTAAAAACGAAATCGAGTTGAAACAATACCGCGGCATTTCCCCGGAAGCCGCCGGGCAATTCAACCGTTTACAGACCGAAGACCGTCTGCAGGAATATTTTAGCCGGCAGGCGCAGTATAAAGATGATTCCGGTAATCTAATCACCTGTAATTCCATGGTAACGCTCAATTCCCAACAGCAGACGGCAGGCATGCTTTGTGTTCTAACTGCTTCTACCGCACCGCTACCGGAAGAGGATGGGCTGTTCCTGGAGTTAATCGGTGAAGAATTAGGTTTAGCTCTCGAAAAGGCAGCGCTCATCGCTGCCAAGGACAAAGCCGAAAAAAATTATAAAGAACTATTTGAACGGGCCCACGATGCCATCTGGATCCAGGATTTAGACGGCAAAATTCTGGATGCTAACCAGGCCGCGTCTGATTTTACCGGTTACCGGCGCGAACGGCTAATCGGCGGTGACGTCATCCGTTCGCTCAATCCTAAAGCTTTGGAACTGGCCCGCGAAGTGCGCTATAAACTGCTCAACGGTATCAATATTGTACAGCCGTATGAACAGCGGATTACTCGCCGCGATGGTTCGGAAGCGGTTGTCATGATGACTACCACAGTTATTAAGGACGCCGGCAAACCGGTTGTTTTTCAAAACATTTCACGGGATGTTACCCGGGAGAAGAAATTGGCCGAAAATCTGCGGCTTTATGCCCAGCAAATTACCCGGACTCAGGAAGATGAAAGAAAACGTATCGCAAGGGACCTGCACGACGATTCCATCCAGGCTTTAATCATTCTATCCCGGAATATTGACGAACTTATTTCCGCGCAGCCAAAGCGTTCTAAAATAGCCGGTTCGCTCGAAGACCTCCGGGAAGAGGTAGATAAAATAATTTCACAGATACGGCGGTTTACCCAGGACCTGCGTCCCCCGACGTTGGATTATCTGGGATTGATGCCGGCCGTCCGCGAGTTAATCACCCAGTTCCAACACCAGAGCGGGGTAAAAGCTGACCTGAAAACTGTCGGCATGGAAATAAAGTTTGCCCCGGAAGCCGAAATGCTCATTTACCGCATTATTCAGGAAGCCCTAAATAATGTCTGGCGGCATTCAGCGGCGTTGAACGCTCAAATATCTTTGGATTTTGGACCAGAAAGCATGACCATCCTGGTCAAAGATGATGGGAAGGGTTTTGTTATCGGCGAAGACCTGAGGTTCGTAGAGGCCGGGAAAATCGGGTTGGCCGGTATGCAGGAACGGGCCGACCTTTTAGGCGGTAATTTAAGCATCCAGTCTAATGTAGGGCGCGGTACGCTCGTGACATTGTTGGTTCCTTACGACCGCTGGAAAAAAGAAACTTCAGCTTAGTATATATAGTTTAGTAATTAGATATCAGTATTTCGGATTTATTGTTTTTATCGGTTTGTTAATATCCCCGGGTTCTGGGCATGCAGCCAGCGGGTTTCCTGTTCCTTGCGCTTTCTTTCTTTCTCTTCCAGTTGTTCGATCTGTTTCACCAGCCCATCGTGTTGTTGCCGGTATTTTGCTACTTCCGCTTCCAGTTCGGGAGTTCGCTTTAACGCGTCGAAAGCTTTTATCATTAGCTCAATCATCTGGTCGAAAGAAACATCCTGCGGTTGTATCGCTTGTGGTGATGGAATTACCGAAGCAACCGGTTTATCGGTTACGGGAACAGCCGCCGGTGGTGTTACCGGTAGGGGAGTGGTTGTACCCTGTAATAGCCCGGTGCGGACAAACTCTTTACGATATAAATCTATCGCCTGCCGGCTGACGCCAAACTGGTTGGCAATACTCTGTGAAGTCTTGCCTTCTTTAAGTAATTGTAGTACTGTATTGCGGTCGACAATGGCTTTTCTTGCCATGCTTAATCTTCCTTGTTGCTTATCTTCATCCTAGCATTGTAACAAAATATTGTCAAGCAATAAATTTAAATAGTTTGGCAAATAATAGACAATATAAAGTCTTTAATTGTCTATGGCAGTTCCATATTGTGCGCTTTAACATCCTTTAATTTCTTTTCGCCCTGACGTTTCGCCAACAGTGCTGTATATTTAAAAACATTTTTTGCTTTTCCCTGTATCGTTAATACCTGTTTCATAAGTTGCCTCCTGCCGGATAATTACTTGCACAATGAAGTATAGCAAGTATTATAATACAATGCAAGTAAAGATATGGCAAGTAAAGACTATCTGCGCAAGAATAGCAATTAACTGGCAAGATATTGAGTGCAAGTAAATCTTTCGCTACCTCATTTAAGCTCTTTGTATCGCGATAATGCACACATCGGACAATAAAAAAGCGAGTCCTTTTTTAAGGACTCGCTTAAAACCAAAGATAACGATATCTTGTATTTAAACCGAAATTACTTCTTTCACTTCCGGCAGTTTGGATTTGAGCATCCGTTCAATTCCCATTTTCAATGTCATCGTTGACATCGGGCAACATCCACACGCACCGGTTAAGCGCACGCTCACAACTCCATCTTTAACTCCAACTAACTCCACATCGCCCCCGTCAGCCTGGAGTGAAGGCCTGATCTGGTCGATAACTTTCTTCACTTTCTCGTTCATATGTTCCTCCTTAAGCTCTATTACTTCTATATTAAGCGCCTAAAATATCAACGTCTGCGACTTTTGTCGCTATGGCGTAAAATGCCTGAAACCGCTCAATATAAATAATTGACATAATATTGTTGATGGGGAAAATATTTAATAGGTATGATAAATATCACTGCGGTAACGGCAGGGGCAACATATAATAATTGTATTAATCAACGATACTGGATGAGGTTCGAAGAATATGTTTGGTAAATGCCCTGGACAGGATACGCGTAATCTGCGGGTAGAAATGTTTAAATGCCCCGGCTGCGGTGGCGGAGTGGAAATATTTTCCGATGAGACCAGGGTCAAGTGTCAGAAATGCGGTACTATCGTCTTTAGGGAAAAAGTGCCGTCCTGTGTTTCCTGGTGCGCTTCAGCCCGGCAATGCCTCGGTGAAGAACGCTGGCAGCAGTTAATGGATGATGGGAAAAAATAAAGTTCTAATCATAGATAATAATAATATAGAGGGAGCCGCTTTTTTAGAGCGGCTCCTTTAACTATTTCATGACTTAAAACTCAAAACTATAAACTTGTAACTCACAACGGGTTAATCGCTACCCGCGCCTCTTTACTTCTTTACCGGTTGTCTCGTATCCAGCGGGAAGGTTTTCTTTTCTCTGGACGGTAGAATCACCGTACCATTACCCGGCATCACGACCTCGTTTCTCTGGTTAATCGCTGTTGTATCGATATCAACACAGGGTTCTCCGTTGTCGTCAATGTATTTTTTGGTGACCGTTCCTTCGAGGTGTACCACATCTGAGAAATACACGAATTTCCGGAACTCAACGTGGGTTCTCTTTAACCAGCCGTCATCTCCCATCCAGTTGGTCAGCAAATGCATCTGCCATGTATGCCGCTGAAAACCGATATCATATTGTAAGGGCAGGCCGCCCTGCGCAAATGCGGCAGCCTTGTTATAATGCACCGAGAAAATTGGCTCTAACGCCCCGGTATCGGGGTCGCGGTATGCCCAGGCCGGATGCGTCTGGTAACTGCGCAGCATCACACCGTGAGCTGCCAGTCTGGCGATGGGTGCGCCGCCGCCAATCAGATAGGCGATCTCATCCGTCATCCCCAGCGGTCCTTTGGTGATATGTTTTAATTTTTCCCCGACTTCGACGTCTTCCCAGTAGCGGATATTAGCGCCCCTCGGTTCTTCGGCAAGAATGTCTGCCTCGATCTGTTTTAGATCCGCTTCGCTCCATTGGTGAGGCAGTTTCATTGCTGAATCTCTGCCTTTTTGTCTGGCCTTCAGCCTTTCCATTCTGGTCACGAACCAGTTTACTTTAGCCACCAGTTCGCCGTTCTGGTTACGGTATGTATTTTCTTTTTTATTGACGATAACTTTCTCGGCGAAAGAACTCGGTTTAGGCCCGTCGAAACCGTTGAACTGGCACTGCGGTTTTATCTTGTCGTTACGGTAAATCGGCTTGTAAAACTCGGCATCTGTTGAACTGTGAAAGCCGCCCAACCCTTTCCACCCGAAATTAATTCCGGCAAATACGGAAAAGACCCAGGAAGGTGGTGCGATGATTGAACCGTATCGTGTCTTTTTAGCATATTCTTCGTTGCGCCAGAGCGGGTTCGGGTCGCCGATGCCGTCCGCAAATTTCAGGATAGCCATCCTGGTTGCCTCTTCGTTATTGATCCCCTGGTCGATACGGAGGATAATCCCGGTCTTAGCTCTCATTTCAGCTATCAATTCTTCGGTGAAAATTCCTTCCGTCATTTGGACTTTTTTAGCGGGTTCGTTGGTTGTCATGTTAATTTGCCTCCTGTGCTTTTTTGTTATTATTTATTATTTTGCTTGTTCTTTAAATAACTCTTTATTATGGTAGTATCTGGAAACTTTAGAAGGCGGCACAAACTGTTTTTCCTGGATATCAAGTTGGATGATGGCGTTATCACGAATCATACTAAGGTAAGATTCCAGCAGTTCGAGTTTTTCCGGTGTTAATACGGACATTACCTGCCGCAGGTATTCCCGCCCTGATGACAAACTTAATGCTTCTTCTCCCTTTACGGTCATCTTTACTTTTACCCGGCTGTTCCCTGCCACTTCTTTCATCTTGATTATCAGGCCCTGTTTTTCCATCCTGATGAGAATATCGGAGATTGCGCTTTTATCTTCGTAAGCGTATCTGGCTAATTCGGTCGGCGAGGTTTCTCCGCCGAGCGAGTGAAGAATCAATAATATGTAAGCCTGGACCGGCTGTATGTTGTATTTCGCCAGTTCCATACGTCTGAGTTTGGCAATCATATGATAGACCCTGCTCAACAGTATCCAGGTATCGTATTCTCTTTCGCCGTTCTGGATGATTTCCATTTATTCTCGGTTAGTCTTGCTAATTATATCTTGATAAAATGTAAAACAGCTTGACATTAAACTGTTATATTGTATAATAGATATAAATATTGAAGTACGTGTACGTACTTGATATGATTATAGCTTTATTTTGGTGGTAATGCAATCCGGCAAGTTTCTTAAATAAAATAAATTTAGTAATCAAGGAATAACTTATGACCAAACAGGCTTTTGAAAAAATCGTTGTCTTAGATTGTTCGGAAGGTGTCGCAGGGGGATATTGCACAAAGCTGCTGGCTGATTTTGGTGCTACCGTAATTAAAATTGAAAAACCCGGAGTAGGGGATTCCAGCCGGCATATGGGGCCGTTCCTGCATGATGACCCGGATAAGGAAAAAAGCGGCACTTTTTTCTACCTCAATACCAATAAAAAAAGTATCACACTTAATCTTGAAACAAAAACCGGCAAGAACATATTTCTTCGGCTTGTGGAAAAAGCGGATGTCGTTGTCGAAAGCTTTGACCCCGGGAAAATGGCTGCTTTAGGGTTGTCCTACGAATCTTTAACTAAGGTCAAACCCCAGATTATTTTGACCTCAATTACCGGATTCGGTCAAACCGGGCCTTACCGCGATTATAAAACTACTAATATCGTAACTTTCGGCCTATCCGGCGCGCAGTATACCTCCAGGCCGGCAACCCATACATCCAGTCGTCCGGTGGTCGAAGGCGGGCGGCAATCTGAGTTTACAACCGGTTTATTGAGTTTCAGCGCCACTGTCGCTGCGCTTTGCGACCGGATAGATTCTGGAAAAGGGACCTGGATTGATATGTCCGCCCAGGAATGCGTCGCCAGTACCCTGGGAGCCAATATCAGTGAATATCCTTATATCGGGTTAAGCCGTAAAACCAATCCTTTCGCTATTCACGGTTATCCCATCGGCTACAGCGTTCCCTGCAAAGACGGTTGGATTAGCCTCACACCAGGATTGGGCGGGGCGCCCAATATCCCATTATTAATCGAACAGCCGGAGCTGCTGGAAGACCCGTTCTTCACGAAACCGGCTGCACGCATGGCGGAACCTGAAAAATTTGATGCCATTTTAACTCCGTGGCTTAAAGAACATACCAAATGGGATATCACCAAACAGGCACAGGAATTAAAATTAGCTTTTACGCCGGTTCTGACACCGGGTGAATTGGAAGAAGATGAACAGCTGAAAGCAAAAGGATTTTTTGTTAAAACGCAGCATCCTGTAATGGGCGAAGTTACCTATCCCGGCGACCCGTTTAAGATGAGCGAGACGCCGGCCAGGGTTGGCAAGGCTCCGTTATTAGGAGAAGACAACGGCTCAATTTATAGTGGATTGGGATTCACCAAAGAAGACCTTCTCACTTTAACCGAACAGAATATTATTTAATACGAGGTTACGATGGCTTATAAATTGCTTCATGGGATAAGAGTTCTTGATTTGACCATGGTCTTTGCCGGACCGGTTAGTTCCCGCGTGCTGGCTTCATTGGGGGCCGAGGTTATTAAAATCGAATCGGCCGTTAGACCTGATGTTTTCACCCGGGGTAATGTTTTTCCTGAGAATGACCCGGGCACCGAACCCTGGAACCGCGGCAGTCTTTTCCACTCGCTGAACGCCGGTAAATTAGGTATTACCCTTAATCTCGGCTCGGAAAAAGGGCGCGATATCTTCAAACAGCTGGTTAAAATCAGCGATGTCGTCATGGAAAACTATTCACCCCGGGTCATGGAAAACTGGGGCCTGGGGTATGAAGAATTAAAGAAAATCAAACCAGATATCATTATGGCTTCAATGAGCGGTTTAGGCCACACCGGTCCGTTACGCGATTTTTACATGTACGTGCCGGGAATGGAAGGCATGTCTGGGCTGACCCACATGACCGGCTATCCCGATGAACCCCCGATGCTCTCCGGTTTCTCTTACGGTGACTGGACGTCAGGTGGGACTTCATCTGCTGCAATTTTAATCGCGATTTTCCACAAAAAAAGCACCGGCGAAGGACAATTTATTGACCTGGCGGGACGCGAAGCATTAATCGCTAATGTCGGTAATATCATCATGGATTACACTCTAAACCGCCGGGTTGAGGAAAGAATGGGCAACGACCAGCCTTACTTAGCCCCGCATGGTTGTTACCGCTGTAAAGGCGATGACAACTGGATCAATATTGCCGTGGGTGATGATGAACAGTGGGCAGGTTTCTGCCGTGTAATTGGCAATCCGGATTGGTGCCGTCAGGAAAAATTCAGTAATTCCATTAACCGCTGGAAAAATCGTTCTGAATTGGATAAATTAGTCGAAGGCTGGACCATTCTCCAGGATAAGTTTGAAATCACGGAGAGCCTGCAAAAAGCCGCAGTTCCTGCCGGTGCAGTTTTGAGTATAAAAGAAGTAAATCTCAATTCCCAGCTTATTGACCGCGGGTTCTTCAGCGTTATTGACCATGGTGAAGGCATCGGCGAACGGCCGCTGCCTAACCAGCTGCCTGCTAAATATAATAATAAAGAAAGTTTTATCCCGAAAAGAGCCCCTAAATTCGGACAGGATAACAAATATGTTTTCGGCAAGTTACTGGGTTATTCCGAAGCCGAACTTGCCGCTCTGGAAACGGAAAAAGTTATCGGGGGCGCGCCGAGTTTCCCGCCCGGCCGGCCAACCAGACTTAATCTTATTCAGCAGCAGGATGCCGGTCAGATTGACCCGAATTATCTCAGCGAACTGAGAACCAAATATAAAAAAGATATCGGCAAAACCGGAAAAGTATAAAATACCCGAAATTACAGCCCTCAGGCTGAGGATTTTCACTAAAATAAACACGAGGTGAAAAAGGAAAATGGTTCAGGAATTAGATCTTAATGTGGCGTTTGACCCTCAATCAATTGCCGTTGTCGGCGCTTCCAGTGATGACAACGCTGAAAAGAAGGGTTGGGTTGGCAGGTTGCAGGAATTTGGTTTTAAAGGGAAAATTTACCCGATTAATCCTAAAGCCCCGGTAATTTTAGGCTTAAAAGCTTATCCTTCGGTCAAAGCTGTTCCCGACCCGATTGATTATGCCATCGTTTCCATCCGCTCGTCTTTTGTGCCGGGCGTGTTGAGGGATTGTATTGCTAAAGGTATTAAGGTCGTCCATATTTTCAGCGCCGGGTTCGCCGAAACCGGCATGGAAGAAGGTAAAAAGCTCCAGGAAGAAGTGATCAGCATCATCAAAGAAGGCAAAATACGCATCATCGGCCCGAACTGCATGGGAATTTACAATCCGAAGACCGGGCTTACTTTTAATACCCGTTTTTCCCGCGAATCCGGTAATGTTGGCATTGTCTCTCAGACCGGTGCCGGAATGATGGAACTGGTGCCCCATGCCAATGCCCGCGGTGTCCGGTTCAGCAAGGTCATCAGCTACGGCAATGCGCTGGATATCAGTGCCGCTGAGTTTGTGGAGTATTTTGCCAAGGACCCGGAAACCAAATACATTTTTTGTTATGTCGAAGGCGTCAACGACGGCATCCGTTTCTTCAAAGCCGTGCGCAATTGCAATAAGACCAAACCGGTTATCATTCTCAAAGGTGGTCTGACCGAGGGCGGCAGCGGCGCTGTCTCATCACATACTGCCTCGTTAGCCGGTTCGGAATTAGTCTGGAAAGCTTTCTTTAATCAGACCGGTGCTATTCAGGTAGATACCCTGACCGAAGCGGTCGAGCAAATCGTGGCCGTAGAAAAACTGCGCGAAATCAAAGGGCGCCGTATCGGTATCGTCGCCCGCGGCGGCGGCGTCGGGGTTGTCGCGACGGATACCTGCGAACGGGCCGGTTTAAAAGTTCCCGCATTGACCAAAGAAACCCGTGCAGAACTGGCGAAAATTACGCCCGCTGATGCCGGTTCCAGCATCCGGAACCCTGTTGAGATTGGATTAGGCCGGTTTGGCGTCTCCGAATATTACGCCACCGGTTTACGTCTGGTTGCTGACGACCCCAATATTGATGTAGTCATGGCTGTGATCAACCCCCATGTCTATACCCAGGAAGGTATTGGGGCGAAAGAAATAGACCAGTCTGCTCAGGTTCTTATCGACACCGCGAAAACCCTCTCGAAACCCATGGTCGTTGTTGTCACCCTAGGTGATGATATTGATGTTATCGGCATGGAGCTCGCTGCTCAGGAAAAAATACTCAATGCCGGCGTACCCGCATTTGCTACTGTCGAGGCGGCCATTCTAGCCATCAGTAAAATGGCTAAATATTGGGAATTCAGACGTTCGCTCTAGTTCAGGCCGGTGTTTAAATTTGAATAAATTCTGAGGAGAACATAATGAATAACGTAATTAATCAAATTATCGCAACAGCAAAGAGCGAAAATCGGAACTTTTTGACAGAAATTGAGGCTAAACAGGTCTTTAAAGAAGCCGGCCTTCAGGTTACAGATACGAGACTGGCTGTAAATAAAAAAGACGCCGTTGCAATGAGCTCGGCAATGGGTTACCCCGTAGTTCTTAAAATAGTTTCGCCGGATATCCTGCATAAAACTGAAGCAAACGGTGTCAAACTGAACTTGAAAAATGCCGACGAAGTCGGCAAGGCCTTTGATGAAATCATGGCTTCTGCCAAGGAAAAATTCCCTAATGCCAATATCCACGGTGTCGCAGTGCAGAAAATGGCGGCGCCGGGTCTTGAAATTATCATCGGGATGACGCTGGATGCCCAGTTCGGTCCGGTGCTGATGTTCGGGCTTGGCGGTATTTTTGTTGAAGTTATGAAAGATGTTTCTTTCGGTATTACTCCGCTGGCTAAAAGGGATGCTGCCGATATGATCCGTAACATAAAGGGCTATCCGCTGCTGAACGGTTTCCGCGGAACCCCCAAAATTGATGTCGCGAACCTTGAATCATGGCTGTTGAAGCTATCCGATTTTGCACAATCCTATCCGGAAATCAAGGAATTCGACCTTAACCCTGTTTTCGCCTATGCTCAAGGTGCTATGGTCGTTGATGCCAGGATTATCCTCAAATAGTATTTCGCACCTCCTGAGCTGCCGTCCTCAGTGAGCTCACGTCGCTTTTTACGCTTGATTGTGACGCGCTTGTTCGTGCAATCATACGGCATTTATGGCACAATACATATAGTTATGTTTTTCTGCCCTCGGTACTTAACATAATGTATTGTCATTTGGAGATTATTATTAAAAATACTGTCGTTTCAACGCAAATTCAGCCGGAAAAAGCTTTTCTCATTACCGTCGCTACGAAAGAAAATGAAAAAATCGTCTCCGCCGAAGCTTCCCAAAATGAACTGGCCCAGCTTGTTAAATCTGCCGGCGGGGTCGTTATTGGTAAAATCGTTCAACGCCTGGACATGCCCACCAAAGCGCTCTATCTTGGTAAAGGCAAACTGGACGAAATTATTGCCTTAAAAGATGAATTGCATTTCGATACGGTGGTTTTTGACGATGAACTTTCGCCCGTGCAGCAGCGCAACCTTGAAGACGCATTACAGGTAAAAGTCATTGACCGCGTCGCCCTGATCCTGGATATCTTTGCCAAACGCGCTCAGACCCGCGAAGGCAAATTACAGGTGGAACTGGCGCAGCATCAATATTTGCTGCCGCGGCTGGCCGGGCAATGGAGCCATCTGGAACGTCTCGGCGGCGGAATTGGGACCAGAGGTCCCGGTGAATCGCAGCTGGAAACCGACCGCCGACTCATCGAAAAACGGATTCACCGTCTCAGCGCTGAAGTTGATAAAGTCAGTCAGCAGCGTTATCTCTACCGTCAACGCCGGCATAAAAGCGGTATCCCGGTGATCGCACTTGTCGGCTATACTAACGCCGGGAAAAGCACTTTGTTGAATGCCATTAGCCGCGCCAATGTGGCCAGCGAAAATAAAGTTTTTACTACACTTGACCCGACTACACGGCGGATTATGCTGCCGGATGGTAAAATGGCGCTTTTAAGCGATACGGTCGGGTTTATCCGTAAACTGCCAACGAATATCATCAGTGCTTTCCGCGCTACTTTAGAAGAATTGGAAGAAGCCGACCTGTTATTAAACATTATCGATTTTTCTTCGCCTTATGCTGCGGAAGAAAATCACGCCGTCGAAAATATTTTAAAAGATCTTGGTTTATTGGAAAAACCCCGGATCACCGTTTTAAACAAAATTGACCTGGCGTTAGGACAGGACAAAAATTGGACCGAAACCGGAGCCCTGGAATATTTGGCTAATAACCAAACCGAAAAACAGGAAAACATGGTTTTTGTGTCCGCCACTAAAAAATGGGGCTTGCCCGGTTTACTGCACCGAACGGCTGAACTTTTAGCTGACAAAACCGGGTATCAGGCACAAATTACCCAAATTTGAACTCAAGAATCGCTGTAATCGAAAATTAGGCCGTTTCCGGGGATTTTCCGTGTCAAGACATAACCAAAGCCGGTTGATGCAGGATATATTTTATATATTTACTGTTTTTACAATATTTAATCAAACTAGCAACGGTCCTAAATTTTTCCATAACTACCTATCTTTACATTACATAATTAATAGCTGCTAAAAACACATACATTTTATCAAACCTGATTATTGTTTGAAACTTGTTCTGGTTTTTTAATAAACCGAAGTAACCGTGTTCATTATTATGATAGGGTTTTGAAATTGAATTGCCAATACTTTTACGAATTGTACTGGAAGACGAACCGGAAAATAAATGGAAATGTTTAACAGGTTAATGCATTTCAAAGGGAAGAAACATCCGAATTACGAAAACGTTGTTTGAACATAATAATTTAGGATACACCTTGGGGCGCATAATATACGTTATGTAGTGTATTGTACGCTGGAATTACTCATTTAGCTTCGAATATTGTATTCATTGGCTTCCCCGTCCGCATTATCATTTATTGTTTTATTACTTTTTAACTTTTCATGTTTTTATATATTCTGTCTTTCAATCTTATATTTCTTGAAATGAAGAATTGTTGACACCTTTTGCCAATCACTATATCATTGTTGTTGTTCTATATTTTCAAACTAAAAGTTAAAACCTGTTAGGAGGAAAACAAAAATGGTTGAAAACAAAGTAAGTTACGCCGCCTGGGTTACCATCGATTATCCCGACCGGCAACTCAACCGCCTGACATCTTTCTTCCGTATCTTCACGGTGATTCCTATTGCCGTCGTTCTTGCGCTGCTTTCCAGCAATGGCTTTTCCTGGGGTCAGCATCACAATTGGGCCACGGGAGCAGCGAGTGGTGTCGGCATTATTTTTTTACCCACACTTTTAATGATTCTATTCCGGCAAAAATACCCCAAGTGGTGGTTCGATTGGAGCTTGGCCGTCACCCGGTTCGGAACTCGCGTCGGTGCTTATTTTCTGCTGATGACTGATGTTTATCCTTCCACCGACGAAGAACAGTCCGTGCATCTTGATATCGATTATCCGGATGTAAAAAAGGACCTGAACCGCTGGCTGCCGCTGGTAAAGTGGTTCCTGGCTATTCCGCATTATATCGTGCTGTTCTTTTTAGCCATTGCCGCGTTTTTCTGTATTATTGTTACATGGTTTGCCATTTTGTTTACCGGTAAATATCCCCGCGGTATTTTCGATTTTGTTCTCGGTCTGTACCGCTGGGGTTTGCGCGTCACTTCTTATGCTTTTATACTGGTAACGGATAGATACCCTCCATTCAGCCTGGACTAAATTATTATGTAAAGCATAAAAACAGAGGGGCAGGTGATTAAACCCTGCCCTTCTGTTTTTCAAAATTCTGCTGGCTTTCCTAAACTTTCTTCGGCCTCAGGATATTTTTACTGTCGTGCCACTGCGCCATCCGCGAAAGGCCTTTCAACAGCGAAGCATCGGCAATCGTCAGCGAAAGCCGAACGTAACCTTCTCCGTTGCTGCCGTAGCCTGTGCCCGGTGTCACTACCACGCCTACTTTATCCAGTAAATCGTTGGCGAACTCCGCGGAAGTAAAGCCGTGGGGCACTTTCGCCCAGATATACAGGCTGGCCTTCGGCGGTTTTGCTTCCAGACCCATTTTATTCAACGTATCCACTATCAAATCACGGCGACGCTGGTAAATGTCGTTGTGTTCCTTAATGCAGTTTTGCGGGCCGGTCAAAGCCTCGATCGCTGCGTATTGGATTGCCTGCGGAATGCCGGAATCCAGATTGGATTTCATGATTTTCAGGGCGTTAATCGCTTTCGCGTTCCCCACAGCCATCCCGATGCGCCAGCCGGTCATGTTGTAAGTTTTTGATAGCGAATGGAACTCGATACCTACATCTTTTGCGCCTTCGGCTTGCAGGAAACTTACCGGTGCATAACCGTCAAACGCGACCTCGGAATAAGGGCCGTCGTGACAAATGCAGATGTCGTGTTTTTTCGCGAATTCTACGGCTTTATTGAAAAATTTAAGATCGGCTACGGCGCCGGTGGGATTATTGGGATAATTCAGCCACAAAACCCGCGCTTTTTGCAGTATCTCGGCCGGAATATTATCCAGGTACGGTAAAAAATTATTATTCGTCGAAATCGGGAGATAGTAAGGTGTTCCGCCCACCAGTTTTGTGCCGATGGTGTAAACAGGATATCCCGGGTCCGTAATCAGCGCAATATCGCCCGGATTCAGCAGGCATAAGGCGATATGCGCAATCCCTTCTTTGGAACCGATTAGCGGTGCAACTTCTTTATCCGGGTCCAGCGTCACACCGAAACGCCGCAGGTACCAGTCGGCAATGGTTTTCCTCAACTCCGGTAAACCTTCAGATTCGGGATATCGATGATTTGCCGGCACATGTGCTTCTTTGCACAACCGTTCGATAATATGCGGCGGTGTCGGTAAATCCGGGTCCCCGATGCCGAAACTGACTACATCCTCGCCCTTTGCTTTTCTTTCTGCTATTTTCCTGCTGATTTCGACAAACAAATACGGCGGTAAACTTTCCGCCCTCTGCGATATTCTCAACTGTAACTTCCTTTCTCCACGCGCACCTTAAAGGTTACCATTCGCCGCTGAAAACAGTCTCTGTCGGTCCGCTCAGATAGATATTATTATCTTTTCGATAGTCCCATTCGACTTTTAAAATTCCGCCTGGTAATTTCATCTCCACCTTGTTATCGAGTTTCCCGGTTAATTGCCCGGCTGCCATAATGGCGCAGGCCCCACTGCCGCAGGCCAGTGTTTCACCCACTCCCCGCTCCCAGACACGCGCTTCGATTTTATTCCGGTTGATTATTTTCACTACTTCAAAATTGGTTTCATCAGGAAACAGCTTGTGCCGTTCAACTTCCGGCCCGACTTCTGCCAGCGGGAAATTCATTACGTCTTCATCAATAAAATGAACCGCGTGCGGGTTTCCCACCGATACCAGGTTGAGCAGCAGCTCTTTGCGGTCAATGTTAATCACACGGTTCATTAACGACATTATGTCAAGTGAACTCTTCTGCTGCAGTTCTGCCACCGGAATAGTTTTAATCCCGATTTTCGGAGCGCCCATGTTCACTTTGATTTCCGTGGCGTTGTCTGGGCCGCGCTGTATTTTTGCCGTCCGGATATCAATTGATGTTTCCACCGTAATTTGATCTTGAAGACCGTTGCCGTCGGAATCCAGGTAATGACTGACAAGGCACCGTAATCCATTGCCGCACACTGCAGATTCGGAACCGTCCGCATTGAATATCCGCATTTTAAAATCAGCTTTTTTCGAAGGTAATTTTACTAGCAGGCCGTCCGCGCCGATGCCGTAATGACGGTCGCACATTTTGATTGCCAGTTCGTTCCAATTTAATCGTTTATTTTTAGCGTCAACAACGACAAAATCGTTGCCGGCGCCCTGCATTTTTGTGAATTTCATCAAGCGAAAAACCTTTGTAAAATATCAATTATCAGTTTTGTTATGTTTGAATTATAACATAAATATTACGTTTGACCGTAAACACGCAAAACTCAAATGAAAACTTGCAAAGCATAATAGAAAATTATGTCAATCCACCAGGCTGACGTTCATCCCCATCCCGCTTTGCCGGGCTTTATCATAAACCAGTTTCGCGACAGCAATATCTTCAATTGCTAACCCTGTCGAATCAAAAACGGTAATTGTTTTGTCGTCCATTCTGCCCGGTTTACGTCCGGTAATAATTTCCCCGAGTGTGGCATAAATCTGCTCTTTTTTAAACAGCCCTTTGGCTACCGGTACATTAATTTCGCCGGCATGAATCGCCTGCCGCAGGTCATCTACTACCACCATCGCATCATTCAATATCGCCGGGTCCAGTTCCTCCTTCCCTTCGGCATCTGCTCCCACTGCGTTAATGTGTGTGCCAGGCACCAGCCATTTCTTTTGTATTACCGGCTGCAGCGCCGGCGTCAGCGTACAGACAATATCTGCTTTTACGGTATCTTCAATGGCGCATGCCCGCAAAGGCATACTTGGTAACGAATCCATTAGTCGTCCGACTGCTTTCGGCGAAATATCGGAGACGCAAATCTCTTTGAACCTGAATAGCTCCTGATGCACTTTAATATGGTGATAGGCTTGATAACCTGCGCCTACTACGCCCATCGTGTTTGCATTCTTGCGGGCTAAATATTTCGCCGCTATTGCCGATGTCGCCGCGGTCCGTAAAGCGGTAATTTCGGAAGCGTCCATTAACGCCAGCGGATAACCCGTGTCCGGGTCGTTATAAATCAGTACAGCCATTACGGTTGGCAGCCCTTTTGCTGAGTTCTGTGTGTGCACGCTCACCCATTTCATGCCCGCCGCGCCCGGTAAAGCTGCCGGCATCGCCCGGAAATCACCGTCCTTTACCGTTAAATATACTTTGGCAGGCATTTCTCCTTTGCCCTCGGTATAATCTTGAAAAGCCTTCTCTACAACGCTAACAACCTCGTTGATTGTTAATAAATTGCGCACGTCTCTTTTATTCAGCATCAGCGTCGACATGGCCGTCTTACCTCCGTTCCCAATAAGTATCAGCTGTGATAAGCCAATTCCATGAACTTATTGATACGATGCACAATAATAGGATACCATATCCAGATACTGGCGTGCGATGACGGTAAAACCACCCTTTCGCAGCCGCCGCAGGCTCTTTGGAAATCTGTTGAGGATTCTAACGGAAATATTTCGTCCCACCGTGCGTTTATCATTAATACGGGCCTGTCTTTCAACATCGCAGCATATGTCAACGGGTCGATCAGGTAAGTCTTTTGCTCCGGTAATACATTGTTAAACCCATTTAATGTAATTTCGTTCAGATACTCCAGATATTTCTTCTGGTTTTCCATATAAATATCCGGTGATTGACGGAATTGTTTCCCGAATCTGGACACACTGTTGGTTTGCATGATTTTGCCGGTATTTCCGCCCTGCACCATGAATACTCCGGCTTTTATCCTTTTATCCAATCCCATCGCGATTGAGCCGACAATTGCGCCCAAACTCAGCGCAATCACGCTGATTTGAGCTTTGTTAATACGGCTGTTTTGCTCTGCCCAGTCGATGATTCGCATCACATCGGTCACGGCCATTTGGTAGCCGGTAAACCATTCATCCTGCGTCAAATGAGATAACCGCCGTTTCAATTCCGGCGTTAGGCTATTCGCATGGAAAGGCAGGTAAAGAATAAAGCAGGCAAAGCCTTTTTTAACCAGTCCGGCGACCATCCATTTTAAAGGTAAAACAGAGTGGTCGCCCCAGCCGTGAATCATAATCACCAGCGGCGCTTTCTCTTTACCAATGGGTTCAAAATATTCGCCGTGTGCGGTTTCGCCATTGGGAAAATGACTTGACGATATCACCGGAAAATCAACCAGATAACGGCGCCAATATTTGTTTTGCTTGTTGAGCTTAAGATTGAAATCAGGCGCCCCGGCAGTATACCGGAATGGATTAATCTCGGACAAAGGCCTGTTACCTCCTTTGTCTAAATGCCTCGTACATCACAATTGCCGCGGCCACTGAAGCGTTCAGTGAACTGATGTTCCCTTTCATAGGGATAGCAGCGATGGTGTCGCAGCGCTTCCTTACCAAATCGGAAAGTCCCGCCCCTTCATTCCCGATGACAATCGCCGTTGGCGCTCTATAGTCAATTTTACCGTATTCTGTATCTCCGGCCATATCGATGCCGATTACCCACACGTTGTCTTTCTTTAAAAACTCGATGGCCTGCGAGATATTTACGACACGGGCCACCGGCACATACTCGATCGCCCCGGCGGAAGATTTCGCCACGATTGGCGTCAGTCCCACTGCCCTTCTTTCCCTGATGATGATACCGTGAAACCCTGTCGCGTCGGCCGTTCTCAGAATTGCTCCCAGGTTCTGCGGGTCCTCGATACCGTCCAGTATACAATACAGCGGTGCTTCGTTTTTACTTTTGGAAATTGCCAGCAGTTCGTCTAAGGTCACGTATTCTTTCGGGGCAACATAGGCGATGATTCCCTGGCTGGCCGCGGTAAAACTCAACCGTCTGATAACAGTTTCGTCCACAAACTCTATCGGCACATTTTTGGCTTTCGCCATGTTTAAAATTTCCGCGATGACGCTGTGCCGCTGCACGTTATCGGCTAGTAAAATTTTGTTGATGGAACGTCCCGCCCGCAGCAGTTCCAGTACCGGATTTCTACCTTCGATGATGTCTGACATTGAAATAATTATATGGGAAATTAAAGCCCAAATACAAATTCAATATCGGTATTTTTGTGACAATGCCGCTGTCTTTTTATATTCGTTAACCTGCCGCTGCTGTTCTTCGGGATTCCAGCCCAGCAGTTTGCTCATTTCCCGCCCCACAATTTCCACCGCGTCCAGCCCCTGGCATTCCGCCAGCCCTAACCCGCTACGCCGCATGATAAAATCGCTGACGTTATAGGTGCTTTCTTCCGCCACTGCATACCAGATTTGTGCTGTGATATCCCCGGCATGCGGGCACAGCGGTTGCCGCCCCCGTGCTCCCCTTTCGGCATATTCCAATACCTTGCTGAATTTAGAACCGTAAATCGAAGCTAAATAGGACAACAGTTCAAAGTCGGACTTGGTTTCTGTACAATACTTTGTTAATTGTTCTCGGGTCATATTTGGCGCTCCCGGTAGCGGCGCAGTTGCGGTTTTGCATTTCACTTTTACTTCCAGTTTCTTGCACACCAGGTCGGTGATTTCTTCGCTGATGCCGCGTGCGCCGGTAATTTTCCCGCCGAGCACGGAAATAAAACCCTTCATCCCATCCAGTTTCTCGTGGTCGATGGTTTTGTGCGCCCGCGAAACATTCCCCGGTTTCTCGTCTCCGGAATCCGGCAGCGAACGTAAACCGGCATAAGTGTAATAAATATCTTTGGTTTGCAGGTTCGGGAAAACCCGCTGAACTTCTGCCATCAGGTAATCGACGTCCGCTTTTTCGGCGTAAACCGCTTCTAAATCCCCTTTGTAATCGGTATCGGTTGTCCCCACCAGTGAATATTTCCCGGCCGGAATCACGAACCACAGCCTGCCGTCACTTTTGGCGTACAGCACCAGTGCGTTATTGGAAAGCCGCGGTGTCAGCAGGTGCACGCCTTTAGTGCGCCGGACCATCTGTTTTGGTTTACCGTACATCATACCGCAAATTGCGTCCATCCAGTGCCCGGCCGCGTTCACCACCATTCTTGATTGCACGTCATATTCTTTGCCGGTAAATGTATCCTGGACAGTGACGCCTTTAACGGTATTCCCGTCTTTCAGGATGCCGTTAACTTTAGCGTGATTCAACGCCACCGCTTTGTTATCAACGGCAGAGACTACGTTTTCCAGGCACAGCCGTTCGGTAAACCATATCTGGCAGTCGTAATACTGGTCGGCGCCGCGCAGTCTTTCCAGCTTCATATTGGGTTCCATTTTCATCGTCGTTTTCCGGTTGAAATGTTTGCGCCCCGGCACGCTTTTATCGTAGGAGAGGATATCGTAAACAAAAGTTCCTGCTGCCATTATCAAATGGTCCATGGGCGTAGTCACCGGTATCAGAAAGGGCAGCGGATAGACCAGGTGCGGCGCAATCTTCAGTAAAATCTCCCGTTCACGCAAATCCTCGCGCACCAGTCCGAATTCAAAATGCTGCAGGTACCGGAATCCGCCGTGAATCAAGCGTGTTGAACGTGATGTCGTGCCGGTAGCAAAATCGTCTTTTTCCAGGATTAATGTTGATAATCCCCGCATCGCCGCATCCCTGGCAATTGTCGCCCCGATAATTCCACCCCCCACCACTATTACATCGAATGATTTTCCGGTGATTTGCGTAAAGTCTCGTTTCATTTGTTTCCCTGCGGTTCTAATTTATTATCCAGTTTCGCGAGCGTTCAACCGCCCGTTTCCAATCATGGTAAAGCCTTTCTTTTCGTTCTGCCGGCATTTTCGGTTCAAATGTCCGGGAAGCATACCGCCGTTTTGCGATGTCTCCGGTATTGTCCCAAACACCGGCGGCTAATCCTGCCAGATATCCTGCGCCCAATGCCGTAGTATCCGGTATCGCCGTCAGTTCAATGGGGATTCCCAGGATGTCGGACTGGAATTGCATCAATAAAGAATTGGCCGTGCCTCCGCCGTCAACACGCAAGTGCGGCACCGTGATTTTTGCATCGGTACTCATCACGTCCACTACATCCCTGACCTGGTAGGCAATCGCTTCCAGTGTGGCGCGCACGATATGACCTTTATTCGTGCCGCGGGTAATCCCGATAATCATTCCTCTGGCATACATGTCCCAGTACGGCGCCCCCAGCCCGACGAATGCCGGCACCAGGTAAATTCCGCCGTTGTCCGGCACGGTTTTTGCAATGGCCTCGCTATCAGCCGCCGACGGAATCAGATTCAATTCGTCTCTTAACCACTGGATGGCTGCTCCGCTGACAAAGACGCTGCCTTCCAATGCATAAGTGATTTTGCTCTCAATTCCCCAGGCGATTGTTGTCAGCAGCCCTTTCTGTGAAATCACCGGCTGGCTGCCCGTATTCATTAAAATAAAACAGCCCGTACCGTACGTATTCTTCGCGTTGCCCACTTCGTAGCACGCCTGCCCGAACAGTGCTGCCTGTTGGTCGCCGGCTATTCCGCATATCGGTAGAGTACTGCCGAAAATATTTGTTATCGTCTCGCCGTAAACGTAGCTCGAAGGCAGCACTTCCGGTAGTATCGCCGCCGGAATATTTAGCATCGCCAGTAAATCTTTATCCCATTGCAGTGTATGGATATTGAATAGCATTGTCCGCGCGGCGTTGCTGTAATCGGTAACATGGACTTTGCCGCCGGTCAGGTTCCAGATTATCCAGCTGTCTACCGTGCCGAATAAAAGCTCGCCTCTTTCCGCCCGTTTTTGCCCGTTAGTGATGTGGTCTAAAATCCAGCGTATTTTTGTGGCGGAAAAATAAGCGTCAATGACCAGGCCGGTTTTTTCCCGCACCGTTTGTTCGAAGCCTTTTTGTTTTAATTCTTCGCATAACGCTGCAGTGCGCCGGCATTGCCAGACAATCGCGTTGCACACCGGTTTGCCCGTATGCCTGTCCCAGACCACTGTGGTCTCGCGCTGGTTGGTGATACCGATGCCTTTCACCAGTGAAATATCAACGCCCGTCTTCTGTACGGCTTCATGCGCCGCCGCAATCGCTTTTTGAAAAAGTTCCTGAGGGTCTTCTTCTACCCAGCCGGGTTGTGGATAAATCGGGTGCACTTCCAGGTATGCTTTAGCCACGACCTGCCCGTCGGCATTAATCAGCAGGGAAGTTGTACCGGTAGTGCCTTCATCAATCGCCAGAATATAGCTCGGTTTGGCCATTTTTCATCCTGCATTCAGATTTAGGGGATTAGTTAAAGAATAACAAAATGAAAACAAATTTACAATTGACGGAGCCTGCCGTGAATAGTGAACGTAATCTTCTTCACTTTCCATACTTGCGCTTTGAACTGATTGTAAATTATTGTCCTAATGCTAAGAGCCGAACATTTTAGCCGCCAGCGTAGCGAGGTGCATTGCGTAATTCGGTAAAATACCCAGCAGCAGTATCCCCAGGCAGGAAAGTCCCAGCGCCAATTTTAATCCGAAGGACGTTTCCACTTTCCCCTCGAACTTCGGCTCGTTCAGCCACATCACTTTAACCACCCGCAGGTAGTAATAGGCTGACACCACGCTGTTCAATACCGCGATAATTACCAGCCATAAAAGATGGTTTTGCACGGCGCTGCTGAAGATATAGAACTTGGCCATAAAACCGGCCGTTAGCGGGATGCCGGTCAAAGAAATCAAACAGAGCGATAAGGCCAACGCCGTCATCGGTGAGGTCTTCAACATCCCGTCGTAATCGCTGATGCGGTCGCTGCCGACCTTGTCGGAAATCGCAATCACGGCGATAAATGCACCAAGGTTAGTTACTGCATAACCGGCCAGGAAGAAAAGCACCCCGCTTTGTCCTAAATAGGTCAATGCCGGTGAGAATCCCATTACCGCGATGCCGATAATCAGGTAACCGGCTTGTGCGATGCTGGAATAGGCCAGCATCCTTTTGATGTTGGTCTGTGGGATTGCCACGATATTCCCGACGGTCATGCCGATGGCTGCCAGTATGGCAAAAATCATTCCCCAGTCGTGGCTCATCCAGGTGGGGAAGTTAAATGCGGTGTAGAAAATGCGCAGGATAATCGCAAATCCGGCAGCTTTGCTGGCCACTGAGAGGAAAGCAGTAATCGTTGTCGGCGCACCCTCGTATACATCGGGCACCCACATCTGGAATGGAAAAGCCGCGATTTTAAATCCAAGCCCGACAATGATAAAAATGATTCCCAGCATCAGGCCGGGCGCTGCCGAAACACCGCTCAAAGACATATTGAAAATCGTGTTCCCAATGTTCGCTAGTTGCGTGTTGCCGGTAAACCCGAAGACAAAAGCCATGCCGTAAAGTAAAATCGCCGAAGCGATCGCTCCCAGCAGCATGTATTTTAATGCTGATTCCGTTGATTTGGCGTCTTTGAGGAAACCTACCAGTGCGTACAGCGAAATACTGATCAGTTCCAGCGCTGCGAAAATCGTCATCAGGTCGGTCGCCGCTGCAATCAGCATCATGCCGGTGGTGGCTAAAAGTATCAGCGCGTAATATTCGCCCTGGAAACTATCGAATTTCAGGATGTAATCGGATGAAGCAAGTACTACCAGCGCGGCCGTAACGCAGAACAGCAGGTTGAAGAACATCGCGAACTTGTCCATCACCATCATGTTATTGAAAACTGACTGTGCGCTCCCACCCCACAAATGCACGCTGAAACCGAAAGCAACCGCCAGACCGGCCAGGCTGACCATGGCCAGTATCTTTTTTTGCTGCACGAACAGGTCCAGCAGTATTACTATGACTACTGTTGCCAGCAAACTTATTTCCGGCGTGATTAAAGCTAGGTCCAAGAGCTTACTCCTCTAAGATGCTTCCCTTAAATATAAATATTACCCGTAACTAATGTATTATTGCCGCCACACCCGTCTTGATAATATTGGCTAAAACCGATGGTGCTAACCCGATGCCGAAAATCGCGACAATAAAAAGCGCTGAGTAGAATATTTCCAGCTTGTCCGCGTCTTTCGTCCCGTTGAATTTATCCTGCGGCGGTCCGTAGAAAACGCGCTGTAAGAGCCATAAAATGTAACCGGCGCCCATCAGGATTCCCAGGATGGCAATTACTACAAAAATCTTGGCGTGCAGCACGCTGCTGCCGAAACTGCCTAAAAATACCATGAATTCGGAGATGAAACCGCTGGTGCCCGGCACGCCCATTGCGCCCAGCCCGGCAATCGTGAAAATTACCGTAATAATCGGGATTTGTCGTGCCAGCCCGCCCAGCTTGTTGATGTCGCGTTCATGGGCATTATGCATCACCAGGCCGGCTGTGGCAAACAGCAGCCCGGTAATCAGACCGTGGCTTACCATTTGCATCGTCGCGCCTACCATGCTTACCTGCGTCAGCGTAAATATACCGAGTAGTACGAAACCCATGTGGCTGACGCTGCTGTATGCAATCAACCGCTTAATATCGGTCTGTTTCAATGTCACCGCCGCGCCGTAAATAATGTTCACCACAGCGAAAGCAATCAGCCATGGCGCATATTGCCGTGCCACCGTCGGGAAGAATGAGACGCAGATACGTATCATTCCATAGCCGCCCATCTTCAACAGCGCACCCGCCAGCACCACGCTTACTGCCGTCGGGGCGTCCGTATGCGCGTCCGGTAACCAGGTATGTAACGGGAAGACCGGCAACTTCACCGCAAATCCACCCAGCAGCAGGAAAAATACCAGTGTCGCCGGGACTGCGGGGTTGACTCCTATTCCATTTTGAATCAAATAAGTCATGTCCAGACTGTGCGTTGTGAAATAGAGGCACAGGATGCCGGCCAGCATCATTGCGCTGCCGAACAATGTATAAAGTACATATTTAAGTGCTGAATATTCTTTTCTGCCGGCACCCCAGATGGAAATCAGGAAGAACATCGGGATGACTTCAATTTCCCAGAAGATGAAGAAGAGTAACATGTCGAGCGACGCAAACACGCCTAAAATACTGGTTTCCAGCAGCAGCAGCCAGGCAAAATATTCCCGCGGCCGCAAATCAATTTTCCATGAAATAAGTACCACCAGAAAGCCCAGAAAATCCATCAGCAGGAACAAAGGCAGGCTGATGCCGTCCAGACCGACATGATAATATGCATTGATTAATGGAATCCAGGATGCTTTTTCCTGGAATTGCATCGTCCCGAGGGGGGCGGATTTATTAAAATTAAAGAATAAGATAACACCCAGGATTAACGGTACCAGGGTAAAGAACGCCGCGATGTATTTAATCAGCTTTGCCCGTGAATTGGAAATACAAGCGATTATTAATGCTCCCAGGGCAGGGAGAAATATGATTAACGAAAGAATATTAAAATTCAATCTGCTACCCCCTCTCAGTAATTACACTTTGCTGAATATAAACACACCGGCAATTAAAGCGATTAGACCCAGTCCGATGACCAGCCCGTAGAACTGTAATTGTCCGGTTTGTGCTTTCCGTACTGTTTTTCCGGCGGCCAGCGTTGTTCCGGCCACGCCGTTCACCGCGCCGTCCACACCCTTTCGGTCGAATGCAAACAGCCCGGCGAAGAAATTCTTTACAATCACTTTTTGAATGATAAAAGTGTTCACGCCGCCGTCAATCACTTTCGTGTCAAACCAACGGGCTGCGGCAAAAAGCCCGCCCATCAGCAGTTTTTTCACGATGATTCCTTCGTATAACTCGTCCACAAAATATTTATTGTATAAAACTTTGTACGGGAACGCGAAGGTTTTTCCCAGTGCTGTTGCCGATATCCATTTTTTGCTGTAAATCGCATAAGCCAGGAAGATGCCGGCGCAGGCCAGTATCAGCGATATCCACGGCAGCGGTTCTTTGAAGATACCGAAAAGTCCTTCGATGACGCTGTGCGTTGTCCCCGCACCGAAAAATACGCTGAAACCACCGTTCAGGTTCACCCAGCCGGACCCGATTGCCAGTGCTGCCAAAATAAATAACGGTATCGTCATCACGGAAGAAGATTCATGCAGGTGGTGTTCTTTGCCGCGGTATTCCCCGCCAAAAGTCAGGAATATAACCCGGAACATGTAGAACGCTGTCATGAATACCGTGATTATCACCAGTACGAATAATATCGGTTGTTTGTCCAATGCGTTCGATAAAATGGCATCCTTGCTCCAAAACCCGGAAAGCGGCCACAAACCGGCCAGGCTGGCCGCCCCAATCAGGAATGTTGCAAACGTCTTAGGCATTGCCTTACGCAGTCCGCCCATTTCCCGCATGTCAAATGTCCCGGTGGCATGGTTGATGCTGCCGGCGCCCAGGAACAACAGCGCTTTGAAGAAAGCGTGGTTAAGCAGGTGGAATATGCCCACGGCCACTCCGCCGGTAGCTAACCCCAGCATCATGTAACCTAATTGACTTATTGTAGAATAGGCCAGCACCCGTTTGATGTCGTTCTGTACCAACGCGATCGAAGCAGCAAAAATCGCCGTAAATCCGCCGACAATTCCGACCGTAGTCAACGCCGTTGCCGAATTTTCAAATAGCGGATATGTCCTGGCTACCAGGAATACACCGGCTGCGGCCATCGTCGCCGCATGGATTAAAGCGCTCACCGGGGTCGGGCCTTCCATCGCGTCCGGCAGCCAGACATGCAGCGGGAATTGCGCCGATTTACCGACTGCTCCCGCAAAAATACCGATGGCTGCCCAGGTTAAAACACTCCCTGCCAGCGCTCCTGATATAGCCATGTTTTGTAATGTCGCAATATCGAAAGTTCCCGTATGCGTGTACAGCAGGATAATCGCCGCTAGGAACCCGAAGTCCCCGATGCGTGTGACGATGAATGCTTTTTTCGCCGCGTTCGCCGCCGAAGGTTTGTGGAACCAGAACCCGATCAGCAGGTAGGAACATAACCCTACCATTTCCCAGAACATGAACGCCAGCAGTAAGTTGTTGGCCATTACCAGGCCCAGCATTGCCGTTGTAAACAAAGACATCCAGGCGTAATACCGGTGGTAACCGGCGTCATCTTTCATGTAGCCCTGGGAATAGATTTGCACCATCAGGCTGACCGTAGTAACCACCATCAGCATGATGCCGGTCAAGGCGTTCACCATCAATCCGAAGTGGATGTTAATACCGTTTTGAATGAACATCCAGTTGATTTCGGATACTTTTAGTATGTGGTCCGGCGCCGCTATCAATTTGCATAACGTAATAATTGAAAGGATAAACGAAGTCCCTACCGCAGCAATCGTCACGTACCCCGCGATTTTCGGCTGCTTCCTGAACATCGGTCTTAATATCAGCGAAACGATTAAGAACGATAGGAAAGGTACCAGGAATATTAACCAGATATAATTGTTCATTACCTTACCATTTCATCAGATCGATTTTATTTGCGTCAATTGTTTCTTTGTTCCGGTAGATGGCAATAATGATTGCCAGGCCCACCGCGGTCTCCGCCGCTGCTATGGCCATCGCAAACAGTGCGAATACCTGTCCCGTCAGGTCTGTCGGTGTGATAAATCTCGAAAACGCCACGAACGCGATGTTCGTCGCGCTCAGCATTATTTCGATGGACATTAAAATTACAATCGCGTTATGTTTCGCCAGCGCGCCGTAAAGCCCGATGGAGAATAGAATCGCTGAAAGTATTAAATAATTGTTTAATCCGATCGTCATTTCTTCTTATCCTTAATCAAAACGATGGCGCCAAGAATCGTAGCGAGTAAAACTGTCGGGATGATTTCCACCGGCAGGATAAATCCGTCTTTGCTGAAAAGTTTCACCGCTAATCCCGATGTTGTTGTTGGCGCCGGGGTAGTTGTATTAATCAGCCATTTCGTGTTGATTACCGTTAAAATGATTCCCAAGCCGAATAACCCGGCGATAATTAAAGCCGGTATTTTAAACTTGTTGGACGGACTTCCGATAGACAATTCCCTGGTCAGCATTATTGCGAGAATTACAAGGATGGCGATCGCGCCGACATAAATCAGGATTTGCATCGCCGCCAGAAAGTCCGCGCTCAGCAGGATGAATATTCCCGCCACGCCCAGGAAACAGGTAATCAGCAGTATTGCCGCGCGAAAAACGTTTTTCAGCAGCACCACGCCTAACGCCGCACCGACAATTGCCACGGCGAAAATCCAGAATGCGATTACTTGTCCCATAACTTCCCGTCAACTAATAGAGTCTGTTTCGGCAATTTCGTCTCGTTTTCCGGGTTGTAATACCCGCTTGGTTTTGATTTCTCCGTCATAAGGATATCTTCTTTGGTGAAATTAAGTTTTTTCCTTGAATACACCGCTTTTTCGTAGTCGGTATCCATATATAAACATTTTTGCGGGCAAGCCTCAACGCATAATCCGCAGAAAATGCATACTCCTGCGTCGTAATCCATTTTGTCGACTTTTAACTTCTTGTTTTCGTCGCGGGAAGTTGCCATGCTGATGCATTGCACCGGACACGCCCTGGCGCACATACTGCAGGCGATGCATTTATCCTTATCCCAAACCAGCTGGTTTCCCCGTGTGCGCCGGGAAATATGCAGTTTCTTTTCCGGATATTGTGTCGTTATCGGCGTGCGGATGGCATTTTTCATGGTCACCGCCATGCCTTTCGCTATCCCCTCGCCGTAATTCTTAAGCTTCAATTTTGTCCCCCGTGGTACGGAAAAATCTCGAGAACAATATTATCAAAACTCCGGCCAGCACGATGTTCACGCCCACAAAAACCCATTGGGAAACATTGGGCCAGAAGACCACCTGCGCGCCTGTAATCAACAGGTTAATTAAAGCCAGCGGCAGCAGGCATTTCCAGGCGAATCCCATTACCTGGTCGATGCGCAAACGCGGCAGTGTCGCCCGTACCCATATAATCACTGCGAATACTGCGAAAACTTTTATCAGGAACCAGATTACCGGTAATACCGGCAGCGAATCAAACGGGCCTCTCCAGCCGCTCAGGTACAAAGTTGTGATAATCGTCGATACCGCAATCGCTTCTGTGTATTCCGTCAGGTAGAACAGTGCGAATTTGAAACCGGAATATTCGATGTTGTAACCGGCGACGATTTCCCCTTCCGCTTCTAACAGGTCGAAAGGCGTGCGGTTGATTTCTGCCATGCTGCCCAGGAAATAAATCAGGAATCCCAGCGGCTGCAGCAGTATGTAAGGAATTTTTTGCGCCAGCACGATCCCGTTCATCGATAATGTTCCGGCAAACAATACTACCCCGATGATTGCCAGCGCCAGCGGTATTTCGTAGCTGACCACCTGCGCGATCACGCGCATCGCACTGACTAAGGCGTATTTGTTGTTCGAACCCCAACCGGCCATCACCATTCCCACGACGCTGACAGAACTGATTGCCACAATATACAGAATACCAATGTTCAGATTTGCCAGGGCTGCTCCGTTCTGGAAAGGGATTACCGCAAAAACCATGATTGCCGGAACGATTGCTGCTACCGGTGCCAGCAGGTGTATTAACTTATCCGCATTCAGCGGGACGATATCTTCTTTTATCAGGATTTTAATCACGTCTGCTACGGGCTGGAACAACCCGAAAGGCCCCACCCGGTTCGGCCCGATACGTATCTGGAATCGGCTGATGACCCGTCTTTCAAAATAGATGAAGCCCATGGCCATGAATATTACAAACAGGAACAGGATCACCACAAAAATTATCATGTGGCTCCAGAATCCCGCCGGCCAATCCGGCGCTAAAATACCCGTATTTAACACGGTCGGCAAAATATTGTGGGTGAAAGTGGGCATTATCTATCCACCTCCCCCATGCAAATATCGATGCTGCCGAATATCGCCATCGCGTCGGCAATTTTTACGCCGATGACCAGCTCGCGCAGCGGCGTTAAGTTCAGCAGGGACGGCGGACGGATGTGAAGCCGGTACGGGTTGGTTGCGCCGTCAGATACCAGATAAAAACCTAGTTCGCCTTTGGGCCCTTCGATGCGTCCGTAAGCTTCACCCTTCGGCGGCCGTAAAACTTTCGGCACTTTTGCCTGGATTTCACCTTGCGGCAATTGTTCCATTGCCTGTTTGATAATGATGATACTTTGTTTCATTTCTTCAATTTTTATCCGGTAACGGTCGTACACGTCGCCTTTTGTAGCCGTCGGAATTTCAAAGTTGAAACGGTTGTAAACCGAATATGGTTCGGCTTTGCGGATGTCCCATTTCACGCCGCTGGCACGCAGCACCGGTCCGGCAGTGGAATAATTAATCGCCGCTTCTTTCGTCAGGATGCCCACATTTTTTGTTCTGACGAGTAAAATCTCGTTTGTCGCCAGTAACTGTTCGTATTCCTCGATAAATCGTGGTAACGTGTCAGTGAATTTCTTCAGTGCCGGCAGGAATTCTTCCGGGATATCCTGGCTTACTCCGCCGATGCGCATGTAGTTATATGTCAGTCTTTGTCCGCATACCATATCGAACAGGTCCAGGATTTTTTCCCTTTCCCGGTACATGTACAGTAGCGGCGTCAGAAAAGCCCCGATATCATTTGTTAAAAATCCCACGCCCATCAGGTGGCTGGAAATCCTCATCAGTTCGGCCATGATAACACGCAGGTATTCAGCCCGTTCCGGCACCTGAATCCCTGCCAGTTTTTCTACCGCCACCGCGTACGCCTGGTTGTTCGTCATCGAGGCCAGGTAATCGAGCCTGTCGGTAAAAACCATATCCTGGGAATATGTCAGCCCTTCTGCCAGTTTTTCAATCCCCCGGTGCAGGTAGCCGAAGACTGGTTCTACGTCCTGAATCACTTCCCCGTCCAGGATAAAACGCATCCGGAACACCCCGTGTGTACTGGGGTGCTGCGGTCCGGCGTTGACTAAAAATGTTTCAGTCTTGAGGGCCATTATTGTTTAAAGTCCTTTCTTAAAGGATATCCCTGGAACCCTTCCCAGAGGAAAATACGTTTCAAATTCGGATGCCCGGTAAAATTAATCCCGAACAGATCGAAAATTTCCCTTTCCTGGAAATCTGCGCCTTTCCAAACGCCGGTCACTGAAGCCAGTTCCGGTTTTTCGCGGTTGTTTAATTTTATTTTTAATACCAGTTTATGGTTATGTTCCAGCGAAACTAAATCGTAAATCACCTCGAAATAGGTTTGATAGTCGGTAGCCGTGAGGAAATTAAGATAATTAAAATCCAGTCCGGCAGCATTCTTTAAAAACGTTGCTGCTTTCAGCGCAAATTCGTCTTTAATCACTATGGTATTGCCGCTGGATTCGATAGTACATCCCGGGAACGCGGCTTCCAGTTTGGCCGCTACTTCAGTCGCCTGCAGTTCGACCGTCATGCCGATTTCCTTTTCTCGAAGTTTCTCTGCTTCTTGATTTTCTTATGTAGCATTTGGATGCCGTATAGCAGCGCTTCCGGCCGCGGCGGGCAGCCGGGAATGTAAACATCCACCGGGATTATCTTATTCACGCCCGGCACTACCGCGTAAGAGTTGCGGAACAACCCTCCGCTGATTGCGCACGAACCCATCGCGATTACATATTTTGGCTCGGCCATCTGTTCGTAGATTCTTTTTAACTGCGGTGCCATTTTCCAGGTCAACGTCCCGTTAACGATTAACAGGTCGGCCTGGCGCGGAGACGGCCGGAAAATTTCCATGCCGAAACGTGAGATATCGAATCTGGAGGATGCCGTGGAAATCATTTCAAATGCGCAGCAGGCTAGACCGGCGTTTACCGGCCAGACGGAAGATGATCGCGACCAGTTGATTAAAGCATCGGCAGAAGCAAGAATAAAATTATGGTTTGATTCTTCGTTTTGCCAGCTGTCCGGGTCTTCGATTTGAATTTGGTGCTGCTGTTTGACAAACTCAACGCCTTCGCCTTCGGTCTTATCCAGTATTTTGTCGGAATAGACTTCAGGCTGCGGCTGATTGTTTAGTTCCATTCAAGAGCCTTTTTCTTCCATGCGTATATGTAACCGATAGCAATGATGAAGATGAATACCAGTATCGTTACCAGGGCGGTCGCCCCGAGTTGTTTCAACTGTACGGCCCAGGGATAGAGAAAAACAACCATCACGTCCAGAGTTACAAAAATCAGCGCATAAAAATAGTAACGGAAGTTAAACTGAATCCATGTCTTTCCGGTGGTCTCCATCCCGCATTCATAAATATTATATTTTTCCGCGTTCGGGTTTCGCGGGACGACATGGAAATATCGTAGTAAAATCGGCAAACCGATTGCGCCGCCGGCAAAAACGAAAGCTGCAATCAGATAATAAGCAACGTAAGTATAGTCCGTTAACAACTTGACTCCTTTCAAAAAAATATAACATATCAAGACGGACCTTAGCAATACATGTTACTTAATCTTTACTTCTTCTTTACCAGGCTGGTGAGTTCGGTTTCCAGTCCCGCCCAGGTTATCAGGCTGTTCATTAACTCGGCTAATTTCATCGTCGCCACACAGATTACGCTGTCAGCCCCGCCGTAATAAACAAACAGTTCTTCCCCGATAACCACCGCCCCGCAGGGGAATACCACGTTATTCACCTGCCCGAATAATTCGTAAGGTGTTTCCGGCTGCAGTATCGGCACTTTTCTCCGCGCCAGCACCTTTGATGGGTCTTTCAAGTCCAATAACGCTGCTGCCACATAATAAGTCATCGGCTGCGTTTTTCGCGATACGCAATGGTACAACAGCAGCCAGCCTTCCTTGGTTTCAATCGGTGGCCCGGAAATCCCCAGCTTTTCTGTATCCGGCAGCTCGTCTTTGGGACTCATGATGATGTTGCCCTTCAGCCATTTGTTATCCCCGAAATTTAAATCGGTTACGTAATCCAGCCATATACTGACCCCTATTCTGTGTAGTATCGCGTATTTCCCTTTTATCATTTTGGGGAAAATCGCAGCGTCTTTGTCTGGCTGGTTCGGTGGTGAAATTAATATCGGCCGCGACCAGTTCCAACAGCGCGCGATGAAATCGTCTACTTTGATGTAAGATAATGCCACTCTCGGCTCGCTCCGTCCGTTAAATGCGGTATACAACATATAAATCGTATCCCCGATCCGTGTCAGCCTTGGGTCTTCGCATCCCGAATTCCCGCCCGGCACCAGTTTCGCCTCGAAATTCTCCCGGGGTGTATAAATCGGCTCCGGTGGCCGGTCATCAAAATGATACCCGTCGCCGCTTGAGGCAAACCCAATCACCGAAGTGTTGTCTTCGGACATCGCCCGGTATGCCAGATGCACCCGCCCATATTCATACAGCGCTGTCGGATTGAACACTGCCCGTTTTTGCCATTCCAAATTCAGGTCCGGTTTGATGATGGGGTTGCCTTCATATCGGTTCAGCCGTATCTGCTTTATCCTGGATTCCAGCATGTCTTCCAGCAGCGTTTCGAGTTTGCAGGTCGCCACGGCGCAGGTAGTATCCGCCGCTCCGTAATAAATATGCAGTATGCCTTCCTTCACTAACGCGCCGGTGGGGAAAACTATATTCGGTACTTTTCCGTATTTTTCATATTCTTCCTGCGGTACCAGCAGCGGTTTTTCCGTACGCGCAATAATTCTCTGCGGATTATTAATGTCCAGCAGCGCTGCTTCAATGCCGAATGTCGCCGGCGGTGCAAAGTAGTTTTGGATGTAAGAATATATCAGCAGCCAGCCATATTTTGTCTTTATCGGTGGGGCCCCTGCTTCGATATGGTCTTTCGATGAACGTTCCAGCGGTATGATGTTTTCATTTAACAGCGAGTACCATCCTTCCCAGTATGTCGGCGACCACATTTGCTCCTCGCGGTCGAAGTAAGCCACCGCAATCCGAGTCGGCGGCAGGTCTGTATTCACGCTCAATACCACCGCGTATCTGCCGTCTACTTTATCAGGGAATAGCGACATTGCCTTCGAGTTAAATGGTGTTACCAGGTGTTTTTCCTGTATTTTCTTGAAGTCTTTGGTAATCGCTACCCCCACTTTAATACATGGCGCACAAAATGGAAAAGTCGAAAGCGCCGTGTAAAAGATGTAAAATTTACCGTTCAGTTTGGACACTCGCGGGTCCTCGCAGCCGAACTTCTCCCAGTCGTATTCCGGTTTTATAAACTGGTGCCGGTTTTTAAAATGCACTCCATCCAGGCTCACGGCGTATCCGATAGTTGAGACCGGCAGTTCGAAGCCTGCAATTTCTTGGGGGTGCGATACCGCCCTATATACAAAATGCATCTTACTGCCGTCTTGTACCGGGCAACCGTTAAAGGCACCATCAGCTTCCCAGGCGTTTTCACTCATCGGTATTATAATTGGATTTTCTTCGGAACGTCTCATTTCAGTCATGGGAACCACATCCTCCTCACGATATTCTGAACAAGTATACTATTATTATGTAAATCTAATCGTTTCTGTTGAACTCCGCGGGATTGAGCCAACGCACCGCGTGGTTTGTTCGTGTATTGCACTCAAATACTAGCACAATGTATTTCGTCAAACAAGCACGATTACATATCGTTTTTATATCAATTATGTATAACTTCCTCATCTTAAACTCATTCCTGCCAGCAACAGAAACACAACAGTATACGCCGCCAGTATCCCGATGTCTTTGTATCTTTTTATATCGGGTGTTGCACAATCTTTCAGCTAATGGCATAATTTTACTAATTCCAAAATCTTATAAAATTCTAGCGTCTTGTGAGGAATACACAAATGGCGAATAAAAGATTATCGCTCGGACTTGACCTGAGCACTCAAAGTTTATCGGCCGTCTTAATCGATATAGATTCACGCGAAATTGTTAAACAGCTCTCTCTGGATTACCAGAAAGATGCGCGCCTAAAAAAATATGGTATTCAAGGTCAAAACTACATTCTGCCGCCGAAGCATGAAGGCGAAGCCAATCAGCCGCCTAAAATGTTCCTAGCGGCGCTGGATGCCATCTTTGCCGATATGAAATCCTCAGGTCTGCCGATGCGGGATATCCTGGTTTGCAACGTTTCCGCGCAGCAGCACGGTCACGCTTACATCAGTCATCAGGCACGGATTCTTTTCGGGCGGTTGAACGTCCCGGATGCCACCAAATCCAATCTGGTGACAATTCTCGAAGGTTGTTTCGCTTTAAATCTAGTCCCTACCTGGATGACATCTGATACTGTTAAAGAAGGCGACTTTATCCGCACTTTTGTCGGCGGACAGGAAAAAATGATACAGATGTCCGGTTCCGATTCCCCGGCCCGTTTCACCGGTGCGGTCATCCGGAAAATCGCTTCGCAGTACCCGGAAGACTACCAGAAAACGGAGCATATTCATTTACTTAGCAGCCTGATCCCGGCGGTTTTGTCCGGTAATTCCCGTGTGCCGCTGGACTTCGGTAACGCCTGCGGTATGTCGATGATGGATTATCTGAGCAAAGACTGGTCCATCAAACTTGTAAAAGCCGTGGCGGATGGTCTGCCGGGCGGCGAAAGTACGTTGCGCAACAAGCTTTTACCCATCGTTCCCCCTTACACGATTGTCGGACGCATCGCCACTTATTTCATTGAAAAATACGGCTTCAGCCCCGATTGCCGGATTATCGCCGGCTCCGGTGACAATCCCCAGTCGAAAGTTTTGGTCACCGGCAATCTGCTTAGTCTGGGTTCCAGTCTGGTCAACATGGTCTCTACCGACGGTAAACATTTTGATATGAGCGGCGCTTCCAATTCCATGTACGACGGCATCGGGCGGCCGTTTATCTTCAGTTGCCGCACCAACGGCGCACTGGTCTGGGACCAATTACGGGCCGAACACGGCCTGAAAAAAGTGGATTATCAACCCGCCGAAAAAGCTCTCAAGGAAACACCTGTCGGCAAATACATGGTGTTCTGGCAGCCGCGCCTGGAATCTTTCCCGGTTTCCGGCAGTTACGATATCGTCCGTACGACTCATGCTGTACCGGAGCTGGGGCCGGATTATTCCGGTCTCATTGAATCCACTCTCGGCATGGTTTATCTCTACTCTAGAACGTTCGCTAAAGAATCAACCGACCCGCTTTATGTTACCGGCGGCGTGAATAAGAGTGCCGAGATTCTACGCCGGGTGGCTGCCATCTGGAACAAACCGGTTATCCGTATCGAAGATGCCGGCGCTGCCCTGGGCGCGGCCGCGGCGGGTGCTTATGCCTTGCTGAAAACCACCGGGAAAGAAGTGAAAATTGAGGAAATTATCAAAAAACTGTTGAAGAAAGATGAGACGATTCATCCCCTGGCGGCTGATGTTAACGCTTATCATGGCAGCGGCGGCTACCTCGAGAAATTAGCGGTGACGGCAGCTAAAATTATTCGCGAACATCCGTAATCCTTTAAAACTATTTGCTTTTCCTCACGCTGTACATGCAGCCGCAGTAGTTTTGCCGGTAAATATCGTACTTTTTAGCCAATTGAATAGCCCTTTGTGCGCCGCCGTTCTTTTTAAAATCCCGGGCCAGAAATTTGTCGCCGCCGATTTCCCTGCCGATGCGGTTGATAACTTCCGCCGATTTCCTCGGCCCGGTTGTCAGCGTCGTGCTAAAAACATCGAAATCACTTTCCCGGAAATAATCAAAGGCGGCCTGCAGCCGTAAACGGAAGCAGATCTCACACCTTCTTCCGCCCTCCGGTTCGTCAGTCATACCGGCAGTTGCCGCTAGCCATGGTCCCGGGATGTAAGGCGCGGTAATTACCGGGAAATTCATTATCTCGGCAATTGTCCTGGCCGCTGCCAGCCTCTTTTCATACTCTGCCAGCGGCGCCGTATTCGGGTTAAAATAATACCCGGTAATATTATGGCCTTCGGCCAGTAACGTTTCCGCCGTACCGGCCAGGCAAACCCCGCAGCAGACATGCAGCAGTATTTTCATTTCATCTTACCAATCCGCGATAACTTCGCTTATTTCGTGAAAAGAAGTGAATGGTACACAGGTTAAACCGGTGCGCCGGCAGTGTTTCAACAGGCTTTCAGTGGCGAAAACATGCTGTGCCGCTTTCGCCGCGGACAAATCCGACGTTCCGTTCCCGATATAGACCACCTTGTACCCTTCGCCGATAAAGTGACTAACATATTTGTCTTTAAATTCAGCGTCAACGTCCTGGCCGTCCGGCCCGACATAGCGCACCTTCAACCTGTTAGCATGAAACCGTGTTTTCGAAGCATAAAATTCCAGATTTTCGAGACCGATATCCGTCAGAATTTGACGGATGTAAAAATCGAGGCCGTTGCTCACAATCACGAGCCGGAAACCTTTTTTACGGCACAACTGCACAAAACTCTTGAAACCGCGCCGGATGACAACTTTGCCCTTGAGGTAATCCAGCATCTCCTTTTTTCCGGCCCGGACAAGCGCAAACGCACGTTCGTTAAATTGCCCGACGGTGATTTTTCCCGCGCCGTATTCCGCATCAAGTACTCGCCAGTCGCCGTTGGCGAAAGCGTCCAGCAGCATGAAACTGACATCTTCTGTCGTTACGGTGCCGTCAAAATCGCACTGCACTAAAATCTTATTGTTTTTATCCAATTTGTTGCAGCCTTATCTTAATTCGAAAATATTCCTGTTTCTGATTAGAATGATACCAGACACGGCGTTGTGCGTCCAATAAAGCCGACTGTTTATCAGTTACCCGCAATCAATATGTATGTGTTAGAATCTGAGGTAATAACTTTGGGGTCTAGCGGATAAAAACTATGAACAAATACAACACAATTGTCATCGGCGGAGGGGCTGCCGGGATTTGCGCGGCCATAAGCGCGGCGCGTTCTGGGCACCACGTTGTTATCTGTGAAAAGATGCCGCAACCGGGGAAAAAAATTCTGGCTTCCGGCAACGGCCGCTGCAACCTGCTGAATGATAATTTTAACGAAACATTTTACAATCCCGCGGCCAGAGAACTCGTGAAATCCATTCTTTCCAGGTTCGGCAAAACTGAAATACTGGCATTTTTCAGTGAATTGGGATTGGAAACATGGTCGCAAGACGGCCGCATTTTCCCCGTCACCAATCAAGCTGCTTCCGTCCTGAAAGTCCTGGAAATGGAACTCCGTAGGTTATCCGTGCCGGTAGAATATGATTTCGACTGTAACGGCATCTCCTTTCCCGCCGGTAATATTGCCATTTCTGCAAGAAACGGCAATAAACTCAACTGCCAAAAACTAATCGTTACCGGCGGCGGCAAAACATATCCCGTACTCGGCTCCGACGGCAGTACTTTTGAAATAGCTCAGCAGTTGGGACATAGCATCGTCGAACCGGTGCCCGGCGTGGTGCCGTTGGTCGTCAAAGACACGATGTGCCACTTTCTCCAGGGACAGCGCATTACCGCGGGCGCCTGTGCCGTTATTGACGGTATAAAATTAGCACCGGTAAAAGGCGAACTGTTGTTCACTAAGTACGGTCTCTCCGGCACCTGTATCCTTGATGTTAGCGCGGAAATCTCTATCGCTATTAACCGTTACCATAAAAAAGATGTTTTTGTTGCCGTGGACATGGTGCCGTTTCTGGATAAAGCGCAATTACAGGAAAAACTGGCACATCGTAAAAGTCAAAAACTCCTTCCCGAGGAAATGCTGGTTGGTATCTTACCGAACAAACTGGGTGTATCTTTAAAGGGATTGTTTGAAACTGACAATATTAATTCAGCGTCGGCTAGGTTAAAAGATTTCCGGTTCCGTGTCAGCGGCACCCGCGGCTGGAACGAAGCCGAATTCACTATCGGCGGTATTAATGTCAATGAAGTCAAACCCGGCACGCTGGCATCAAAACTCCGTAAAAATGTCTATTTTGCCGGCGAGGTGCTGGATGTCAACGGCAAACGCGGCGGTTACAATCTGGGTTGGGCCTGGGCGTCCGGGTATATCGCCGGGCAAACCCTGTAATTACGTCTCGCCGCTACATCCATCTTTTAAGCCACGCCAGCATTATGTCAGGGTTATCCTGAAAATAGCTGTAGGTTTCATAGCGGTGTTTTGTGTTCTCGATCCAGATAAATTCCTTTGGATTGTCCTGTGTGTTCGCATAAAAACTTTGAACATCGCTTAATTCTGTCCAGGGGTCATTCCGTGCCTGAACGTACATCGCCGGCACTGTTATGTCTTTGGCGTAATCAATCGGCGACATTTTGTCCAGCGGTAAAGCGCCCAGCAGAACGACAAATTTCTTCACCATCGGCATGAACAGCCGGGCCCCCCGCGGTGTGATAAACGTGCTCAGGTAGGTCCTTAGAAACACTTCCATTGAAATCGGCTGCACCAGGAAAAAACATTTCACATTTTTAAATGCTTCCGGAACCTTACTCATCGCGATTATTGTCGAATTTGCTCCCATGCAGAAACTGGCAAATCCGATATCGGCATTCTTGAGCTCATCCCTGCCGCCGATATATTTCAGTGCAGCGGTCACATCCTGATATTCTTTTAACCCGATACTCGCCATCCCTTTGTTCGGGTCCGGACCGCTCTCGCCGTGGTTGCGGAAATCGAACATTAATACCCAGTAACCGGCCCGATGCAAGTGCTGCGCTGTTTTTATAAACTCGATTTCCCGGTTGTACATTTTCGTAATATTTTTATACCCGGTAGTAGAGCCGTATTTCGTCAGCCCGGCGACATGCGTCATCACGATTACTTTATTCATTTCGCCCGGTACCAGCCACCCTTTAATCATGACGCCATCGGCGGATTTGAATTCCATATTCTCGTATTTGAGCCCGTAATCGCCCGGATTCTTCGGCACGGTCTGGCGGTTCTGGTGCATGGCTGAATACGCGATGAAATAGGATAATCCCAGGTACGCTAAAGCCAGGAACATAAACACGATTACAATTATCAGCAAAATCATCATTATTTGGTCCGCCCGTCAATTTGATTTTTTATTATTTTATCATATGCGGACAAAAAGAAAAGGGGCTGAGTTTTCTCAGCCCCAATCCCTGTTTTACAGCGAAAAGAAGGTTATTTATAACCCTTGATGAATTGCTTAATTTCCACTTTAAACAGTTCGTCCACCATTTCTTTAATTTCATCGATGGACAGCATCGAGAAAGTTAACGGATCAAGAAGCAGCGACTGCAGTACTTTCTGCTTGCTCTTTTCGACAATCCCTCTGACTGCCAGTTCCTGGACGTTAACGTTCAGCCGGTTCAGAGCGGCACACTGCTCCGGCAGGTTTCCGACATAAGTCGGATGCACCCCGCCCCTGTCTACCATGCACGGCACTTCCACTACGCAGCCTTCCGGCAAGTTGGGGATGAGGCCGTTATTTTTCACGTTCCCGAAAATCCGTATCTGGTTGCCGGTTTCCATGGCGTTGATGGCGCTGACCGCAATTACGGTATATCTGTGTTCGCCAAGGTCGAAAATTTTTCCGCTCTTCAGGTCGTTTCTCAAGTCTTCAGCCTGTTTTTCGATTAATGGAATGACATACTCCCGGCTCTGATCGCCGAGTTTATATTTTTCCAGCAGTTCCGGTTTTCTGCGGAAGTATGGTAACGATATCGTCAGGTGGCCGAAACCGGTGCTGAAATAACCGAAAGTTTTGAACATTTCCACTTCCACGGCGCTTTCTTTCCCGGGGGAGCTTTCATGCTCGTCGGAAATCTTGATTTTATCCACCATCTCACGCAGCCGGGGATAAAGATCTTCGCCCTTATATTTTATTTCCAGCAGCCAGGATTGATGGTTCAGTCCGCCGACCGTATACCAGACATCTTTCGCCGGCACCCCGGCCATGGTCCCGAACCGTTCCGATTGTCCGGTCGGATTCGGGCACAGCCCGACATTTTTAACTTTGGAATAATCGTTAATCGCCCAGCAGATCATGGCCATCGGGTTGGAATAATTTAAGAGCCATGCGTCGGGACAAACCTCTTCCATGTCATGGCAGATATCCAGTACATCGGGGATGTGCCGTAAACCTGAAAAGACTCCGCCGACACCCATCGCATCCGACTGGATTTCAAGGCCGCGTTTCATCGTAATCTCACGGTCTTTATTATGCACCGGCCAGCCGCCGGACCGGATTGAAATAATCACATAATCGGCGCCGTCTACGGCTTCCCGCCGGTCCATCGTAGACTCGATTTTCAGATCAGCTTTTTGCTGCTGCACCAGTTTTTTAGCGTAAGCAGTGAACAGGTCCAGTCTTTCTTTGTCAATGTCCATCAAACTGAGTGTGCTGCCTTTAAGTGCGGGATAGAGCATGATATCCGAAATTATGTCCCTCCCGAAGACATAACTTCCCACTCCGATGAGTACGATTTTTGGCATGAGTAAACCTCCTGTGTATTTTGTAATCATGATAGTACTGTTATGAGTTGATGTCAATACGCAAGCACGCTTGTGTTTAACTCAAAATACCTTGAGCTGATTGATTAGAAAATAAATGATAATAAAATGGTTTGATTATTGAATCAGCATCGCGTCGCCGAAACTGTAAAAGCGGTATTTTTCAGAGATTGCGGTTTGATAAGCTTTATCAATCAGTTCCTTGCCGGCAAACGCCGAGACCAGCATCAGCAGCGTCGATTTCGGCAGGTGAAAATTCGTAATCATTGAGTCCACAACCCGGAACTGATATCCCGGCAAAATAAACAAATCCACCCAGCCCTCAAAGGGTTGTACATCGCCACTGCTTTTTTGCGCGGCTGCTTCCACCAGCCGCACGCTGGTTGTACCCACGCATATCACGCGCTTGCCTGATTGCTTGGCCAGATTAATGCTCTCTGCCGTTGTTGCCGGCACCACTCCGAATTCCTGATGGATGCGATGTTCCAACGGATTATCTTCCTGAACAGGCCGGAAGGTATCCAGCCCGACATGCAAAGTAACAAAGCAGCATTGCACGCCTTTCGCTCTTATCTTTCCCAGTAAATCTTCGGTAAAATGCAGTCCTGCCGTCGGTGCTGCTACGCTCCCCTGCCGGTCGGCATATACGGTTTGATATCTGTTCTGGTTGGTTAACGGTTCGTGGATATAGGGCGGCAACGCCACCTGTCCCAATTCCGCCAGCAGCGTCTCATCGGAAAATTTAATGACGCGGATGCCGTTTTCCCCTTCTTCAGTCACTTCAGCATTCACTACAATGTTTCTGTTTTCGTTTGAGAGTTCTAACAAAGCCCCTTTTTTAACACGCCGTCCTGGTTTTACCAGCGTTTCCCAGCGGTTTGGTTCCAGCCGTTTTAATAAAAGTATTTCCACGATGCCGCCGGTGCCGGTTTTCTTTGCCGATAAACGCGCCGGTATTACGCGGCTATCGTTAAATACCATCACATCCCCGGCCTGCAAAAAATTCAGTATATCCTGAAAATGTCGGTGCTCAATTATACCGGTTTGCCGGTTCAGCACCAGCAGCCGGGACGTATCCCGCGGTTCGATGGGTTTTTGGGAAATCAACTCCTGGGGCAACTTATAATCAAAATCGTCGGTGCGCAAATTATCTTCCTGTTCCTTATTTATCTCTTTTCATTATATTCTTTGCAGTAACCCATGTGAAAGAAATAAAGTGCAACTTGCGTACAAAACAGCTAGAATAATTTGAAGGCATCACATAATAGCGAGGCATTTATCATGAATAAAAACGTAAAAGCAGAAATTATTTCCATCGGCACGGAACTGCTCCGCGGTGAAATCACCGATACCAACGCCGTATATATCGCTTCACAGCTGCCGCTCATCGGCATCGAACTGCAGCGCATCACCACTTCCGGCGACGACATCAAGAAACTGGCGCAAATAATCCGTCAGTCCCTGAGCCGTTCTTCGGTCATTATTACTACCGGCGGGCTGGGCCCAACCCAGGATGACCTCACCCGTGAAGCGATTGCATTAGTGCTCGAAGAAGAACTGTTCACCGACCAGGACCTGGTTAACGAACTCAAAGCACAATTCATCCGCATGGGTCGGGAAATGCCGCTGTCAAATCTCCAGCAGGCGATGCGCATTCCTTCGGCGGCGTCTTTGCCCAACCCCAGGGGCACCGCGCCCGGCTGGTGGGTCGAAAAAAACGGCAAAGTTATCGCCGTGATGCCCGGTCCTCCACGCGAAATGCTGCCGATGTGGCAGAATGAAGTCCTTCCACGGCTTAAAACCCGTTTCCCGGTTGATGTCATCCAGGCAAGGACGATAAAAACTTTTTCCATGCAGGAAGCTAAAGTCGGCGAACTGGTACAGCCATATTTCGAAACCGATAATCTAACGCTTGGGATATACGCCAAACCGGACGGCATCCAGTTACGTTTAATCGCTAAGGGCAGTAATGCCTCGCATTTACTGGATGTCGCCGAAAAAGGTATTAAGGAAAAACTGGCGCCTTACGTTTGGGGTACCGGTGAAGACACCCTCGAAGGGGTTGTCGGGCAGGCGTTGAGTCATCAAGGCCTGACTTTGGCTACTATTGAGCAGTTCACCGGCGGTTTACTGGGACATATTATCAGCAATTCCACTCTCAGCCTGCGTTTCTATCGCGGCGGCATCATCGTTAAATCAGATTTAGCTGACATAGGGTTGGGGTTTCCCGTTACCGATCCCGTAAGCGGTCCGGTAGCAGAAGCCATGGCACAAGCAATCAAAGACCGCTTCTCCGCCGATATCGGTTTAAGCATTACCGGGGTAGATTGTCAACGCGCCCTGTCCAACCAGTCCGATGTTGTCTATGTTGGCGTGGCCGATGCTTTCGGTACGAAAAGCTGGACGCAGCAATTCATGATTAACCGGTCCGATTCAGTGGAGCGCGCGGCCGTCAGTGCCCTTTTCCATCTGCGGGAACGCCTGATCGAAAACAAACTTATGGATTATGTAAAGTAGTATCATTTAAAGTAGTTCTTGATACTACTGAAACTGCTCGGCATTAATTTCAGCACTACCGGAAATTGGTTCAGAAAAAATCCGGATAACTTGGAATTGGTAATCACGCTGACGTTATCGTATTTCACAATTACGGCCAGTATCGCGCTGATAGAGAGCACCCCCAGGATAAATCCGATTACAGCTCCGCCCAGCTTATCCACCCAGCCCAGCATGATACTCTTGACTATCGAGTGTAATATCGTACCGATAATGGCAGCAACAATCATTACCGCCACTAAAATAATCACGAACGCAGCGATGTTCGCCGCATTTTTGTTGGAAATAAAAGTGAGCACGTTCCCCAGTTGGATATAAAAATGCGCTGCCAGGATAATCCCTACAATCAAGCCGATTATGGACAGCACAGTACGTATCAACCCTTCCATTAATCCGGTCAACACCGAAATGGCGAGATAAACGATGATGATGATATCAACCCAGTTCATATTTTCCCCTCCCAATTAACTGAATCGTCAGGAAGATGGTAATCATATTTGCCAAACAGGTAGTTTTGATTGTATCATACTGCTACTGATTGTTAAAACACCCTGCATGATACAGCCGGTTTAACGACGCATCAGGAAGGAATTATGGCGGAATATTCGGTTACTTTTTTACCGGATAACAAAAAGATAAAAGTTGCGGACGGCGTTACGCTGCTGTCCGCCGCAGCTGAAGCCGGAATTATAATTGACAGCCTATGCGGCGGCGACGGCCTGTGCGGCGAGTGCCGGCTCCAGGTAATCCATGGCATAGCCATGGCGGATAAAAATGCCATTTCGTTCTTTACCAAAGATGAAATCGAGCATGGGTATGTATTGGCCTGCCGCACAAGAATAACAGATAATCTGGTGGTACTCATCCCGCCGAAATCTGCTGTGGAGCAGGAAAAAATACAACTGGAAGGTACCTCCTTGGCGTACAGTGGACCGGAAGATATCGTGCTGCAAAAAAACCTGCAGCATACGGTTTTTCATTTTGACCCGCTGGTGAAAAAAGTCTATCTGGAATTGCCCATTCCAACTTTGGAAGATAACGTGTCCGATATTGACCGCATTACCCGCGAATTGCAAAAAATCAGCAGCTACGAAAAATTTGAGATTTCGCTGCTCTGCCTGCAAAACCTGACCGAAAAACTACGCGCCCATCACTGGAAAGTCACGGTAACATTTGCCCGCCATAACGGCATAGGCCGCATATTGCAAATTGAAAGCGGCGATACCACCGCCAATCATTTTGGCATGGCCGTAGACGTCGGCACCACCACCGTGGTTGTACAGCTGGTCAATCTCAAAACAGGTAAGGTGGTCGCAGTTAAAGGCAGTCACAATCTGCAGGCCCGGTTCGGGGAAGATGTGATTTCCCGTATGATTTTCGCCTGTGTCCGCGGTTCCCTCGCGCCGGTCCATCAGGCCGTAATTACCAATATCAACAGTCTGGCGCAGGCGTTGGCTGTGGAAAACGATGTTAAGATTCACGATATTACTGCTGTTGTTGCGGCGGGGAATACTGTGATGAGCCATTTCTTGCTGAACATGACTCCATGTTCGATCCGCCTGGAACCATATGTTCCCACAACCACGGTTTACCCCCAAATATTCGCGCGGGAAGTGGGTATTGAAATAAATCCCGAAGGCATCCTTGAAGTCGCCCCCAGCATCGCCAGTTATGTCGGCGGCGATATTGTGGTCGGCGTCCTCGCCTGCGGTATGGCTGACAAACCGGAAATCCGCTGTTTAATTGATGTTGGAACTAACGGGGAAATCGTTATCGGCAACAACGAGTGGCTGGTCTGCTGTTCCGCCTCTGCCGGGCCCGCTTTTGAAGGGGGCGGAGCGCGTAACGGCATGCGGGCTGTGAAAGGAGCAATTGAAAAAATAGAAATTAATGATGGCGATGTCTCTTATCAAACCATCGGTAAAGCCAAACCACGCGGCATCTGCGGTTCCGGTTTGATTGATGCCGTTTACGAACTGGTCCGGAATCACATCATCGAACCGCACGGCAAGTTCAGCGACGCGGTCAAATCCAAACGTTTGATAAAAACGGACGGGGAATTACGCTTTATCTTTGCTTTCGAGGATGAAACGGAAACCGGCGAAACGATATCTTTATCAGAATCCGAAATCGCCAATCTGATAAAATCAAAAGGGGCCATCTTTGCCGCGATTAAGTCGCTGGTAGACTACGTCGGGCTCAGCTTCGACCAACTGGAAAATATTTATGTCGCCGGCGGGTTCGGCAGTTCTTTGAATATCCCTAAAGCCATCGCTATCGGATTGATTCCGGACATTGATGTGAAACGGATTCAGTTTATCGGCAACAGTTCGCTCACCGGGGCGCGGCTGACGTTAACATCAATTACCGCATTTGAAGATTCGCTTAAAATTGCCCGCCGCATGACCAACGTCGAGCTATCCAACTACACGCCTTTCATGAATGAATTTATCGCCGCTTTGTTCCTGCCCCACACCGATTTAAAGCTGTTCCCTTCGGTTAAATACTCGCTTTAATTTAAAATCCTACGTTATTCTTTCTCTTCCGCTTTTGCCTTTACCAGCAATATCGGAACGCTGCTGCCGTGGAATACCTTCTCGGCCACGCTGCCCATTGCCCACCGGCTGAACCCGGAACGCCCATGGCTGGCCATGATTATCAGTTCCGCGTTTTCACTGCGGGCAAAATCCACAATCTGTTCGGCAGCTTCTCCCATTAGTACCGTAATTCCGGCCTTGACGTCTTTTTTTTCCAGACCTTCGGCCACTTCCGCCAGGTAGCGCTGGCCCTGTTTCAGCATTTTGCCGGTGACTAACGGTACTTTCAGCGAAGCATCGAATTCAAACTTGCGCCCGGTATACGGCCGGTCGCTGAAAGCGATATCCGGTGCAAAATAATCCTGTTCTGCGGCTTTTTCCCCATTGCTGTTTTTCGGGGTTAAATTCACCACTCTTTCCATCACCGTTATCAGGATCACTTCTTCTGTTCCCATCCCTTTAAATATACCTTCTACATGAGGGATTACACATTCCGCCAGTTCCGAGCCGTCCAGCGGCACGATAATTTTCTTATACATTTTTACTTTCTTCCCGTTTTACTTTTTCGCCATTTTTTCGTATTTTTCAATCAGGATATAAACTGCATAATCAAATAGCAGTAAAATGCGGTTTGAACTCTGTAAAACCAGATACATATCGGAGGTCGTGTTAAACAGGTCAGAAGTTTCGGCATAAAGCCAGACATACCGACGCATCATGATTAATGCATATACCGCTTGGGACAACGGTACGCGCCGGCTGTATTGCTCCTCCGCGTAGCCGGTCGCATCCATTATGCTCAGTACTTCTTTGTAAGGATTCTCAGCAAAATACATCCGCCTCAGATTCTTGTAAATAAAAGATGCGTGCCGCAGGCAGCTTTCACGCGGGTTGCAGACAAAAGTAGATGTATGCGAGTTTTTAAGGATGGATTGCAGCCATTGTTCCGCAATTTCATCGGCGTGCTGGCTGCATAAATCCATCAGCCTGTCAGAAAGGGCTTTCTGTGTCATATTACACCTCCTGATTATTTCCCGTAATCCGAGGTAAAATGCCGAGTTGCGCTATTCTGACTTTCCGGCAAAGATGAGATATTGAAGTGGACCCTTTTGCTTGTACCCATATCATAGTGAAACAAAAGATAAAAAGCAACAGGAAATAATCTCAAAATATTATATTTGTTTCATAGTTGTTATTATTCACGCGGCAACCTAATGATTAACCCCTTTTCTTCGTCCGGGAACACTCAATGGTACATTCATTTTCCTGTTGACAACAGTGATACCTTATGATAAACTTTTTGCAATCTGGGGCAGATTCAGTACCGAATAACACTCATAATCTGTCTTTGATTTGTCTGGCGTCTCAAATAAAAAAGGAGGTTCATATGAAAAGACGGCCAATATTATTTGCCCTTGCGTTTTTCCTGGTAATCTCGCTGGTATTGGCTTCCTGTTCGCAGTCAACCACTACCACCGCCACTACTGCAACTCAGGTAACAACCACAACTGTTATGACCACCACCACTTCAGCACCGGTAAACACGACAACTTCTTCCACCGGGGGACCTACATCAACAGTTACCACCAGCGTTTCCGCCACTTCCACCGGCAACTGGTGGGATAACCTCGGCACACCGCAGTACGGCGGTCATATCACAATCGCCTCCAACAGCAACATCCTCACTTTCGACCCGATCCTGGGGACTACCAACACTTCCTGGAATTTCGCCTGGCAGGAACAGCCTTTTACCGATAATTGGACGTTGAACCCATCTGTTTTTGCCTATAACATCAGCTTCCGTCCTCCTGATTATGCTGCCGGCTGCCTCGCCGCTACCTGGCAATTTTCCCCGACGGATATCAACACCTTTATTATTACACTGAAACAAAATGTCTATTTCCAGAATATAGCGCCGGTTAACGGCCGTCAGCTTACTTCGGCTGATGTTGTTTACAGTTACGACCGCAACCTCGGCTTAGGGGATGGCTTCACAGCCCCCGCTCCCATCTGGGCAACTTCGCCGCAGGCTTCCATCAAATCTGTTACCGCCATTGACAAATATACCGTATCTTTCACCTGGGTAAACACGAACCCGGAGTCCATTGCCGAAAATATGCAACAGGCCAGTATCGTCAACGTTATTATCCCATCCGAAGACGTTGTCGCCAGTAACGGTACCAATACCTGGCATAATCAGTCCGGTACGGGCCCTTTCATTTTGTCTGACTGGGTTGACGCCACCGCTATGCAATTAACCGCCAGCCCTACCTATTGGGGATACGACGAACGATTCCCCCAGAACCGGCTCCCTTATATAAGCGGCATGACCGTTCTTATTATCCCCAATACCTCCACCGCATTGGCCGCGATGCGCGTTGGTAAAATTGATTATATGGGCAGTAACGCCCAGTTTACCCCGACAGTCATGGCCGGTTTACAGCAGACCAATCCCAGCATTAATATTATTAAACTCCCGGCCGCCGCTTTGGATATCCTGCCCAAGAGTTCGGTAGCTCCTTTTAATAATATCAATGTGCGTATCGCCATGCAGCAAGCCTTGAATTTGCCTTTAATCGCCAGTAGTTACTATCAGGGCACCGCTAACCCTAATCCCCAAACCCTGGTCTCTTATTACATCGCCGGTTGGGGTTGGCCATATGCGCAATGGCCGGCCGCTCAGCAGGCTGAATACGCCTACAACCCGACTAATGCCAAAGCACTGCTTGCCGCTGCCGGTTTCCCCAATGGCTTCAGCACGACTTTGTATTTCGATTCCAATAACGACGCGGATTTGTTGAGTATCGTGCAGTCGGAAGAAGCCGCTGTCGGGATTAACATCACACTGAACTCGATGGTTTCCGCTACTATTAACTCTTTTGTTACCACCCCGGCCTGGAACGGTCTCGCTCAGCGGGGCGTCGGCTTAATCGGGCGTATCCTTGCGCCGCTTCGTGTCTTGCCTGAATTCACTCCCGGCAACTCGGTTAACTTTGAAGGCTGGAACGACCCGGTATACACCGCCATTTATAACAATGCGATGGCCGCCACCGATATTACCAGTATCAAAGGGTACGTTCAGCAGGCTTGCCAGTACGTTACCCAGCAGCACATTTTAATTAGTCTGGTAACGCCCACAGGGTATTGCCTTTGCCAGCCTTGGCTCGTAGGTTACAACGGACAAAATGCCGCTTTCGGTAACCTGGTAAATACATATGCTGCCCGTTTTTGGATTAATGCGGCGGTGAAAAACGCTCAATAAAATCGCTTCCGTTTAGTTATCCTTAACAAAAAGGGGCTGGGTTTTTAACCCAGCCCCTTTAATTTATTTAATTTTGTAAACAAAGACGTAAGTTGAAATTACTTTTTCAGGAAGTCAATCATAACCTGCGCTAATTCTCCCGGTTTTTCCCAGGGATTAACACCGTTTAAAATCTTGACTTCGCTGTTTTTAATCGCCGCTTTCATGGCGTCAACCCGCACCAACATCGAGCTTTTCGGGCTGCTGTACAGCAGTAATGTCGGGGCTTTGATTTTCGGAAGCTGCGATTCGGGGTTATATGAGAAAAGCGCCCGGTGAGACGCGCCCGTGCCTTCACCCAAACCGGATTTCAAATACTCAATCGTAGACCGGTTCACCGACGGTAAATTGGCCCCCGGTTTTCCCCCGCGTGATTTCCAAACCTCCAGCATGTGTGTGCCGTCGTCTTTTAATACCACGTGTTCGTTGGCATATTCGTCCTGTGTCGCCTTCCGTTCAGTTTCGTCCAGGAAAATACCGTCCCACAAAATCAGTTTATTAACCCGTTCGGGATGGGTTGCAGCGATTTCCATTGCGAACGACCCGCCCAGCAGATGTCCCGTAATATTAACCTTTTTGAGCTTCATCGCGTCAATAAAATGCATGATGTTCCGGACATAATCATCAAATTCCGGTTCCTGCTTCGGCAAATCGGTGTTGCCGTAGCCCAGCACATCCATCGCGATCGCCCGGTAGCTTTTACCCAGGAACGGCAGCATTTCGGTAAATTCATCGGATGATAACCCGGCTTTGTGCAACAGCAGTAATGGTTCACCGCTGCCCTCCGTGCGGTAATGCACCTGCCCTTCCGGGGTATCCGCGTAGCCTCGTTTCAACTAATTGCCTCCTCACATAATATTTTAAACATTTTACATTAACTAAAGTTCTGCATCCAATAAACCGAAATCGGTATATTTGAAAAATCGCGCTCTATGTCTTTTGCAGTTTGGTATCTTGTTACTGTTATTTCGCATTGCCGAATTCTTGGTCAAAGCGCTAAATAATAAACAAATATTTAACATATATTCGTTTTAAATTAAGGTGCAACCACCGTTACCAGCACCGGTGAGCTGGTAATTCCACTCAAGGCCGCGTTGACCTTCGCGCTGCCGGCGGATACACCGTACACCGAACCCCTCACCGAAACGGTTAGCACCGTATTGTTAAAACCTGTCCAGGTTGCGGAATTGGTGATATCTCCGGTTGAACCGTCGGCATAAGTCGCAGTAGCAGTTAACTGCAGGTTGTTATGAACAGTTAAGTCAGGGGGATCACTGGGCGTGATTGCAATGGAAACGATTTCAGCTTTCGCCGTTGTCGTCGGTACCGTTGTTTTAGCGGCACATGCCGTCAAACCGGTAATCAGGACGGCCAATAATCCAATCGTAAGACAATAAGCAGCGAACTTAATTATTTTGCCTTTCAATTTAATTTGCCTCCCTGCCAACTTTATTGCAACTAATATATCACATTTTTTCGCCGGTAAACTGAAATATTTTTAATATTTTAAAACTCCTGCATGGTTTACACTAAAAATATTTTATTATTTGATATCTAATATTGTACAACTATTTGAGTGTAATTGATTATATTATTTTGATACTTATTTATTCAATATTTTACCTTGACAAATTGTAGAGCTAATGATAAAGTGTTCTCTAAATCGTCACAAAAAAATAAAAAGGGAGGTAAATTGAGGTGAAACGCAAATTTATCTGGTTTGGTTTATCCTTGATGTTAGTTGCAGCGATTTTGCTGGCATCATGCAGTTCGGCAACAACGACCACAAACGCCACAACTACAACCACAACCACATCCACGGTCGTAACACCAACGACCACCACTTCCACGTCCGTTGCAACAATCCCCGTATCGACTACTACTTCCACCCCGGCAACATCCAATGTCACTACCACTTCCACCGGCAACTGGTGGGACAGCCTGGGAACACCGCAATACGGCGGGACAATCACTGTTTCACAAACCGGGGACCTAGTTCAATGGGACCCGTATTACACGGGCGGCACGAACATTCTTACTATGTATTTACAACAGATGGATGCCGACAACTGGACAATCAATCCATCATCATTCGCCTTCCAGTTTATTTTCCGCCCACCGGAAGATTTGGTTGGCAGTCTTGCTCAAAGCTGGTCAATGCCTGATGTCAACGATTTCGTCGTTGTCCTGCGGCAAAATGTTTATTGGCAGAATATCGCCCCGGTCAACGGACGTCAGTTCACTGCTGCCGATGTCGTTTATGACATGGACCGCATGTATGGTCTGGGCGGCGGTTTCACCACCCCCAGCCCCTATGCCAGTTCCGATGTCATATCCCGCGCAGCAATGAACTCGGTTACGATTACCGCTCCCTGGACAGTGGATTTCCACTGGACCAACGGCAATGTTGAAAACATTTTGGAAACCCAATTGGATGAAGGCACCGCCTCTCAGGATTACGTCGCTCAGGAAGCTGTATCTCTGTGGGGTAACCTTAACGATTGGCACCATGCCATCGGCACAGGGCCCTTTATCTTAACCGACTTTGTAGATAGCAGTTCCGCGACTGTTGTCCGCAATCCCACTTATTGGGGATTCGATGAACGTCATCCTGCGAATCAACTGCCTTATGCTAATGGCGTCCATGTTCTGATTATTTCTAACGTCCCAACTGCGTTGGCCGCACTTCGTACCGGTAAAATCGACCTGGTAGAAGGCAACTCCATCCAGGCAGCTACTGCCATGACGACTACCAATCCTTCCATCGTGCAGGTCGCTATCCCGCAGGCTGCCGAAGGTATGGCCCTCTGCAACGCTCAGGCACCTTTTAACAACCTCCAGGTCCGCGAGGCCTGTCAATTAGCCCAGAACCTGCCGTTAATTGCCCAGACTTACTACAACGGCACCGTTTCTGCCATTCCTCAATCTTTAACCTTGAGTACCATGGGCGGCGGTTGGGGCGACCCGTATACCAGTTGGCCGGCCGATTTACAGGCGCAGTTTGCCTATAATCCGACGCTGGCTAAACAGCTTCTGACACAGGCCGGTTACCCCAACGGGTTTACAACCACCTGCGTGGCAAACAATACTTCCGACCTTAGCCTGATGCAAATTATGGTCAGCAATTTTGCAGCGATTGGCATTACCGTCAACGTCACACTGATGGATAATGCTTCATGGGGGACATATTGCATCAGCAACAAGAAATCTACTGCCATGAGCTTCTGCGACGGACGCCCGTTCGGGAACGCTTATTCCCCGGTCCGGCAGCTGCAGTTGTTCCGCACCGGGTACGGCGGCGACTACAGTCTTGTCAGCGACCCGACGTTTGACGCCTTCTACCCCGCGGCCATTGCCGCCACCGATGTTCCCACCATTAAGAATATTGTGGCTCAGGCTAACCTCTATGTTGCCCAGCAGCACTTTGGAGTATCTCTTGTTTCACCCAACTTCTACTCTTTTGTGCAACCGTGGCTTAAGGGCTACAACGGACAAAACGGCGCATGGCAATCCGGTTTCTACATGGCTCGCTATTGGGTTACCTCTCACTAAACTTATTCTGTTATAAACCCAATATCAATAAGAGAAGGCCTCCTTTACCGAGGCCTTCTCTTTTGTTACATATATAACCTGTTTCCCAAAATTTGTTAGCACATTTATTATAGAAATTACTTAACCGGTGCCTGATAAAATTACTGCGTTACAATAATTCAACATATTTATTGAAAAATGGTGCTCACGATACGGTCGGGCTAAAAACCCGACCGCCCATAATTGGTTACAAATACAATTATTTTTTATGATAACTATATTTTTTGACGCTCTAAGTCTGCTCGTCATCAGATGGCTACAGTACGGAGCGACTCGAACGTATGATGAGAAAATTACCCGAATCTTGGGACGTCATTATCACACAGACAGGGGCTGGTTTTATGCCAGCCCCCGCGATACGTTGTCTTTTTCGGAAAATTGGATTAATGCCCCATCTTCTTTTTCAAATCATGGTCAATCCAAAACCGCGCCGGGTAGAAGAACAGCAACTGCGGGCTGCCCGCCGGGGAACATACCGAGCCGAATTGTCCGTGATACCCCTTAAACCACGGCTGGTGCAGCGAATATTGCATCGGTTTCAGCAAAGAAATCGCGAAATGCTGCCGGGCCACCCGTTCGTTTGCGTCCTTTAATATTTGCTTCAGCTCGTCCTCGCTGGCGGCTGCCGCCGCTTTTGGCAGGTAGGCGTCGAAAACCGGGTCGCTGATCATCATGTGGTTGGACGAATAGCCGGTATGCAGCCGGTTCAGTTGCCGGATCGGTTCGTAACTGTGACCGTAGGGATTTACAGCCGCGTAAGCCAACTGGTCGTGTTTGCGGTTGGTCACCACAAATGCTGTCCAATCCGTGGATTCCATCGGCCGGATTTCCATATCGATACCCACTACAGCGAAATAACCCTTCACGATGTTCAGCAACTGCATGTCTGCCGAAGTATTGGCCACGATGTTGGTCTTAAATCCGTTGGGATATCCCGCTGCTGCCAGCAGATTTTTCGCTTTCTGCGGATTATAGGCGTATTCGTCTTTCAATTCCTGCGGCCAAATTTCATAGGGAAAACCCCATCCCTTTAATTCCCGTCCCGTCAGCGTCGAAGGGATCGGTTCGACCGTTCCTTTGTAATAATCTTTTGAAATTGCCTGCAGGTCAATTGCCATCTGCATAGCCGCTCTCACTCGCACATCGTTAAACGGCGGTTTGTCATGCCTGGGATCGATTGTTACTGCGGTTTGCGGCATCGATATCTGGATGATTTCCGGATTGGATTTCTTCATTTCCATCGCCAGTAACGGTGATATCTGGTCTACGGCGTCAATTCTGCCGGCGCGCATCTCCGCCAGCGCTTCTTTCGGGTCGGGAATAATTCTTAATGTCAATTTGTCCGCATACGGCAGTTTATTCTGCGGATACCGCTCGTCGTGACCCCAGTAATTCGGGTTCCGCTCCAGATAAGCGTGATTATCCGCGACGAAATCCTTCAAAATCCAGGGGCCGGTACCTTCGGCATGGTGCCAATCCTGGGTATCGCCGTATTTTTTCACCACGTCCGGGCACTCGATGCACAACGTCGTCCCCACTTCCTGCAGCGCGTCAATAATCAATTCGCGGTTCGTGGTCCCCCAATTAAAAACCACGGTGTATTTATCCGGGCATACCACCGATAACAGCTTTTTAAAAGCCGCCACATCCGCCCGGGCCGGACTTGGCTTGTTATATCCGCTCCCCAGGCCGTACATTCGATGAAAATGAAATGCAATGTCGTCCGCTGTCAGTTCCCGTCCGTTCGCCGGCGGAATATTTTGCCAGTGAATCCCTTTACGCAGGTGCACTGTGAAAGTTTTCGGGTCGGTAAATTCATAACTTTCCGCCAGATGGCCCTTGACATATTCGTTCGGACGCAAATTTCGCACATAATCAAAGATTTTCGGGTCCAGCGTCCAATCGTCCACAAAGAGTTTTTCCATCCACGCCGTGTGTATCTGCGTGAGGTGTACGCCGTTATACGGGTCAAGGTTTACGATTTTCCTGTTTAACCGGTATGTCAGTTCACCGCCGTATTGTGGCTTTCCCAGTTTTTCCCACCAGTTTCCGCTTGCTTTTGCCATCGCACTTCCTTCCTGAATATTGTTTTGCTTGATGCATTGACGTGTGTTTCTACGTTCTTGCCAACAATGTTATACCAAGCCAATTATCTTGTAAAGTTAACTCTCTTTTGTTATTTCCCATCGCAATGGTTATAGAAAATCATTTCTTAGTAAGTCCGAAATATTATTAGAAAGAATTTATTGTTCCTTACTTAATACCCCGACCGTAAGGTCGAGGGATGGAGTTCTCCCTGTATCTTTCGAGTAGGAGTATAATATGCGATATGGAATTTATAAATCTAGCTCACTGTGTTTATACATGTGATTATCATATCGTGTTAGTAACAAGATACCGTCGAAAAGTGTTTAACGAAGGAATTTTTGCACATTTCGAGAAAGAGTTGGCAGGAATTACAGAACATTACCCGTTAATAAGGATAAAGACAGTAAATCATGATAAAGACCATATACATATGTTGGTATCGATTCCGCCAACGATGGCCGTAGGGAAAGCAGTAGGGATAATAAAACAAAATATGTCTCATGAATTAAAGCAAAAATTCCCATTCTTGACCAAAGTATATTGGGGCACAGATGGAATATGGTCAGACGGATATTTCGTTTCGACGGTAGGTGTCGACGAAGCGATAATTCAAGCGTACATTGAAAATCAAGGCCAGAAAGATACAGGGCAAACGAAGTTTGAGTTCATTTAATACCCCGACCGTAAGGTCGTGGGAAGTTTATTATTTTACCGCGAATTTACAAATTTCCGGCGTCGTTTTAACAATTCCCTGTTATTCTTTCATTATGTATCAATTACTTAAAGATGTATTATAACTTAAGTGTCGAGGTGAATCCTATGGATAAATATTTCAAACTATTACTGGTTTCGTCTTTAATCTGCTGTATTTTGTTCGCCGGTTGTCAAACTGCGACTGCCACGACTTCATCAACGGTTACAACACCAACGACTCCGTCCGGAACTTCAATTTCTCCTTCTTCGACAATAACTACCACAGTTTCTCTATCCTCCCCTTCTACCACCTTAACCAAGGCTGCTGTTACGCTATCTTCAACTACAACAATTACCGGCACGATTTTTTCCTCTACCCCCGCTCCCACAACGATTCTCCCGTCAACCACAGGCACTGCCATATCTAATGCGCCGGTTCCCACCCTTTATCAATCCCTTTACAGCCAGTTGCAAAGTTATGTCACCTCCAATTTCAGCCAGATTACCTCGCAGTGGAACGGTAGTTCCTATCCGGTAAATTATGCCGCCGAGCTGGTTACCGCCGATACCAATGCCGGCCCCGGTATCCTGCAAAGCAGCGAACAGCAGGCGATGCTGAACGAATTGAATGGCGAAGCTGCGATGGGGGTAAAAGCAGTCACCGTCGAAATCGGCTGCCCCGTCTTTGACCCCAACTTCTATATCTTTTCCGGTCAAACAGCAGTTCAGGCCCAGCAAACCGTGCAATCCTGGCTCAACTATTATCAGTCTCTCGTGCAGGCGATTCATCAGTACGGTCTGAAAATGATTGTCGAAGCTAATCCGCTGCTCACTTATTACATCAGCAGCGATTCCTCTTTCAATCCCGGTCCTTACTATAAAACTTTGAGTTTTACTGCTTATGAGCAGATGCGCAGCCAGAATAATATCATCATCGCGCAGCAAATCAAACCTGATTACCTGATTTTACAGGCCGAACCCCAGACGGATGCGATAAACGATTACCGTCCCGAACTGAATAATGCCTCACAGGATGTTGTTATGATTAACCAGTTCGTCAACGACCTGAACAACGCCAATATATCCGGGCTGCATACCTCAATACTTATCGGTTCCGGGGCAGGCACCTGGCAGCCTGATTGGAAATCGTATTTTACGGGGCTCGTTGCTATTCCCGGCCTGGATAAAATCGATACGCATCTTTATAATTTCCAACCGGGGGTTAACCAGTTGGGCGAAGTTGCCATTGCGGAACAAATCGCCGATATGGCTCATGCCGCCGGCAAAGGCGTCACGATGTCCGAATTTTGGTTTGATAAGTCTGCGACACTGGTCGGTCTGACAGAAAACGGTGATTCAATTACCGATATGCGGGTCCGCGATATGTTTAGTTTTTGGTCGCCCCTCGACGTCCAGGCCTTACAGATATTATCCGACCTGGCCAACTTTAAGCATTTCGATTATGTCAGTGCTTTCGGATTTTATAATTGGTTTTCTCTGGTGGATTATAATTCTTTAAAATCGGTGCCTGTGTACCCGCCGTTAACCGATACTCAGAACACAGCGGTTGACAGCCAGATAACCACGTCCCAGAATCAATCCGCCAAACTCGCGATGTCCAATAATCAACTATCCCCGGTCGGTAAAGCTTATCAGTCTATAATTTCGGGTCAGGCAAAGTGAAATTTAAGGTTTTATACAGGGGTTTCCAGCCTTCCACGCTTCCTTTGCGAGAAATCCGCCTCAGGCGGATGACGCAGCAATCTCTAATTTTGTCTGATAGTCTATGCCTGTCAATACGGAATAATGTGTCCTCTGATGCCGCTCCATTTTACCGCTGCCTTTGCTTTGCCGGAAAATAAGATTCTTAATATCCCGTTCTTTATCTCATCTGCTATAATATCTTTGGTTGCTAAACCACGCTTTTAAATCTCGATAAATATATTTGGAATTGCGTTTTGCTTATTCCAGGGATTATTGGAGATGAATGTGCTCGAAATTTTATTGAACCAGGAATTACAGGATGTTGTTGACGAAATTGCCGAAGTATCCGGCTACATGTGGGAAAGGGGCTGGGCGGAACGCAATGCCGGTAATTTCACTGTTGATGTTACCACTTTGTTACCCCGCGATATGAAGAACGGCAACCAGTTTTTGACCATCCCCATGGCTTTTGCGCAGTCTGAACTTGCCGGCCGCAGTTTTATCGTCAAAGTCGCTGGCGCGGCCATGCGCAACGTCGCCCGCAATCCTAAAAAACATTTGCTGCTGATTACTATTTCCGAAGACCTTAAAGGCTACCAGGTCCTCTGGGGCGGTGAAGGCATCAACAGTAAACCGACCTCGGAATTCATTTCTCACCTTAAAATTCATCAGTATATCCGCCGCCATAATTTACCAGTAACCACCTTCCTGCACACGCATCCGCCGCATTTGATTGCGCTTTCTCAAATTGAAAAATATCTCAAGGAAGAGATTATCGACCACTTGCTTATCGCCATGCACCCGGAAGTGGAAATCGTTATCCCGGACGGTGTTGGTATCGCGCCTTATCGTCTGCCCGGCAGCGAAGCCCTCGCTGATGTCACCGTATCCGCGCTGGAAAAACACCATGTTATTCTCTGGGAAAAACACGGCTGTGCCGCCGTCGCAGCCAGTATCGCCGATGCTTTCGATTATATTGATATCATGGAAAAGTCTGCCACGATCTTCTTCCTGTGCAAAGGCTCCGGCTATACACCTCAGGGCATCAGCGATGAACAACTGGCCGAAATTACCGGTAAATTCAAAACCAAATAGCTTTATTACGCTCTCTCCGTATGTATTGATTCATTGAAAAAACTACCAGGTTTCACCTGGTAGTTTTTATTCATCTTCAGTTCATCTTAGGTTAACGGTCATTTCATGTTCACATGCTAAACTGATTTTAGTAAGTCGAACAAAAACGAAAACTTTAGGCTACACAAATACCGGAACAGCTCGAATCGAGGTGGGGCTGGTGACCAAAGGGGGTTGGATAAAATGTTAAATTGGGAACTCAAATCCTGTAAACGCTGTGGGGGTGACATTTTTATTGACCGCGACGCCGACGGTTGGTTCGAACAGTGCTTGCAGTGCAGTTACCGCCGGGATATTTTTGGTTTTACCAAGCAATTAGTGCCCGTTCATATCCGGCATACTCCCCGTGAAGATTGGAGCAAACATAAAGAAAATTAACATCACCAGGATGCCAGGATAAAATCCGGCGGGTTGTTCATCTCCTCAACCCGCCGGATTTGCCGAAACAACAAATATACTTTCGTCTATTTATTTTTACGTTTGAACCAACAACTTACGGTTCATCGGACCGACAATTTTACTTTTGTGCCTTAATTTCAATATGCTCTCTGGGTATTTTTAGTTTTGCACTCAACTCATCGGCAAATGCCTCTGCGTCTTTGCTGTGTTCAAAAAGCATCATAGGCATTCCGGTTTTTTCCTCGATTTGTCCGTTAAACTGCCCGATGTGCCCATTCGCGAATTTGTGGATATCCTGATTTCTAATCGAATTGAATTTTTTTGTGATGTGCACCTCGTGTAGCGCTCTGAAACTCGGCGTTTCTCCATCCTGTTTGCGGAATTTATGTACCCTTCCCTGCTCCATCATATTTCACCTCGCAAATATATTTTTTGTGTTTTAACCGATAATCGCTTTTAAATCTTCTTCCGGCGTCGTTATCGGTTTCAAATTGAATTTTTCGACCAGTATTTTCGCCACGTTCGGCGAAATGAATGCTGGCAGCGTCGGCCCCAAATATATATTTTTAATGCCGAGCGATAGCAGTGTCAGTAGTATGGCCACAGCTTTCTGTTCGTACCAGGAAAGTACCAGTGTTAGCGGCAGTTCGTTTACCCCGACATTGAAAGCGTCTGCCAGCGCCAGCGCTACTTGAATCGCCGAGTATGCATCGTTGCATTGTCCCATGTCCAGGATTCGCGGCAATCCGCCGATTTCTCCTAAATCCAAATCGTTAAAGCGGTATTTGCCACAGGCCAAAGTCAGAATTACGCTGTCTTTCGGCGTTCTTTTTACAAACTCCGTGTAGTAATTGCGGCCCGGTTTAGCTCCGTCGCAGCCTCCCACTAAGAAGAAATGCTTAATCATTCCTGATTTCACCGCCGCCGTAATCGTATCCGCAGCGCCCAACAACGCATTCCGGGCAAAGCCGGTAGTTAACTGGGTGCCACCATTGATGCCCGTAAATTGTTTACCTTCTTTCCAACCGCCCAGTTCGATCGCCTTCATGATAATCGGGGCGAAGTCCTTTTTACCATTTTTATCATGGATATGCTTCACTCCTGGGTATCCAACTACAGCAGTGGTAAATACGTTGTCCATGTAGGCGGCTTTTGGCGGCATCAGGCAATTCGTCGTAAACAGAATCGGAGCCGGTAATTCGGAGAATTCTTTTTGCTGGTTCTGCCATGCCGTCCCGAAATTACCTTTTAGCTGGGAATATTTTTTTAATTCAGGATAGCCGTGTGCCGGCAGCATTTCCCCGTGGGTATATATATTTATCCCTTTCCCTTCGGTTTGTTCCAGCAGCTGTTTTAAATCGGACAAATCATGGCCGGTAACGACAATAAAGGGCCCTTTTTCTATTTTCATACTAACTTTAGTCGGCACCGGTTGGCCGTAGTTAGATGTGTTAGCTTCGTCCAGCAACGCCATGCATTTCAGATTGACTTGCCCGAATTCCATCAGCAGTGCCAGCCATTCGTTTCCCGTGTGCTCTACCCCGATGGACCGCAGTCCTTTGTAGAGCCATGTATTGACTTCTGTGTTCTCTTTTCCCAGCACGCGCGCGTGCCAGGCATAGGCCGCCATTCCCCGCAGTCCGAATAGTAGCATTGACCGTAATGAAACAATATCCGGGTCGCCCTGAAAAATAGAACTGCCGTTGTATTCTTTGGCACCACCCAGTTTCAAGGTCATCGTTTCGGCCATTTTCTTCAACTCATCGATTCTGGCCGGGTCGAAGTTTACGTTGGTGACGGTTGCGAACAGGCCCTGCATGATTATTTCATCTGTATATTTGCCGGGATTTTTTCCTTCCGCCGCGCGCGCTAATCCCACCAGCGCCCCTATTAACTGGTCCTGTTTGATTGCTACTTCCGGTCTTTTCCCGCATACTCCGGCCCTGGTGCACCCGGTGCCCCCGGCGGTCTGCTCGCATTGAAAACAAAACATCTCACCCATTTCGTAGCTCCGTTTCTATATTCATGCTGTCTCCAATCGCGCATCAATTCAATTTCATACGTTTAATAATAGTCTTACGATTGTGTAGAAGTTATAAAATAATACTTAAATTAATTACAAAATTGTAAAATTGCTGTATTCTTTGTAATTCCTTCGCAATATCTGTGATTAATCAAGATGAAAAATGTTATAGATTTGTTATATCATTTGTATGATTTTTCCATTTACGGTGCTTGACTGTGGGCTTAATCGGTTATATATTTTAGACTTAGATATATATTTTGCAAAAGGTGTAAACTCTGTCGGAAACAACATCCGATTTTGATGGTCGAGGTTATATGCAGGTAGAAACCCGCAAAAGCGGTATCGAAGTTATCGGCAACATCCCCTGGGGCACTCATTTCTGTCAGTTTTACCGTACTAAAAAAGAGCTGGTTGATACACTCGTCCCCTATTTTCGTGCCGGGTTGGAAAACAACGAATTCTGTATATGTATCACCACTGATAATTTGCTTGCAGATGATACGCTCAAAGTATTATCGAAATCCGTAAAAGGTTTCCCGGATTATCTGCAAAAAGGTCAGTTTGAACTCGTCCCTTATCGAGAATGGTATCTAAAAACAGGTTCATTTGATAGTGCCCGTGTGCTTCAAGCTTGGGAACAGAAACTGAATCAGGCACTGCAAAAGGGATATGCCGGCTTACGCTTTGCCACCAATAATATCTGGGGGAAAAAAAATGACTGGTGCGCCGTTACCGATTATGGCGCGGCGTTTAATAACGTTATCGGTAATTTTAAGATTATTGCACTCTGTAATTATGCTCTTTCCGGTTGCAACACGTCTGAAATTATAGATGTTATCGGAAACCATGAATTTGCACTGGTAAAAAAAGCAGGCAAATGGGATATTCTGGAACATTCCCGCAGCAAGGATATTCGTGAAGCTTTAATCGAAAGCCGGGAAAAACTGGTTTATCTCGCAAGTTTCCCGGCCTTAAACCCGATGCAGGTTATTGAAGTCGATGTGATGGGGAAAGTCCGGTACAGCAATCACTCCACCGATAAATTATTTCCTGACCTGACGTTAAAAGGAACTCAGCATCCTTACCTCTCCGGGATATTAGAGTTGATACAAACCGCGCCACCGCTGAAATCAGGATATTTGTCCCGGCAGGTTGAGGTTAACGCCAAGTATTATGAACAGGTGATTTATGTTTTCGGCGAACGCAAAGATATTCGGATTTACGGGCATGACGTGTCCGAACATAAGCATGCCGAAGTTCTGCTGCGGGAAACCAGCAGTTACCTTAACAGCCTGCTTGATTATGCGAACGCCCCCATCATTGTCTGGGATGCTCAATTCCGGATTTCACGTTTTAATCCGGCATTTGAGAGGTTAACCGGCCGTAGTTCCCGGGATGTTCTTGGTTTGGGACTGGAGATTTTGTTTCCGGAAGATAAAAAAGCCGAATCGCTCCATCAGATTCGGCGTACGCTCTCCGGTGAACGCTGGGAAGCGGTGGAAATTCCCATCCTTCGTGTCGACGGTGAAATTCGCACTGTCCTCTGGAATTCCGCCAATGTTTACGATAACGACGGCAAGCAAATAATTGCCACTATCGCCCAGGGACAAGACATCACCGAGCGGAAACTGGCCGAAGACGAGGTCAAAAAACTAAATGATATTTTAAGAAACCGTGCGGCCGAACTGGAAGTTTCTAATAAAGAACTGGAGGCTTTTTCTTATTCGGTCTCCCACGATCTGCGGGCGCCTTTACGCAGTATGCAGGGTTTCAGCCAGGTGTTGCTTGAAGACTGTTATGATTCGTTGAACGATGAATGCAAGGATTACTTGAACCGTATTCAACATGCGTCAGAATTGATGGCACAGTTAATTGATGATATGCTGCGCCTCTCCCGCATCACACGCACCGAAATGGCTTTTCAGAAAGTTGACCTGTCTGAATTGGCGCGCGTAATTTGTGCTAATTTGAAAAACCAAGCGACGCAACGTAAAATTGTGTTTAAAATAGCACCCGGATTAACCGCCGTTGGTGATGGAAAACTCCTTTCTCTGGCCCTGGAAAATCTATTTGAAAATGCTGTCAAATTTACCGGTAACGTCCCGGCGGCAATTATCGAATTTGGCGTTACGCAAAAGGGTGGACAACAGGTCTATTTTATCAGTGATAATGGCGTTGGTTTTGACATGACTTATGTTAATAAACTTTTTAAACCTTTTCAACGGCTGCATACCATCGCGGAATTCCCCGGCACCGGCATCGGGCTGGCTTCAGTCCAGCGTATAATCGAACGTCACGGCGGTCGCGTCTGGGCCGAAGCTAAAGTCGGTCAGGGTGCCGTTTTTTATTTTACGTTAGGCGGTAACAGTGGTACTATAATTTAATATCTAAAATAATTTCAGCGGCTGCAAGTAATCCGTAATTTGAATTTGTAACTCGCAACAGTTAACTTTTAAATAAAAAAGGAGCAGACCTTGCAAGAGAAAATTATTTTTCTGGTGGAAGACAACCCTGATGACGTCGTTTTGACTGAGCGTGCTCTGAAAAAATCACACATTCTCAATAAGCTGGTGGTGGCGCGTGATGGCGCCGAAGCGCTTGAATATATTTTCGGTACTGGAAATTATTCGGGTCGGGATATGAGCAAGATGCCCGAGGTAATTTTGCTGGACTTAAAGCTCCCGAAAATAGACGGGCTGGAAGTACTCAAAAAAATCCGCGCCGATATGCGTACTAAACTGCTCCCTGTCGTAATTCTCACTTCTTCCAAAGAAGAGAATGACCTCATTAACGGTTATTCGCTGGGCGCTAACAGTTATATCCGTAAACCCGTTAATTTTAATCAGTTTGCTGAAGCCATCCGCCAGTTGGGGCTTTATTGGCTCGTCCTGAACGAAGCCCCGCCTCAGGATACCAGGAAAATAAATGAGTAAACCACTTAAAGTGCTGATTGTCGAAGACTCCGAAAACGACGCTTTACTGCTGCTTCGAGAACTGCGGCACAGCGGCTACGAACCACTTCACGAACAGGTGTATACGGCTGACGCTTTAAACGCCGCTCTCGAAACAAAGCCGTGGGATGTTGTTATCTCCGATTTTGTGATGCCGCAATTCAGCGGGCTGGAAGCGTTAAAACTCATTAAAAACAAGGGCCTCGACATTCCGTTTATTATTACATCCGGCAAAATCAGCGAAGATACCGCCGTCCTGTCGATGAAAGCCGGCGCCGCCGATTATATCATGAAGGACAACCTCACTCGTCTCGGTCCGGCTATCGAACGCGAGCTGCAGGAAACCAGCATTCGCCGGGAGAGCGAAAAATCTTATCAGGCGCTGAAAGAACGGGAAGCCGAACTGCGTGTTCTAAAACAGGTTGACAAGCTCAAGGACGAATTCATCGGCCTGGTTTCCCATGAGCTGCGTACGCCGCTTACGGTCATTCTGGGCGCGCTCAGCACCGTTATCACCGAAGGCGACAAATTATCCGCCAAAGAAACCAAACAGCTTGTCAGTGATGCTTACTCCGAAGCCGAGATGCTTTCCGATATTTTGGCTAATCTGCTGGAATTGGCCCGTGCTCAGGCCAATCGCCTCCGGATTAATGAAGAACCGGTAAATATCAGGGAAACCATTGTTGCCGTTATCCGAAATATGAAGCAGCTTACCACCGGACATCCCATTTTAATTGATTGCGATGAGTCTATCGTCGTTAATGCCGACCGTGTGCGTCTGCGGCGCATCCTGCATAACCTTCTGGACAATGCTGTCAAATATTCCGCACCGAAAACAAAAATTGAGATTTTCGCCACACGTCGGGAAGGCGAAGTCCTTATCGGGGTCCGGGATAAAGGCATCGGCATTCCCCTGGAAAAACAGGGTATGCTCTTCGAATCGTTCCAGCGCCTTGTGCCCGAAAACAGCACTGTATCCGGTACCGGCCTTGGCCTTGTTGTTTGCCGTCGTCTTGTCGAAGCTCACGGTGGGCGGATGTGGGTAGAATCACAGCCCGGGGTCGGTTCCACTTTTCAATTTACTTTGCCGATGGCGGAGATGGGTTCTTTTCGGACGCAGTAATAAGTATTTGAGGTGGTATTTATGAAACGGTTTACAATTTTGCTGGTTGACGACGAAGAGCGCATCCTCAATTTTCTCAAAGCCAAACTAAAATTACTGAATTATGAGGTCATTCTGGCTGCTAACGGTATTGAAGCTCTCGAGCAAATCCAGGGTCAGGAGCCTGATTTAGTAGTGCTGGATGTCGTCATGCCTAAAATGGACGGTTTTCAAACGTTAAAAGAGCTGCGCGCCTTTTCTCCGGTGCCGGTAATTATGCTCAGTGCCCGCGGTGATGATGCTGACCGCATTAAAGGTCTCGGCCTGGGCGCCGATGATTATTTGCCAAAACCCTTTAACCCCGATGAACTCGTGGCCCGCATTGAGGCGATTCGACGCCGCTTGAATCTACCCGAAAGAAAGAACATTCCTAAAGAACTGGCGATTAACGGGTTGAATATAAACTTCGAAGAACGGCATATCGTTGTGCGCGGTAAAGAAGTGAAGCTCACGCGCATCGAATGGCTCTTACTTAATGAACTCGCCGCTAACGCCGGGCACCTGATGGTTTATTACGACCTCCTTGCCCGCGTCTGGGGCCCTGAATATCGCGACGATGTACAAATATTAAGAACATGGATTAGCCGCCTGCGCCAAAAAGTCGAAATTGACCCCGCTCATCCTAAAATTATCAGCACCGTCCCGAAAACAGGTTATATCTTTAATAAATAGCTCTTATTCAGCTGATTTTGGCGGTGATCCGTTCGCCTTCTACTTTTACCTCGAAAACATCGAGCGATTGTTCTTTTTTTGCGGCCATTCCTAATGACGACATCAACCTTCCCATAAAAGACATAAACCCTAAACCGGTCACCCAGCGCACTGGTTTTCCGTTCTTCAAATCGAATTGCGAACCGTGCAGGGGGCAGCTCACAATTGTCCCGTTTAGTTTTCCTTTCGCCAGATAAGCTTTCATATGGGGGCAATGGCCGGCAGCCGCGTAGTATTTACCGTCTACCAGTGCGATTAAAATGTCTTTCCCGTTAACTTTAACTCCCTTCATCATCCCGGGAGCAATTTCATTTGTTTTCCCGATTTCCGTAAAGTCCGCCATTTTATTCTCCGTTTCTTTATTTCCGGTCGTCATTACAGGATTGATTTTATGAATTCCTTCACTTGGTAATCCCATTCCCGGGAAAGAAAATCCACTTCCGTTTTACCTTCGTCCACACAGGCGCTGATTTCTATCGAACCTCCGCCCCCTTCAAACCCGGCGGTTGTCTCGGTCCGGCCGGAAATTTTCAATTTATAACCTTCCGGCCCAAAAAACTTTACCGCTTCACCTATCACATTTTCAGGAGTCATTTTTGTTTTTACCGCGATTCTCAACATCCTTGCCTCCTTGTGTTGTATTAAATTTTTCCTTATGTCATTATCTGTCATTTGTTCTTAAATAGTTATATCATTAAAGCCTCTCGGCTAACATTCTTATAACATTTTCGCCTGAATTCTTATAATCTCGTTAACTTTCACACCATCGATGAAAGCTGAAGGTCTCTCTCATTTTGTAACAGCGCAGCCCTATATCCACAGGTTGCTGAATCTATTTTCTTAAAGAGAACGTTTCGCAGGTCTCTTTCCCTGCCGTACCATCCCAAATAGTTTCTATTCTCTTTTCATCACATGCGCCTGATGCCTCCGTTTATCTAAAATGCCATATATTCGTTATAATTTTCTCGATTTTTTTATAACTTCTTGATTCTTTTACCTCTAGAATACTCGTTGTAAATACATATAAAAGTGAGAGACGAATATGGCAACGTCCTGGATTGAAAATCAACAGATTCCTCATGCTGTCGTCGCCGAAGACGGAAGGTTATCAAAAGAAGTGATGGTGTTTTGTCCCGCCTGCAAATCCTTCGAGACCGTATGGTTTACACGGGGAAATCTCAATAATACCCGTAAATTTACTCAATACGGCAATCATATTTACCATGATTGCGGTTCCAGCGAACCCTGCCGCTTATATTTAAATCTATAATTTTTTAAATGTCAGGAGTATTAAAATGGGGAAGATGATTGCTGCGATTTTGGCCGGTGGAAAAGGGACACGTATGGATATTTTTTGCCAGGTCAGGCCTAAACCCGCATTGCCGTTTGCCGGTAAGTATCGTTTTATTGATTTTTGTCTCAGCAACTGTCTCCATTCAAAAGTCGCTGATGTCGCGGTGTTGGTTGACTACCGGCGTGGCGAACTGGTTGATTATCTTAATCGTTGGCAAAATGGCAACTCCGTGAATACCAGCATTGCGGTGCTGGAACCAATGAATAATGGCGTCTATACTGGAACAGCGAACGCTATTTACCAGAATCTGGAGTATTTAAGAAAACATCCGGCGGATAAAATATTAATCATGCCCAGCGACCACGCGTATAAAATGGATTACCGTAAGATGCTTGCCTTCCACGAAAAATCCAAAGCTGATGTTACTGTCGGTGTTGTCCCTGTGCCCATTGAGGAAGCTCACCGCTTCGGCACACTGACGCTTGACGATAACGGTTATGTAAACGAATATGTGGAGAAACCGGATATTCCCACAAGCAATCTGGTTTCGATGGGTATCTATATTTTCAATAAAGAAACACTTATCCGCAGGCTTATCCGCGACGCTTCGGAATCATCATCCCTGCACGATTTCGGCTATTCCATCATTCCCGCCATGGTCGGGGAAGAACGTGTTTTTGCTTACAGGTTCGATAGTTTCTGGCGTGATGTCGGCACCATTGATGCTTATTATGATACCAGTATGGAGCTCACCGGTCCGAAACCGCGTTTTTCGCTCACAGGTACATGGCCCGTTTTGACCTGCGAACCTGTTAATCCGGTCAAGCAGACCCTTTCCGGTACCGTACTTAACAGCATAATCAGTTCAGGGTGTGTAATCAAAGGCCGTGTTGAGAACTCCGTCCTCTCCCCTGGGGTCTACGTAGATGAACATGCGGTAGTGATGAACTCTATTATTATGTCAAATGTTAATATCGGCATCCATACCGTTGTTGATTCATGCATCGCGGATGAAGATGTTAGCATTGGAGATTATTCTTATGTCGGCTTTGGTAAAAATGACGCCCGCGCCAAAGAATACACATTATTGGGCAAAGGTTCATCCGTTTCGTCGCACATGGCCATCGCTCGCGGTTGTAAGGTTATGCCTTACACCAACCCGACGGATACTTTACGCCGGGTCGTTCTGGAAAATTATCAGCCGCTGGATAAAGTCCGCCCGCAACTCCAAAATTCTGAGAGGGACCGTTAGCTATTGACAAACGTTTATGAGGTACAGGGTTTTGCGGTGGTGGGACGATGAAAATAAAAGTGATTTTTTACAGTATGTATGGTCATACTTACCGGTTGGCGGAGGCAGTCGCCGCAGGGTCTGCGGATGTTCCCGGTTCGGAAGTGGAATTACTGCAAATACCGGAAATCATGCCGTGTGATATCCTGGAAAAATGCGGCGCCAGAAAAACCCGGGATGTTTTTTCTCATGTTCCTTTCGCAAAACCGGCAGACATGGTCAATGCCGATGCGGTAATTTTTGGCTCCCCTGCCCGCTTCGGCAACATGTGTGTTCAAATGCGTAATTTCTTTGATCAGGCCGGTAATTTTTGGTCGCAAAATTCGTTCGTTGGAAAAGTCGGCAGTGCTTTCACCACTTCCTCTACCCAGCATGGCGGTCAGGAGACTGCGCTTATCAATATTTACATTACCTTATTACACCTCGGTATGGTCATTATTGGCCTGCCGTACTCGGAGAATCGTCAGACCACGATGAGTGAAATCACCGGCGGCAGTCCCTATGGCGTTGGCAGCATTTCCGGTGTTTCCGGCGGGCGGATGCCCAGCGAGAATGAACTGTCGATGGCCCGATTCCAGGGAAAACATGTGACAACAATTACAGCCAGGCTGGTAAACTCCCATTTATGATTATTAAAATTGTTTGTTATTATTTTAGCGGACTTTAGCAACGCGTAATCGAGGTGGAGCGAAATATGATTGGGAACAAATCTGTAAAAATGAAACCGGTAACAAATATTCAACTGAAACTCGATAGATTTGACGGTAACCCCATTCTAAAACCGGATACCGGACGTTTTTGGGAAACTAAAGCTGTTTTTAATCCGGCCGCGATTTATGAGGATAATAAAGTGCATCTGCTTTATCGGGCCATCGGCGAATCGGATATTTCCGTCCTGGGCTATGCTTCAAGCCGGGACGGTTTTCATATTGACGAACGTTTGGAAAAACCGGCTTACATTCCACGTGAGCCGTTTGAAGGGGTTAACCCGTATCGTCCCTATATTTCTGAACCCGCCGGTATTTACGTGTCCGGCGGGGGCGGTATGGGCGGTTGTGAAGACCCCCGCCTCACCAAAATCGGACGCACGGTTTACATGACCTATGTCGCTTATGACGGTCATAGTCATCCCCGCGTCGCTTTAAGTTCCATCGGGCTTGATGATTTTTTAAAGCATCAATGGCATTGGAAAAAGTCTGTCCTGATTTCTCCGCCCTTTATCGTTGATAAGAATGCCTGTATCCTGCCGGAGAAAATAGACGGTAAATATGTTATATTCCACCGCGTTTTTCCTAATATCCTGATTGATTTTGTGGACGACCTCGATTTTGACGGTAAAACGCGCTGGCTGGTCGGCCAGTATAAAATTCCCACCAGAGCATTGAGTTCCGATTGGGATAGTCTGAAAGTAGGCTGCGGCCCGCCGCCCCTGCGTACTAAAGATGGTTGGCTTCTTATCTATCAGGCTGTCGGCGCTTCTGACGAATCGCGTTATAAAATCGGCGCTATGCTGCTTGATCTAAAAGACCCGACCAAGGTTTTAGCCCGCACCCGGAATCCTATTTTAGAACCGATTGCGCTCTGTGAGAACGAAGGCTGCAAATCCGGAGTGGTTTATCCCTGCGGCGCTGTAATTATTAACGACCGCCTGTTTGTGTATTATGGCGGTGCCGATATGGTGGTTTGTGTCGCTACTGCCACTTTGAACCATTTCCTCGAAGAATTGGTTACCAATCATAAAGAAGCTAAACCCGTCAGCATCCAGATTGTGCCGCGTCCGGCCGAGGAAATATTCCCACCGGTTAAAGCTTCCTGCATTAAATGTGGTCGTATGCGCGAGATCAAAAATCCACGCCGTGTAATTTTGAAAAATATGCGCCATACCATCCAGGGCGTCTGTCCCTGGTGCGGCGGCAAGCTGTCCCGTTTCGTTAAGTCCAACGAAAAGAAGAAAGCTAAAAAGAAAAAATCAGCAAGCATCGCATAAATACGGCAGCAGCAAAAGCAAGACTTCAACATACCGGCGCAGGCCGGTATGCGCTGATTGTTGAAAGCTCTTTCCTTAGGGTGGGCAAGTCGCATCCCTTATCTCCATAACCGCAGGCCCGTATTGTTGGTTATGTCAAATATCTTCATAATTCTTCACCCAAATCCCAATTATGCTATATTATTTTACAAATCCAAAAATAGGAGCAACAATACCATGGAACTTAAAGATGCCATCAGAAAAAGAAGCAGTGTCCGCGAATACGAGAATAAACCCGTCTCTGAAAATAAGATTCTAAATGTGCTGGAAGCAGCTCGGCTCGCCCCTTCCGGAGCTAACCGTCAATATTGGAAATTTGTCGTCGTTCAGGACCCCCAAAGACGTCAGGAACTCGCCAAAGCATCCGGCGGTCAAAACCATGTTGCCCAGGCTCCCGTCGTTATTGCAGCTGTAGCTACTATGCCCGAAGGCTTGATGCGCTGCGGCGTTCCAGGTTATGCCGTTGACCTCGCAATTGCCGTTGACCACATGACCCTGGCTGCCGTGGATGAAGGCCTCGGCACCTGTTGGATAGGGGCTTTTTCGCAAGAAGTCGCGCGGGATATTTTAAATATCCCTGATAAATACCGGATAGTATCCCTGCTCACCCTCGGTTTCCCGAAAACACCGGGGCGTCCCAAATCGCGTAAATCCTTGGACGAGATCCTCTGTTACGAGACGTTCAAAGAATAAACAGCCTGTGCAGTTAAAACATACCTTCTTTTGTTATCTTTATATCGCCGCGGATAATTGTTATAGCAACACGGCTGCCCGGACTCAATTTCACCAGCGCCTGTTCCAGGTCTGCTGCTGTCGCGATTGGTCTTAAGTTCAATTCGGTGATGATATCGCCGGCGGCTAAACCTAATTTTTCGGCGTTGGAGTTGGCTTTGACACTGCCGATATAGGCCCCGATAATTATCCCCATTCCTGTTTTTGCGGTAATTTTACTGGCATCCGCAATCGTTATTCCCAGCGAAGGCCGTTTATTAGCTTGTCTTTGCGCAAGTATCTGTTCCAGCCGTCCGCGGTCGAACCCGATTACAGTCTCGCCGTCAATCATCGTCACCGGCACTCCCATTTGGCCCGTCGCTTTTACCATTTCCTCGGCGTATGCCCGGTTTACGGAAACATCGCGTTCCTGATAACTTACTCCTTTTTGTGAAAGAAACTCTTTCACCATCGTGCAGTACGGTCAGGTCGGCGTCGAATACACTATCGCGTCCATCTTTCTCCTCCTTTTACTTTTAATATATCGCCTGCACAACTTGATTTCAATGACAAATATCTCACCCATCCCTACTCTGTTAGTGCAAAAATTAATGGAAATAAACACCTGGCACGTCAAAAAGTGAATAGGGCCTTGTACAATAGAGACATGACCTAAGCGAAACAAGCACGGGAATTATTTCCTTGCCGGGAGTAGTTCAAGGCCCAATCCTGCGGCAGATGCCCGTATGATAAGATAGTCCTTTCGGAAAGTATTACATACCATCGAAGTGGACCGATAATAACCAAATCCAAATATAGACAGGGTCGCCTGTACAACCAATAATATTTTACCGGATAAATATTATTACGGGTCTATTTATAGCTTTTGACAAACTTGGCTTCGGCAATGAACATGTCATCTACCATGTTGCGGATTTCTTCGATAGTGAGCACGGCGGCGGTCAATGGGTCCAGCAGAACCGCGCGGAAGATTTTAGTTTTATCTTTTTCTGCTACTCCCCGCACAATCATTTCCTGCATGCCGACATTATTCAGGTTTAAGGCCGCGACCTGGGGCGGTAAATTCCCGATATGGCAGGGATGAATCCCCCCCTTATCTACTAGACATGGTACTTCGACGCAGCAGCCTTCTGTCAGATTGGTAATCAGGCCGGTATTTTTCACGTTGCCATATATTACAGCCGGTTCGCCGGTTTCGATGGAATGAATGATAATTGAGCCGTATTCCCCGCTGTGGTCTACAGGGAATTTGAAATTGGATGCCAGCTCGTTTTTCAGTTTCTCGTCTTTTTCTCTATCCTGCGCCAGCCAGATTTCGACGTTGCTTTGATATTTGGTACCCAAATCCAGTTTATACTGCTCGATAGTTGCTGCTTTCTTGCGGAAATAGGGGGTGTAAGAGGAACAGTGATTGCTGGATTCGGTGACGTAATAACCGAACGTCTTGAAAAGTTCTGCACGGACGATATCACGCCCCCCATTTACACCCGAATATACCGCGGGGTTTTTAAACTTTTCCCTTAACAGCGGATAAGCATCCTGACCCTTCCATTTGAACTCCAGAAACCAGGCAAAATGATTGAGGCCTGCCACCCGGTAGGAAACTTCTTCGAACGGCTTGTCAATATACTTTGCCAGCGTCTTGGCAGTGCCAAAAACACTATGACAAAGCCCGACATTTTTAATCTTGGTGTAATCGCTAATAGACCAGGAAATCGTGGCCATGGGGTTAGTGTAGTTTAAAAGCAAGGCATGGGGACAGAGCTCTTCCATATCACTGCAGATATCCAGAATCGGGGGAATATGTCGGATAGAATCAAAAGCCCCTCCGCTTCCAACGCAGGCCATATCACCCTGGTCGAGGCCGTACTTGAGCGAAATATCTCGTTCTTTATCCAGGTGGTGACCGCCGCCCACTTTGATGGTAATCAGCACATAATCCGCACCTTCCAGCGCTTTTCGCCGGTCAGTGGTGGATTCGATTTTGGTGTTGAATTTATTTTGTTCAACAATCTTTTTGGCGAATGCCGTGGTCAGCGCCAGTGGTTCGGCAGCTATATCCATCAGGGTAATAGTGCCCTCTCTCAGTTCGGGATAGGAAATGATGTCCGTAATGAAGCGGCTGGCAAAGACATGACTGCCGGCCCCGATGATGACAATTTTAGCCACGGCAAACCTCCTGAAAGTTAATAAACTTACGTGTATTTATATACAGGTATGTTAGTAACTATGATAGCTTAAGCTTCTGCTATTGTAAAGTATATCCAGATTGAAAACATCTGCGCCTGACGTGGACTTCGCGGGCGATATTTTCCGGTTGCAGGCGTTATTTTTCACAAGCTAATGTTTTAACCATTATGTTGCTTTGCGGTATATATTGAAACCAGTTAGAATTATTTGAATATCCTGATTTTGTTAATGCGAAAAAGATGAAACACACTACTGACAGAACCGATCGTGCCGCCAGATGGATTGCGGATTTAACTAACCCTTCTGTGCTCAGTGTGTTGCTGCTGTTGTTGATTGCTTTTCTAAAATCACACAGACCACAAGATGCAGCGGTTTGGATGGGAGTAATATTTGCTTTATATATTTTAATCCCCGTCGGATATGTTTATTTCAGGATGCGGGCAAGCGGGATTCCTTCTAAATCAATCTTTGTTCTGATTACCTTTTTAAAGAAGCACCCAAGGGATATCCTGATTCTTTCTGTCGTACTGGGAATCCCTTGTCTGGTATTATTGATCTTACTAAAAGCACCGGGCATATTACTCGCGCCGGTAGCGGCCTTGCTGGCCGGTTCAATTGTAACGGCTTTATTCAATACTTTTTACCGTGTCAGTTATCACTTGACTGCGTTGACAATCCTGGTAATAATGACCGTCCATACTTGGGGCGCGATATATCTGTTACTGGTGATAATTATTCCCTTGGTTTTTTGGGCAAAATTGCGTATCCGCGAGCATACGGTGCCGCAGCTAGTGGAAGGTATGGCGGTTGCGGCAGCGGTCTGTCTGGCCGTACTGCTGTATTACGGTTGATGCTGGAAATTACGGCTAGTGCCCCTTCGCTTTTTTCAGGTCGCGGTCAATCCAGAAGCGGGCTGGATAGAAAAAGAGTAACTGGGGACTGCCGGCGGCGGAGCAAATCGAACCGAATTGACCGCTGTAGCCTTTAAGCCACGGTTGATAAAGAGAATATTGCGGGGGCTGCAGCAAAGATATCGAAAAATGCTGGCGCGCAACACGTTCGTTGGCATCCCTCAATATTTGCCTTAATTCTGCGTCACTTTGCGCGCCGATAGCTTTCGGCTGGAACGAATCAAAAACCGGGTCGTTGACCATCAGATAGTTTGATGGAATTCCTGTTTTCAAGCGCTGCAGCTGCCGGATTGGTTCGAAAGAGTGGCCGAACGGCGACACCGGCCGCTGCGCCAATTGGTCGTGCTTATGACCATTCAGGACAAAAGCCATCCAGGCGGTGGATTCCATCGGCCGGATTTCCATGTCAATGCCGATTTGTGCAAAATAATCCTTGACAATATGCAGCAGCTGCATGTCCCCGGCATCATCAGCTACGATGTTCGTTTTAAACCCTTGCTGGTAACCGGCTTCGGCCAGTAGTTTCCTGGCCAGCATAGGGTTATAAGCATATTCATCCTTTAGTTCCTGCGGCCATTCTTCGTAAGGAAAACCCCAGCCTTTCATCTGCCGCGAAGTGATGGTGGAAGGGTAAGGTTCCACTGTGCCGTGGTAGTAGTTTTTAGCGATACCCGGTAAGTCGATTGCCATCTGCATTGCTATACGGACACGGATGTCGTTAAACGGGGCGACGTCGTTCCTGGGGTCAATAGTAGTGGCAGTTTGAGAAAGCTCTATTTGTAAAATTTCAGGGTTCGTCTTCGCCATTTCCCGGGCTAGCATTGGTGATATCTGGTCAACAACATCAATACGTCCGGCGCGCATTTCAGCCAGAGCTTCAGCCTGGTTCGGTATTATCCGCAATTTAAGTGCATCAAAGTAAGGGAGTTTGTTTTGAGGATATCGTTCGTCATGTCCCCAATAATCCGGGTTTTTAATCAGGGTCGCGGATACATCGGGAATGAATTCTCGCAGAATAAAGGGGCCGGTGCCGACGGCGTGATGCCAATCGCTGAGGTCGCCCCATTGCCGTACCGCCTCCGGATTCTCGATGCAGAGGGTAGTTACCACTTCCTGAAGGGCGTCCAGAATTAATTCGCGGTTAGAAGTTTTCCACTTGAAGATAACCGTATATTTGCCCTCTGTAGTAACCGAAAGAAGTTGTTTGAACGAGGGGTTGGCTGCCTGACTGGGGCTGGGCGCAGTGTAGCCGCTGCCGAGGCCAAACATCCGGTGGAAATGAAATGCCACATCGTCGGCGGTAAACTCCCGGCGGTTTGCCGGCGGAATATTTTGCCAGCGGATCCCTTGACGTAAATGTACCACGAACGTGTAGGGGTCAGTAAATTCCCAGGTTTCGGCCAAATGACCTTTTACCCACTGGTTCGGGCGGAGGTTTTTGGTGTAATCATATTTTTCCGGCGCCAGCGTCCAATCGTCCACGAACATTTTTTCCAGCCAGGCCGTGTGGATCTGGGTCAAATGATAACCGAAATAAGGGTCAAAATTAACAATTTTCCGGTTAAGGCGGATATTTAATTCACCGCCGTATTGAGGTTTCCCTAGTTTCTCCCACCAAGCGTGATTATTTTCCATTGCGTCCATTATATATCATCGTGTCCGCTGTTACTATCTAAAATGCCGCCACTTTTACGTGGTTGACAAGCGGGAAAATGAATGTTAGCATGATGCTGAATTCATTGGAATATAATGGTAAATATATTAAAAATCGCGGTTGTAAATAAAAAAGGTCCGGGCAGAAAGAATGGCGAAAAATTTATATGAAAACAATGTAAAAGAACTCATTAAATCAATTGAAGAGTGTCTGCAGAATAAAGAAAAAATTTCATGCCTGATTTTATTGTACTCAACAATAGATATTCTGGTATGGTTAAGCCGCGACCCGCATGATGCCGATGCCACTAAAGATGACTTCGTTAGCTGGATAGACGAATTTTTACTGCCTGGTTCCGGCCTGAACTGCAGCGCCGACGATTTATACGCCGGTAGGAGTGCCCTGGTTCACTCTTATGCTCAGTCATGGGGTGTAAATCAGAACTTTAAAGGTGAAATCGGTAAAATTCATTATGTATGGGGCAAAGTAAGCAAGGAAACTGTGAAACATGATAACGGCAACAGGCTGCAAGAAGCGGCGATCGACTTGCCGGTTGAAAAATTGTTGACGGCCCTGCAAAACGCTGTTCAGCGTTTCAACAACAGCTTAATTGACAACCGCACCCTGTTTGAATTAGTGGACGAACGGTCACAAAAATATTTTATTTAATGGTACGGAACAGGTTTAAATACTGTGCCCGATTTTCGACCCGCCGGCAATCGCGTCCGCAATCAAATGGGGTTCATTACAATCCCCAATTGCATAAATCTCTGTTAATTTCTCATCTAATTGCTGCTGGAGAGCGTGGTTTGACTGCAGCGGCAACGCGAATGCGATAGTATCAGCCTTAATTGGCTGTTCTTTGCCCCCGTTTATGATAATTAACCCGGTATCGGTAATTTTTTCGATTACAGCGCCGGTGATAACCGGAATATTTTTTCCGGCAATCCAACGCATAAACTGGAATTTATCATCGCCGGTCATACCTTCGCCGATTTCCGTGCCGTTATGGACAATGGTAACCTTTCGTCCGCGTTTGATTAAAAACTCCGCCAGTTCGCAGCCGTGTATTGTGCCGCCCATAACAACTACATTTTTACCAATGGGCATCCAGACTTTAGTCAGTCTGGCCATCGTTTTCGGTCCGAAAAAGCGGGAATAAAATTTGAGTTGACCGTGCAGTTTAGCACTCGTAACCACATTCCGGCCGTTAACTCCGGGTATATCCATAGCCGAATCAACGCCGCCGGCCGCGATAACGACCACGTCCGGTTTTAGCTCCGCAATTAAAACCGGAGTAACCTCGGTATTAAGTTTGACTGTAACTCCGGCTTTTCTGATTTGCCGTTCCATATATCGTATAACGGCAATAAGTTCATCTGTTTCAATATCTTTTAACATCGAAGCCAATGGAATCAGACCGCCCAGTTTCGTGCTTTTTTCACAAAGGGTGACTTTATGTCCCCTTAACGCGGCAACGCGCGCGGCTTCCATACCGGAGGGGCCGCCGCCGACAACGAGTACTTGTTTGATTTTCACCGCCGCTTTAATTGCGAATTCACGCTCTCTTCCCAGGTTTGCATTGATACGGCACCGGATGGGCGTATTGTGCAGGCGGACATCCATACAGTAAAGGCAACCGGTGCAGGGGTTGATGTCTTCTAGTTCACCCGCGGCCACTTTATTCGGTAATTCCGGATCAGCCAGCAGGCGCCGGGTCATCCCGACAAAGTCAATATCTCCCTGCTGCAGTAACTTTTCACCCAGAACCGGATCTAGACGGCAGGCGGCAATCAACGGTACCGATACTATTTTTTTCACCGCTGTTGCCAGCGGAATAATTGCGCCGACGCCGCGGTGGCTCCAATCTAGATCTTTAGGTAAAGGTTTCGGGAATTCCGGATAAAAAAGCCGGTCGGGCTGCAATAATCCGCCGCGGTGACCGTAACCGTGCGCCCGGACCTGAATGGCATCGGCGCCGGCCCGGGCTGCCAATGCGGCAAATTGCACTCCTTCTTCGATGGGAGTAGCCTTTTCGTGGCCGTATTCCGCGATGTTAATCAACGCCGTCACGGCAAAATCAGCGCCCAGTTGTTTTTTAATATCCCCGATGATACGGTTCATGAAACGCGCCCGGTTTTCAATGGTACCGCCGTATTCATCATCTCTTTTATTGAATATCCTGGAATAAAAAGAATTGATGAGGTGGCAGGTGGCGGCATTGATTTCAACGCCGTCAAATCCGGCTTTTTTCGCCCTTGCCGCGGCTTTCACAAACATTTGAATCAATTCCTCAATTTCGGTCAACGAAACTCCCCGCGGAATGGCGAAACCCGGCCCGGGCAGTTCGCTTTCAGTCAGTGTTGAGGCCGATTTGGTGTCCCTTTTCGGGAGCAGACCGGTGGGGTTCCATGGACCGGCATGGAATAGCTGCAGAAAAACCGGACAACCGTGTTTGTGGATAACCTGTACCAATTCGGTGTAACTTGGAATATACTTGTCATCGTCCAGGTGGAATTGGACCGGGAAATGGTGAATTCCCAGGGGAAATTCCACGCCGCAAGATTCGACGATAAGCAGTCCGACCCCGCCTTTCGCCATTGTTTCATAATAGGCTTTAGCCTGTTCGCCTACATACCCCGTAGGTTCGATGAAAGAAGAGCCTTGCGCGGTTTTGATGATACGGTTGCGGGTTTTGACTTTCCCGATGTAAGCAGGTTCCAGTAATTTCTGAAATCGGTTGTTCATTGTCTGTGGTTCCCTCAATCTGTTAATACCGGTAAATAACGATTTAAATCAATTGTGAGCGTTTGTTTTGCGGACATTTGCCATTAGGTGTAAAATACAATCTAATATTATAGTGAAGTATAGCACACATCAGAATCAGCAGAAAAGTCATTTCGTGAAAATAGCCAGCCGTCCCAACGGTTTGTAGATACTATCTTTTTATGCTGATTTCTTATAACATGTTAAAAGAGCATATTTAATCTTAAAATTGAAGCCTAACCGGGAAGGGAATTCGTGAAAATCACTATCGTCGGGGCTGCCGGCACATTAGGTTCCTGCGCCGCTTTTATCATCGCCGTGCAAAAGCTGGCCGACGAGATATTACTGATCGACCCGTGGGAAAATATGCTGAAAGCCCATTGGATGGACCTGACCACCGCTGCCGCCGGGCAGGACGTGACCGTGCAGCGAGGGACATTTAAAGACATGGTCGGCTCAGATATCGTAGTGGTGACTGCCGGAGCACCGTCCGGAGTAATTTCTTCCCGCTCGGAACTGATTACCGGGAATTTACCGATTATCAAAGAAAACGCCGATAAAATCAGGGAATACTGTCCGGACGCAATCGTTATCACCGAGACTAACCCGGTGGACCCGCTGAATTACGCAACTTATCTGGTTAACCGACGGGCCGGACGTAACAAATTTATTGGATATACTATGAACGACACCATCCGGTTCCGGATGTGGGCCGCTGAAGTTGCCGGTGTGGAACCGAGCCAGGTGAAGGGGATGGTGATTGGCGAACACGGACACAGTCAGGTGATGCTTTTCAGCTCATTACGGGTAAAAGGCAAACCGGTAATTATTGACGAAGATAATAAAAAGAGAATGCGGTCTTTGCCGCCCCAAACTTTACATGATTATGAGACTTTGCAGCCGAAGCGGACAGCGGGCTGGACATCGGCGGTTGGGACTGCGGCGGTGATTAATGCCATTAAAAACGATACACACGAATTAATACCCTGCAGCGCTGTTCTTGACGGGGAATACGGGTGTCGCAACCTTAGCATGACCGTGCCGGCAGTTATCGGACGTGAAGGTATTCACGATATCAAGATTCTAAAGTTAGACCGGGAAGAGAAAGCTGCGCTGACAAACACGGTGAATGTCCTGAGCCCACTGATGCGATATGTTGAACGATTTTTAGGAATTCAATAACTCCGAAAATACCAGGGATACAGTGCCCACAATTTCAATACCGATCGCCCGTCAGTCACAAACCCGTAATATCCGCCAAGCAAAAATAAAAATTCTCCTTTCAAACTTAATATGTATGAAATAGATAAGCTGACAAAAATATACGATATGGAAAAAGTCAGAGTTATCGCTCTGGACGCTGTATCATTTGTTGTTCCTGATGAGGCCATGGTATCAATCATGGGGCGCAGCGGGTCCGGGAAATCCACATTACTTAAACAGATGGGCTTATTAGACAATCCTACATCCGGTAAGATAGTTTTTAACCGAAAGGATGTCACATGGCTGCCGGAAAGAGAGCGGGCAAAACTCCGGTTAGGCTATCTGGGTTATGTTTTTCAGGAATACGCTTTACTTGGGGAATTAACCAGTTTACAAAATGTTTATTTGCCCGGTATGATGCTAAACGGCGCCGTTGATTATAAAAAGCGGGCGCAGGAATTGCTGGAACTGGTGGGGCTGGGGCAAAGAACGAAGCATTATCCCGAGGAGCTTTCCGGAGGAGAGCAGCAAAGAGTGGCTATTGCTCGCGCGCTCATCAATAATCCTGGGGTTTTACTGGCGGATGAACCCTGCGCTAATCTGGATACAACATCCAGCACCATGGTAATGGAAACACTGGTAAGACTCAACCGGGAACTGAAAGTAACTGTTGTTTTCGTTTCCCACGACCCGGCGGATAAAAAATATGCGGATACAATAATTACCTTGAGTGACGGCAAATTGGTTGAAGCTGGCAGGGGTTCAAATGACTAAGTCTTACAAGGTCGCGGGTCTGCTGGCCTACACGTCAATCAGAAAAGGCAACCCCGGTGTGATATTGCTAACTATCCTGATACTGGCGCTGGTTTCATTAAATTTACTGTTTATCCCCGGCCTTTTGCAGGGGCTGGTTTCCGGCGCCAATACCCAGCTTATAAACACCTACAGCAGCGATATCGTCGTGCAGTCCGATACGGTAAATCCTTTGTTAAACGGCGCCCCCAACCTCGTCAATAAAATTGAAGCCATTAACGGCGTAACCGCTGCAGCACCGAGAAACAGCCAGGGTGCAGAGTTTATTTATGGCAGCGAGCATACCGACGCAATGGTCTATGGAATCGCACCGGAGACGGATGCCGATGTTTTTACCATCGATAAATCAATTGTTGAAGGAAGTTATCTTTCCCCGGGTGACACCGATGAAATCATGCTGGGGATTCAATTAGCCGGGGCGGATAAACCCGACCTGGAATTATACGCCAGGTCGCTGTTAACTGTTCACGCCGGTGACGAAATCACAGTAATCTACGGTAACGGCGTCCAGAAACAGTACAAAGTTAAAGGGATTTTCTACACTCATTTTCTGCAGACCGATGCCCAAGCGTTTGTATCTCAAACGGAAATGCAGTCGGTGTATCCGGCCACCGCGAACAGCGCTGATTCAATTTATGTAAAAGTAAAAAACGATGCGGATATTAACGGCATCATCACTCAAATCGGAAATATCGAAAGCGGTTTAAAGGTTTTGAGCTGGCAGGACTATGCCGGTATTGTAAAGAGTCTAACGGACAGCTTTAACGTGATTAATGTCATTCTAAATATTGTAAACTTACTGATTGCGGGCATTACGGTTTTCATTGTCACCTATATTGATGTGGCCAACCGGCGGCGGCAAATCGGCGTGCAGCGCGCCATCGGCATTACGCCCTGGTCGATATCTTTATCCTATTTAATGCGCGCTATTTTTTATGCCATTACGGCTATCGCGCTGGCGATTCTGCTTTTTCTTTTTGTCGTGTCCCCGCTAGAGGTAAAATATCCGTTTTATTTCCCCTTCGGCGCAGTTTACCTTGTCATCGGAGCACCGACGGTATTCCGCATGACCGCGATTGTGCTGGGTATTTCGCTGGTGGCCTCTTTTCTGCCGGTGCGTGGAATGATGCGCATGAAAATTATGGAAGCAATCTGGGGATAAATTCCAATTACTAACTAAACCGATTTATCTCCTTTGCGTCCTTTTGGTTACATGACCATTTCTGCGACAAGTGTTATAAGAATTTCATATTTTGCCAGCAAGCTTTATAACAATTCCATATGATATAGTTTATATTTAAAAGCTAGAGATTTGATGTTCGGAACGAGATAGATGAGTGAACAAATCAGTATCCTCGGATTTGCCGGAAGTTTACGTAAAGATTCTTTGAACCGGGCGTTGCTTCGCGCTGCACTCGAATTTGTCCCTCCGGAAACAAAACTGGAGATATGTGAGCTTGATGGGATCCCGCTTTTCAATCAGGATTTAGAATCATCAGTGCCGGTAAAAGTGCAGGATTTTAAAAATAAAATAAAAGCTGCCGATGCGCTGTTAATCGTGACGCCGGAATACAATTATTCAGTTCCGGGGGTATTGAAAAATGCCATTGATTGGGCATCGAGACCACCCGGGGATAACTCGTTCGATAATAAACCGGCTGCGATAATGAGTGCTTCTACCGGGATATTAGGCGGAGCGCGGGCCCAATATCACCTGCGGCAAACACTCGTTTTTCTGAATGTGCATCCGGTCAATAAGCCGGAGATATTCGTCAACTTGGCTGCCCAGAAATTTGATAGTCTGGGTAAATTAACCGACATGAAGACAGAGGAATTGATCATACAATTAATGGTCAATCTAGTTGCCTGGACAAGGAAATTACAGGGACAATCTTAAGCTTTAAATTAACGGGGACAATTCCTGAAAAGGAGCGGAAAATGGCCACTGTTCAAATATACGATGCCAGACAAAATCAGGTGGTGATAGTTGACAAGATTGAGAAAAGCGACGAAGAATGGAAAAAGATTCTGAATAAAAAAGAATATGAAATCACGACTAGAAAAGGTACTGAAGCGCCGGGAAGCTGCGCTTTCGAAGGTGTCCATGAAACTGGTATTTTCCGTTGCGTGCGCTGTGATACCGACCTTTTTCGCAGTGCGACTAAATTTGAATCAGGCACCGGATGGCCCAGCTTTTACGAGCCGGTTTCACACTTAAATATCGTGGAGCAGCCGGACAGAAGTTTCGGGATGGTGCGGACTGAGGTACTGTGCGCCCGTTGCGGCTCGCATTTAGGGCACGTGTTTGACGATGGCCCCAAACCCACGGGAAAACGCTACTGCATGAACGGGTTTGCTTTGAAATTTGTGCTGCAAAGTCATCTCTAAAAAGTGGGCACTATTATGGATTCGATAGTATTGTATATTTTACAATACTATCGTTTTTAGAATAGTGACGTTAATTTTTACTATGTATTACTATTATTATTATTATTTTGTTAATCCGGCAACCGTTTGCAGCAATTTTTTACGGATAATGAGACGGTTTCGTTCCAATTTAATTGCGCCGTCTGCCTGGAGAGAGCTGAGAGAGGCTTTTACGGTTTCCCAATCCATTCCCCCTAGTTTAGCCATGTCGCTTTGCGTAAGTTGATGGATTTGCGGGGTATTATCAAGCAAAACCCGCGCTAAACGGGACCGGGCTTCCAATGGGGAGCATTCTGCCAATAGGGTCATCCGTGTGACCTCCCAAAATCATATTAATAACTGATACTACATGATAATGGGTGGCAAAGTTATAAAAAAGGCAGGAAAATAATAACAAATCTATATCATTTACAAGAAGGGAGACAGAAGTTAAACATAATCAGGGAATACTTGATTGAACCTATCTTGCGAATTAATGAGGTCAAACAGAAAAAGCAAGAACCAAATAAAAACAGGGTGCGACAGTTTATGTCGCACCTTATTTTTAATGAAAACAATAACAGTTAGATTGTGACCGGATTAGCGGATTAACACATCAGAAAACAATTTTGAGATGACTTATTTACTGCCGGCATCTTTGGACCCAGTTTTAGCCGCTTTATTGCCGAATTTTTTAGCTCTGTCCTGATTAGTCCATCTGATTTTCAGATAGATTAGCCCGGCAATTAAAACGATGACGACGCCGATGAAGATGAATAATCCCACATAATGGCCGCTTGTCTGGTCTGACATAATATTCTCCTTCACATTTATCCGGATGACAGATAAATTGTAAATCCAGATTCTATATATTCATCCCTATAAAGATATAAATATATAATAACACGTTGGACAATTTTACAACAAAAACAAGGGGCATTTCAATGCTTGCAGGGAATTCAGTCTGAAAAAGTAATTATGAAAGGTCAATATTCGTATGAAAACCTCTACAACCTACTTTTATGGTCAGACTGCCGTTAATCGGGTGCGGTTTCAGCGGCAGGCGGGGGATTATCGCCACGTTTTACGGCCTGTAGGGCGCGGATTCGCTGCAGCAGGGGGGGGTGCGAGTAATTTAAAAAGACATAAAAAGGATGAGGTGTCAGATTGGAGAGACTGCCGGCCGACAGTCTTTTTAAGGCATCGGCTAAACTTGACGGGTTTTCAACAGTTTCCGCAGCGAAACGGTCGGCGGCGTATTCATTCACCCGCGAAATCATTTGCATACCGATTGATAAAACGAGTTCGATTGGCGTATAAAGCAAGCCGAAGAACAATATACCGGCATAGACAGGCATATCGCTGAGATAAAACGCGTGATACAAGCCTTGATTGGAGAGGAATAAGGATAACAGGAACAGCAGCAATCCGGTGTGTAATATGCTGATAACCATACCGGTAAGGATGTGTTTTTTCTTATAATGCCCGACTTCATGGGCAAGCACGGCCACCATTTCCGGGACAGTCTGCTGGGCAATAAGTGTGTCGAACAGGGCAATGCGCTTATTGCGGCCGAAACCGGTAAAGAAAGCGTTGGATTTACTGGAACGTTTTGAACCGTCAATTACAAAAATATTTTTCACCGGGAAATTTACCGAACCCGCGTATTTAAGGATGGCATCTTTCAGTTCCCCCGGCGCCATCGGCGTAAATTTATTAAACAGCGGCATAATCCAGGTGGGGGCGATGAACTGTACGGCCAGCGAAAATATAATCATCGCGCCCCAGCAGTAAAGCCAGGCAAAAGTGCCGACGTATTGGAATAGATATAAAATACCGGCTAATAGCAAGCCGCCTAAAACCGCGCCGAGAATGACACCCTTGATTAAATCGGTGACGAATGTCCGGACGGTAGTTTTGTTGAACCCGAAACGTTCTTCAATCACGAAGGTGCTGTAAATGCTAAAGGGTAATTTTAACAGGCTGTAGACCAAAAACAGGATGCCGATGTAGAAGAGGCCCCCAACTACCGGCACAAAATGCCAACCGGCGACAATTTGATTAAACCAGCTGAATCCGTGCGCAAACCAGAAAACCAGCAGTACTATAAGTGAAAAAGTGCTTTCGATCAGATTGAAATTGGTTGTGACCCGGAGATACTGCTGCGATTTCCGGTATTCTTCGGGTTTGTAAATTTCCTGCAAATCCGGCGGGGGTTCGAGCTTGAGTGATTTAAGATTGAGTAAATTGGCCGCCAGCTTCAGCGCAAAATCGCCCAGCAGTGCGACGAAGATAATAATTGCATAAACATTCATAATACGAATATACTCACTTCAAAACGATATTTAAATAATAGCATAAGCTAACGCGCTGCGAGTTACGGTTAGGACCTTTTTAGTTGTATGTGCAGGGTTGACAGGACCAAAGATACTAATAATTTTTCGTTTTTTACAAGCCGGAGGCCGCAGCCCCAGGTCCATTTTTGGGGACTTGACTCGCATTTAATGTATGCTCAGCTTAAAGAGCTGATGTAGAACATGGAATTCGGTGAACTCTTGATTATTGATTATTGGTATGCAGCATCTGATTGCTAACCTGTTGAGATTGTACTAGAATATCTTCAAATTCTATTATTAAAATAGTCATTGATTGCGTGGAATTAACGGAGGCGAGATATGAAATATCGTAAATTCGGAAAATTGGACTGGCAGGTTTCCGCTTTGGGGTTCGGCGCGATGCGGCTGCCGGTACTGAATAACAACCAGAGTCAAGTAGATGAAGAACAGGTAATAAAAATGATACATTACGCCGTCGACCACGGCGTCAACTATATTGATTCTGCTTACGGCTATCACCGCGGTAACAGCGAAATTGTGATTGGCAAGGCTTTACAGGGCAGCTACCGGGGAAAAATGAAAATTGCTACCAAACTACCCTGTCATGAAACACATTCGCCACAGGATTTTGACCGGATTTTGAACGATCAGCTGAAAAAATTACAGACCGACAGGATTGATTTCTACCTGCTGCACCACCTCAACCGCCTGGTCTGGCCGAAAATGCGCGATATGGGCATTCTGAAATGGGCCGACCGCGCTATCGCCGACGGACGTATCGGATATTTTGGCTTTTCATACCATGACAATTTCGAAGCGTTACAAGAAATTATCAACGCCTACGATAACTGGACGGTATGTCAAATACAATATAACTACATGGACGAAGAGGTCCAGGCAGGCACTAAAGGGCTTGAATATGCGGCCCAAAAAGGCCTGGCGGTCGTTGTCATGGAACCCATCAAAGGCGGCCGGATTGCCGTCCCGCCGGAAAACGTTGCTGCGATCTGGGCCAGTGCCCCCCTACAGCGGACGCCGCAGGAGTGGGCTTTACGCTGGGTCTGGAACCATCCGGAAGTGTCCGTCACGCTCAGCGGTATGAGTAAAATGGAACACGTCATTGAAAATGTTAAATTTGCCGAGCATTCCGAACCTCACAACCTGACGGCCGACGAAGTGGCTTTGATCGGCCGTGTCCGTGACGCCTACCGAGCCCTCGGGCCGGTTTCGTGCACCGCGTGCCGCTATTGTATGCCCTGCCCCAACGGCGTAGAAATTCCCCGTATTCTCGAATTCTACAATGAAGCGATTCTTTTTAACGACTCTGACCGGCGCCGCCGCATGTATTCCGACCGGCATATGCTGACGGAGGAACAACTTGCCGATAAATGTATTAAGTGCGAAATCTGCCTGGAAAAATGCCCTCAAAAATTGCCCATCCCGGAATTGCTGGAGAAAGCGCACACTTATCTTACGATGAAATAATCGTCTAACATTGCCGGCCAAGGCATAAATTGTGCTAAAAATCTTAATTACCGGGGCAGGCAGTTTTACTGTGCCGGAATTATATCTATTCGCTGCACATTATTTAACCACATTGACTGGTCGGTAATAAAATTCATTGTCGATAAAGTGCCCAGTTGCAGCTGCCCGATTGAACTATCCAGCGGGCTGCCGTTCTCCGAAAAAATAATACAAATTAACGGTTTTGTCGCGGTAGTTATCTTAATGCCGGTGGAATTATAGACGTTGAAATCACCATTGACGATCTGGTCATACGTCAAAGTCTGAGAACTGCCGTTGGCGGCGGTGAGCTTGACACTTTCTCCGTTGGTAACGCCGCCCACCGGGTAAATTATGTCCGTTAATAAAACTGCGATATAAGGATAGGGCCCTATAATTGTCCCATTCGGTTCTACCTCGCCGCCGTATCCGGTTTGCTGGTTATCATTCTGGATATCGGTCATCGAATATGTCTTTACTTTAGTGCCGTTGGTAACGGTGAGAATTGTTGGACCTGACGTTGTTGACGGCGGCGCACTTGCGGTAGTTGTTGTTGACGCCCCGCAGGAGCTGAGCAGCATACCTGCTGTGAGCAATATACTTAAGTTCAACCAGATGATATTCCTTTTCACGTATTGCCTCCGTCTTGAATCATTAAAACTATGAATTATCTTTGATGTACTTAGTTTAATAATTACTGACACTAAGTATTACTATACAATAAACCGGGGATTCCTGACAGGAATTTCTGTATTATTATTTATATTTAGTTTGATTATTTCATAAAACGCGGCGCCGGGATTTGTTGCAAGTAAAAATTAGAATTTTGTCTACGGTACTTTATCCTAGTCTCAGGATACGCTTAAATTGGAGGTAGATGGTCAGTAATTTGGTTATCAGTTATTTGCCGTTTACCCCACTGGGCTACTATTCCGAGTTTTGACGGTACAGCTAAAGTCTAATAAACTGATATTTAGTTCAGTTACAGTCGTAATGTCTGATATAATGGAAAGAAATTACCATTCATCTTCCGTTCATTTGTTTTTTGTATAATTATCGGTGGCTTATAAATTAACAAATGCTTTAGAACTATTAAATGATTTGAATTTCTTTGAACCGGTGTATCGCGGTTTTATAAATCCTGTTAGTTACATGTAACAACAAACGGAGATTTAAAATGACAAGAAAACATTTACATTCTTTCGGTTATTTTTTTTCTGCAGGTTTGATTTTTCTTTGCCTGCTGCTCGGGGCATGTACGCCAAAACCAGCATTATCTTCCATTTCTATCGTCTCGTCGCAGCCCAGCAGCTTTCAATTAGGGACCACCCAGCAGTTTACAGCCACCGCCACTTATTCCGATCTCACCACCGCAGATGTTACCTCCCGTGTTAAATGGGCCAGCTCGAACACCGAAGTAGCTACCGTCGACCAAAAAGGGCTGGTAACCGCAGTTAGTCTGGGCAGCACAAAAATAACTGCGTCACTTTCGGGCATCATCTCACCGGCAGTAACTTTACCGGTCGTGACCATCGTAAGCGTGGCGATTGAACAAAAATCACCATATAAAATATTAGTGAAAGGCACCCTCCAATTTACGGCAATGGCGACATTCTCGGATGGTTCTAACGAAGATTGTACCTTGAGCTCAAAATGGGCCAGTTCTGCTCCCACCGTCGCGGTAATTACCGCCATCGGCGCACTCACTGCGAATGCGCCAGGTACCGCTAATATCACCGCTACTTTGTACGGAGTGACCAGCGCCCCGCTCGTTTTGTTGGTGAGCGCTCCACCGACGGGACCATCAATATCCTCGGTTGCCGTCTCCCGTGATAAAGTTGCCAATTTAGTCGTCGGCTCCACGCAACAATTTACCGCTCAGGCCTTATCCACAGACGGCTCTGTTGCGGATGTTACGTCTCAAGCAACCTGGTCCAGTTCGGACCAAAGCGTTGCTACAGTTTCCTCTTCCGGGGTTGTGACGGGTATCGGCCCGGGTCAGGCTAATATAACTGCATATTATTCAGGTGTAACCAGCGTGGCAATCATGGTCACGGTAGTATCTCAATGACCGGCAAGTATTAAATAAGATAATTGGGGTAAATTCAACATTATGGTATATAATGGTGTGTAGGTTGAAGCGAAAATTACTGTGAATCAGCGCTTCGTCATTATTAATCTCACTGATAATAATAAATTTGTTAAAAGAAGAGTAAACATTGACCACAGGGAAAAAATATTTACATTTTACCGGTTTATGTCTGGCGATGATATCGGCAGCAGTTTTTACCCTGAGCACCGCGGGTTGTTCGCTAAACGCCACTCCGACACCGACGCCAAAATTATCTTCCATTGTTTTGCTACCGGCGAATCCCTCTCAGATAACGGCCGGTTCGACGGTGCAGTTTTTCGCTCACGGCACTTATTCAGATGGTGTTGTCGCAAATATCACCGATCAGGTATCATGGAACAGTGACAATAACGACGTCGCAACTATCGATATTAACGGCTTAGCCACCGGCGTCGCAGCCGGACAAGCCAATATCACCGCATCCCTCGGCGGAATCACCAGCCCGGCGGTGAGTCTCCCGGTAATTCCTGCGCTTACAACCACGACCACCAACCCCGGGCCTGCGCTGGTGTCGATTGCCATTACCCAACCGTCATCATTATCGATAAATCTAATATTGGCCGGCACGCCTACCCAGCAATTTGTCGCTACAGGAACCTATTCGGACGGGTCAACGCGCAACATTACTACTCTGGTTACCTGGGTTAGTTCGGCGACTGATGTTGCGAGTATTAACACCGCCGGATTGGCTGCAGGTCTAAAAGTCGGGGAGACAATCATTACTGCAACCATGCCTGGATTTGTCAGTACTAATCACGTCATTATCAATGTAACAGCCAATTAATTAATTGCTGTTAACACCAATATCGAACGGGTATTTTGATATTATTTTCGTTGTACGGGTATATTCCTTCGTTATTGATACCCGCATTTGAAATGCATTTTTCCCAAACGCCGCTGATTTGGTTACCAGGAACCCGTAATCTTTGAAGCAAATTGGAATTTACCGGCAAAACCAGCATCAAATTGTTTCAAAAATAGTGAACGGCTGATTGATGTTACGAAATTTATAATTTATCGAATTTTAGAGGTATTGTTGGTATTTTAAAATGCATTGATACAATCGGCTCACAATAATGAACCTTTCGCCTATGTATTGTTTCCCGATTAATGACACGATATTGATAATAGGGGTTACTATATTTGTAGCCAAAAGGTCGCTTACCGGTAGTTGTTGTATTTGCCGCTTGACTGAAACCCGGTACAGGACAATCCCGTCATGGAGGCTGACATGACAAATAAAGACCCGCATATTTCAATACAGCAAACTTCCAATGAAGTTAAGGTTTTAAAACAGCGTGTCGCTGAATTGGAAGCTTTGCTGGGTACGGGTGCTGCAAAAAAATCCGGACCGTTCGAAGATGAAAGTATTTATAAAGCGATTTTTGAATCGGCCAACGACAGCATTGTGTTTATCGATAAAAGAGGAAAAATCATTGAATTCAACGACAGACTGGTGGAGATTGGCGGCTACCAGAGAGAGGAACTGACAGGGAAAAGCATCCGTGTACTGGCCGGCATGATGACGAAAAAAAGCCTGGCGATTATCATCGCTAACTTTTTGAAAAGAATGGCCGGCGTACAGGTTTCTCCGTATGAAGTTGAAATGCTAAAAAAGAACGGCGAACTGGTAAACGTTGAAATAAGCGCCCGTCCTTTTAAAAAAAATAACAAAGTAATCGGTGATTTGGTAATATTACGAAATATCAACGAACGCAAACAGCGGGAAAAATCGCAAAAAGAAAGTGAAGCAAAATACCGTTTAATTGTGGAAAACAGCCGGGATATTATTCTTACCCTAAACAGCAATGAAGAGCTCACTTACGTATCACCATCGGTTAAGAATGCATTTGGTTATGAACCGTCGGATTTCATCGGGCGGAGCTTTCGTTCGCTGGTCCATTGGGATGATATCGCTGCACTTGAGGATGTCATCCTGCGGGATATCAAATATGGTTATCAGACTCCGGCCGGTCTCGAATTTCGCCTTCGCAACCGCGCCGGCGAATGGCGCTGGTGTAACGGAAAAGGCAGCGTATTAAGAGATGCAAACGGGCAATTTCTAAACTTTGTCGGTATTGTCAGCGATATCACAGCACGTAAGGAGGCAGAGACCGCCCTGCAAGAATCCGAATTAAAATACCGCAACGTAGTCGAGCTCGCCCAAGACGGCATCTGTATTATTCAGAATAAAATCATCAAATATTGCAACCCTTCGTTAGCAAAGATCTGGGGCGGTACGGTGGAAGAGATTACCGATACTCCTTTTACAGACTATTTGCACCCGGATGCGCTGCCAACAATTATTGACCGTTATAGCCGGCGAATAAAAGGCGAGCCGGTGCCTTCCCGTTACGAAACAATCCTTCAACACCGGGATAGCCAAAAATTATACGTCGAAGTTAATGTAGGCTCACACAGTTATCTGGGGCAAGAAGCAGAAATTGCGATTGTCCATGATATTACAGAACGGAAGATAGCTGAGGACGCCGTTAAAGAATCAGAACAAAATTTCCGCAATTTTCTGGACACTTCATCAATCGGTATCCGGATCCGTGATTCAGAAGAACACGTTTTATACCTGAACCGGGCATTTATGGATATATTCGGTTATCAAACTCTCGAAGAGGCTCAAACCTCAATTCCGATGAAACTTTACTCGACTGAATCTTATACCGAATACCTTTTACGGTCTGAAAAAATATCACGCGGAGAATCAGTCCCCGATAAAGTTGAAGTAGATATCATCCGTAAAGACGGTACAACCCGGCATTTACAGGTTATCGGACAGACAGCCTCCAGAAACGGGAAAATTCAAGCACAAACGCTCTACGTAGACATTACGGCAATGAAACAGGCTGAGGAAATATTAAAAACATCCGAACAAAACCTGCACACCGCGCTTGACAAACTTCCTGTGGGCTGCCGTATCACGGATATTGACGATAATACTTTGTACTTAAATCATGCTTTTTTGAACATTTTTGGATACGATAGCGAAGAAGAGGTAAAAGCAAAACCGCCCTTAAAAGAATTTTATACTCCGTATTCCTACGCCGATTATCTCCTAAGAAAAGAAAAATTCCTTCGCGGCGAACCGCGGCAGGACCCGGTGGACGTTGATATCATCAGGAAAGACGGTTTGCTCCGGCATTTGCAGCTTTTCCACGGCGAATTAATGTGGAATGGAAAACAGGAGTTTCAGACTGTCTATAACGATATTACCGAACGCAAACAGATAGATGAAGCACTCAAGCAATCGGAACGGAATTTCCGGAATTCATTGGAGCATTCGCTGATCGGTATCCGTATCGTGGACGCAGATTGGCACACTTTATATGCGAATCGCGTATTTCTGGACATGTTTGGATATCAAAATACCATTGAAGCCGATAATCACGGCCCGGAGAAACTATATACAACGGATGAATATCAACGTTTCATGGAACGTGAAGCGAAACGCCGGAGAGGGGAACCCGTGCCGGAAACACTGGAAATTGATATACGGCATAAAAACGGGAGCGTCCACCGCATCCAGACAACGCGGAAAGAAATATTCTGGGACGGTAAGCAACAATATCAGATTTTTTATAATGACATTACGGAACGCAAACAGGCCGAAGATGCCCTGAAAGCTTCGGAACGGAACTTCCGCAACTCGATGGATAACTCATCAATCGGTATCCGTATCTCGGATAAAAAAGGAAATAGTTTGTATTCCAATCAGGCGTTACTGGATATATTCGGATACCGAAACCACAATGAAATTCAGAACAATCCGCCGCAAAATTTTTACTCACCTGAATGCTATACTGCCTGGAAATCCCGGAACGAGAAATTTTTACGCGGTGAGCCAATGCCGAAACAGGTAGCTATTGAAATTATTCGAAAAGATGGCGTCGCAAGGTATCTTGATGTTTCAATGAGAGAAGTATTCTGGAACGGCGAACAGAATTACGAGACACTCTATAACGACATCACCGAACAAAAGAAAATTGAAAGGGCGCTAAGGGAATCGGAGGAAAAATACCGAACAATCTTTGAATCGGCTAATGATATTATCATTTTACTGGATACCGGCGGAAAAATTTTGGATGTTAATTCAAGGCTTACAGATATTGGCGGATATGGTACTGAGGAATTAATCGGTAAAAATATCAGTGAGTTGACAAATATTATCAACAAAGAAAATATGGCGATTGTTGTTGGGAATTTACTGAATATTTTAACAGGTTCGGGGGTAATATCATACCGGGTTGAAATGACTAAGAAAAATCATGAACTCATTTACCTGGAAATAAATGCAATTCCTATCCGAAAAGACGGGAATACAACCGGGGCTCTGGCAATATTAAGAGATGTTACAGAGCGAAAGAAATCAGAGGAGCAAATCAGGGAACAGAAAGCGCTTACCGACCGTATTTTGGAAAATACGCCCGACTCAATGGCAGTAGTTGGAACAAATGGTCAGGTAATAATGGTAAATAAGGCATTCTTGCATGCTTTTGAATTGACTGAAGACAAAATAAAGGATGTAAATATCAGAGAAATTATCCCGGTTCCGGTCTTTATTGATACCCTTTCACAAGTCCTTGTAAACAGCGTTTCACAATATCAGATTGAATTCAGATTTAAAACCGGTGCGCAAGAAAAGGTTTTAATTGCCGATATTATCAGCATGCGCCAAAACGAAGTGCAGGTTCATTTACATGATGTCACCGAAGAAAGGGAAATGCAGGAAAGACTTTATCAGACCGACCGGCTGGCCTCAGTTGGTGAAATGGCGGCCGGAATTGCCCATGAACTCAATAACCCGCTTACCGGGGTTGTCGCCCTTTCACAACTCCTGCTGGAGAGCGGGGTGCCGGAGGAGATTAAAGACGACCTTCAGGCGATTAGCAACGAAGGGCAGCGCGCAGCCAGTGTGGTCAAGAACATGCTTTCCTTTGCGCGCAGCCACACGCTATCGACAGAGCCGGTTAATGTTAATGCGATTATCAACCAGGTTCTGAGTCTTCGAGCTTATGAACATCGTGTGAACAATATTGAGGTTGCCACCCATTTCGCGGATAATCTTCCGGAAATTACAGCCGACCACTTCCAGATGCAGCAGGTCTTTATCAACATTGTGTTAAATGCCGAGCAATCGATGATTGAGGCCCACGGCCAGGGTAAAATAGACATTACAACCGAACGTCTTCGCAATATTATCAGGATTTCATTTACCGATGACGGCCCCGGGATTCCTCCGGATATCATTAACCGTATTTTCGACCCCTTCTTCACGACGAAGGAAGTCGGTAAAGGGACAGGTCTCGGGTTGAGCATCTGCTATGGGATTATCACCAAACAGGGCGGCCGGCTGTATGCTAAAAGCCCGCCGGGGAAAGGCGCAACCTTTGTCATCGAACTCCCGGTTAATTTCGATTAATACAAGGATATGATGATACATGGAAAATAAAAACGCGAAGAAAAGAATCCTGGTAATCGAGGATGAGCCGATAATCAGTTTAATTGCTGTGAGAGTGCTACGGGCTGAAGGATTTGATGTTGACATAGCAAATAATGGTAAAGCTGCTAAAAGCATGAGTGATAAGGTATTGCATTACCTTTATCTTTGCGATATCAGGACGCCCACAATGAACGGCATGGAATTCTATGACTATTTAAGCCGGCTGCATCCCGGCCGCGAGAGCAGAATAATATTCACTACCGGCGATACGTTAAGCCACGAAATAAAGGCCTTTTTAAACGATAAGGATAATCTTTTTCTTGCTAAACCGTTTACGCCGGAAGAATTGAGAGTTGTAATAAAAAAAGCACTTAAAACACGGGGAAATTAGCGCGTTTTACGGAAAATTGTTGGATTTTTATGCAAAGAAACAGTATGTCTGCGTGATGGCAATCCATGCTGTAATTAACAAACAGACGCCGCCGTATACCCTATAATGCCAATCCTTCTCCATTAACGCCGTGTAACCGAAGAAAACTGGGAACGCCGGCAGCAAAAGTCGGGGAATGGATATCGCCGGTGTGCCGGTCACGAACAGCAACGGAATGATGGCGCATAAAGAGTAAACAAACAAAAATATACGGTGTTTGTTTTGTGTCTTCAGGATTAAAACAGCCCCGGCCAGGTAAAATATTTCAAATATCAAATTTCGCACCAGCCAGTATGCCGGTGCCAGGTGCATCCCGAATATTTTCCAGGATTCATTCGTAAACCAGCCGTTTATTAACCATTTTGCCTGAGAAAACGGCGTACCGAAATGCTCGCGCCAACCTTCAGTTTCCAGCGAAAAATAAGCCATGAAGTTATCAGTTTTTATTTTAAACCAGAGCAGCACCAGTATCCCCGCCGCAGCCGGTGCAATATAGAATACCAGATTTTTAAACCGTTTTGTTTTTATTGTGTCAACCGTATATGCCGGTAACATCCAAACCGCGTGAAAAGCGCTTAACACCGCCAAACCGGCGGCAATCGAAGACTCAATTATCTTTTCCTTCAACATGAAGAAAACAGAAAGCGCGAAAAATATAAGGGGTACGATATCAGAATAAGGGATAGTGGTAAATACCAGATATGTGGGGAATAGAATAGCGATCAGCGCTGTTTTGTAACCGAATGTCTTATATACTACCAACGGGAAAATAAAACTGATGATGTTGGTGATAATCAGCGCCGAAACCCAGGCCCGCGGGATGATAATATCCAGAGTTTCTATCAAGCCGGGATAAATCGGGGAAAATACATATTGTATCATCCGTGTGTAACCGGATGTGGCAATCGACTGGTAGTATGTACTATCCCAGGTGGTACTCATGGTATATATAAAATTAAATGAATGGTGGTATAGGAATGTGCATAATAATACGAATAATTTACCGATGGCTAGAATCGCTAGTAATTTGATAATTTCCCGCCTGGATTTGTGCGGCTGTTCTTTAGTATTATTGTTTTTCTCACTGGACATCAAGACGATTTCTCTCCATTGAACGCGTGTGTATTTTATTAGTTCGTGATTATTGAGTATTATAACCGGTTTTCCGTTTTATTGTGCCCCATTCTATCAACCACAAGGCTAAAGCGATTAACAAGATATTCCTGGCTACCAGGACGTAAACCAATTTCGGGTCGCCGGCCTGCAGCAGATTATAATGCAGTGGAAATTCATAATATGTCAGGATGGCAGTAAAAACGAGCGCCAACCATATTACATATTTTTTGGGGCGTGTTATCAGCGGCGCTATCGGCAGAAACCAGATCAAATACTGGGGTGAAAACACAACAGTGGTAAGCACAAAAATAAGAACTGCCAGAAATGCATAATAGATGACGTTGGCGGTTTCTTCCTGGCTGACATTGTAGTTGGTTTTAAACTGGTTCCAGTATCGGCGGTAAAACAGCCAGTAAAGGAACAAAAGCGCCGCTGCCATTATCACCGGTGCAACCTTGACTAAAACACTTGCCGTGTCCGAGACGATATTTGATGTCGCCAAAGGCGTAATCGTTGTTTTTATGTAAATCTCAGTAATGCCCAGGTTTTGCAACAATAAAATGAAAGAGGAATAAGTGCTTTCCAGTTGCAAACCGCGCTGCATTTGCAGTGTGAATGAATTTACAAATCCGGAAGGACTTAGTATAAAGAACGGAGCGATAATTATCTCGGTCCACAGCGCGCAATACGCAATTTCCTTGATAGTTGCTTTATAGCCGCGTTGGGATAATTCGTATATCAAAAATATCGGTGCGATAACCACCGGGTATATTTTTGTAATTACCCCTGCGGCCAACATTACCCAGGCAAGACCAAACTTCTTTTGACTTAAAAAGTACAATGATGCTAAAACCATCACTGCCGGAATCAGGTCGAACCGGTAAATCAAAATCGGTCCAATTGCTAATATCAATAATGTGTAAACAATCAGTGTAATAGCCGGCTTGACACTAAGACTGCGTGATAATTTTTCCAGGAAATACAGCGCCAGCAAGTCGAATACCAGTATCTCCGCTGCAAAGGCGTTACGGTAGCCATCCAATGTAGAACCAAATAACCGCGGGATAGTAAAAAACACCAGTGCGCCCGGCGGATATTCCACGGTAAAATTACGGTAAGGCAACAAACCCTGAAATATTTTTGAGGAATATTCGAAAAATAATTTTACATCCCCGGTCAGCGATGAATTTTGATATAAACCGCAGTTGAAAAGCAGCAGTAGAATTACAGAATGAATTACGCCGAATACAAGTAATCGCCAGTTATTTTTCACGACTATAGAAGCTCAATTTACGGTTCATCAACATCGAAATATAATTGCCAGCCTAAGACATATATCAACAATTATTACATTTTTATATTAAGGCAAATAATTAATTGGAGTTAAAAAATTCGTGCAACATTTCGCGAATACTATTGTTCATTATACGCTAAGAATACTGCATCCGTGAAATAAAGGCACAATTATCGATATCAAATATTTTACCGGAAAACAATTAACGTAATCCCGGAATAAACGCAAACAACATCGTTAAGATGATGATTAAAGCGATTAGCCCGTACATTATGTTAACGGTAGTTTTCGACGGTTTCATCTTTATTTGCACCTATTTGTCCCGATAAATTCATAACAACGCTAATTCTAAATACACATAAATTTTAACACTATTTGCAGACACAAACAATATATTGACAGGGTCACTTAATTGGTACTTACACCCTTTCAGCAACAATACAGCTGCCGACTAAAACATGCCGAATATGATTTATCTTATTTTAGAGTGTGATATTGATAAATCAAATGAGAATAGAATATAATCAAATACGTTTACATATTTCATCCATTTGCTAATCTATAAATATCGCAATTGATTATAACAGGATAAATTTAATGCATAAGTTAAAAATATCGTTAGCCGTCACCCTGGCAATAATAATGGTTTTTCTCTTTGTTTCAGGCCGGGTTTTGGCAGATACGGGAACTTACAAAATAGATGATTACACCGTCACACTGACACCTCAACCGGACGGCAGCGTTAATATTGCCTATTACCAGCAGTGGACAGTTTTATCCGGGAATATTCCCTGGATTACCGTCGGGTTACCCAACACTGCATATACAATCACAGGCAGCGGCAATAACGCCGCAAACATCAGGGATGACAGCGGTTCAGGCTGGGACGGTGTCTACATCGGGCTGGATAAAACATATTATCCCAATCAGAGTTTCGCCGTTTCGTTCAAGGTGAATGACAGTAATTTATTAACAGAATCAGCCGACAACTGGAGCATAAATTTCACTCCGGGTTGGTATGATAACGCAACCATCGGAACAATGGACATCAATTTAGTTTCTCCGATTAATCCTTATGAATACACATTTAATCCGACGCCTTCAAGTATTATCGGGAATACAATTACCTGGGAACAGACGGATTTGCCGGGGGGCAATCAGTTTAACGTGACTTTCAGCTCTACCGACAGAAGTTTCATCGCTGAAGGCGCCATGCCCGCACAAACCACAAGTTTTGCATCCACTTCCAGCAACCAGACAGATGGGTTTATCAGTTTGGCGATTATTATTTTCTTTGTTTTAATATTAGTCCTTGTGATACGAAACGCAGTAAAACGGAGCAGGAACCGGGCCTCTTACACTTCTCCTGCTGTTTCCCCGATCGCGAATAAACCATATCTTAATTCCCAGGCCTCGCTGGAAGACCAGAAGAAAGAACTGGAAGCAAACAAAGACCAGGTCAACGAATATATTATCAGTAAAAAAGATAAAATACCCGACGATGAAAAGGAAAAACAGATCAACGATTACGCCGCTCAGCACAATTTATCACTGAATGGAGATAATTGGGTGGATAACCACGGAAACACCTACAATAATAATTTACTCTGGATGCTCATCATGATGAACTCGATGAATGCATCCCAGAATATAACGCGCACCGCCAATACCGGCCTTTTAGGCAGGGGACAAAGGCCGGGAATTATAAGCCCGCCATCATATCATGTTTCGTGTGCTTGCGCTTGTGTCGCCTGCGCCTGTGCTTGCGCCTGTGCCTGTGCCGGCGGTCACGGCGCCGGATGTACCGTGAAGTTAAAAGACATAAAATCAGGAAATGCAAATGATTAAACATGTGACGCTCCCCGGTTTACGGCTGCACTTACGTCAGGTGAAAGACGGCGCAATATTATGGATTAACGGAAATCAGGCCGTCCATCTTAATCCGGTGGCGACTGCGTTCGTAATTGCCTTTATTGATTCGATGAATAAAAGCGGTTCAAATACGGACTTTCTGCCGGAAAGGGTTAAAGACGATATCATCTCCAAACTTCACAAGAAATATTCGATGCCTAAAGACGTTTTAACCAAGGATTTCGACAAAGTCTACGGGCAGATAATCGCTATCGGGAAAGGTGATAGCTGCGTTTTTAGCGAAAATTCCCAGATTAAAGATTTAACAACTATCTGGGAAACAGCCCCTGCCCGCGCGGATTTAGCTTTGACCTACCAATGCAATAATCAGTGTTCTTTTTGCTATGTCGGTGAAAGAAAGACGGAAGAATTAAGGACCGAAGATTGGAAAAAGATTATTGACGAGTTATGGAAGGACGGAGTGCCCAGTGTTATTTTTACGGGTGGAGAACCCACTCTACGAAAAGACCTGGTTGAAATAGCGACGCATGCCAAAGAATTTGTCACAGGCCTGGTCACTAGCGGCAGAAACCTCAACCCCGAACTGTGCAGTGAATTGTGTAAAGCCCAATTGGATTACGTTCAGGTCAGTATCGAATCTGTGGATAAAAATATTCACGACAAAATGGTTGGCGTAGAAGGCGCCTGGCAGGAAACTGTCGCCGGCATCAGGCATGCCCTTAAAAGTAAAATAATCGTCACCACCAATACCACCTTGACGAGGTCAAATATTGCCGGTTTTAAAGATACGATTAAAATGATACAAAGTTTAGGCGTTACCAATATCGCCTGCAATAGTCTAATTTGCAGCGGTTCCGGTTGTATGGCCATCAAGGACTCAGGCCTTAATGAGGCTGAACTTAAAGCCGCTCTGGCGGACGCGAAAGAGTACGCCGGGACAATCGGTATTGATTTACAATGGTATTCCCCAACCTGTTATCTGCGGCTCAACCCCATAGATTTGGGATTCGGCATTAAGAGCTGCTCCGCCGCCAAATATAATGTCACCATCGAACCCAATGGTGACGTCATCCCATGCCAATCCTGGTTTGAAAATAAAATGGGAAACATACTGAAAGACAACTGGGTTTCAATCTGGGATGGCGATTATGCCGAGAGCATCAGGGACGGCAAGTTTATACCCGGCAACTGTGCCAATTGCCAATATATCCCGACCTGTAACGGTGCCTGCCATTTAAGCAAGCCACCGGAATTAATAAAAACAGTTTGAGTATTCCCCTTTTTACTCCACGGCAGTATTGTCGGTCTCAGACCCCAATAGCCGTATCAATACCTATAATTTAGAAGTAAAGACAAAAATATTATTAATTGGAGAGATTGAAAATGGCAAAGATCGTCATCATTGGTGCGGGCAGTCATACATTCTCGAAGAAACTTATTACAGACACCCTTTCGTACCCTGAGCTCAGAAACGGCACGATTACTTTGATGGATATCGTCGAAGAACCACTGGAACTTATCGCTGCTTTCGCCCGTAAACTGGCAGCACAGCAGGGATTCAAGACAAAGATAGAATCCACCACCGACCGCCGTGAAGCGTTAGCCGACGCCAATTATGTCTTTACCACGATTCGGGTAGGCGGACAGCAGGCCTACCAGGCGGACCTGGCCGTTACCTCGAAATATGAGCTTAATACCGGCACGACTATCGGTCCCATCGGCGTTTTTCTGGGGACACGTCAGGTGCCCGTAATACTGGACATTTGCCGTGAAATGGAAGAACTGTGTCCGGATGCCTATTTGATTGATTATTCCAACCCGATGGCAATTATTTCCTGGGCCGTGCATGATTACACCCGGATTAAAAGTATCGGCTTATGCCACAGCGTTCAGGGCACGGCAGCCACACTGGCGAAATATATCGGCGTGCCGTATGAGGAAGTGTCTTATTGGGTGGCAGGCATTAACCATATGTCCTGGTTTTTGGAATTTAAGTGGCGCGGCCAGGACGCGTATCAGCTTTTAAAGGAGAAACTTAAAGACACCGCAGTTTATTCGGCCACTGACGCGCAATGGGACGGACCGGATATCGTCCGCGCAGAGGTCTTCAAGAATTTTGGTTATTATGTTACCGAGTCCAGTACGATAATGGCCGAGTTCGTTCCGTATTTCCGAAAACGGAACCGGCCGGAACTGTTTGAAAAGTACAAACCGCGCGGCGTCAATTCTAAAGCCACAATCAAATCCCAGGCGGATGCGGACACGGAACTAAAGCGGCAGATTGAAAGTGATTTTAAATTCCCCACCCAACGCAGCGGTGAGTACGCCATCATGATCGTTCACGCCCTCGAGACCGGCACTCCGCTACGGGTGAATGCCAACGTTAAAAACAAAGCATTGATTACCAATCTGCCGGAAGGATGTTGTGTCGAGGTCCCTTGTTTAGTTGACCGGGAAGGCATTCACCCCTGTTACGTCGGCGACCTGCCGCCGCAATTAGCCGCGCTCAACCGGACGAATATCAATTGTCAGGAACTGGCGGTCAGAGGGATTGTTGAAAAAGATAAAACGAAAATTTTCCAGTCCCTGCTGGTTGACCCGTTAACTTCTTCCCTGCTGACGATTGATGAAACCCATCAGATGGTTGACGAATTATTTGCCGCCGGAAAACAATATTTAAAGGGCTACAAATAGAAATTATTGACGAATATATTGTAAAGAGGTACGGCAAAGCTTCGTGCGATGTTTATTATTAACATAGTAAACATATACTGATTATTATGTAAACTCAGTAACCGGGATGTGATTAGTTCAACAATAGCTGCCTGGCCGAATAATTTTAATTTCCCCGGCCCATTTCATTTATCGCCAGAATCATTTCGTTCAATCGTCCGGCGCTCTTTTTGTTGTAATTAAATATAATCCTGGGTTTCGCGGCCAGCTCGGGCTCATCAGCCTCTTCCGGCAGCGCCGGGGTTTTAAAAATCCTACCGACCTTGACAAGATCCGCGAACTTTTCATTTAAAATTACCAGTTGACTGTCCGCAAGTTCTTTTTCTAATCGGATAACCAGCCGGCTGTATACCTGCCGCATGGAATGATATGTTGAATAATAAGATACAATCCAATCGGCAGCTTCTTCCGGGGAATGCAATATCTTATAGAAATTAAGGTCTTCCCGGTCGATGAATCCTCTGTCGAGTAATTGTTGCCTGATAAATTTATCCCAGGTTTCCCAGTAAGCTTCGCCGGGCAGTTCCATCAGTACTACCGGCATCGGAGGGGCTTTTCCCGTCTGTAACAAAGTTAATACTTCAAACCCTTCGTCCTGTGTGCCAAAGCCGCCCGGGAATAAAGCAATGGCGTCGGCTTCCATGACAAAAAACACTTTACGGGTGAAAAAATACTTAAATGTTACCAGTTTCGGGTCGTCCTGAATAACTTTAGCCGGCGCCTGCTCCGACGGCAGCAGAATGTTGACTCCGAAGCTGTTTTCCGGCCGGGCGCCTTCGATGCCGGCGCGCATAATTCCGTCCGCTGCGCCGGTGATTGCCATAAATTGTTTCGCGGCCATTGCCTTTCCGAATTTCACTGCTAAATTGTAGTAAGGATTGTTCTCTTCAACCCGCGCCGAACCGAATATCGAGACTTTACGGATTGACCGATACGGCTTGAAGATTTGGGCGGCATGTTTGAACTCGGACATCACCCGGTCAATCATTTTCAAGTCCAGGATATCCAGGTCCTGGCAACTCAAGGCATTCATTACGATATCTTTGTTAAGGTACGTACGGAGGTCTTTACCGTCGCAAGTCAATATTTCCTGTGCGGCCTGAACTGCGTTGTCCGCATTGTTCTTGCCATTTTTATCGGTATTTTGTGCATTCTGCTCGCTTTTCATTACTGATATTCTAACACTTCCTTAACCGTAAATATTTCAAGACCGGAAATTCCTGCACCCGGCATAGTTGCCAAATCAGCGGTAAGTTGTTTTATTGATTTGCATTCGGTGATAAAAACAATGGCATGTGGCATGAGACGATTTTGAATGCCTTCATTCACAGTATCTGTTTGAATTTTCCTGGATGAATCTTCGATGCAGCTCCATTTGCTCCCGATATGCGCAAAAAACTCTCCAGGAGTTATCGCACCACCAGGTAAGAATTTGGCGTAACATAAACAACGCATTTCCCACCTCGGCAATATTATTTGTTTTTCACCTTCGTCTCTATCATAAATCGCTTTTGTTAACATTTACTTAAGGGAATATTAAGAACAGGTTAAATTTTATGTTTCACCTTCGTTTTTACCGTATCCCTAACTAACGTTGGAATCTGTCAACATCCTTTTCGTTGACATCAGGTTAAAGGTGGGGCTAGTATTACGTAAAGATAAATGTTTATTCGTTTGGTTTGGTAAAGGTCGTCATCCTCGTTTTCGTTTTTTCAGATAAGGATAACGGAAATGACAAATAAAAAAGTCTGGCTTACAGCTAAAGGTCAAAAGAAAGTCGGAGCTAATCATATTTCCACCACCGGCCAGGGGATTGTCCCCAAAGCTCCATATATTATCGTGACCTGCTCAGAAACCGGCAAGACCTATATTCTGGAGCAGGATGATATCAGCCAGATAGAAGACTAATCGTCGGCAACCGCTCAGGTCGGCTTTTTTATTACGGCAGCGGGTGATATTTTGACGATTATATCTGAAATAGCATGAAGAAGTTAATAGCATTTTTCATCACCCTAATTTGCGTTTTACTGCCGGCTTGCAGCTTTATCGGCACACAAAATACTACCCCGACATCGCCATCTCCCCGGCAAATCACTACACAAACTACACCGCAGAACCCCTTTGACAGTTTAGTTACCGAACCGCATGACAGCATCGTCCCGGTTCTCCAGATGATTCAAGGAGCCGAAAAAAGTATCGACCTGGTGATGTACGAACTGGAAGATACCCAAATCGAAAATGCGCTTATCTACGCTGAAAAAAACGGCGTGGCGGTCCGGGTGCTGTTAAATGAAGGGGATTACGGCGCGCAGCCATCAAGCTACAGCGCTGCTGCTTATCAGTATCTGCAGGCAGGGGGAGTTTCTGTACATTGGTCACCCTCTTATTTTGCTTTAACTCATCAGAAAACAATGATCGTGGACGGCAATCAGGCCGTCATCATGACATTTAACCTGACGCCGCAGTATTACAGCACCGACCGTGATTTTGGTATAGTTGACAAAGATCCCGAAGATATTGCCGCAGTCGAAACGGCATTTAACGATGACTGGCAGGATAAAAAAGATACTGCCGCGCCGGGAGATGACCTCGTCTGGAGTCCGGGAGCAGATACCGAACTGCTCGCAATGATTAACAACACCCGGAGCAGTTTGTGCATTGAGAACGAAGAAATGTCAGATACACCTGTGGTAAATGCCTTGATATCGGCGGCCAAACGGGGCGTTAAGGTGGAAATTGTAATGACCTACTTCAGCAACTGGTCGGCTAGTTTCACAAAACTAGCGGCGGCCGCGGTTGCAATCCGAACGTACGCGGCGAACGCATCGCTGTATATTCATGCCAAGCTGATTTTATCCGACGCAGATATTGCCTTTGTCGGTTCTCAGAACTTTTCCGCTTCTTCTTTGCAGGATAACCGGGAATTGGGCATTATGTTAACCGATGCAAATATTATTAATTCTTTGTCCGCGACTTTTCAGAGCGATTGGCTGGGCGGCACACCATATTAACCGGAATGCATTAGATTACAGACTGTAGATCCAAAATCATTCGCAGTTTAGAATCCCTTTATAGTAAGCCTGAATGTTTGCCGGGACATCCGCCTGCCGGCCTTCTGCCAGCATCGTGCCGATATAGGCGTACTCTTCTTTCGGATAATCGGCAAGCGTATATCGGCCGGAATTATAGAGTTCGAAATAGAGATAATATTTAGTATAGTTGCAGTTCGTTCCGGACGGCACCGGTAATCCCGAATTGAAATTATTGAACCATAACTGCACTGCCTGGTGGAATGCAATAATATTGATGCTCGTGTCTTCTGCCTGAAGTATGTGTAAATATTCATGGGTTAACAACTCGGTCTGAAATGATAACGCGTAGGTTGAAAACGCGGGATTAACCAAAATGTCTACGTTTTTTCGAGATACGTATTGTGTTGTCTGGGCCACCGCGGATACCACATCGCCGGTTTTAATGGGGACATCTTCCAGTATTAATTGCTGATTCGGGCAAAACTCTGAAATAATCGATTGAACCGGGGCAATTTTGACGTGTGCCGCCAGCATCGGCGAGATATAAGCCGGCAGTAAAACACCCAGTAAGATGCCGGCAGCTAATGTCACCAAAGGAATACGGGCTTTTCGGATTATCACCGTTATTTTGTTTTTTGCCGGGTGAGCAGCAATGTTGTATGATTCCAATTTATCCTCTCTGAAGGTTCCGCAGATACATTTTGCTAACCGCGATATACTATTATCACGCCACTTCTTTCATATATTGCTATTTCATTATAGTATCTTATTTCCCAGCTTACTCTTAATATATTCTTAACATTTAATTTGAGTGCATTTTTATGTTTTAGTAACTGTTTTCATTCATGCGGAAAAATGAAAATCGTATCAACCGAGTATTTCCCGGCCGTTATCCTTAGGGGAAATGTCACATTTTTGTAATGCCGGTCGCTGTAAATTTTATGACTATTTCATACCGATAATCGCATAATATCTGTAATATGGGAGGAAGAAAATGAAAGATGATATATTGATTCAAAATAATGTTATCTCCGAACTGAAATGGGAACCAAGAGTTAACGCCGCGGCAATCGGTGTATCCGTAAAAGACGGGATTGTAACTTTAAACGGTTACGTCAGTAGTTTTACGGAAAAACTGGCGGCCGAAAAGGTTGCCAGCGCTGTGGTGGGTGTAAAGGGTGTCGCTCAGGAACTCAAAGTCAAGCTGCCACAAGCTTTTGAACGGGATGATGCTGATATCGCGGAAGCTGCGGTAAACGCTTTGGAATGGAATACTTTAGTCCCCGATGACCGGATTAAAGTTGAAGTCCAGGACGGTATGGTGGTCCTCAGCGGTGAAGTGGATTGGGAATATCAGCGGGCGGCGGCGCATGATGCTGTTTGCTGTTTGTTGGGGGTAAAGGGTGTGACAAACGAAATTAGTATCAACCCTTCTGTCAGTCCGAAAGACGTCAAGTCCAAAATACAGGGCGCTTTTCAGCGTCATTCCATCCTGGACGCTAAACACATTGTTATCGAATCAGTTGGCAGTAAAGTCATCCTTAACGGCACGGTTCATTCCTGGACAGAGAAGCAGGAAGCAGCCTCCGCTGCGTGGTCGGCGCCCGGCGTTTCCGATGTTGAAAATAATTTAGTAATTGTCGGCGCTTCAGAAATCTACGGTCAGCCGACCCTTTAAAAATAGGAGGATTGCAGATTTTATACTCTATTTTAGTTTTTAAAAACGCTTGACGCAGGACAACGGCGGATGAAGAAAGTTCTGGTAGCGTATTTCAGCTCTTCCGGGAAAACAGAAGAGATGGCGAATTATATAGCCGAAGGCGTGCGGTTTAACGGCCTGCAGGCAAAAGTAATGAAGGTGAGTGAAATTAAAAATGTGGACGATATCGCCGGTTATGACGGTTATATTATCGGCAGCCCGACTTTTTCGCTGGATATCCCTGCGCCGGTAAAATTGTTTCTGGAGGAGCTGAAAAAGGTTAATCTGGCAGAAAAACTCGGCGGTGCTTTCGGCCCTTATTTACATGATGCTTCTTATCAACATGCCGAACATGCACCGGCTATTATTTTGAATGAACTTCAAAATGAAATAAAGTTGAAGCCTTTCGATTTAGAGGCGCTTGCTCTTCAAGAAGATATTCTCGGCACGCGTGAAGGCATTAAAGCTTGCCAGGATTACGGCCGTGTATTCGGACAAAGATTAGCCGGCAAAGGATGATGGTTGATGGAAGAAAGAGCTTTCGGCAAAACGGGTGAAAAATTCCCAATATTAAGCTTCGGCGGACAAAGAATCGTCGAAGGGCATGGATGCACGGAGGCGGAAGCGATTAAAATGCTGAATTATGCCATCGATAACGGTATTCGCTATTATGACACTGCCTGGCTATATTCTGCCGGTCAGTCCGAAGAACGGATTGGTAAAGTCGCCCGTCTGCGGCGTAGAGAGATGTGGATTGCTACCAAAGTGCGGGCGCGTGATAAAGCCGGGGCTAAAAAGCAGCTCGAAGAAAGTTTGAGGCGCCTTCAGACTGATCACGTAGACGAATGGCGCATGCACGATGTCTGGTCAATGAACGAATTGGACCAAATAACCGGTCCGGGTGGGGCACTGGAAGAAGCGATCGAGGCCCGGAGGGAGGGTTATGTCCGCTACATCAGTATCAGCGGTCATAGCAATCCTGCCGTGCAAATCGAAGCATTGAACCGGTTTCCCTTTGATAGTGTTTTATGTGCAATGTCAGTACTGGACAGGTTTATCTTGAGCTTTGCCGATGAATTTCTACCCGTTGCGAAAGCTAAAGGAACCGCAGTTATCGGAATGAAAATTCTAGGATTGGGCCGGCTGGCTCCGTTATATGAAAAAGCTTTGCGTTATTCTTTCAGTTTACCGATTGATACGGCCATCATAGGCATGGAAAGTATGGAACAGTTGCGCATGAATCTGGCGGTGGCGGAGAATTTCCGCCCGTTGAATGATATTGAAAGATTAGAATTATTTAGGGAAATTTTACCGATGGTGACCCCGGAATCGTTGCCGTGGAAGAGCAATAACTGGGCACAGCCTGTAACCTGGAAAAATCGCGAATAAAATAGTGAGCGTTTATTAAGGAAGGGAAAGATGAGTCGGGAAGAAGTCGCCACTTTGGCCGGCGGTTGTTTCTGGTGTATGGAGGCCGTTTTTAAGGAAGTCAAAGGCGTGCAGCGCGTGCTCTCCGGGTATACCGGCGGTAAAAAAGAACATCCTACCTACGAAGAAGTTTGCAGCGATAACACCGGTCACGCGGAGGCGATTGATATCACCTTTTTCCCTGATGTCATTTCCTTCCGGGAGATTTTAGAAATATTCTTCACGGTTCATGACCCGACCACATTGAACAAGCAGGGGCATGATACCGGCTCACAATACCGTTCGGCAATTTTTTACCATGATGAAGGCCAAAAAACAATTGCACAGCAGGTTATTAAAGAAATCAACGATGCCCATATCTGGGATGCCCCGGTGGTTACCGAACTTAAACCGTTTACCAAATTTCACAGCGCGGAAGAATACCACCGTGACTATTTTGAACTTCACCCGCAACAAAGTTATTGCCAGGCTATCATTGCTCCCAAAGTGGCCCGGTTCCGGCAAAAATGGGCGGATAAACTCAAGGTCTGAAACATGCCAACAGCATGCAGGTAAAATAAATAATTGAAGGAGGTAAATAATATGGCAGACAAAAAACAAAAAAAGGAAAAAAGCGTCTCGGTTCGTCAACCCGGTGCGAAAAGACAAAACCTGCCCGTTCCTTCAGGAGACATTTTCGGTCAACCGTTCCTACCGTCTCTATGGGGAGGCTGGTATAGCGACCAGGCTTTCTGGGCGCCGGCAATTGACGTGGTGGAAAAAGAAGACAAATTCGTCGCCAAAGTCGAACTCCCCGGCGTGCAAGAAGAAGATGTCAACGTCGTAGTAATGGGGGATGTGTTGGTCATCGAAGGTGAAAAAGAAGCGGAATCTGAAGTTAAAAAGAAAGGATATGCTTACAGCGAAACCTCATACGGCAGCTTTTCCCGCTCCATTTCTATACCTTCCATCGTTGATGCCGATAAAATCAGCGCGAATTTTGATAAAGGCGTCCTCGAAATTGACCTTCCCAAATCCGTGGAGGTTAAACCCAAGAAAGTCAGCGTTACTACCACAAAGAAAACGAAAACAAACAATAACAAAATGTCCGATAAATAATTGAAAATGGCATCACTTGTAAATGTGTTAAAATAATTCTTCCGGAGGATAAAGTTTTTAATAATTAAAAGCAATAAATTTAAGTCCGAAATCGGTTACAGGGTAAGAACTTGTTAAAAACAGAGCCGGTTGCCGGGTACATTCCCGAATTAAAAGCTCTGAAAGCGCGTCTTAGCGTCTTTGTCAGGATGCGCTGGCTTGTGGTGGCCGGTATCATTGCGGTTGCATTGTCGGCTAAATTTCTGTTCCACATCAGTTTTAGTTTACTGCCTGTTCTTATTATTTGCCTTTTCCTTTTGGTCTATAATTTCTGGATGTATTTGTGGAACCGGCGGTTGGCGAAAGACGATACGGAATTAGTTATCAACCGGGCACAAACCAGCGGATATCTCCAGGTCTTGCTTGACCTGGCTGTGCTGACAGTTCTGCTTCATTTCACCGGCGGCATCACCAATCCATTTGTCTTCGTTTATGTTATTCATACCACCGCTGCCAGTATTTTGTTATCCCGGCGCCGGGCCTATGAATTAACCACAATTGCAGTCGGCATGGCCGCGCTGCTCGCTTTTCTCGAATACTACGGTGTTATCGGGCATGTGAATCTGGTCGGGTTTTTGCCGGTAAATCTCTACCGTCAGTTAAACTTCGTTTGGAGCGTCATCGTGACCCTGGCAGTGTTGACTTATACCAGCACCTATATCAGCACCGCGGTGGCCGGTGAATTACGGCAGCAGCACCTGAAAATGGATCTGCTGCGGGACAAGCTGTTGAAAGAAGACGAAATTGAACTGGAGCGGATTTCCTCGGAAGTAACCCGCTTAAAAGACGAAAGAACCAGTTTTGTACGCCTGCTCAACGTTGTCACCCATGACTTACAAGCCCCACTGGTGGCGGTACAGAGTTGTATTTCTTACGTGCTGGACGGCTATGCCGGAGAAGTGGTGCCGGAGCAAAAAGACTGGCTCCAGCGCGGTTCACGGCGCATTGACGGGCTTCTGCTGTTAATAACCGATTTACTTGATATCCCCCGCATCGAATTGGGGCAGCTTAAGCAGGAAATGGCCGACCTGTCGTTGAATGAAGTTATTACACATTCTCTAGAAGGTCTGGAAATTGTTGCCGCGAAAAAGGGACTGAAATTACTGGTGGAACTACCGGAGAAGTCACCGGTTGTTACAGGTTCCGCACGCCGGTTGCAGCAGGTTATCACTAATCTCATCAACAACGCAGTCAACTATACCAAAGAAGGCGAAATTAAAATTAGCCTTACGGAGCATGACGATGAAGTCAGTGTTGCAGTCTCTGATACCGGCATCGGCATTCCAGCGCAAGACCTGCCGCGATTATTCGATGAGTTCTACCGGGGCAGTAATGTGGAAACCAAAGGTTCCGGCCTTGGTCTCTCAATCGCCCGGCGGATTATCAACGCCCACGGCGGGAAAATCTGGGTGGAAAGTCCCAACCCTGCGACGGGACATGGTAGTATATTTACATTTGTTATACCGAAAAAGCAAAATAAGACAAATTAATAAAAGTAAGACTATAGGAGGGAACGATGTCAAAAATTCTTATTGTTGATGATGATGCCGACCTGGTAGCCGTTGAGAAAGCGGTACTGGAGAGAGAAGGCTACAAAGTTGTCACTGCCGGAAACGGTAAAGAAGGATTGGTACAAACCCGAAAAGAAAAACCGGATTTGATTATCCTGGATATCGTGATGCCGGTGATGGACGGCTATTTATTCGCTAACGAATTCAACAATGATAAAACCATCTCTAAGATACCGGTGGTAGCCTTGACTTCCTATGTCGAATCACCGCTGGACCAGCCGGTGCCTTTTGACGTTTTGGAATATGTCAGTAAACCCATCAAACCGAAAGATTTAGTTTTACTGGTTAACAAATATCTCAAGAAAATTGATAAATAACGGATTGAAAACGCAATACCACTGCCGCCCCATAAATTAAGGGGCCGGTCAATTATTGCCCGATTTCCGCAGTTGTTATATCATTAGAATGTTAGTATGCTGTTTTGACACGGTGTAAAAAATAAAGACAGCTAACGAAAAAACTGAGACAGGGTATATCAATGAATTCCAAACAACTGCGCCCGATTGGTTATTGCTGCATGATTACAGTGATGGCGATACTGACACTCACTGCTGCCGCCTGTTCAAATACTAAAACAACCACCACTTTTACAGGTCCGCCGGTGTTAATTTCCATCGCGGTTACGCCGAATCCCCCTTCCAGCCTCACCCAGGGAAACACGCAGCAATTTAAAGCTCTCGGAACATATTCGGACGGCTCAACATCAGATATTACTTCTGAGGTAACGTGGGCCTGTGATAATACCGCCACCGCAACTATCAATAATTCCGGATTAGCTACCGGGGTCGCTCCCGGTATCGCTAATATTACCGCGACCCTTGACGGAATAACCAGTCCGGTCCAGGCTTTAGTGGTCGTAAGTTATTATTAGCTGATTAATGATTCGAAAAGTTGTTCGTTTGAATCAATTATTGCAATTTTCAACTTTTCTTTTTCGTTGACTTGCTGCTAATCTCGTCCAGTATCGGCATCAAATAAGTTTTGAACAACGGGGGATTTTCTCCCAAGCCGCAGTGTGAAAGCCCTTTCATCGGGGTGAATTTTGCGCCCTTGATTTCTTTTGCCAGTGCAATTGTGTCTTCAATCGAACTGGTCGGGTCGTACTCACCGGTCAGCAGGTATACGGCACAGCGGGAAGTATCGATTTTTTGAGTCTGGCCGGTCAGGTCGTGTTCCCTAAAATAATAATTGAGGTCGCCTTTGGTGACCGGCGGAGCGCACAGCATCGCGCACCAGCTGTCGGCACGGCGTAATTTTTCCGGACTGAAAGGCGCGCAGAAATATAAAGCAGTTGCTCTTTTGTAATCGTTCCCGATGTACGGGTGATAATATTTTTCCAGCGTCGCCATACCGGCCTTTATCGCGGTATTTACGCCGATAACCGCCCGGAAATCATCCGGCCTTTCCAGTGCAAGGTCCAATGCTAAAAATCCGGCCGAATTCTGCCCGAGATAAATCGGCCGCTCCAGTCCCAGCGCACGACTTAATTCCAGTTGAAAATCTATAAAAAAGCTTTTGGTCAGCTTATATTCCTGTTTCCACCATTCCTCCGATTCCGGCGGCAGCGATTTGCCGTGATAAGGCAAGTCCGCGCTGATAACATGGTATTTTGATACTATTTCCGGGTCATTGAGCATGAAACGCCATTCCAGTGTCTGGGAACCGCCGGCGTGCTGGCAAATAATCGGTATGCCCTTACCGCTTTCCTCGTAATAAATCCTGTATTCGATTCCCTGCACTGTCAGAAAAATATATTTACCCGTCATCGGTTCAAATCTGGCCATCTTATTCTCCTCTTTATCTTATTTAAAATTCACTATGAATTTTGTAATTCCCGGAAGATATCAAACAGCCGTGTTACCGCCCAAAAATGGCTGAAACACATCGTTGTATCTCCTTCGATTTGAAAATTACCGCGGATCATACCGCCAAATAATCCATCGTAGAAACGCGGCGGTATTGGCTGGAGGAATTTTTCCCAGGCGTCAACCGATGCCCGCACGGCAAAATCCCAGCGTTCCGCGAATGCATCTTCGAATTTGATTTCGGTAACCACTCCATCCCGGAATTTGACGATACATCTACTTTTCCCGGATTCGACACACATGTCTTTAGACATATAACGCGCCGCGATTTTAAACTCAGGGTCTTTATTGATAATATCTTTGTATTTGTTTGCATTCGCCGGGTCCATAAAACGGACTGTCATAATTTTTCTCCTTCTTCCCTGTTTTCGAGCGAATAATTTAGTATATGTTCAGTTTTTCCTACCGTTTGTAATAATCAGTGCGGGCACGCTTCACCACGATTCAATTACTTCTGTTTAAGGAGCGCCGAGGTACCTGAAGTTGTTATTTAGAATCCGGCATAATAAACATTTTCCGCAAAAAACAATTTACTTTTTAAAAATAAATTGATTCTTTTACTGCTGTTTAAATTTCTATATCTGTTGATTTGGCAACAACTGTTGGCTTATGTTTAACTTTTGCGTTGTAGCGGCCGATACCGCCGCGCAGCCTTGGATCCAGCAAATCTCTAAGCGCGTCCCCAAACATGCTCACGCCCCAAACCACCAGGCTTAATGCGACGCCGGGCCATAAGCCGATCCATGGGTCCTGGAGCATGTAAGTGCGCGCGCTGCCGTTGAGCATGCCGCCCCAGCTAATGGCCGGTGCAGGGATGCCCAAACCAAGGAAACTCAAACTAGCTTCGGTCAAAATTACCGCCGGGATTCTCACGGTGAACTGGACGATAATCGGCGCCATGATGTTTGGGATAATATGGTCGAAAATAATCGCCGGGGTCGGAGCGCCGATGGAGACAGCTGCCTGGACGTACATGTTCTGCTTGGCCGTAATAGTAGCGCTTCGTATCAGTCTGGAACCGGTAATACCCCAGTTTATTCCCAGAACCAGGATGAATTGAATAATGCCCGGGCTCACCAGTGAGACAATCACCATCATTAATATTAAAGTGGGGAAGCACATTATCGCATCTACACAACGTTGCACAATCAGGTCGAAAGTGCCGCCGACATATCCGCTGATGACCCCAATGGTGATTTCTACCACTGAAGCTAGTAAAGATGCCCCCAAACCGACAATCACCGATATCCGCGCGCCGTAGATAATCCGGCTCAGCAGGTCCCGGCCCAGATTATCCGTCCCCAGCCAGAATTTTAATGACGGACCTTGCAGGGGGCTTAAACTGTTGTACTGGTTTGGATTATAAGGCGCTAAAAATTTCGAAAAAATTGCCGTTAACAAAAAAATCAGCGTGATTACAAAACCCACGGTCCCCAGCGGTTTCTCTTTTATCATCCTGTAAATTAAATCCATGATAAAAGCACGGCTTTTTTTCGAGCCCGGTTTATTTAATGATTTTTCTGCCATAACGTTACTTATTTTCCGATTTTTTTATTTATAATGAATCCTGGGGTCAAGGAAGGAATAAACCAGGTCAATCAACAGGTTAAGGATTAAGACCACTGACGTTAATATAATCATTATCGCGCTTATCGTCGGATAATCTCTTTGCTGTACGGCACTAACCATTAATTGTCCCATACCGGGCAACTGGAAGATATTCTCAATAATCACTGCGCCGCCGAATAACAGCGGTATTTGCCAACCGATAATCGTGATCACCGGAATGAATGCGTTCTTCAGCGCGTGCCGTATGATTACGACCCTTTCTTTCAATCCCTTTGCCCAGGCGGTCCGGATGTAGTCCTGCCGCAGTACTTCCAACATCATCGTGCGCATCATTCTCATCGTCATCCCGGATAATTGCATGCCGAGGACGAGCGCCGGTATGATAAACATCTTCAAATTCCCCAATGGGTCCTTGCCGAAAGAGATTAGCATAATTGATGGTGTGTAGTGCCACCAGATCGAGGGGAATACGATAACCATTGTCGCCACCCAGAAATCGGGTACCGCAATACACAATATCGCGATACTGCGGGTAATATAATCGCCCACTGTGTCCTGGCGCATCGCGGAATAAATACCTACGGGCAGAGCTATTAGCTGCCCGATGAGCAGAGCCATGATACCTAACTCAAAAGTTATCGGCCATCGCGCTTTGATGTCGTCTACCACCGGCAGGTTTGTCACGAAAGATTTCCCGAAATTACCGTGCAGGAATATTTGGCCCATCCATCTGAAATATTGAATATAAATCGGAACATTGAGTCCCAGGGCTTTTTCAATCGCTGCCTTGTCTAAGTTGGTTAAATAGATGTACTGAGCCGCGATGGTATCAATAACGCTACCGGGAATCAACCGCAGGATTAAGAAAATTATAATACTGACTACGATAAACGTAGGAATGATTAACAGTATTCTTCGGATGATATAAGAACGCATCTGCTGTATTACCCTTTTAAAAATACTTCCCGGTAAGAAAGAGCAAAGGTTATATCTATAGATCTACCTTGTTTCAATTTCACTTGCATTAAATCAGTACGATGCTACCATTAATCGCTCACTTTGTCAATGAACATATGTTCGCCCTTTCATAAAACTATACATGATAATGATAATTATTTGATGTTAATTAACTATCAAATTGAGGATGTATAATGATTTGAAAAAGTGTATATTATATTTGACAACAGCCTTAAAAAAGTATATATTAATGCAAACTTGGGGAATTTGTTTTATAAAGAAAGGTAATGACACGGCTCAGTATTACCAGACTCTTATAAAAAATAGAAAAAGGAGAAAAATGATGCCAAGAAAAACCGTTTGGTTGGTGTTGAGTTGTTTACTCGCAGTATCGGCAATATTGTCATCCTGCAGTAACGCGACATCAACATCAACCGCAACCACAGCGACGACATCGGTAGTTACTACTTCGTCGACAACCACTCAGGCAACAACGACTCAAGTCACCACATCAGTTACCTCAACGACATCAACAACGGTTACAACCACCTCTACGCCGGTTACATCCCAGACCGGCACACCGCAATACGGCGGGTCATTAACTGTCTATACCAACTGGGGCAATGCCAGCCCGACAGGTTTTGATGACCTGACCTCCGGCCTGCCAATGGCCACTATCTGGGACAATCCGTTCACTGAAATGTTGGTCAGAGGCGATATTGATAAATACGGGCCGAGAGGCACCAACGCCTTTGCTTTCAACATTTACGAAAACGTCCCTGAACAATATCTAGGTGGCGAACTTGCGACCGCCTGGACCATCAACACCACCGGTAATACCACCACACCTTACACCATGACTTTCACATTACGGCATGGTGTCATGTTTACCGGCAATACCAAGATCGGTATGGCGCCGCGGGAATTGACTTCGGCGGATATCGTTTTCAGCATTAACCGGACCAAAGCGACCCCCGGTCCCGCCAGTTTTCTTAATTTCGTCAACAACGTCGCTGCTCCCGATAAATACACCGTAGTATTTACTTTGAACTCTTATGCTTCCAACTGGGACTTTCTGTTTGGCGGCGGCATGAATATGGGTGCCATCCAGCCCCAGGAAATGGCGGCTGCCAACGCTTCCGGCGATGACTGGCGGAATACCGTCGGCACCGGGCCGTTTATTCTGACTTCTTATGTAGTCGGTTCCGAAGCAACCTATGTCCGGAACACCAACTATTGGGGTCAGGTCACCATTAACGGTCAGTCTTACCAGATGCCTTTCATCCAGACTCTCTATTATCCGATTATCCCGGATGCTTCTACCCAGATCGCGGCAGTGCGCGTCGGCAAGATTGACTGGGACCCTTATGTCCCCTATTCATATCAGCAAAACCTGGCCACCAGCGCACCGACGATGACCCAAATTAAGTACATGGCCGGTAAGATTAGCCTGTATAAAATTAACAGACTCAACTCCAAGACCCTGAGCAACAAAACCGTGCGTCAGGCATTGATGATCGGCACCGACCTGCAAACCATTTCCAACCTCCTGTACAATGGCGGTCCCATCGTTACCTGGCCGCTTGGCCCGCAAATGCCGGGATACACCCCGTTGGCTTCTCTGCCAGCTGCCGACCAGCAATTGTACAAATACAACCCGACACTGGCCAAACAGATGCTTGCATCTGCCGGCTATCCCAGCGGGTTCACAGTTTCGATTTACACCGACTCTCTCGGTGTTGACCCGGATTTAGCCAACGCCCTGCAGACAATGTGGGCGCAGATTGGCGTGACACTCAGCATCAAAACACTGGATTCCACCAGCATGACTACGGCCACTAATAACCTCACCTATCCGGATATGATCTCATCTAATGGATATACCGTGGTCAACCCGTTAACCACTTTGAACCTGATGGACGGAACCCGTATCGGTGCAACTTATCTGACGACAGAACCTTTCCAGTCACAGTTTGTTGCGATTGAAACGGATACCGATCCGGTCGACCGGACCGCAAAGATACAGGCGTTGTCTGTTGCGTTCCTTGATGATGTGGCAGCCATCCCGTTTGCCCAGCCCTATATCCTGAACTGCTATTGGCCGTGGGTACAGAACTACTACGGCGAACTCGAAGCCGGCTACTACAATGAAATGCCCATGATCAAACAGATCTGGATTAACCAGTCACTGAAACAGTAATAACCAAATACACGTTTTATCAACCGGCCGAGGAAGGCGGGGGAAACCCCGCCTTCCTTTGTTTTTTACTATTGACAAAATATTCCAGGTACACCTAAAAAGGGTAATAAACTTCAATAATGTGTAATGGGGAAACAAAGCGCAAAAAGAAGCCCCACGGTATTGGTCACCGTGGGGCCTCTATGTTCCCGCTATTTGTTTTTGTTTATCGAGCTATTCGCACATGATTACCCGTATCACACCGCAATCCGGTTCCACCCACACCCCGCCGCTAATAACATCACCGTTGCGCCGCCGGTCAACCACAAATTCGCCTTTTTTATCGAAATGTCCTTCATCCACTTTCAATTGATGTGCCAGTTTGCTCTGCCAGTGGTCGGTTACAAAAGTTGCGTCCAATCGCTTTTCCGGAGCCATCTTCGGGCGCAGGAATAAACGGTAGCTGGCGCCTACCAGATAAAATACGTTTCTGCCGGTCTGTATCAACAGACCGCGGCCTTTGTTTGGCCCAGTCGCGCCCCCGGTTTGTTCGTCCGGCGGCGGGACAAAATGGCGCCAGTCTTTCGGCACATGCGGCAAATGCCCCTCCCCGAAAACCGCCGAGCCGAAATATCCGTCCATATCAAACAATTGCGCGTCAATATCATCTTCCTGAACTACTGCGTGGATTTTATCTGTTCCCTGATATTTTAGAATGAGCGGAATCGCCGCCACCACGCAGCGTACGGTATCAACACCCAATTTTGATTCCGGACGCACGGAACCGTCTTCCGCCACGATTGACTCCAGGAAGAACATCCGGCTGTAACCCTGCAGTTTGTAATCCGCAATCGCCCGGAATAGAGCTAAAGCAGGCGGTGTCTCCGGGAAGAAAAGGGGATTATCATCCCGCGAATACGCCGCGCTGACGGCCTCAAACTTGCGCGTATTATAGTATTTGATATCCGGTGCGATTAAATCCAGGTGCGGTGTAAATGACTTGTAAAAGTCCAGCACCTTCGTCACCGCTCCGCCGGAGGGATATGTTTCTCCTGCCGTCATCCATCTGGAATCCAAACGCCGCACTTCCATTAACCAGGCATTCTGGTACATCGGGATGTCATAAACCGCTTTACCGGCCGCCGCCACGCCGTCAATATAAGTCCCGACACTCCAGGCGCTCATGAATTCGCCGGCGTCCCAACCGAATAGCTCCGGCCAGATGCCGGTTTCTTTACCGCCAGTTTTCTGCCAGGACTCATAAACCGGGCCTTTCCCGTTCTTCTTTAGCCAGTTCACGACTTTTGCCGGGACAGGGCTGGTGAACACTTTTTGGGCTTCGGGACCGTAATCCCGGTCGCTGCCGAAAATACCCGGTTCGTTTTCTACTTGGATGCCGATAACGGTATGTTTCGTATCTTTTGTTTTCAGGTGTTTACAAAACGCCGTAAAAGCCTTTTTATCGGCTTCGAAGTTGGCTTTGCAAAAAGGTGAAAGAGACCACAAATCGGTGCCTGTCGGCGATATTACACGCTTGAATTTTTTGGGATTGGTTTTTACCCAGTCCGGCGTATAATCCATGTTTGCATTTTTCCAGGTAGCGAACCATAAAAGAATCAATTTAACATCGTACCGGATGGCGCTGGCGATTAAATCATCTACCATCGTAAAATCAAATTTGCCCTCTTCCGGTTCGATGTTTTCCCAGTAAACATCGGTTACCAGGGTGTTGCCGTGCAGTAATTTCACTGCCTTGAAGGCTGTCTCGGATTCGCTGTTGTTGTAAGCGCTCGCCGACGATGATTGCCCGCCGATTGGGAAAAATGGTTTCCCGTCTACCATGAATACCCTTTTTATCGCTGTCACGAAATTACCTCCTTGCTGTGGTTGTTCAAATGATTATAACTTATTCCTGATTTCAGTTCTAGCGGTGAATGATTTTGTTGAATGGCTTCGGCAGCAACGGGGCAGCATACTTTGTCATCACATGTATTGAAAGATATGTAAAAATCCCGTAATAATTTTAAAATATTTGTTAATACTCAGACCGTTTCAGCATCCGTGGGTTAATTCTTGAGATGATTTTTGGGATTAAATAATATGCAGCACTCTTTGCGAGTTGGTTAAATAGATTTTTTCCAGGATACCGTCTCGTAAACCCAAAGCTTCCCATTCTCTGAATAATTTATCAAACGCAAACAACGGATAACCCGAACCGAACATGAATTTGTCCTGCAGCCGCCCGCCGATTTCTTTTTTAAGTTCAGGGCTGAAATACCGCGGCAGCCAACCGTGCAGTTCATTAAAAACATTCGGCTTATGCAGCAGGACGGCAATCATTTCATCCTGCCACGGCCAGGCCGGATGACCTGCGATTATGGTTAAATTCGGAAAATCCGCCGCCACGTCATCGACATTAAGGGGATGGCAGTTTTTAAGATGCAGTCCGCCCCCGCCGGGCAGGCCGGCGCCGGTTCCGGAATGGCCCACATTAATCAGCACCGGAACATGCAGCGAATCACATAGTTCATAGAATGGATAGTAACAGAGATCATTACAGCCGGTCAGATTCTCAATCTGATTTATCACCAAGCCGGTCATTTTCAATTGTCTCAGGCACCTTTCCAGTTCATGAAGTCCAGCTTTCCCCAGGTGCACCGGAATATGCGCCCATGCGCCGATAAATATATTTGGAAATTGGGACATTATTCCGGAGATGTAATCATTATTTGTGCGGAGGTCGTGTATATCTTTACAAAACGGCCCGTCCAGAAAAGCCTGCACGTCAGCGGATTTAAAATCGTCTGTCATTTCCCGGTCTGTTTTCCATTTTATCGTTGTCTTGTACACTTTCTCGGCCGCCGCTATTTCTTCCGGTGTCCGAAAGGCGCTCCCCTTCTCCGTGCTGAAATGAGCATGCAGGTCAATTGCTTTCATTCATAACCTTTTCATGGAAAATATTTAGGAGATATTAAGACCGGTCATAGGCTTGCGTGCAGTAACCAATCAATAATCAGCGAGTTAAATATTAAGACGACCATATTATTATGTAAAGTATTTGAATTCTATCCGGAGATTACTTTGTCCCGGCCTTCCTGCTTCGCCTTGTACAATGCTGTGTCTGCGACACGCAGTAGTTCGTCCATTCTGCCGCCTTTTTCCGGATAAGCGGCGACTCCCATCGACATCGTGATTGTGCCCAGAATTTGTCCCTGGAAAATAATTTCCATCTTTTTAATTTCTTCGCGTAACGTATCTGCCCTTTTGACGGTGTCTGCCAGTGAAGTTTCCGGCAATATAATCAAAAACTCTTCTCCGCCGTACCGGCAGGCAATATCGGAACCGCGGAACCTGTCATTAAACAATTTACCGATTTGCGCAATAATTTTATCGCCGGCGGCATGCCCGAAATCGTCATTGAATTTCTTAAAATGGTCGAGGTCTCCCATGATTATGCCGATGGGCGTTTGCTTTCGCGCCGCGCGGGTAATTTCCCGCTGTAGAGATTCTTCCATAAACCGCCGGTTATAAAGCCCGGTTTGTGCGTCCTGAATCGATTGCCGGGAAAGACTTTCGCTTAACTTCACGTTGGCAATAGATAGTGAAAGGTATTCCGATAGCGTTACCGCCATCTGTTTTAAATCAGCTATTTCCTGATGCCCCGAACCATTGGTTTTAAAAGCATTTTTAAGGTGCAGTAATCCCAAAATATCGCCTTTCGCCATCAATGGCAGACAGACATACGGCGCCGGGTTTGTGTGAATCAAATGCGGGCAAATCGGCCCGACATTTACGTCCTCCACTACATGCGCACGTCCCCTTCTTAATCCCCAGCAGGCATCGGGCGCGAAAATATTTGCGTCGGAATTTGTCGGGAAATTTCCCCATGTCACCACCGATTCCAGGTCGGAACGGGAATTGCTTAACATGAACAAAGCCCCTTGCGATAAAGGAAATAACTTTTTCATCGAACCCATAATGATGGGAGCCGTTTCTTCCATTTTTGAACACGCCTGCAGCATATCCCGCATCTCGGTCAGAACGGCGCTCTGCCGCTGCTGCTCTTCCAGTTTTTTCACCAGCACCGTGAGTTGTTCGTTTGTCCTTTTGGTTTCTTCCTGCAGCCGTTTTATTTCCGTGATATCCCCGGTCATCGCGATGAAATACAGAAATTTGCCGTTCTTATCACGCACCGTGTTGCCGGTGCCGTTATGCCAGCGCCATTCCCCCGAGTTATGCCGCACCCGGTATTCGGTACCGCCGGGTGTCTGATGGCCGTCCAGGATATTTCTTTGTATCGCGTCCTGGATTAGTTTTACATCCTCGGGATGCACAATCAACCGGAAAGGATGGCCGACCAGGTCAGAAGCATTATAGCCCAGTACGTTCCTAACTGAACCGGATATATAAAGGAAATCTCCGGCAGCATTCAGTGTGAAAATAATATCGCTGCTGTTTTCCACAATCAGACGGTATTTCTCTTCGCTTTCATATAGAGCACTTTCTGCCGCTTTCCGTTCTGTAATATCGTTATAGAGCGTCTGGAATTGCTGCTTCCCGTCCCAGAATACGTCTCTCATCGAAACATCCAGATACCTTCTGGTGCCGTCTTTGCGGATAATATCAATATCCACCCTTTTGGGCATGGGTTCCCCGCGAAGCAATCTTTCGTGCCGTAATACCCAGTTGGCATGAGCTTCCGGAGAGTAGAATTCTTGCGGCGGCTTCGCTCTTACTTCTTCGATATTCTGGTAACCGAAAATTTCCAGCAGCGCCTTGTTCGCGTAGGAAGTATAGTCGTGTTTATCGGAAATACGAATACCGATTATTGAACCATCCATTGAATTACGAAAGTTCTGTTCAGAAAGTTTCAGGGCTGTTTCAACCTGCTTCCGCTCGGTGATATCATGATAAAGTGTCTGGTTTTGTTGTGTGCCGTCCCAGAAAACCGACCTCATGGAGACCTCTAAATTTCTTACGGCCCCGTCTTTCCGGATAATATCGATGTCGATCTGTTTCGGCATCGGCTCGCCGCGTAATAGTTTTTCGTGACGCACTGCCCAATCGGCATGAGCTTCAGGGGTGTAATGTTCCGGTGGCGGGCTTTTTATGACTTCATCAATATTTTCATAACCAAAGATATCCAGAAATGCTCTGTTTACATATGAAGTGCGGTCGTTATTATCGGAAATGCGTACCCCATTCAACGACTGGTCAAGAGAGTTGCGGAAATTCTGTTCGGACGCTTTTAGTGCGTTTTCCACCTGACCGCGGAGGGCGGCTTCGTTGTCGGCCTCGCATTTTTTGATTTCTTCAGATTTTTCTGAAGGCTTTACTTTGGATTTCTCTGACCCTGCCATTTCCCCTCCTTTTTTAAACGCTTGCGCCTTGTGGTGTATCTGGTTGTAGGTTGCTCCCGGTAATTATTGCCTCTTGTGTGAAATTATTATAGCACCATCCGCCTGTTTATTCCTGTATGTTTCAAGTCTCGCAATGTTGATAGTATTTTAGTATATTTGATTATATTATCTTGCAAATATCATCCTGAGTCCATACGTCAATCGACTCAAAATATGCAGTACTTTAGTATTTAGCTTTGAAAATATTACAGTTTGTAGAGATTAATTATTTGCCGGCACAAAATTTGTCTATGAGATTTTATACAAAGCTGTGTGCGTTAAATCGAAATTACACCAGGCGTAGAATGCCACTTGGCGGCCGATATGGTAAAATAAAATGGTCTTATCCGGTTAGAAAGACTACATACATAAGTCAAGATAAATGATTATATAAATTATTTTCACAGGAGGGAAAAATGGATTACGCTTTAAATGGGAAAGTGGCACTGGTCACCGGCACTGCCAGCCAGGTTGGCATGGGTAAAGCTATCTGCCTGACTTTAGCGAAAGAGGGATGTGATATCGTTTCCACCGATATTAATCTCGAAGGCGCGCAACAGACAGCCGCTACGGTTAAAGCGCTGGGGCGCAAATCTATCGCGTTGAAAGTAGACATCACCAAAGGCGCTGACGTTGACGCGATGGTGGCGGCCGCTATCAAAGAAATGGGGAGAATTGATATCCTGGTCAATACTGCCGGCGGCAACTCCAAACTGGGCGACCAGTTCCTGGAATCCAAGCAGGAAACCTGGGAAAAAGACATGGCGTTGAATTTATACGGCACGATGAATTGCGCCAAAGCTGTTTTACCCGGCATGGTCGAACGCAAATGGGGTAAAATTATTAATTTCTCTTCAATTGTGGCCAGAACCGGGATTGGCGGACCGGGCTCCTATTCCGCTGCCAAAGCCGCGGTTTTAGCTTTTAATCGTGGATTGGCCGCACAGTACGGACCGTTTAACGTTAATGTGAACGCAATCGCGCCCGGTATGTTAAAAACCAATTTCTTCTCCGGCTTACCGGGGAACGTCACCACTCAGATATTCGATGAAGTAGCTTCAATGGCACCTTTGAAAAGAAACCAAACTGTCGAAGACATCGCCAATGCCGTCGCCTTTTTGTGCTCTGATGTCTCGAAAAATATTACCGGGCAGTGCATTCAGGTTGACAGCGGTTTAGTAATGATTTAGTTAATAACAGGCGTACTGGAACAAGATAAACAGGAGATTAAAATGGATATCGTCAGAATTGGTTTTGTGCCCGCGCATCGCGGCTCGCTGAGTGAAGATTGGGCGTCACAATTACGGCAAAGATGTCTGGATGTTTTCCGCAAAATCCCCGGCCTGGAAATCATTGTTCCCGATGAAAAGCTGACTGAACGCGGCTTTGTACGCAATGAAGCGGAAGCCGAAAAGGTCATCAAACTTTTTCAAGCTAAAGGTATCGACGGACTTATCATCGGCACCATGACCTTTGGCGATGAAATTTCGATTAATACCATCGCTGCCGCTTTCCGGAACAAGCCCCAGTTGCTTTTTGGCACTAAAGAAGCGGAAGTGCCTTCCTGCGGCGCCCGCACCTCGGATTCATTTTGCGGGACGCTATCCATTTCTTCGGGACTGCACCGCCGCAAAATTCCATTTATCTTTGCCGGTTTGGTATATCCGGAGGAAAAAGAATTCCAGCAATATATCTCCGATTTTGTCGGAACCTGCTCCGTCGTTAAAGGATTCATCGGCGCAAAAATCGGTCTGGTTGGCCCCCGCCCGGAACCCTTTGAAACCTGTATTTACAATGAAGATGCCATGATTAAGCAATTCAATCAGCGCGTAGTTCCGACCGGCGTCAGTGACTTGTTATTGAGAAGCAGCGGCCTTAAAAAAGGCGACCCGGCGCTCGTAAAAATTGCGAAAGAAATGGCTGCCGAAACCGACATGACAAACTCCGGCGCAGAAACCGGCGAAAAACTGGCACGTGTCGAATTTGCTTTAAAGAGCTTCGCCGCCGAGAAAGGCCTCTCCGCCATGGCTATACAGTGTTATTCGGCGATGGAAATGCTTTTCGGTGTCGTCCCCTGTTATGTCATGGGCAGAATAACCACTGCCGGCACTATGGCTTCCTGTGAAACCGACCTCTACGGCGCACTGTCGATGCTCATCCAATATAAAGCGGCTTTATCCGCCACCCCTCCTCATTTTATGGATTGGACACTAAAACACCCCGAAGAGAAAGATACATTCCTCGCCTGGCATTGCGGCAACGGCCCGGTCTGCCTTTCCGGTCAAAAAGGTAAAATCCCCATCACCTGTCATTACATGGGTCCGGACATGGGCACCGTCCATTTTCAATTGAAATCCGGGGTTGTCACCTTATCCAGTCTGCAGGAGGATAACGGCCATTTCAAGATGTTCGTGGCTAACGGTAAATCCGTCAAACTGGACGGCACAATGAAAGGTTCCTGGAGCTGGGTAAAAGTGCCGGACCTGGACAAATTGTACCGCACTCTGATTACCGGCGGCTTTGTCCATCATGCCAGTTTGATTCACGGCGATTATTCCCAATCAATCACCGATGCCTGTACCATCATGGGAATTGAAGTTGTAACGGTCTGATATCTGAATTCGGACAAGGAGCTTAGAAAAAATGGCAGCTGTCAATCGCGTATTCACGGTGGATGGAAAACCATTTTTCCCTCTCGGCGGCCAGTCCTGTAATTCCAGCGGTTATAACGACACAGAATCCGAGACCGCTTTCAAAGTAATCAAAATGTTACACGGTAACACGCTGGAAATCCCCGTCTATTGGGACAATATTGAACCGAAAGAAGGCACTTTTGACTTTACTGCCGTCGATGCTCTTATCAGCCGCGCCCGGCGCCACGGCATCAAATTAATCCTTTTATGGTTTGCCACCTGGAAAAACGGGAATATGGACTATGCCCCGTCCTGGGTTAAAACCGACCCGCAGCGTTTTCAGCGGGTAATCACCATCACCGGCAGCGATATCTGGAACCTTTCTTCGCATTGCAAAGCTAACCTCGAAGCCGATAAAAAGGCATTTACGGCTCTTTGTAAGCATTTAAAAACCAAAGACGGTAATGACCGCACAGTAATTGCGCTTCAGGTGGAAAACGAACCCGGCATTATCGGCAGCGACCGCGACTATAGTCCCGACAGCTCAGACTGTTTACGAGAGTAAGGTGCCGGCTAAATTAATCGCCGCCATGAAAGCCGCCGGTAAAGGTAAAATTTACGACATCTGGCAGGAATCCGGCGGTAAAAAATCCGGCACCTGGCCCGAACTTTTCGGCTGGGAAGCCGGTGAGTTGATGACTGCCTGGAGTATTGCCGGTTACATTGATGCTGTCGCAGCAGCCGGTAAAGCTATTTACGATATTCCGATGTACATTAACGTCTGGATGATGGAGCAGCCGTGGTGGCCGATTCCCGGTGAAAGTTATCCCTCTGGCGGCGCGGTCAGTAAAGTGCTGGATATTTACAAGTGGTTAACCCCGCATATCGACATTATCGCGCCGGATAATTACGCGGATGATTCCGCCGGTTACAAAGCCAACAGCATCGCTTATTCCCGCGACGATAATCCCTATTTTACGCCAGAAACCGCCGGCGACCAGAACATGTTCCGCGGTATCGCCGATTACAACCTCATCGGGAATTTCTTTTTCGGCATCGAATACATCGTTACCCAGGAAGGTTCCATCCGTCCGGAATATCAATCGCTGGTAGATAACTTCCATTGTGTGGCCTCAGCTATCCCTCTACTTTTGAAATATCAGGGCACGGGTAAAATCCACGCTGTTATCCAGGAATATAAACTGTTGACGCAGCGGCTGGATTTGGACGGTTACATGGGCATTGTGGATTTCGGGGAGAAAAATGCCCGTTGGGGTGGCAAGGACTGGCGGCATAATTCCGGCTGGATGTGGAATGAGCAGCCCCAGATGAATCGGGGCCGTGGTTTGGTGGTACAAGCCTCCAGAAATGAATTCTACCTCGCCGGCGTCAATTGCCGTTTGTTCCTCCGGCGTAAGCCCACCCTCGACAAAATGAAAATCCCGCTGCTGGTTTCCGATTGGGCCACCAAGATTTTCGGTTATATCGTAAGCGTTGATGAAGGCCACTTCGATAATAACGGCGAATTTGTGGCTGACCGGCGCCGCAACGGCGATGAAATCTTCCGCCGCGGTTTGTGGGTTGAACCGGATATCGGTGTCCTCCGCGTCATCACCTGCGATTGATTTTTCAAACTTTTAAATCAGTACTGGTAATTAACAGGGCAACTAATTTTAGTTGAAACTTTTCCTTTGGCGAAAGAGAGAAACAGAGGCATTTATTTTCTTTAAATTTTATTCAGGCATCACTTATTGGAAGTGATGAAGACTATTATTTCAACGGTCTGAAAGGGGATAGCAATGACACGAACACGCGAACGTTTTGATGCCGGCTGGAAATTTTTAAATGCTGATATCCCGGGCGCCGAATTATCGAATTTTGACGATTCTGCCTGGCGCACTCTGGATTTGCCGCATGACTGGAGTATCGAAGGCCCGTTTGCCGAGAATAACATTTCCGGTCAGTCTCTCGCCTATTTGCCAGGCGGAGTCGGCTGGTACCGTAAATCATTTAAGCTTTCCAAAGCAGACAAAGGCCAAAGAATCTTCATCGATTTTGACGGCGTCTTCCGTTTTTCCGATGTCTGGATTAACGGGCGGCATCTCGGATTTTTCCCCGACGGCTATACCAGTTTTCACTATGAATTAACGCCCCATCTTGTTTTTAACCGGCAGAATATACTCGCCGTCCGCGTTGATAACTCGCAGCAGCCTAACTCGCGCTGGTACACCGGTTCCGGCATTTATCGGCACACCTGGCTTACCAAAACATCCCCTGCCTATATTGTAAAAGACACTACGTATATTCAAACCCCGGTTGCCAAAGCTTCGGAAGCTTCCTTATATATCCAGACGAAAATCAGAAATGAATTGTCCGCCGTCGGCGGCTTTCTGCTGAATGTCGAAATCCTGGACGCTGCAGGCAATAAAGTGGCCGAAAGCTATGACGCCCGCTTTGTCGACCCCGGTCAGGATGAACGTTTTCATGTTTCAATGTGGTTAAATACCGTCAACCTGTGGGATATCACCAACCCTTATCTCTATACCGCTCGTTTTAGTGTTTATTCCGGTGAAGAAATTAATCCTGAAAAACTGGTGGACCAAATTGAAATCCCGTTCGGCATCCGTTCCATCGAATTCACTACTAACGACGGCTTCTTCCTCAACGGCCGGCGCGTAAAAATTCAAGGGTTGGCGCTGCATCATGACGCCGGTCTCCTCGGGGCCGCCGTCCCGGAGAAAGTTTGGGAAAGGCGTTTGCTCAAACTGCGCGAAATGGGCTGCAACGCCATTCGTAACGCGCATTCCGCCGCTGCCCCGGAGTTGCTGGATTTGTGCGACCGGCTCGGATTGATGGTCTTTGATGAATTCCACGACGAATGGCAAATATCCTGGGAAAAGAATCACTCCAATATTCATTTTAAAAAGTCTAAAACGAATGATTCGCGGTATGGCGCCAGTCAGTATTTCGATGAATGGGGTTATAAAAACACCGCCGCCACCATCCGCCGCGACCGTAACCACCCTTCCGTTATCATCTGGGGCATCGGCAATGAAATTTACGAGCAGGGGCAAAACGGCGGTTACGTGATTGCCCGTAAATTGAACGAACTCTGCCACGTCGAAGACCCCACCCGCCCGACGATGACCGCTAATAACGATATCCATAACGAAACCCCCGGTTTTAAAACGACCGTTGAATTTCTGGAATCCACCGATTTAATCGGCTACAACCACATCGGCAACTGGGGCACCGTCTACCGCCGCCTCTATTTTGAGGACAAGTGGGCACATCCGGATTGGAAGGTCATGGGTTCCGAAAATGCCTTTTCCTCCAATTACCGCGGCGAATATGTGCTGGAACCCCAGGCTTCATCCCACCACAAACCTTATTACATGGGGATGCTGGATTCCGAAGAATTGTGGAAATTTACGAAGCTTTACGATTATGTTATGGGCGATTTTCTCTGGGCGGGTATTGATTATATGGGGGAATGGGCCTGGCCCAACATTTTGTCTCCCTGCGGTTTGATTGATACCTGCGGTTTTGAAAAGGACTCATATTACTTCTTCGCCAGTCAATGGAGCGACAAACCGGTCATCAAGTTGATTCCGCACTGGAACTGGCCGGGCCAGGAAGGCAAAGCGATTCCGGTCATCTGTTTTACCAATTGTGACGAAGTGGAACTTTTTGTCAACGGGCAATCCTTCGGCAGGCAGGCTTATGATTATTTCCGTCCCGGCGCCACGAAAAGCCGTGATTTCACCGTCAAGCCGCGCCGCGTCACCACCAACGAACTCCACCTGCTGTGGATGGTCCCTTACCAACCCGGCGAAATTCGTGCCGTCGGCATAAAAAATGGTAAAGTTTTTGAAGATATCGTCCGCACTTGCGGACCGGCGGCTAAACTCGAATTAAAAGCCGACCGTACAGCGATTAAGGCCGGTAGCGGTGATATCTGTCATGTCGAAGTTAAACTGCTGGATGACCAAAGGTAATTTCGCCCTGCTCTCCAAAGACCGGCTGAACTTTTCGGTTTCAGGCCCCGGCGAGATATTATGCCTCGATAGCGGCAGTCCGACTAATCATGATATCGGTCTCCATGCGCGTAGCATTCAGGCTTACAATGGTATGTGCCTGGCATATCTCCGCGCTCACCAACCGGGAAACATCAAACTGTCTGTTAATGGTCAGGGCATCGTTGCCGCTTCCCTGAATATCAAAGCCCAGGGTTAATTAACCGCCGTTTTTGAAACAAATCTTCGCGGCTGTTACAATATTCTTAAGAATATATTAAAAAATAGGGTATTTTTTACGTGTCGGAAATTCCGATGCGTTAAGGAGAGTGCAAGTGTTTGATACCAAAATGAGAGAGAAAGAGTGGGGTTGGCGCGGCGTCATGGGCTATATCAGCCCGGCGGTAGTTTTATCTTATGGGTCTGAAGTGGATTATAAACTTGGCCTTTTGGGGTTCGGCACGATGCAAATAACCCTGGGGCTGGTTAATGCCACCGATGATAACCTGGGTAAAGTCCTTCCCGGTCTGGACAGTGCGGCAAAAACACTGGCCGACCAGGGCGCGCAGTTCGTTTGCCTGGGAGGTCCGCCATCCACTTTGGTTGACGGACAGGACCTGAATCTACAAATTAAAAAACGTCTGGAAAATATCACCAAAGTTCCCTCGACTACCGCGTTGTTAGCGACACTGGACGCGTTTCATGCTCTTTCGGCTAAAAAAATAATTATCGTCGAACCCGGCGCCAGTGACGGCACGGATATCTGGGCACAGCGCATGAAGAAATACTTCGAAAACAACGGCCTCAAAGTTGTAAATACTAAAAGCGCTTTTTCGAAAACAACAACTCTCGGTAAAGCTAAATTACCGATGCAGCTGCCACTTGATTTAACCCGGGAAGCAATCCGCGAGAACCCGGAAGCGGAAGGGATTTATCTGGCTTGCGGCGTGTGGGGCGGCCCGCCTGTCGTCCAAAGGCTGGAAAAGGAATTCGGAATACCCGTCGTTTTTGACGATTCCAATTGTTACTGGGCCGGCATGAAAGCTTTAAACATTAAAGTGCCGGTTAAGGGTCTGGGCAAACTTTTCGAAACCCTCTAGGATTTCGGATATCTGTCCGGTTATTGTTATTAAAACCCGGTATTAATTTCAAACTGATATTTATTTAAAAGAAAGGGGCTGCGAACTTTCGTTCGCAGCCCCTTTTTTGTTGAACTGAGTTTTAATTCAGTTGTTCAGATATTAGTGGCCTAACCCTGCTTTCATGTTCTGGTCAATCCACATTCTCTTGATCATCGGGATCTGGTTGTAGTATGAAGCATCGATTTCGCCATAGTAGTTCTTCAACCACGGCCAGTAGCAGTTTAAGACGTAAGGATTCGCAAAGCCGAGGCCGCCGCAATCCCACTGATAAGCTTCCTGGAGTTTCTCCAGTTGCGCTTCACGGGAAACTACGTCGGCATTAGCCGCGGCCGCTTCGTACATCGCTTCCATGCCGGACGGGTCGCTGGTCAGATAGGTGGAACCGGCGAGCCCTGCGCGGGCCAGGTTCAAAGCGGTGAACGGATTGACGACGGTAAAGTTAGACATCATTGCGTCTTTATAGGTTACGTTGTTGTACTCGGTTGATGCGGTCGTCGCATCAATTACATTAATCTTTACCGTCACGTTGATGGCTTGCCATTCACTTGCCAGGATATTAGCCACATCCTGCTGTGTCTGTACGGGACCGACATCAATCTGGATGGTAAAGCCGTTCGGGAAACCCGCTGCGGTCAGCATCTGTTTCGCTAATGTCGGATTATAGGTCCATAACGTTTGAATATTGGATGGTAACTCGTTCAGCGGTACATACCCTGCAGCTCCCGGAGCTAACGGCCAGCTGTAGTAAACGCCGCCGCCGTATTCCAGTGTCGCAATTGTTTTCAGGTCGGTACCGATCATTAAAGCCTGGCGTACCGATTGCTGGTTGACCACTGCCGAAGTAAGCCTGTTGTACTTCAGGAAATCAACCGTACCGGATACATATTCAGCCGCCGTCATTTGCGGGGCGGAACTGGCTAAGTTAGCCTGGTAGGTAATCGGAACTTTCGGGTCCCAGTCAAGCTTGCCGGTTCTAACCGCGGCGATCTGAGTGGAAATATCGGGGATAATCGGGTAATCCAGTTTCTGAATGAACGGTTCCTGATAGGACTGTCCATTGATTGTGATAGAAGCCCAGTAATTGGGATTTCTGGTGTATTCTGCTTCGGAACCCTGGATATAAGAAGTCAGGATAAAGGGTCCGGAACCGCAGGCATTCTTCCAGTTGTCGGGGCCGCCCTGAGCGGCAGCGTTAACAACTTCAGAAGCCCAGATCTGGCCTAATGCCGTGCCGCCAAGTCTCCATGCCCAGTTGGTATAGAAGCTGGAGCAAGTCCAAACGACTGTATAGTTACCGGTCGCCTGGGTTGAAGTAAGCCAGGAGAAAGCAGCGGCGAAACCGGGGCGGCTCATCGCGCGCTGTTCGGAGTACACCACATCAGCCGCGGTCAATGCTCTCGGCGCCATACCGATATTGGTATTCCCCGTGAACATGATACCTTGTCTGATTGTCCAGGTGTAGGTTAATACCGGGGTTAATTGTACAGTCCATCCTGAGGCGACTTCGCCGCCGAAGTACTGTTCCGGTACGCCTTCATACAGGTTAAAGGCAAATGCGCCGTTAGCGCCCGGCCCAAGACCATATTTTGCGATGTCACCGGTGAGCAGCCATTCCATGTAGGGGTTGCCCCAGCGGGCTCCAGAACCAAGGTCTGAAGTCATCATGTGGTCCCACCCGGTCGGGTCCTGGTTGCCCGAACTGATGAACAGGGTTAAGGTGCCGCCGTAGGTGGGTGCGCTCAGCGAGCCGGGGTTAACTGTTCCCGTCGTTGAGGTGGAGGCGGTGGTTGTGGTCGTCGATACGACCGCGGAGGTAGTTGTGGTTGTCGACGCTACCGTCGATGTTGTGGTTGCTGTCGATGTTGTGGTTGTTGTCGGTGCTGACGTTGTCGTCGTCGTCGTCGTAGCGCTGCCGCAGGACGATAACAAAATAGCGGTTACGAGCACGCAGCTTAACACTAACCACGCAATCTTGCTTCGCATCTCTTCTCTCCTTCTTTTATTTTTTTATCCAAATTTTTGATTTTTTTAAATATATACCTTATCAGCCGTTTTGTCAATCTGCCTTAATAACATCCGACGGTAAATTTGAGCGGTTGCTGATTTTCTCCAGGCTCTTCTTGGATAAACCGTATCGTCCGATCCCGCCTCTGAGTCTCGGGTCCAGGATGTCTCGGACCGCGTCGCCGAACATATTCACTCCCCAGACCACCACGCTCAACACCAAACCCGGCCATAACACCATCCACGGAGACTGGAACATATACGTGCGCGCGCTGCCGCTAAGTAATGCCCCCAAACTGGCAGATGGCGGAGGAATACCATATCCCAGGAAACTGAGACTGGCCTCTGTCAGAATGACCGCCGGCATACGTGTCGAAAATTCGATGATTATCGGCGCCATGATATTCGGCACGATGTGTCGCCGGATAACATCCCATGTCGGAGCGCCGATTGCCACCGCTGATTGTATGTACAGGTTTTCCTTAATCCCGATTACCGCGCTTCTGATTACCCTTGAACCGCCGATACCCATTTGTACGCCCAGAACAAGAATAATGTTAATCATCGATGGGTGGATTATTGAAATAATCACCATCAAAATAATTAGTGCCGGAAAACACATCACGGCGTCCACGAACCTTTGTACAATCAGGTCGAATTTTCCACCGATATATCCGCTTAAAACACCGATAACGATTTCTACCACTGTAGCTATCAAGGTGGCGGCTAAACCGACCACCAGTGAAATGCGGGCGCCGTAAATCACGCGGCTTAAAATATCACGTCCTAACCAGTCGGTCCCCATCCAGAATTTAAAGGAAGGCCCTTCCATCGCATTTAAACCGTGTATTACGTTCGGGCCGTAAGGCGCCAGCAGCGGAGCGAAAATACCCACCAGCAGTAATAGCACCGTGATAATCCCCCCGATTAAACCCATCGGTTTCTCCCGGATTAGCCGGACAAAGAAATCCGCGATGCCGGAGCGTTTTTTTTCTGTTTTTATTTTTGTTGTTGTATCTGCCATTTTATTATCTGTCTTGTTTTATTATTTTCTAATTATAATGCACCCTGGGGTCGAGCATACCGTAGGTCAAGTCTGTTATTAAGTTGATTATTACGATTGCCACGGCGTAAAGCAGCACTATCGAACTGACTAATGTATAATCCCTTTGGCCGATAGCGTTGATGAAAAGCTGCCCCATCCCCGGCAATTGGAAGATATTCTCGATAATCACCGACCCGCCCACCAGCAGCGATATTTGCGACCCGATGATGGTGATAATCGGGAGCAGCGCATTCTTTAAAGCATGTCTCAAGACAACAACTCTTTCTTTCAGACCTTTGGACCAGGCCGTCCTGATATAGTCCTGCCTTAAGACTTCCAGCATCATCGTACGGGTCATTCTCATCGTCAACCCGGCCATGGAGATGCCTAGCACGATGGACGGAATAATGAACATCTGTAAATTGCCCAGCGGGTCTTTGGTAAACTCAATCAGCTTAATTGACGCCATGTAATGCCACCAGATGGACGGGTATACAATCACCAGCGTCGCCAGGAAAAAGTTCGGCACTGAAATCGCCACAATCGCAAAAGTCCGTGCAAAAAAGTCTCCGACTGAATCCTGCCGGATGGCTGAATAGATGCCGATTGGTATGGCGATCAGTTGCGCGATTATTAGTCCCAGTATGCCCAATTCCACGGTTACCGGCCACCGGGCATCTACATCCTGTACTACCGGCTCGTTGGTAATCATGGATTTACCCAGATTACCGTGTACAATAATCTGCCCCATCCAGATGCCGTACTGTTCCAGCATCGGCTTATCCAGTCCGAGTTCATGCCGCACCTGCTGCAGGTCTGCTTTGGTTTGAAACTCGTAGGACGAGACAATGTAATCTACCACGCTGCCCGGGATCAACCGGATGCTGGTAAAAACAATCAGGCTCACGATAAAAACGGTCGGGATAATTAGCAGTAATCTTCTTAATATGTATGCGCGCATTTTGTTAGCTACCTGTTTTTATTAAACTAAAAAATGATACCATGTCTACACATGTGTGTCAATATTAATGAGGTCATTTGGCAAGAATAATTGCTCTCGTTGAAAGTAAATATGATTTTATATCTGATTTCATACCGAATTTATTATTTAAAATTTTCATCTTCTATTTTAGCCAGCGCTTTCAACGCCGCCGCCCTTTTCTGTTTGCCGCTTTCGGTTGCGTCTTCCGCAAATTTCCTGCTCAACCAAAGGTCGACGGCTTTTTTCGCGCGCGTTTCGGAAATAACTTTCGCGCCCATTGCCAGTATATTGCAATCGTTCACCAATCGGCACATTTCCGCGGTAAATTCGCACTCACACAAACCGCAGCGGATGCCTTTAAATTTATTCGCAGTCAGAGAAACTCCCATCCCGCTGCCGCAAAAGATAATCGCCCGGTCGGTCACTCCGGTTTGGATTGCTTTTGCCGCTTTTGAGCCCACTTCATAATAATCAATAAAGTGGTCGGGCGAATCGGTCCCGAGGTCTAAAACTTCATATCCTTCGCTTAGCAGATGTTCTTTAATCGCCTGCTTTAAAGGAAACCCAAATGGGTCCGCCGCTAATACAATTTTGCTGGACATCTCGGCTCCTTATTTTATGCTACGAAGACATTATAACTTATTTTGGGATGATAAATCTATTGTAGTGTTTATTAAACAACTCCGTCACATATTATCCCTGGTGTTTCCGGTCGTATTCACGCCGGTTTTCCAAATTTTACAATGGGTTTACATATCGTCATTATGCTACAATTAAAAAAACGAAAGGTCTCTCCGTTTGCAGATCTATTATTGATAAAGCCGGGGTGGAAGGGATATAATTCTTTTCAAAACCGTTTCCGCGAAATTACGTCCGTTTCGTTAAGATGAATTTGCCGGATTTTAAATTAACACAACATTAATTAAACATGAACATGGAGTGAATCAATGTACGAATTTAAAAAACTTTTCCAACCAATAAAAATCGGGACAATGGAGCTAAAAAACAGAATCGCCTTCGGCGAACAGGCCCCTCAAGCCTCGCATGGCTATATAACCCAGGCTACCGAAGATTTTTACGTCGAAAGGGCCCGGGGCGGCTGTGGTCTGGTCATGGTCGGCGGTATTTGTCCCGATATCTCCGGTTGGGGCACGGAGTCCATGGCCCGCATTGACGATGATAAATATATCCCCAAACTGGCCAAAATGGGCCGGCGCATGCGGGAAGTTGCTCCCGACGTTAAAATCGGGATTCAGATTATGCACGAAGGCCGGGCGATGCGTCCCGATGAAGCCGGCGCCGCTAAAAATCTGAAACCCGTGGCGCCCTCGCCGGTTAAGTTTAAATTCGGCGTGGTTCCTCACGAATTGACCGTTGCCGAAATCAAACACATGGAAAACCAGTTTGTTGAAGCCGCCCGCCGTGTCAAAGACGCCGGCTATGATTGTGTTGAGATTCACGGCGCCCACGGCTATCTCATCGGCTCTTTTATGTCCCCCTATACCAATCGCAGGACCGACGAATACGGCGGCAGTATTGAAAATTGCGCGCGCTTTGCCTGTGAAATCATACGGGGCATTAAAAACAGGTGCGGTAAAGACTTTCCGGTTCTCATTAAAGTGAACGCACTGGACCGTCTCGATAAAAAAGAAGCTCCGGTACAACTGACGCCTGAAATTATCGCCGCCATTGCCCCGTATCTGGAGAAAGCCGGCGTGGATGAAATTCATCTTTCCGGCGGCACACATGAAGCGCCCATGTGGTCAGCTGTCGGCCCCTATTATATTCCCAAAGCCGCTTTCGCGGATTATGCCGCTCAATTAAAGAAAGGTGTGAAAATCCCGGTCGGCGTCATCAACCGGATTAACGACCCGATTCTGGCTGACGAACTCATCGTCGCAGGCAAAGTTGATTTAGTCTGGATGATGCGGCCATTGGTGGCCGACCCGGAACTGCCGAAAAAAGCTGAAGAAGGACGCCTCGATGAAATCCGAACCTGTATTGCCTGCAACACCTGTCATGACATCCTTTGCCAGGGTTGGTTCCACGAGACACGCTGTGCGGTTAACCCCGATGCCTGGCGCGAGGGTGTTGCCCACCTTGAGCCTTCGTTAAGGAAGAGAAAGGTTCTGGTCGTCGGCGGCGGTCCGGCCGGCATGGAAGCCGCCCGTATCAGTGCGCTTATCGGTCATGATGTATCCCTCTGGGAAAAAGACGGCAAACTCGGTGGTTTGCTGAATCTGGCTGCCATCCCTCCGTTGAAAGGCGAAATCATGAGCATTCCCCGTTATTATGCGGCACAATTTAAAAAACTCGGCGTCAAAGTTGAGTTGAACAAAGAAGCCACTCCGGCTCTAGTCAAACAGATGAAACCGGATGTCATCATCATCGCCAGCGGCTCCAGCACTTTCTTCCCGCCCATTCCCGGTATTGATAAGAGCATTGTCTCCGATGCCCGCAAAGTTTTAGAAGGTACGGTGAAAACCGGTGATGATGTCGTCGTCATCGGCGGCGGCGAAGTGGGCATCGAAACCGCGGAATTCCTCGGCGCGCTGGGTAAAAAAGTTACCCTGGTCGAAATTCTCCCTGCTATCGGCGAACTGATGGTGAAAGATGTAATTGATTACGTCATCGACCAGCTCGTGCAGCATAAAGTGGAAATTTTAACCGGCACCAAAGTCGAAGAAATCACCGCGGACGGCATCGTCGTTTCCAGTAAAGAACAGCCAAAACGGGTAATCAAAGCCGATAATGTTATTATTGCCACCGGCGCCAAACCGGATAAAACGGCGCAGAACGCGCTGCAGGGCCTGGCGCGTGAAGTTTATCTGGCCGGGGATTGTCTGGTACCGAGCAATATCAGAGTGGCAATCCATCAGGGCAACATGACCGCCCGGATGCTGTACTAGCAACAATTTAACCGCTGCATTTCATATTGCGCTGTTAGGCCGTAGTGCCTTCGAAAAATCTGCGCGGATTATCCACACAGATGCTGTGAATTGTTTTTTCGGAAACTCCCAGCTCGCGTAGTTTTGGCAGCACGAATTTGTTAATATACAAGAAACCGTAGGGGTTATCCGTTTCCAGTTTCTTTTTCGCCGCCTCAGGCAGCGTATCGAAAAAGGTTGAGACCAGGAAAGCGTCATGTCCCAGTAAAACACGGTCCGCGTATCCGGCATCAATCAAATCTTTGATTGTTTTTACACGTCCTTCCGGACTGACGCGGGCTAATGGCGGCACGTGGATTCCCGGCAGTCTGTCCATGCCCAGGTAGCACCCCTGTTTTACCACCCATTCCAGGTATTCCATATCCTTCGTATCTGTTGAGTGGTCGAGTTTCACCCGCCGCAAATCAACCCCTTCTTCCTTAAGAATTTCGATTTGTTGCCTGCCGACCTGGTCCGGTGAATAAGAGTGCAGCATTATCGGTACCCCGGTCAGCAATTGCGCTCTCGCCACCCCGCGTAAAAGCAATGCTCCGTTTGGTGTCACCCCTCCAAAATCAGCCGCAGACTTTAGAATACCCGCTTTAATACCGGTACCTTCGATGCCTTCCCGCACTTCACGGGCAAAAATTCGGGCATATTGGTCTGCAGTAAAATTCCCCAAATATGGCGGCAATTCACCATACCAGCCGCTGCAGCAGATAATATTTACCCCGCTTAACTGCGATACTTCCGCCAGTATTTTTACCGACCTGCCCAGGTCAAACGTGTCGGCGTCCACTATTGTGTTGATTCCGGCTTCCCTGGCAGATGTCAGCCCCTTCATAATTCGTTCTTTATAGTTTTTACCCAATAACTCCGGGTACACTTGCGGGATACCGCCGGCAGCCCCCAGTATATGGTCGTGCATGAGCGCCAGGCCGATTTTGGAAGTATCCAGCGGCCCGAGTACAGTATTAACAGTTTTCAAGTCTGCCTCCTGTTATATCATTCAACCCAGGTTATATTACCCGTAATTATATATCATAAATCATGGGCGTTGATAATAATTTTACAGAACACTAAAAATATTACTAATCCTTATTGACACTAAATTAATGCTATGATAAAGTATCGTCAATTATCTACGCAAAATAATCAAAACAAATATAGACGGAGGTCGAAAATGAAAAATAAGGTTGCCTGGTTGGTTTTCAGTTTACTTATTGTAAGCGCTATGCTCCTCGCTTCATGCGGCTCTTCGGGTAATTCGTCCACCACCTCATCGGGTAGTTCATCCACCACATCCGCGACAACAGCCCCGGATGCATCAACCCTTACTGTCACTTACGGCAGTGTCACACGGACCTATTCAATGGCAGATATGCAAACTTTTGTAGCCCAGATGGGTTATGGCGGGTCTCGTAACCAGGACGGCTCGATTAATACAACACCATATTATTTCTACCAGGGGGTTGCCCTTGCAGATATCATCAAAGGGCCCAAAAACTCTCCCGGAGTTGAGCCGGACGGCCTAACCGCCGGGCAAAGTGTTCAGATTACCGGCGCTGACGGTTATTCCGTTACCTTTACTTATGACCAGGTCATGAATGGCAACTTCCCCACCTATAGTCTAAGTGGCAGTCCAACGACTCCGGCCGCGACTACTGCTACTGTACCGATGATTGCTCTACTTTATTGGATTAATGGCAATGACCTCGATGCTGCCACCGGTCCTTTTGAAATGGGTATCATCTACGGGCAGACACTTCTGACCGACGCTAATTATTGGGTCAAGATGGTTTACAAAATTGATGTCATCCCGGCATCCTAGCAATCCGTTTTCATACCGGTTATTAATAGGAGGCAGAATGTGACGAGAAAGGGTTTATGGTTTTTCCTGAGTTGCTTGGCAGTATGCGCTGTATTGTTTGCCTCGTGCGGTTCTGCGAACAGCACTTCCGGCACAACCACAAATGCCACATCCGGTTCTACCACAACTACCGGTGCCAACGGAGTTGTACTCACCGTAACTTACGGCAGTGTCGTGCAAACACTTACCATTAATCAGGTTGAGGCCCTTACTCCGATGCAGGATATGGGCGGTCAGAAAAGTGCCAACGGCACCGTCGCTATCTACCAGGGTGCCAAATTGACCGATGTCATTAAAGGGACAGGGTCATTCCCTGGAGTTGAACCGGGCGGTCTTGTCGCAGGACAAAGCGTGACCGTTACCGGCGCCGGCGGGAAATCTGTTACCTTTACTTATGACCAGATAACTAACGGCGGTTTCACCACTTACGATGCCAGCGGCAACGTTACCACTCCTGCCGCGAGCCTTGCCAGTACGCCTGTAATTGGTATTGCCTATATGGTCAGCGGCAATATGCTGTCCAACGGCTCCCCCGGCCCGCTCGAATTGGGTATCCTTTTCGGGCAGCCGCTGTTCACTGATTCTTCTTATTGGATACCCTCGGTATATCAGATTACCGTTACGGGACCATAAAATTACCTGTTAGCCGCGGTCTATTCGGTCGATAATAAAAGATACCCGACATTAAAAATACAGAATGCCGGGTATCTTTTTAATTTGGTTGGGTTATTTCTTCAGCATTTTGATATCTATCTGGACGCGTTTCAAATTGGTATATTCATACAGACCCACCTGTGAGTGTTCTTTGCCGATGCCGCTTTCTTTGTAACCGCCCCACGGCAAATCCAGATCCCGGCCGTGCACGTTACCTACGGTGACCGTTCCCGCCTGCAATTCATTTACAAACCGCATGCCTCTGGCCGCATCTGTCGTCCAGACGTAGGCCGCCAATCCAAAAGTGGTATCGTTCGCTTTTTGTATCACTTCCTCATCGGAATGGAACGGCTCCATGAAAACTGCCACCGGACCGAAGATTTCTTCCCGGGCAACTTTCATGTTTTGTGTCACGCCAGTGATAATCGTCGGCATTATCCAGTAGCCTTTGTCAAAAGGCGGGGTTGTCAGCCTTTTCCCTCCGAAAATCACCTTGGCCCCTTCGTCCACGGCCGACTTGATATAACTTTCGACTGTATCCCGGTGTGCCTTGCTTACAACCGGCCCGATCATCGTCTTCCAGTCCGCCGGGTCGCCGACCGTCATTTTCTTCGCCGCTTCGATAAATTTTTCCATGAATTTATCATATATTTTTTCGTGCACGAAAAACCTGCCGGGAGATGCGCAAACCTGGCCGCTGTTTCGGAACTGGGCCGGCGCCATTTCTGCCGCCGCGGTCTCGATATCGGCGTCGTCCAGGATAATCACCGGATTTTTGCCGCCCAATTCCAGCTGGCAGCGTTTCAGTGTGGGGCTGCCCAGCGCCATGATTTCTTTCCCCACTTCGCAGCTGCCGGTAAAAGCCACCATATCTACCCCGCGGTGTGAAGCCAAAGCGCCGCCTACTGAACCTCCCGGGCCGGTAATCACGTTCACTGTTCCGGGCGGCAATCCAATCGTGTCCATAATCTCTGCCAGTTTTAAAGCTGTCAATGCGTCGATACTCGGCGGTTTTATCACGCACGTATTGCCCACGACCAAAGCCGGCGCCAGTTTCTCCACAATCATCAGTAACGGGTAATTCCACGGCGTGATTATCGCTACCACCCCTACCGGTTCCCGCTGCAGATAATCCAGCTCGTCCGGACTGTTCGGCACGGTCTGCCCCATCAGTTGACGGGCGCTGTAGGCTGCCCACTCAAACCATTCCGGCAGGTCAGCCGCGATAAAATCCGCCCGTTTGGCCGGCGTGCCGTGCTCCATTACGTCCAATGCGGCTAATTCGTCGTGGTGTTCTTTCAGTGCCGCCGCCAATTTCAAACAGATGTGCGAACGTTCCAGTTGCGATTTTTTTGACCATACCGGGAACGCTTTTCGCGCCGCTTCAACCGCTTTATCTACTTCTGCCTTATCGCCTAATGGTATTTGCGTGATTTCTCCTTCTGTCGCCGGGTTAAAGACCGGGTAGGTCTTGCCGGATTCGGCATCCACCCATTTTCCGTTAATCCACATCTGATATTGTTTCATCAACATTTCTCCTTGATACTTGGTCAGCGTGCTTTGGATTGTTTTTCATAAAAAAGGACACCCTGCCAGGTGCCCGCAATATTATTCCTAAAAACTGTCTTCCCCCGGGAACTTACCATCTGTATCTTTCGAGTTTACTCTATCACGGCCTAAACATTTTCGTCAATTTTGTTGAGATTGATGCCCGACTCGCCATATAATGAAAAAGCGGGGTAAACGATTTCCCCTGATTTTTTTGGAGGTCATTCATGGCTAAAATTGTCATCATCGGCGCGGGCAGTCATTCCTTTTCAAAAAATCTCATCACGGATATTCTTTTTTATCCCGAACTCCGTGATAGCACCATTTCTCTCATGGATATCGCTCAGGAACCGCTGGATTTGATTACAGCCTTTGCTAAAAACCTGGTCAAACAAAATAGTCTGCAAACAAAAATAGAATCCACGACCGACCGCCGCGTGGCTCTAACCGGTGCGAATTACGTTTTCGTCACTATCAAGGTCGGCGGGTCGCCGCCTTCTAAACTCGATAAAGAAATCACTGCCCGGTATGGCATTGACGAAGCCGTCGGCGATACGACCGGTCCCGGCGGCGTCTTCTATGCGTCCCGCCACATTCCTGCCATTCTGGATATCTGCCGTGATATGGAAGAACTCTGCCCTGACGCCTGGCTCCTGAATTACACCAATCCTATGGCCATGATTACCTGGGCCGTCAACGATTATACCAAAATCAAAAATGTCGGCCTGTGCCACAGCGTTCCCCATACTTCGACCACACTTGCTGCCTATATCGGCGCACCCTATGCCGAAACTTCTTATTGGGTCGCCGGCATCAACCATATGGCCTGGTTCCTGGAATTTAAATGGAACGGCCGGGACGCTTATCCGCTATTACGCGAGAAATTTAAAAACCCCGCGGTTTATGAGGATATGAATGCCCATTGGGCGGGACCGGACGTCGTCCGCGCTGATATTTTTAAGGCTTTCGGCTACTTTGTTACCGAGTCCAGCCGCCATATGTCGGAGTATGTGCCCTATTTCCGCAAACGCCCCGAACTTATCGGCAAGTTTAAACTCGGCAATTTCGGCAAATTTGCGGCCGAGGCCCGGGAACAGGAAAGAAAAGACCAGGACGCCGAGATGAGACGCCTTACCACCGCTAAAAATCTGCCCATCAAACACAGCAGCGAATACGGTTCCATCATCATCCATTCTCTGGAAACCGGGGAACCATCCCGGATTAACGGCAACGTCGTCAATAAAGGTTTGATTACCAACCTGCCCGAGGGTTGTTGTATTGAGGTTCCCTGTCTGGTCGACCGTGAAGGCATTCACCCCTGTTATGTCGGCGACCTGCCCCCGCAGTTAGCTGCCCTGAACAGAACCGAAATCAACGTTCACGAACTTGCTGTGAGAGGGATTCTGGAAAAGGACAAGACCAAAATCTTCCAGTCAATTCTTCTTGACCCATTAACAAGCGCCGTCCTGACCATCGATGAAACCCGCAATATGGTTGATGAAATGTTCAAAGCCGGCGCCAAATATCTCAAAGGCTACAAATAACAAGCTGTGATTGCATTGTTTTGATAATGAACCCGAATAGAAAACTCTGGAACGAAAATCAGAAGTATTTGCATGAATTGTTTGATAAACATGAATCAAAGCGGGCGCTCGTTTCGTTTTTCATCCAGCATGCTGCGGTCCATTCTGCCCAAATATCCGCATCCGTCACATGGTCATTTGCCGACGAAATTTTAAAAGATATCCCCGATAATATCTGGCGGCGAGTTCCGGCTAAAGCTGAACATTCAATTGCATGGTGCGTCTTTCACATTGCCCGCTGTGAAGATGTCGCCATAAACATCCTCGTCGCAGACGAACCGCAAATAATACACCGGAATGACTGGCTGAATAAAATGTGCATCTCAATTCAGCATACCGGTAATGAAATGAGTTATCACGAAATTTTCGAAATGAATAAATCAATTGATATTCATGCGCTTAAGAGTTATCGCCTTGCTGTTGGCTGCAAAACTGAAATGATTACTCGAAACCTCAAACCGGAACAACTTTTTAATAAAGTACTCTCTTCCCCCGCGTTCAAAGAGTAAGGTCTGAAGGAGCCGTTACTAAAGCCGCGGAATATGTTCCCGACTACTGGAGCAAGCGTACCCTCGCCGGTTTGCTTTTGATGCCTGCTACCCGGCATACTTTCGTGCATCTGAACGAAGCTCTTCAATTAAAAAACAGCCGTAAATAAAACAATTAACTTTAATGTATTTATTTATACCCTTTCATGTACTCTTTTTCCGCTTTAAACATGCTGGCGACCATCTCTTTGATTTCATCGATGGTCAGCACCGCAGAAGTCAATGGGTCCAGCAGTACCGCCTGCAGGATTTTGTTTTTATCTTTTTCCACAATTCCACGTACCGCCATTTCCTGCACGTTAATGTTCGACTGGTTTAACGCTGCCAGCTGCGGCGGCAGTTCTCCCACATGACAAGGATGGATGCCTTCCCTGTCTACCAGGCACGGAACTTCGACGCAGCATCCCTCGGGCAGATTGGTTATCAATCCCATATTCTTCACGTTGCCGTTGATTCTCGCAGGTTTGCCGGTTTCCAGCGCGTGAATGATAATCGAGCCGTATTCGCTGCTGTGCACCAGCCGGAATTTTTCGTTACTTTCAATTTGCTGACGGAGTTCTTCGTCTTCCTGCTGCCGCGTTTTCTGCCCCGGACGGCGGTTAATCGCCTTGAATTTATCGATTAAATCAGGACTCTTCTGGAAATACGGGACATATTCCGACATGTGGCGGCTGGATTCGGTGACAAAATACCCGAAGGCCTTGAATATCTCTGCCCGTACGATATCCGGTCCGTTGTAGTTAGCGTCGGGCGCGCCGTAAATTTCCGGGGTTTTTAACCTTTCTCTCAACCGCGGATAAGCGTCCTGCCCTTGCCATTTCAGTTCTAAAAACCAGGCCATGTGGTTGATGCCCGCAACCCAATATTCAAGCTCTCCGGCGGGAATCCCCAGGTATTTCGCCAGCGTCGTCGCGGTGTGCGGCACGCTGTGGCACAATCCCACATTTTTTACATGTGTGTAGTCGTTTACCGCCCAGGTGATTATTGCCATCGGGTTCGTGTAATTCATCAACCAGGCGTCCGGACAAAGCTTTTCCATGTCACGGCAAATCTCCAGCACTGCCGGCACGTGGCGTGCCCCGTAAAACACGCCCCCGGCGCCCAGCGTGTCGCCGCGCCCCAGTTCCACGCCGTAATATTCGGATACGGATTTAACGCCAGACGGCTGCCAGTCCCCGACTTTGATTGTGGTTAAAACATAATCCGCCTCGTCCAGCGCTTCCTGCCGGTTCGTGGTCGATTCTATTTTCGTCTTAAAACCGTTTTGCTCCACAATCTTCCGCGCAAAATCGGTAATCAGCACCAGCGGCTCCGCGGATATATCCATCAGCGTAATCGTACTGTCTCTCAGTTCCGGATAAGTCAAAATATCCGTAATCAGATGTTTGGAAAAGACGTGGCTGCCCGCCCCGATTAATACTATCTTGGCCATTATAAACTCCCGATTTTTAAGAAATTATTTAGAACGACTTTATTAATTCTTTATTCGCAAATTTCGCTTTTCTTATTTCCCGGTAACCGGATTTTTATAATGGTACGGGAAAATATAGCCTGACGGATACGGCGCTGCCCCGGTATCCGGACCGGGCGCCGGCCTTTCTCTTGGTTCCGGGCGGTCTTTCCACACCGGAGTTTGAATCCAGCCCTCTTCAAATGGCGTGCTGAAAGTCAGACTGTAACACAGTTTTTTAAATTTCCACACACCGTCTTCTTTTACGAACTCGTTTTCCCAGATACCGGTACCGAACAGCGCCTTCGGCTTTTCTTTTGTGGGTATGGCGTAAACGCCGAAGCCGTACCACCGCCCTTTCGCGGTTTTTCCGTCAACTTCCACGTCGATGATGCCGCAAAGCGGCATTAACTGGTGCAAATATTCCGGCGGCGCTTTTTTCCAGTTAGTATTGTAATGGTTGGAAAAACCGAAAAACAATTTTAATCCGGCTTCGCCCTGGTAAAGTCCTCCTTTGCCCATATCAATGCAGGCACTCTTTGAAAAAAGCCCAATTAACTCGTCCTCCTGCCAGTGCTGGATATAAAAACAGTAGGCATATTGTAATTTCCTGATTGCTTCGATATCTTCCAGGCGCCGGACTCTGGCTTCCAGTTCTTTGTCTTTCGTTGTCATCTCCAATCTCCTATATCGCGCATTGTTTCATCTTAACAATTACTTCCGATATTTTCAATTTTATTTTGATTTCCGGTTCTTGCTTTGCCATTCCTTTTCGACTCCGTTGCGAGTCCGCTTCAAGCGGACTCAGGGTGTGTTGAGTTTCAATATTTGGATTTGTTTAGTATTTCGGATTTAGGATTTTCTTGATACTTGAATCTTGATTATTATTCCCCGCATGGTTTAAAGTAAACCTGTTGGCTGATTTTACTAAACTGTTCGCGGCAAATTTGTGGAAAAGGAAAATAAAGATGAAAGCAGTGATATTTAAAGAATTAGGCGTGATTGAAGTGCAGGATATCCCGGAACCGGAACCGGCCGACGACCAGGTTAAGGTCAAAATCGCTTATGCCGGCATCTGCGGCTCCGACCCCATCATTGTAATCGGCGGACTGGAAGAATTTCCCCATCAGGAAGGCGGCATCGGCTGGCTGCAAAAGCCCGGCCCATCCCGCCCCGGCCCTAAAATCATGGGCCATGAAGCTTCCGGTGCCATTGTCAAAATCGGGAAAGACGTCCGCTCGAATTTCAAAATCGGCCAGCATGTGGCCATGAACTTGAGAAATCCCTGCGGTAAATGTTATTTTTGTTTGAACGGCATGCAGAATTTCTGCGAACATTTCTCCAATCACCCCGGCGCGATGGCGGAATACGGTTGCTATCAACCGGAAGCCCTCTTCCCGCTGCCGGATGATGTCTCCCTGGAAACCGGTGCTTTTCTGGAACCCGCTTCCATCGCCGTTCATGCGGTTGATAACGCCCAGATGAAAATCGGCGATACTGTGCTGATTACCGGTGGCGGCTCCATCGGTTTGCTCATCATGCAGGTTGCATTAAGGTACGGCGCGTCTAAAGTCATGGTCTCCGACCCGATTGCCGAAAAAAGAAAACTGGCCAAACAGCTCGGCGCCGATGTCGTCGTTGACCCGCTTAAGGAAAACCTGCTGGAAGCGGTAAGAAATTTTACAGGCGGTCACGGCTTCAACGTCAGTTTTGAAACTACCGGCATCCTGGCAATTGCCCGGCAGCTGATTTTACTGGCCGAATGCAACGGCACGGTTGTCTGGGTCGCTACCTACCAGGGCAACCGCGATGTCGGCGTGCCGATTACCTACACCCACACTAAAGAAATCACCATCCGCAATGTCGCCCCTTCGCCTTACGCCGACTATAAAGCGTTAAAGATGCTGGCCAAATTAGACCTCAAACCCATGACCACGATTTTCCCGTTGACCGATGCACTCAAAGCCTTCGAGGCCCATAAAGCCGGTAAAGACGTCAAAATCATGCTCAAACCGTAATGTTTCAGTTCTTAGGCATTCTTCACTTTATGCAAACTATAAGGGGCAGCTGATTTAAAAAATCAGCCGCCCCTTCGTTTAGCTCACAGAAAGCAATTGCGCTTTTACTTATTCTTTGCCAAGCTTTTTCTTCAAATCATGGTCGATCCAGAACCGCGCCCCGTATAAGCTCAACCGGCTCGGCCCCCCGGTTCCCATCCACACCGAATGAATTTGACCGTGGTACCCTTTGAGCCACGGCTGGCATAATGCATACTCCAGCGGCTGCAGCAGCGAGATGGCGTAATGCTGCCGTGCCACCCGCTCGTTCATATCCTTCATGATTTTCTTGAACTCTTCTTCACTTGTCGCCGCTCTGGCTGCCGGGTAGAATGCATCCATCACCGGGTCGTTGGTCATCGTCCAGTTGACCTTACTTGCCGAATGGAAGCGCGTAATGGCCTGGAAAGGTGCGTAGCAGTGCCCCAGCGGTCCGTATTGCCGGAAGACCAGTTGGTCGTGCTTCCTGGCGTCTACAAACGCTGTACAGGCATTGGATTCCATCAGCCGGACTTCCATTTCAATGCCGATATCCGCAAATGAATTTTTGATGATTTCAAAGAGCTGCATGTCCGAAGCCGTATCCACAATAATATTGGTTCTGAACCCTTTCGGGAAACCGGCATCAGCTAACAACTGTCTGGCAGCTGCCGGGTTATAGGCATATTCGTCTTTCAAATCCTTCGGCCACTCCTCGTAAGGGAAACCCCATCCCTTCATCACCTTTGAAAGGTGGCTGGAGAGCACCGCAGACGGATAAGGTGAAATCGTGCCGTGATAATGATCCCGGGCGATGGCCGGCAGGTTTAACGCCATCTGCATTGCTTTGCGGACCCTGATGTCGTTAAAAGGCGCTTTATCGTTTCGCGGCTGTACCGTCACTGCCTGCGTCGTCGGATTAAGTATCACCTGGATTTCCGGGTTTGTCTTGCGGATCCCCTCCGCCTGTTCGTAGGAAACCCGGTCCATGATATCAATTTTGCCGGCCCGCATCGCTTCCAGCGCGGCGTTATCGTCCGTAATTATCTGATATTTTATCGAATCCAGATATGGCACTTTATTCTGCGGATAGCGCTGGTCATATCCCCAATAGTTCGGGTCTTTGACCAAAAGGGCTTCCTGGTGGGCGACAAAATTTTTTAAAATAAACGGCCCGGTGCCGACGGCATGATGCCAATCTGACAGGTCGCCCCACATTTTCACCGCTTCCGGATTCTCGATGCACTGCCGCTGCATCACGCCGTGCAGCGCCTCCATGATGAAGTCCGGATTTTGCGCTTTCCATTTGAACTCAACCGTATATTTGTCCAGTGCCTTTACCGAAATCAACTCGGTAAAATAAACCTCTACCGGATTCGGGCTGGGGTTGGGGATATCCCCCAAGTCCTAAAAGCCGGTTATAATGAAAAACCACATCATCCGCCACGAATTCCCGGCCGTTCGCGGGAGGCAGGTTCTGCCAGTGGATGCCTTTCCGTAAATGGATTACATGTGTTCCCGACATGGGGAATTCCCAACTTTCGGCAAGCTGCCCGGATAAAAATTTGGTGGGGTGCCACGGCAGGACAAAATCCCACACTTTCGGGTCAACTGTCCAGTCGTCGGAAACCAGCCTTTCCATCCAGCCGCCGTAAATACTGGTAAAAGCTTCCCCGATATAAACGTCAAAATTCTCAATATTCCGGCTGGCACGGATGGTCAATTGACCGCCGTACTGCGGGGTGCCCAGTTTATCCCACCAGTTACCCGTAGTTGATTTCGTTTTCATGGTATCTCCTTGATATATAACGGTATAAAGAAAATATATTAGGTATTCCGAAAATTATCGTCGTTAATGCTATGGATGGTAATAATAAGTTGCGGAGGCTTTTTCGCTGCCTCCGCAACCATTTTAATTATTATTTTCCGGTTACCGGGTTTTTATAGTGGTACGGGAAAATATAACCCGATGGATAATGCAGGAAAGTCGTACCCGGGCCGGTCGGCGGTCTTTCCTTGTGCGGCGGGTTCGCCAGGTACGGCGTCTTCACCCAGCCTTCGTCCAGCGGGCTGCTGATGATATCGTTAAAGAAGAGTTTCTTGATTTTCCAGATGCCATCTTCTTTCACGTATTCATTTTCCCAGATGCCGCAGCCGATTAAAGCGCGCAACTGTCCGCCGCGGCGCAGTGCGCCCAGGAAGTAGCCGTACCATCGGCCTTTGGCATTCTTGCCGTCCGGGTCAACATCAACAATCCCGGAAAGCGGCATCAGGATGTGCAGATATTCCGGCGGCGCCGTTTTTACGCCGTTGAAAGCGGTGTAGTGGCCGGCGAAGTTAAACGCCTTCTCCACACCTTCCCACCCTTTATACTGGCCGGCGTCATTAATCTCGATGGTGACATCGGGACGATGCGAAAACAGCCCTTTTAATTCTTCTTCCTGCCAGTGTTCGAGGTAATAACCGTACGCGCGCTGCAGCTTTTTAATCGCTTCGATATCTTCGGCTCGCGTCACCCGGGCTTCCAGTCTGGCCACGGTTTCAGTGAGTGATTTTACCTCTGCTTCCAATTCTTCTGTTTTCATTCTCGGCCTCTTTTCCCCCGGTGTCGTTATTTCTTTTTATATTCTTCGCGGTATTCGAAGACAACTCCGCCGGGATTGCAGTCAAAATAGCACCATTTTTCGCCGTTAAACTCAGCGGCAACCAGCAGTTTGTGCCCTTTCTGCTGCGTGGTGGTCATCATCTGGTCGTAATTGGATACGCCCAGCGCGACATGATGGATGCCTTCGCCTTTTTCAGCGATAAATTTGGACCAGATGGATTTGTCATCCAGCGGCTGCAGTAATTCAATCGGGAAAGCCCCGAATTTGATAAAAACCAGTCTGACTTTGAACGGTTCACCGTAAAACATCTCTGATTTCTTGGGCGCATAATCAAATACTTCGGGCGTACCGATATCCCAGATTGACGACAGCATTTTTGCGGTCTTTTCCGCATCCTTAACCGCGATTCCAACGTGGCTCAGGTTGGTGAGAGGGATATTCCCCATTTCAAGTTTCCAGTTTACCATTTGTTTTTCTCCTTATTCGTTTTATTTATTGTGGTTGCCTTTAAGATTATTCTATTTTCCTGTTACCGGGTTTTTATAGTGGTAAGGGAAGATATAGCCGGAAGGATAGGTCTGGGCATGGGTATTGGGCCCGGACGGCGGCCTGTCGTTGGCCGGCGGATTAGCCAGATAAGGTGTCTTCACCCAGCCTTCGTCCAGCGGACTGCTGATAATATCGTTAAACTTTAACTTCATAAACTTCCAGATGCCGTCTTCTTTGACGAATTCGTTTTCCCAGATACCGCAGCCGATTAATGCCCGCAGTTGTCCGCCGCGGCGTAAGGCACCCAGGAAAGAACCGTACCACCGGCCTTTGGCGTATTTGCCATCCGGCTCGACGTGAATAATCCCGGCATTCGGGATTAAAATGTGCAGGTATTCCGGCGGAGCCGTCTTCTCGCCGTTAAAAGCGGTGTAATGGTCTTTGAATTGAAAACTTTTCGCGACAGCTGCGTATCCTTTGTATAAACCGGTGTCATGGATTTCCAGTTCGACATCGTCGCGGTGGGACCACAAGCCGATGATCTGATCTTCCTGCCAGTGTTCCAGGTAATAACCGTAGGCGTTCATTAATTTATTGATGGACTCGATGTCTTCCTGGACCTGCAGCCTGGCTTCCAGCATTTTTACTGTTTCTTTAAGGTCTTTAACTTTGGTCTCTAATTCTTCTTGCTTCAAATTTATCTCCTTGTTGGTCACGATTATTTTTTACGAAGAACCCTGCACGTTTAATAGAGTCAGGATTTCTAAATTCACGTGCAGTATAGCATCACAATTTTTCTTTGTCAATTCAAACGCTATTCGCAGGTTATCACACGGAGGACGCCCGTGTCTTCTTCCACCCATAGACCACGGCGGAAAATTTCATCGCCGTTGCGGCGCCGGTCGGCCACAAATTGCCCGTTTTTATCGAAATGCCCTTCGTCGGCGTTGACGATGTAGCCGTAGACTTTAATCATTGATTCGGTAACCAGTTGATAAGATTGCAGCGTATTGCCGGTTGGTTTATGTCGCAGGAAAACCCGGCAGTGCGAACCCACCACGTAGAATTCATTGGGACCGGCCTGTATTATCAGTCCCCGCCCGACTTTCATTTCCGGCTGCGGATGCCAAACGTATCCGGTGGCGTGCCGCCAGTCTGAACCTTGAGGCCGTGTGGTTCTTTCGCCCCATTCGGCGATGCCCATCCAGCCGTCCATATCAATGTACTGCGCGGCCTGTTTATATTCCTGGATAATGGCGTGAACCCACCCAGTCCCCTGGTATTTCAACAGCAGCGGGATGGCAGAAGATACACATCTGAAATTCTCGACCAGCGCCTGATATTCGGGGCGTACCTCGCAATTTTCGTCGGCGATATAATTTACCCCGAAAAAGAAGTTGCCGGTCAGGTTATACTGTGCAATGCCGCGGAACATGTTCAGATCACCGGCGGATTCAGGCGTAAAATACGGATTATCTTCACGGGAATAATTGGCGGCGTTGTATTCATAGCCTCTGGAATCGTCAGGGTAGTTGTCGGGCGCGACAAAATCGATGTGCGGTGCCATCCATTTGTAAATATCGAGCACTTTGGTCACAGCTCCACCGGATGGATATGCTTCCCCGGGAATCGGCCACCAGTTTCCTTCCATCATCCACACGTTCACAAACATCGGCAGGCTGATAATCGCTTTACCGGCCTCGGCGAGTGTGTCGATATAGGTCGCGATGCTGAGAGTGGTCATGAATTCGCCGCCCTGCCATCCGAACAAATCGGTCCAATTGCCGGCTTCTTTGCCGCCTTCTTTTTGCCAGACGTCATAAACCCGGCCTTTGCCGGCCTTTTTCATCGCGGTAACCAGCTTTGCCGGTACCGGGGCTTCGAAAACAGCCTGTCCTTCTGGTCCGTAATCGCGGTCGCTTCCCATAATCCCGGATTCATTTTGAATCTGGATGCCGATGACGGTCTGTTCGGTGCTGTCCTTCAGCTTCAAATACTTGCAGAAGGCCACAAAAGCCTTTTTATCGGCTTCCAGATTTTCCTTACAGTGGGATGAAAGGTTCCAGACGTCTTTGCCGTTCTGCGAAATCACCCGCTTGAACCTTTTCGGATTGGTCTTGACCCAGGCCGGCGCGTAATCCATGTTGCCGTTTTTCCAGGTCGCGAACCACAACAAAATCAGTTTTACTTCAAACCGCCGCGCGCTGGCCAGCAACTTATCCACCATCGTGAAATCAAATTTGCCTTCTTCGGGTTCGACAATGTCCCAGTACACCGGGATTTCCAGCGTATTGCCGTGCATTAATTTGATTACTTCAAAAGCCCGTTCGGATTCGCTTTCGTTATAACCGCTGGAATTGGTGGACTGGCCGCCCAGGGGAAAGAAGGGTTTGCCGTCAACTTTAAATACGCGTTTTACTTCTATCATTCTCGTGCCTCATTTTATTGCGAATCATTGATTTTATGTCCGCTATTCGCAAGTTATTACACGGATGACCCCGCAATCCGGTTCAACCCAGGCCGCCGGGTCTACCTCGTCGCCGTTGCGGCATTGGTCAACCACAAACGTTCCTTTCCCATCGAAATGTCCTTCGTCAATGCTGACTATATTCCAGCCCGGCATTTTCGGCGCAAAATCGGCAATCGCCAGACGCGGGTGCAGATTTTCTACCGCTGATTGAGGACGCAGGAAGAGCCGGAAATTAGCCCCAACCAGATAGAATTCGTTTTTACTCGCCTGAATAATCAGGCCGCGGCCGCGGTTGCTGTAGGAAGGGACTTTCGGCGCTTCGCTTTGCTGGTGTTGCCAATCCTTGCCGTTGTATCCGCCTTTCCTATCACCGAATTCAACCAGTGCGGAATAACCGTCAAAATCCATAAGCACTGATGTTGCTAGGTCTTCCTGGATTACGGCGTGGATTTTCCCGGTGCCTTGATATTTCAGTAACAGCGGAATAACTGCCGCGGTGCAGCGTAAACTATCCACCACACTCTGGTTTTCCGGACGCACGGTGCCGTCCGGCGTTAGAATCCGCTCGACACCGAAGAAGAAATCGCCGAGGCAATTATATTCCGCAATTGAACGGAACATATTCCAGGCATGCGCGTTGCCGGCGGCTCCCGTTTCGGGATTGAAGAACGGGTTATCATCGCGTGCATAGGCTGTACATACCGCCTCATAGTTCTTCGTATCGGCCACATGGGCGTCCGGCGAAATCATGTCGACATGCGGTGTCACCCATTTATAGATATCCAGCACTTTGGCGACTGCCCCACCGGATGGATAAGCCTCCCCCGGAATCGGCCACCAGCCTTGTCCCATTAACCAGACATTGATGTACATCGGTATATCGTAGTTTGCCTTTCCCGCCGCCGCGATATTATCGATGTAAGTAGCGATGCTCCAGGCAGTCATAAATTCACCGGCTTCCCAGCCGAACAACTCCGGCCATGTCCCGGCGGCTTTTCCGCCGGCTTTTTGCCACATTTCGTAGACATAGCCTTCGCAGGCTTTCCTCATCCCGTTCACGACTTTCGCCGGTACCGGGCTGTCGAATACCGCCTGTCCTTCGGGACCGTAATCGCGGTCGCTGCCCAGAATGCCTGATTCATTTTGTATCTGGATGCCGATAACGGTCTGTTCTTTGCTGTCATTGGATTTCAAATGTTTGCACATTGCCGCAAAGGCATTTTTATCAGCTTCCTGGTTGGCTTTACAATGCGAGGAGAGATTCCAAACCGGGTTGCCGGTTCGGGAAATCACCCTTTTGAAGCGCTTCGGATTGGTTTTCACCCAGGCCGGGGCATAATCCATATTCCCGTTTTTCCAGGTGGCAAACCATAATAAAATCAACTTCAGCTCATATTTCCGTGCGCTGGCAATCAGGTCATCTACGCTGGTAAAGTCATATTTTCCCTCTTCGGGTTCGCACTGGTTCCAGTATACGGGTATCTCCAGGGTATTGCCGTGCAGTATCTTCACTGCCTTAAAGGCTGTTTCAGAATGTTTGTCATTATAACCGCTGGAATTGCATGATTGGGCTCCCAGCGGGAAAAATGGTTTGCCATGTACCTTAAATACTCGTTTTACCTCAGTCATTAAAAACCTCCTTCTGGTCGTACAAATGATTATAACCGATTCTATCCCAGCGTTCTACCATTACTTGCCGGCAGATACTGCCGTCTTTCCGCCATGTTTCCTATTTAAATCGTAGTTTTCAGATATGCCCGCAGCGAGGATGCGAATTCTGCATATTGCCACTGCCGGACATTGCCGTTAATATTTTCGCGGTTAATTATGTCCGGTTCTTTAGCCAGTTGCTGCAGGTGGGGAGTCGGCCAGAGCAAAGCCGGGTCCAGTGCTAATTTTGCCGCGATTGAAGCCCGCCACGCTTTCAAACCGGCGAAGCGGCGCAGTTGTTCTGCGGGCATCGGTTCGAAACGAACATGCGGCAGCGGTTTTACCGGCGGCGCAGCTAATCCGTCACGTACCGCCTGCTGCAGACCCGACCTGAACCGCGGCAACTGCGAGATGCCGTGAACCTCCGAGATATTAATCCCAGGGATTGCCGCCACTTTTATCATTGCCTCGTCCGGCATCACAAAGAACGGTGGTTGATGACGTCTCAATGCTTCTTCTTCCCGAAATAGAAAAATACTGCGCAGAATTGCCAAACCTCGTGCATCCAGGTTCTCCGCGCCCTTAACAGTGCGGAAGGCATTCTCCATATCGGTTGGACTAAATCGTACTTCTTCGAGGTGGGTAAATTCTTCCGCCACCCATTCCGTCCTCCCCAGTGTTTTTAGCCGTTTTTCCAGTATTTGCTGTAATGCCAGTAGATGATGGACATCACCAGCCGCATAATCAATCGCCTCAGCCGAGAGCGGCCGCCGTCCCCAATCAGCCGTTTGCAGCCGCTTCGATTTGATAATATTTATCCCTAACAAATCGCGGAGCAGCGCGGCCAGTCCCACTTCTGTCAAACCCGCAAACCGGGCAGTAATGTAGGTATCATACAGATTATGCACCCGGAATCCGCAGTGCCGGTCGAGGCTGCGGATATCGTAATCCGCGCCGTGAATCACCTTCATCGTGGCTTTATCCGCCAGGACTTTCCGCAGCGGCTCGATATTTTCGAGGGTTATGGTATCAATGATGTATACATTATGTCCGGTGGCTATTTGTATCAGGCAGAGTTGCTCGGGATAATGATGACGGCTGTTCGACTCGGTATCCACCGCAATCGCTTTCGTCCCCGTCATTGTGCGGACGGAATCGGCAAGCCGGTGGGAATCTGTCACCATTTCAACGGGTAAGGGAAAAGTCATCTAACATCCTTTATTCGGGCCGTAATAAAATCCGGTTATCATTTCTTAATTTTTATCATACTCTTAATATTATCATCCGGTCAGCCTAGCTTATCAACCGGGCAATCCGACTTATTCCTAAATGTTACGCTGCCGTTTCCCCGTCAAATGGGTTTGCTTCTGCGAAGCTGCTGTTGTAAACTCAATGCATGATACAGGTCACGTCTGCGATTGCGATTAGAGAAGACGAACTAAAAGAAGAATTCATCCGGTCTTCGGGACCGGGCGGCCAGAATGTCAACAAAGTTTCGACTGCTGTCCGCCTCCGTTTTGATGTTTTCAAGTCACCATCAATTCCGGATAATGTGCGGCTGCGCTTGATGACATTGGCCCGAGGAAAAATCACCGCGGAAGGTATCCTTGTCATTGACGCCCGCCGCTTCCGTACTCAGGAAGATAACCGCCGTGACGCGCTCGAGCGTTTGCTGTTATTACTGCGGAAAGCCTCACTGACACTCCCGGATTCGCCATCAGACTAAACCCACTTACGGTTCAAAATTGCGCCGTTTGGATGCTAAACACCATCGAACTGAAATCAAACAATCGCGGCGGCCTGATATTCCAAATGAATAATTAACATCGGTCAAATAAATTATTATGTCTAGTATCCGTTATAAACATTGACGGATATTAACTGAACATCCATATTCCCCCTTTTGTCCCGTTTAAATGCATGATATTTAACCTCCAAACTTTTTCCTCCGTATTCATTTGAACCGCAAATATTCATCATGCCCGCTCGACTATCAGCCCATGCGGCTTTATCCTTTCTTCCTATTACTAACGGATAAACAAAACAAGTACTATCAGTTCATTTCCTGTACTGATATTTAATTTTATATTGATAATAACTATCCCCAAAATGACGGGGTAAAAAAGGCTATTCTCGATCGGAGGAGGCCTTTTTATTTAGTGAATCCCTATTTCAATTATTGGGTGCTTATTATCAATAGTTTACAGAAAAATCAGCTGTTGTGTGAGGCTAAATATGAGTCAAATAACTGACCTTTTACTTCAGGAACGGTATCCGGAACTCTGGCAATTGTGCTGCGGTTTCCTCGACCTCAATCTTGAGCAATTCATGAAAATACAGGAACAGCTGTTACTGGAGCAATTAACCTCACTTCAGAAATGCAAAATGGGCCGGAAATTATTGCATGGCGCAGTACCAAAAACTGTCGCAGAATTCCGGGAGCAAGTACCATTGACCACTTATCCCGATTATTGTTCCGATTTGCTGCAGAAGTGCGAAGATGATTTACCTGTTAAACCCATTACGTGGGTGCAAACCTCGGGCCGGTCCGGTGAATACGCATGTAAATGGGTGCCAGTCAGCCGGCAGTTTTGGGATGAAGCGGGAATCGATTTTGCGGCGATTGCCATTTTCGGCGCTTGCAGCGGGAAAGAAAAATTCACCATTAAAAATAATATGCGCCTGCTCTATGCGGCCGCCCTGACTCCCTGCTTAACCGGCAATATCGCTAAAAAACTTCAGGATGATGTCGGTTTTGCTTTTTTACCTTCGTTAGATGAAATTAACAGTATGTCATTCGAGGAACGCGTCGAAAACGGCTTCAATCTGGCGCTGTCCGGCGGTATGGACGGGTTTTTCGGTTTAGGCGGCGTCCTCGTCGGCATCGGTGAAAAAATAAAAAACGGCTCCGGCAAGTTAAATCCAGTTCACCTGCTCAAACAGCCGCGTGTGGCTATAAGGTTTGCCCGGGGATTCGTTAAAGCTAAAAAAGAAAAAAGACATATTTTACCCAAAGACCTTTGGGACTTAAAAGTCATCGTTTCGATGGGCACAGACAGCCTGGTATATCAGGAACGGATTAAAGAATTGTGGGGGCGTACGCCGCTAAACGTGTACGGTAATAGTGAGACTGCCGTCATTGCCACCCAGACCTGGGATTATCGCGATATGGTCTTCTTCCCCAACCTCAATTTCCTGGAATTCATCCCGGCAGAAGAGTGTCTGAAATCAAGACAAAATCCATTTTACCAACCGAAAACCATGTTGCTCAACGAAGTCCGGGAACAGGAAACATATGAACTGGTAATCACTAATTTCCACGGCGGCATCATGACCCGGTATCGTCTCGGTGAATTAATCCGGATTGCCGCTTTGCGTAATGCCGCCCTGGGAATTAATTTACCGCAAATGGTCTTCGAACAGCGGGCAGATGACCTGATTGACCTGGGATTCATGCGTCTGACCGAACGGGTCATCGGGCAGGCTTTGGAAAATGCAAGAATACCCTATCACGGATGGATGGCACACAAGGAAATCGCAGTTAACCCGCGTTTGCGTCTATATCTTGAGATGCAGCCCGGTTATGCCGGCAAGCGTCAAAGAATTGGCTCACACAATTTATGAAGAAATCAAACAAATGGATGACGGCCTTTATGTATATAAAGACCTGGCCAGCCTGGAAAATCTAATTGATTTCAGCCCCATCGAAATTACCCTTTTGGATGCAGGGACTTTTTCCAATTACAAAAAAATCAAGACCGGTCAGGGCGCAGACCTCACCGAACTGAAGCCGCCGCATATTAATCCCTCGGAAGAAATACTGGCCCAACTGGGTATTGATGTGGCAAGGGCAGCAGAGGCGGCCGGTCATAAGGACATGGTGTCCAATTAACGGCAGTTGTAATTGGTATCCGGCATCAGCCCGTTTTCAGTTTCACGGTATCCATTTTTAAAACTACCGGAATAAAAATGTCAATCAGGTGCGGGTCGAACTGAATACCTGCATTCACTTGCAGTTCTTTGATCGCCTCTTTTCGGGTCATTGCTGCCCGGTACGGCCGGTTCGAAGTCATCGCATCGAACGCATCCGCGATCGCTAAAATCCGGGCGTCGAGTGGAATCATTTCCCCTTTTAACCCGGAAGGATAGCCTTCCCCATCCCATCTTTCGTGATGGTGTAATATTGCCGGCAGACAAGGTGTCAGACTTTGCACATGCGCAACAATATTTCGTGAAAGCTGCGGGTGTGTTTTAATTATCTCCCGTTCCTGTTCAGTTAACGCCCCGGGGTTGTTCAATATTCCGTCCAGAATACCGATTTTACCGATATCGTGTAGCAACGCCGCGTGACTGACGATACTCACTTTCTGGGCCGGATAATTCAACGCCTCGGCCAGAGCCACCGCATAACTTCTAACTTTACGGGAGTGGCCATAAGTGTAAGAATCTCTGGCTTCGATGGTCGCCGCCAGGGCATGAATCGTGTTCAGGCTTTCTTTTTCATCAGCCCGGCTTTCTGTCGTTTTCATCGTCGGCGGCACAATTTGCGAAATGATGCAGGTCCGGTTCCCGCCGGTCCGCTTGGCATGGTATAACGCCGTATCCGCGGCGGTGACTATTTCATCGGGCACGACCCCGTCATTCGGCCATGCCGCCAGTCCAAAACTTAAATTGACCAGACCGCCGGCGCTTTCGGAGAGTGCCGTCCGGGCGCGCTCCGCGGCGTTATAGGCATCGTCAATACCGGTATTGGACATGATAATCGCAAACTCGTCGCCGCCGTAGCGGAAAATGATGTCGATCTTCCGCATCTCGTTTTTTAGGGATTGTCCGACCTGTCTTAACAATTTATCGCCGGCCGGGTGGCCGAACGTGTCGTTATAGCTCTTCAGGTTATCCACATCAATCAACGCCAGGGTAAAAGAATTTCCGAACCGGGAATGCCGGTGTATTTCCATTGTCAGCATCTCGTCAAAGTGGCGGCGGTTAAATAAATTTGTCAATTCGTCGACCCGAGCCCGCTGTTCCGCCTTGGCATAGAGCTGAGCATTATCCAGTGAGAATGCAATCTGCGAAGTCAGCCGTTCCAGCAGGTTAATCTGTTCGCTGGAGTAGGCTTTCGGCTTTTTACAGCCGATAATCAGACTGCCGATTCCCGTTCCTTTCACGATTAACGGTAAATAGATTACCGAACGTATCCCCCGCCGCAAATATTCATCGTCGGCGGCGAACATCCTGTCCCTGGACAGGTCCTCCTCAAACAGGCTACTTTTATTATTTACAACCCATTCTGTCTCGGTCCCTTTCAGCGCGATTCTATCCCCGATTTTCCAGGGCGAACCGACATCAGTGGTTAAAACAGGGAACCATAATTCTTCGCAATCAATCAAAGCAATCGTCGCGAAGTCAATATCAATCGTCTCCCTCATCCCGGCGATAAAAGTGTCGTAGACATCCTGGATATTCAAACTGGAAGCCATTACCACGCTCAACCGGTTGAGAAAATCCAGCTCGCGCTCACGCTTAATCAATTCTTCCTGGTAATATTCTTTCTCCAGACTGATGGCAGCCTGGCTGGCGATACTCTCCACAAGGTTGATATCGTCCAAGGAGTATTTCCCGGCTCTCTTTTTCCCCAACGCCAGACAGCCTACCAGTTTATTTCTGCTGACCAGCGGAAAGAACAGGTCAATCCCCAGGTGGGCTATCTGGCTTCGTTCTTCCTCCCAGATACCCCGGAATTCCGGGTCAACATCCAGCGTGTCCCTCGTCAGGTATTCTTTCTTTAACCGAGAGATAATCGGGCTGTTTTTTCTGATCTTTAATTCTGGTTTTATCTCCATTGACGGTTCACAAAACACAGCTTCAAAATCACCGGTAACATTTGAAGGTACGAGCATATATGCCGTACGGCAGTCCAGGGCTTTAGTTAACGGCGGCAGCAATCCCTGGCTTAATTCCTGCAGATTAAACACGGTGCTTATCCGGTTTTTGATAAAACTGACCAGGTCGTGTCTTATCTGGTACTTTTCACGGTCAAATAATTGTTCCAGTTTCCCCATTACCATCGGCCGTAACCGGATGATCAGGACAATCACCACAAGCCCTGATACCACCGAGAGCGCAATGGCTTTAGTACTGAAATTAACTCCGAAAACTTCCAGCAGCAGGTAAATTGCCGCCAGGTATACCGTTACGCCGATAACCGATAACGCGATTACCCCCAAAGCGCGCCGGATGATTACATTAATGCTGACAAGGTCGTGCTCCAGAATTGCATAAGTTAAAATCATTGCGGCAAATAATCCGCCTAAATGACTGATGGGAAAATTGCGGGCCAATGGCGTTATCCCGATAAAACCGAAAATAAACAATAACACAATGGAAACCACCAGGTACGCAACTTTGTTACGCTCTTCGAGGTTTACCAGCGTGCGCAGTTTTTTTACCAGCGTATAAGTACCCAAGATGCCGATGATTAGCATCGGAAAAACGTAGAAGAAAAACCACCAGCCGTATACCGGGCTGACCAAACCGGCGTCATAGACTATTGTCCCCGGGGCAACGCCCAACAGGGCTAATATAATCAACACGGCCAGCGCGCCGTAACCGAACTTGGCCCCGATGCCGCCGGAAAGCCCCAGAAACGAGCGGATAAAACAGTAATACTGAACCACCCACCACAGTGATGCGATAATAACCATGCGGAAAAGAATCAATTGCTGACCCGGGAAAAGGTCGCTGCGCAGGAAATAATCGCTTAAACTCCAGGCGGCGGCTGCGAACAAGTACAAAATGAATAACTTGTGTTGTTTTTGCATGGGCTGGTTAAACGCAACCATACACAGCAGTATCAAATACAGCATTAATACGATTAGCGGTAATAAATAGTTCATCATATTTCGAAAATTAAGCCTGTCCAACCTATAGTGGCAGGTTCAAAGCGAACTTGGAAGGGATATAGTTCTAGAACTGTGTTCTATTTGACCCGCTTGCAGCCTCAAACTTATTGGATTTCACCAAATATTTTTAGCGGCTTTGTTTACATGATCGTTATAGCTTTGGCCGAAAAACAGGCTGTTGCCCCATGTTGACAAAACGAAAAAGCAATGCTAGTATGGGCTCAATTCGGGCGGTCCGGAATTGACCGCGTTTCAGGGAAGATAAATCCTGGATAAGGAGAATCATGGCGAAATCAGCAGACTTAGAAACTAAAGTAAAGAAACTGGAAGCGCAGCAGAAGAAATCCCGCAAAATTATCAAAGAACTGGAGGCCAGAATCACCCAGGCGGAAGATATTGAGGCCATTAAAAAACTGCAGCGGGCCTATGGTTTTTACCTCGAACACTGGCAGGAAGACGAACTGATTGCACTGTTTTCCACCCGTGAGGATGTCACGGTTGAAATCAACGACAGCGGCGAGTTTAGAGGCCCCGGTGGCGTCAGACAATGCTACGTTTTCGGTGACCATTACACCGCCTACTCCGGTCAGAAAACCGCTCCGCCGGAGTATCTTCACTTGATGGTGCCTCTCTCCGGGATTGTGGACATCGCCCCCGATGGTAAAACGGCACAGGGCCGATGGTACGGCTCCTTCCACGGCGCCCTTCCCCGCGGCGGCAAACTCCGCGCCTTAATTGGCTACGGTATCTGGGAAATGGACTACATCAAAGAAGAAGGCGTCTGGAAAATCTGGAAACTCCTTTTCTGCGACATTTTCAGCAGCCCGATTGAAGAAGGCTGGGTAAAAACTCCGTTTATCAACAATCCGCCGGCCAAAGTGCGTCCGCCGGCCGTGCGCGGCAAAGATATTAAGCCTTACCCCTCAGGATATATCTTCCCATACCACTTTAAAAATCCCGTTTCAGGCAAGTAAAATTCGGGCCTGGTTATTCCAATCACAGGAGTAAAACCATGAAATACATATATTTGGGGCGCACCGGCTTAAAAGTCAGCCGCCTTTGCCTCGGCACTATGAACTTCGGCAACTATAACGATGAAAAAGAGTCCTTTAAAATCATGGATGCCGCGCTGGACGTCGGCCTGAATTTCTTCGATACCGCTAACAATTACGGCAAATCCACACAACGTGAAGGGCTGACCGAAACCATCATCGGACGGTGGTTTGCTCAGGGCGGCGGCAGAAGGGAAAGTGTCGTCCTGGCCACCAAGGTCCACGAGGAAATGCATGATAAAACCGACGGTCCGAATTCCGCCGGGGGCCTTTCTCTATACAAAATCCGCCGTCATCTGAATGCCTCCATGAAACGGCTCCAGACCGACCACCTCGAAATCTACTACATGCACCATATTGACCGCAACGTCACCTGGGACGAAATCTGGGATGCCTTTCAGCCGCTGGTCCAGCAGGGCCGGATTGATTATGTGGCTTCGAGCAATTTCGCCGGCTGGCATATCGCCCAGGCGCAAGCGGAAGCCAAAGCCCGCCATATTCTGGGACTGGTTTGCGAACAGCACCGCTATAACCTGCTCTGCCGCTTGCCGGAGTTGGAACTGTTGCCGTCCTGCAAAGCTCACGGACTGGGCGTTGTTGCGTGGTCTCCCCTGCAGCAGGGATTGCTCTCCCGGAACGCTTTAACCCACACCAACGTTGCCCGCACGGAGGAACAAAAAGCCGAATTTAACAAGGTCTCCAAGCAACTGGAAGCATTTCACAAATTATCTCAGGAAATCGGGCAGCCGGAAGATGTCGTGGCCCTGGCTTGGCTGCTGGCTAATCCGGCTATGACAGCCCCGGTCATCGGCCCGCGTACGCTGGAACAATTTGAGGATTCCCTGAAAGCCATTGACCTAGAGTTGGATACCGGCGTGATGAAAAAGCTGGATGAAATTTTCCCCGGCCCCGGCGGCACGGCGCCCGAAGCCTACGCATGGTAAAAGTCGGATAAAAATGTCATTTGCAGTTAAACGGGAGCTTGTAGAAAATCCAGTATCGCTCCGGCAAATTCTTGCGGCATGATGCGGTCAACGTAAATCGGGCCGTTTTCAATAACTTTGAATGTAGCATGCGGTGCCAGTTTTTTAACGCCTTCCGCGACCACGTAAAACGGGTCTTTGGTCTCAAACAGCACCATCAACGGACAGTTTACCAGCGGCAGCCTGGTTTTCGGATTGTAATCGTTACCGGCTAGATGTGCTTCCTCGCCCCTCGGCCCGGCTTTGATGTATTCGATCACTCTTTCCTCAAGAACTTCCGGGGATCCTCCCCACAAACCGGAACGTCGCCACCATTCCAGCAGGTGCGAGCCGTCGGCCTTTATTTCCACCGGGCCCATAAAATTTGGCGGGTCGGCAAAAGTGATGCCCTCTTCCGGGTCAGGATGATATCCAAAACCGGAAAGTACCAGCTTATTCACCCTTTCCGGACTGTTAATTTGCACTTCCATTCCCACCGTCGCGCCGAGGTGATGGCCGACAATGTGCGCTTTTTTAATCCCCATCGAATCCATAAAGTTGATTACTGACTTCGCGTGATCGGCGATGGAATAAGGGAACGGTGCCGGGTCCGAATCCCCGGCGCTGAGAAAATCCGGGGCGATGGCGCAGTAATATTTGGAAAGGTAATGAATTGGCCTTACAAATTCGTCCCCTGAAGCCACTGCCATATGCAGTAAAATTACCGGCTCACCTTCCCCTTCCATCCGGTAGTGCATTTGCCCTTCCGGGACTTCGGCATACCCTCTTTTCATGTTTCCCCCGATTTCTCTATAGCTATTACTTGATTTTTCCGGCGGTTAACGGTCAGGAAGGCGGGAAATCCCGCCTTCCTGATTTTTCCGTTTCAAAGTTATATATCTTGTAAAAGCACTAACTGGTTAACATTCTAATGGGGTGCGATCCACAGTTCCGCTTCCATCGGGACGCGGTTATGGTACCCGGTATCAGTCTCATTGTAATAGTTTTTAATCCAGGGTTGATAAACGTTGAGACCGACCTGGTCGCCAAACGGAATTTCGCCTGCATCGTCCAACATCGCCAGAGCCAGAGCTTTTTCGTCAGCTGTCAGGGTAGCTGCGTCTGTATCCAGCAACATCTTGTCAAACATCGCCTTGAAATTTTCAGTTGGTGCATATGGATAACCGGTAACTACGCCCGCAACTGTGTCAACCTGGTCCTCGGGCACCAATGGATTGTTACAGGAATATGATTCCATAATACAGTCGAAGTTATGTGCACTATCCAGCGTCTGCTTCGCCGTCGGGTCCACTGAATTAATGGTTAAAGTCACCCCGACTTTTGCCCACTCGCTAACAAGTAGTTGAGCAAGATCTGTGTCGGTTGAGCTTGAGCTTGAAATGGTAATTGCCAGCGAAAAACCACTGGGGTAACCAGCTGCTGTCAGCATTTGTTTCGCCGACGCCGCGTTATAAGTGAATAGTTGGGCTGTGGAAGCCGGCAATTGACCGATGGACGAGTATGCCGGGTTTCCTTGCGCAATCGGGTAACCGGGTTCGGTGCTGCCCGGCCATTCGAGATTATTAATCGTATTAAGGTCGGTAGCTATCATCAAAGCCCGCCGTACGCTTTGATTTTCAAGATACTGGTTATACAGCCGGTTCAGTTTTAAAACTTCAGCGTTGCCGGTTAAAAACTTTTCCTGAATCAGGGAAGAATTCCCCTTCGTCAATTGGTCTGAATCGCTTAGCGGCTGTGACGGGTTCCAATCAACCTTTCCCGTTTCCAGAGCAGCTACCAAAGTCGAGTCGTCCGGTATGATGGGATACACCAGTGTCGAAACAAACGGCAGTTTGTAGGATTGGCCGTTGATGGTCGTTTGGCCCCAGTAATTGGGGTTAGCAGTGTAAGTAACTGAAGAGCCCAATACATAATTTGAAATGATGAAGGGACCATCGCTGCTCTGGTTGCGCCAGTCTTCACTGCCGGCACCTACAGTAGAATTACCGGATTCAGGGCAGGTTATCATCCCAGGCATATAGCCGTAGCCAATTAAGTAGGCCCAGTTGGCATTAAAAGTATTGCAGTTGATATTGACAGTAGATGAATTTGGCGCGGTTACACTCGTGACAAAAGCATAAGTGTTACCGATAACTGGCGCAGCAAATCCTCGGGTCAAACTGTAGACTACGTCAGCAGAGGAAAACGGACGGGCTGCCATCCCGATTGTGGAATTGGCTGACCAGTTCACACCGGTGCGCAGGTTCAATGTAATCACAATCGGGTTCATCGTTACCGACCAACTGGTAACGAGGTCATTTCCGCCCAGGTACTGCGGCGGGATATATTCTGCAGACTGGAATGCGAATACATTTGTTCCCCGCGGCCCGTAGGTGTCAATGTCGCCACCCAATAACCAGGAAAGGAACGGTGCGTCCCAGACGGATGTGGACCATACTGCCGGGCTTAGGTCGGCATCAAACCCCGCCGGGTCGGTGTTCCCCCAGTCTGTCATGCAAGTCAGCGTGCCGCCGTATACCGGGGCATTTGCGTTAGTAGTAGTGGTTGTGGTGGTAGACTGTGTGACGGTTGATTGAGTCGTTGTCGTCTTTTTTGTGCAACCGCTCAATGATGGGAGTAGAGATACCGTTAGCAGCAAAACTAAACCTGTTAATATTATTTTGCTTTTCAACTTAATCCTCCTTTTTCCCTGTTGGCTGCCAAAATTATTCCGTAGGATTTTCTTTCGTTATTGTTTTGCTTATCCTCCTTTTCAGTATCGTTCCGTAACGGCCGGCACCGCCCCTTAATCTGGGGTCTAAAAGGTCTCTCAGCGCATCCCCGAACATGTTCACGCCGTAAACCACGATTGCCAGAGCCAGACCCGGCCATAAAGCCATCCAGGGGTCTTTGAACATATATGTCCTTGCACTGCCGCTTAGCATCCCTCCCCAGCTGGGTGCCGGCGGCGGTATCCCGAAACCCAGGAAACTCAGCCCGGCTTCCGCCAATATCACTGAAGGCACCGTCATTGAAAAAATGATAATTATCGGCGCCATGATATTGGGTAAAATGTGCTGCACCAGTATTTTCCACGTCGGTGCGCCGACCGAGACCGCCGCCTGAACATACAGGTTGGATTTGATGCCGATTACCAGGCTTCTTATCATTCTGGAACCGCCGATGCCATTGGAAATCCCAAGGCAAAAGATGACTTGCCACATCCCCGTCCCGATGAGTGAAATCACCACCATCAGCAGCAGCAAGCTGGGAATGGACAGAACCGCGTCCACAAACCGCTGAATAATCAGGTCTAAAGCGCCGCCGATATAGGCGCTGAGAATACCCAAAATCACTGAAATTACTACTGAAAGCAGTGAAGCAATCAAACCGACAATCATCGAGATTCGTGCCCCGTATATCAGCCGGCTCAGCAGGTCCCGCCCAATGTTGTCAGTCCCCAACCAGTAGGTCAGTGTCGGGCCTTGCAGGGCGGATAACGGGTGCGGATCGTTCATGCCGTAGGGCGCCAGCCACCGCGCGAAAATACCGGTAAATAGCAAAATTAACGTGATAATCGCGCCCACTGTCCCCATGGGCTGCTCCATTATCATCCTTTTTACCAGTTCAACCGGTTTGGATTGTTTTTTTGTTTCTGTTGTCAGTTTCGCCATTTTCTTTCCGGTAATATTTACTGTAGAGTCATTTCCTTATTCGTAATGAACTCGTGGGTCTAAATAACCGTAGGAAAGGTCAACGAACAGGTTGATAAATACAATTATTATTGAAGTAATCAAAACCACGCCGCTTACGATTGGATAGTCCCTTGATTCGGTGGCCTGCGTCAGTAAACGCCCCAGACCGGGCAATCCGAAGATGTCCTCGATAATCACGGCTCCCCCGACTATCACCGGCAGTTGATATCCGATTAATGTCACTACCGGAATCAGCGCATTTTTCAGGGCGTGCCGCATTACGACGATCCTTTCGCTCAATCCTTTCGCCCAGGCAGTCCTGATGTAATCCTGCCTGAGCACTTCCAGCATCATCGTCCGGGTTATTCTCATGTTACCGCCAGCGCCGCTCATGCCCAGAATAATCGCCGGGATAATGAACATTTTCAGGTTCCCGATTGGGTCTTTATCAAAGGGAATTAGTAATATCGGCGGGGAATAATGCCACCATAGTGCCGGGAACACTATCACCAGGGTCGCCAGCCAGAAACTCGGCACGGCGATGCAAAATATTGCGAAAGTCCGGGCTAAATAATCCCCCCAGGTATTTTGTCGCAGTGCTGAATAAACACCGATAGGTAAGGCGATTACCTGCGTTACAATCAGTGCTAAGATGCCTAATTCGAACGTCACCGGCCACCTTGCGCCAATCTCCTCTGTGACTGGAATACTGTCCCAGAGCGATGTCCCCAGGCTGCCGTGCACGATAATATCGCTTATCCAGCGACCGTATTGCGTGTAAATCGGTACATCCAGTCCCAGCGAATGTTCGATGGCTTGTTTGTCTAATTTCGTGACTTGGGCTCCTATCGATTCCTGTTCGTTCACCATGATATCGACAATGGAACCGGGGATGGAACGGATAAGGAGAAATACGATGAGGGTAACAAAAAAAACCGTTGGTATTGTCAGCAGTAATCTTCTGAGTATATAAGCACGCAAATTATTTTTCCCTGAATACTTTTATTATATTTTCTTCCGTGAACCGAACGGGATAAACCCAAACTTTTGCAGGCAGGTCCCTCATCTTGAGTAACAGGAAGAAGAGTAGGGAAACGTTAATCCGGTGACTTGTTATTTTTTTAATCTGCAAGACTTTTTAATCTTTACTGTGTTTGTACGTGGCATGGTAACATTTTGCATCTGCTTTGTCAAGGACATATTCTGGTATATTAAATCGTTGAAAACAAGTAAAATGTCAGGTGTTTTGTCAAGAAATAACGCTATCCCGGAAGTAAAGGCCCGAGCGCTTTTATCTACTATCTGGTATGATTCGAATCAGGCCGTTGCACCGGCCCATTTTTCGATTTGTACTAGGGCCTTGCAGGGTTCATGGTCCAGAATTGTCTCCGGCAGCGGTTGTTCATCATAATGTGTCATCAGGTTCGGGGCGCCTCTGGTATCGATACCCTCCGGCATCAACGTGGTTTTTGTCTTGCCCGGTGTATACCAGCCGCCGTGAAAGATGTTTACCGTGCCCGGCACCGCTTTCGAAGTTACGTAAGCCGGCATCACAATTTCCGCCTGGTCGTTATACACTCTAACCGGGTCGTTGTCTGCTATTCCCCTGGCTTTGGCATCAGCCGTACTAATCCAGACCGCGTGCCGGTAGCAGTCCCGTAGCAGCGGCTGGTTGTCCAGCAGCGAATGGATACGGTACAGGCTGTGCGGCGATGACATTAGTAAAGGGTATTTTACCGTGTCCTGACTGTGATAAGTGGCCTTCCCTCCCATCGTCATCTCCGCCATCGGCGTCAGGTTCCCGCCGCCGTAACGGCCGTTTACCGCATGCATTTTTCGCCCGGATATTGCTGATTTACCGTCCTTATTAAACTTCGTTTTCGCTAAACCAGCCGCTAATTCCCGGGAATAAAACTCAATCTTTCCGGATTCCGTCCTGCTGAAGGGGTTCCGGCCGTGGGTAATTGCGTCTTTGTAGGTGTAATAAGGCTCGTCTACCTGCCAGCGGAATATGGGTTTCTTCTGAAACTCCTCCCATGTCGGAGGGTTATATGGCACAATTTCGGCCATTGACGCCCATTTTTCGTATGCTTCCCGGTGCAGCTTTTCAATTGTTTCGTCCCATTTTTCATCCGGGACATTCGCCAATAGCGGACTGAATTGCTCTGCAATGCCGATGCGCCTCGCAATCTGTACCCAGATCCACCCCGCAGATTTGATTTCACCGGGCGGGTCAACGCATTTCTGTTTATACACGAAATAGTTGCCGTTTAAGTTTGTTGGCATTGAGACAAAAGAATCTCTTGTCCCGCCGCCGGTACCGAAGCAGGAATCCCGGCCTTCGAAAGCTTTATGCATTTGCGGTAAAACGATGTCGGCATACCTCGCGCTGGGATTATCCAGGTGATAGGAAAATACGGCAATAAATCCCAGTTTTTTGAAAGCTTTAATGTTGGTATTCACATCGGGATGTGTCATCAACGGGTTTGAACCGGAGATGATTATAATTTTGATGTTGGGCGGCGGATTACCCGGTGGGTTGCCGATTATGCGGTTATATTCTTCGACAGTCATCTCGCCTTTGTCCAGCTTTTCCCGAAGGACGATTGCCTCCGGCCACTTGAAATGGGCCAGCAGAATCGGCGCCTGATATGTTGCGGGCGCCCTCTGCCAGTCCACAAATGGCTTCGCCAGGGACGATTCGTGGACTCCGAATTCTCCGGCCGAGTCCGATGATGCCGTCGCGCCGGGTGACATCGTGTTGCCGGTCAGTGCCTGGAGGTACATCCCCGCCCTGATGCCGTTCTCCCCGAAAAACTGCCGTCCCAGCGACCAGGCGGTATTTAAATTTACCGGTTTGCTCCGGGCATACAACCGTGCAAATTCCGTAATCGTTTCTGCCGGCACGCCGCAGATTTTTTCCGCCCATTGCGGCGTTTTATCTACGCGGTCTTTAGTGCCCAACACGTATTCCTGCCAGCGCCTGACCCCATCCGGTTCCACCCATTTCTTGACGAACTCATTATCGCACAGGTCTTCCTTAAACCAGACATTGGCCATCGCTATCATCATCGCCACATCAGTCGTGGGACGGATTGGAATCCATTGGCTGGCTACAGTCTCGGCGGTCGGTGTGTACCGCGGTTCGATGGAAATAATCGGGATGCCGCGTTCCCTGGCGCGCATCAGCGTATACACAACATGGTTGCTCAATGTTGTGGCCGGATTAAATCCCCACAGCACTATCAGTTTGGATTGCAGTAAATTACTTTCGTCCTGGCGGTCGCCGCGGCCGTCGCTGCCCATTACCCACCGCTCCGGCTCATCAATGCCGTTTTTAGAATGTATCCCCCAATCCGCCACCCCTGCGCCAAACCATTTACTCAGCGGGAAATCGTTCCAGTCGTCCCCGATAGAAAATGGTCCGTATTCTTTTTTGTAATATTTCAGTTTATCCGCAATCGTATCCAGCGCTTCCTCCCAGGAAATCCTTTGCCATTTTCCCTCGCCGCGTTCGCCGATTCGTTTCACCGGATACATAAGTCTATCGGGGGAATACAGATTACGAATGTGCGCGTATCCCTTAGTGCAGGGCCGGGCCGTAATCATACATTTATCGATCATCTCATCCGGCACATGCCCGTCTTCCCGGGCGACGCCGGGGTTAATCGTGTCGTCCGGTTCCACCGCCCAAATCTTGCCTTCCCTGATGTGGACTTTCAAAATGCACACGTTGAAGCAGTGTTCGCTGCAGGTCGTGTAACGGATGGTATCGCCTGGCTGCGGCTTGTTTCCGAAGGTGGTTGTATTCGCCATGGTCTAACTTCCCTCGGTCATATTATCGCTCAAATCTAACCGTGGAACGGTTTTTTGATGTTTCGTGTGGAAATGTCATGAATACCATTATCTGGTTGCAGCTTACCACCTTTATTGCCGTTTTTCAATCGGGAAAGCATTGCGGATTATCAGCAGATGAACTTTTATAAACAATCTCTTCCGATGCCTTGCAGTTCCCGCTGCCGCCAGGATTCGGGTATAATTTTATTAAGTGCTAATGAAAAGGAAAGGATATGCAATTTCGTAAATTTGGCAAATTGGATTGGCAATGTTCGGCGTTGGGGTTCGGGACGATGCGCCTGCCGCAGACTGACGACAATCCTTGTCATGTCGATGAACAGGCAACTGTAAAAATGATTCGTTATGCCATCGATAACGGCATTAATTATATCGATAGCGCCTATTTTTACCATCAGGGACAGAGCGAACGCGTCGTCGGTAAAGCGTTAAAAAACGGCTACCGTGAAAAGGTTAAACTGGCCACGAAACTCCCCGTGGATTTGGTGCAATCCCCAAATGATTTTGACCGGTTTTTTAATGAACAACTAACCCGGCTGGACATGCCTAATGTTGATTTTTATCTGCTGCACGGCATCGGCGCGGATTCCTGGCATAAAGTCCGGGACATGGGCGTGATTAATTGGGCGGAGAAACAGATCGCAAAAGCGTATTTTGATTATCTGGCGTTCTCGTTTCACGATGAATATCCTGCCTTGAAAGAAATCATTGACGCCTATGATAACTGGACGTTCGCACAGGTACTCTATAACTACCTGGATATTAACGTTCAGGCAGGAACCCGCGGCGTTAAATACGCAGCCTCCAAAAATCTCGGCGTCGTGGTCATGGAGCCGTTGCGCGGCGGATTCTTGAGCCGCCGGCCCCCGGAACCGGTAGTCAAGGTCTTCGAAACCGCGTCGGTACAAAAAAGTTACGCCGAATGGGCACTGCAATGGCTCTGGGACCAGCCGGAAATTTCTGTCGTTTTGAGCGGCATGTCCACATTGCAGCAAGTGCATGAAAACCTTGCCTCTGCGGAACGCTCCGGTCCAAGGAAATTAACCGGGGACGAAACGGCTTTATTTAGCAAAGTCCGCAATGCCTACCGCGATTTATTCCCGGTGCCGTGCACTGCCTGCCGTTATTGTATGCCCTGTCCCAGCGACGTCAATATCCCTGTAATCTTCCAGTATTACAATGACGCTGTGGCTTATAATATGCTACATGCCTCACAGTCGCGCTATGCCGGACTAAAAATGAACGGCCACCGCGCCGACCGGTGCACGGAATGCAATAAGTGTGTGGAAGTATGCCCGCAGAAAATTGCGGTTCCGGCTCAGTTGAAAAAAGCGCACGAATTCCTCAGTCCTAAAAAATAAACTTCTCGTGACCTTACGGTCGGGGCATTGAGTAAGGAGAAATAAAATGACAGAATTAACCAGCAAAGTTCAGAAACTAAAATATAAGACGATTGAAATACCGCAGCTGACCCGCGGCATCGCCCGCGATTTAACCGAAACCATCGGGAATACACCCCTAGTGAGATTAAATCGTGTTACCGACGGCGCAGTCGCCCAAGTGGTTGTCAAACTGGAATCTTTCAATCCCATCCACAGTGTCAAAGACCGCATCGGGGCAGCCATGATACTGGACGCAGAAGCGAGGGGGCTAATCAAAAAAGACACCGTAATCGTAGAACCGACCAGCGGGAACACCGGCATCGCTTTGGCTTATGTCGCCGCCGCGCGTGGCTATAAGCTTATCCTGACGATGCCGGACACAATGTCCGTAGAGAGAAGGCAGCTTCTCTCCATCTTCGGGGCGCAATTGATATTAACTCCCGGGGCGGAAGGCATGAAGGGCGCAATCAAGAAGGCGGAAGAACTGGCAGCGGCTAATCCGAATTACTTCATGCCGCAGCAATTTAAAAATCCGGCCAACCCGGAAATTCACCGGTTGACCACCGCGGAAGAAATCTGGCGCGATACCGATGGGAAAGTGGATATCCTGGTAGCCGGCGTCGGCACCGGCGGCACAATTACGGGCGTGGCTGAAGTTTTAAAACAGCGAAAACCCGCTTTTAAAGCCATCGCCGTCGAACCGGCCGCTTCACCGGTATTATCGGGCGGGAAACCCGGCCCGCATAAAATCCAGGGCATCGGGGCCGGATTTGTGCCGGACATCTTTAAGAAAGAATATATCGACGAAATCATCCAGGTCACAAATGAGAACGCCGGAGCGACGGCGCGCAGACTGGCTAAAGAAGAAGGGATTTTAGCCGGAATTTCTTCGGGCGCCGCCGCCTGGGCAGCCATCGAAGTGGCAAAGAGGCCGGAAAATAAGGGCAAATTAATCGTCGTCATCATCCCTGATACGGGTGAGCGCTACCTGAGCACATGGTTGTTCCAGGATGTGACGCCACCGGCGCCGATAATTTAATAAGTAAAAACAAAATATAAATTTAAATAAATTATCTATTGACTCATTAACCGCGGTTTGACAATGATAAGTGAATGGAATAATTAATAGATTCAACCGCTTTTGTTACTTTTCAGGTGTTAGCTAGTTTAGCCAACTTTTTTAGCCTATGTTCGTGGTGAGGTCTAAATCTCATAGTAAAACGGGATACTCTGACGTCGGACATTTGACATTTGCATTGGTATTCCGTTAGGAACAATAAACTTACCGTAATTGTGGTAATACTCTATTCGATTTAGCGGACCGCCCCTTTAAAAGTCCTGGTACTTTGTGGAGCGATTGTTTTTCTTGACAATTTCTTGATATTTTGACCGGTTTTAGGGTGTTATGATTTTCTTAACATGGAAATACACTGGAGTCAAAAGGACCGCCCTGCGTCGGACAAAAAGATGCAAAATGCCGCCCTGAAGGGTATTTTTGTCACCCTAAATGACTGGGAAGAATATGCCGGTGCACGGGAAGTACCGCCGACACAGGACGCCCGGGCGATGTGCCGTGCTCTAAGAGCAGATAAACTACCGGAATACTTAAGCTGGCTGGAACAAAAACCGAAAAAGAAGATGCTCAGCAAATTCCGCGGCATCATTAATTCCCGCAGTAACGGTCTTCCGGTTTTAGACGACGAAGAAGCACCCAATATAATCTTGGAAGACATTGCTTTCGACCCCATTCAGAACGTCCAGGCCAGGATGATGACGAAAATAACACTGCTGCTGATTGTGCAGAGCGAATCTCAAAAAACCGGAATTTGGAACGATCTGCAAACAGAATGGACAGAAAATTATTTACGTGAAACGAAAAGGTTTGTCCGCATCCTCGAAGCGATAATCAAACAATGCGAAAACAGCGGGCAGCAAGACCGGGCGGCGGCGTTAAGAAACAGTATCAATCAGATTAAAGCCGCCAACAGGCAATACACAATTCAGTGGTAACCATTTTACCACCCCATCATATCAATTTTTATTTGCGGCGCCTTTAGCAGGCGGACTTAAGAAAGACATTGCATTGAGGCTGAATCCCGCTCCCCTATCAGCTATGGGACAAGCTTTCATCGGGATGGAATATAACCAAGGTCTAACGCTATTTCAGAAGCACCTCACTAATACTTTTTCAACAATCTCGCCGTCAAACAGTTCAAACCAAACAAACCTTGATAATTTCTTGACATTTAGCGGCATTCAGGCGTGCTATGCTTCCAAATGGGCAGGTCTGAGCGAGACTCCCGAAGGTAAAAATATGAACGATTTAATATATCTGGTCTATATGGCAGTATTTTTCGCGTTGACATTCGGGCTATTACGTCTATGCGACATCCTTATGGGAGGCACAAAATGAATGTTCTTTACCTTGTCGCCGGCATCATTTCCGCCGTGCTGCTAATTTATCTGATGCTGGCGTTATTGAAACCGGAGTGGTTTAAATGAGCTTATTCGATGTGTTGCAAATTATCCTGTACCTGGTAATCCTGGTGCTGCTGGCAAAGCCGCTGGGTGCTTTCATGGCCCGCGTCATTAACGGCGAACGCAATATTCTGAGTCCGGTAATGGCGCCGGTGGAGCGTTTTACCTACCGTATGCTGGGCACCAAGTCCGACGAAGAAATGAACTGGAAGCAATATGCCATCGCAGTGGTGCTGTTTGCGCTGCTGGGAGTGGTCACGCTATACATAATCGAACGGCTGCAGGGAGTCCTGCCGTTCAACCCGCAGCACCTGCCGGGAGTTCCATCGGCACTGGCTTTCAATACATCCATCAGTTTCAACACCAACACGAATTGGCAGAACTACGGCGGCGAAACGACGATGACCTATTTCACGCAAATGGTCGGTCTCACCGTCCACAACTTTTTATCGGCGGCAGCCGGCATCGCGGTGCTGATGGCTGTAATCCGCGGTTTCACCCGCCATTCCGTCCAAACCCTGGGCAATTTCTGGGTGGATATGACACGGAGCGTGCTTTATATCTTAATCCCGCTATCATTGATACTGGCGGTCGTTTTGATGTCGCAGGGCGTGGTGCAAACATTGAGCAAATATAAAACTGCCGAGATGCTGCAGTCAACGCAAGATGTCAGCGGACAAACAATCTCACAGCAAATTATCGCGGTCGGGCCGGTGGCTTCACAGGAAGCCATCGAACTACTGGGGACAAACGGTGGCGGCTTTTTCAATACCAATGCGGCGCATCCGTTTCAAAACCCCACGCCTTTAACCAACTTCCTGCTGGTGCTGGCCATCCTGCTGATTCCGGCGGCGCTGTGCTACACTTTCGGCAAAATGGTGGGAGACACGCGCCAGGGCTGGGCGATATTATCCGCGATCATGATTATTTTCGTGGTGATGCTGACGGTGTGCGTGTGGTCGGAGCAGGTCGGCAACCCGGCGCTGACCAGTCTTAACGTGAACCAGGCGGCCACGACGACGCAATCCGGCGGCAACATGGAAGGGAAAGAGGAGCAAATCGGCGCGGCGAACTCGGCTTTGTGGTCTACCGCCACGACGGCGGCTTCCAACGGTTCGGTCAATTCGATGCTGGATTCGTATACGCCGCTGGGCGGGCTGGTGCCGATGTGGCTGATTCAACTCGGGGAAGTTATTTTCGGCGGGGTCGGGTCCGGACTTTACGGCATGCTGGCATTCGTGATTATCGCCGTCTTCATTGCCGGGCTGATGATCGGCCGTACGCCGGAATACCTGGGGAAAAAGATCGAGTCCTATGAAATGAAAATGGCGGCAATCATGGTGCTGATTCCGGTGCTGTTTTCGTTGTTAGGGACAGCGGTCGCGGTAATCTCCGCTTCCGGCCAATCCGCGGTATCCAATCCCGGCATTCACGGATTCAGCGAAATCCTTTACGCTTTTTCGTCAACTTCAAATAATAACGGCTCGGCTTTTGCCGGCTACGGCTCTAATGTTTTTATCAACGTAATTGAAGGCATCTGCATGTTTATCGGGCGGTTCTGGCTGCAAATCCCGATACTGGCAGTGGCGGGCAGCCTGGTCAAGAAGAAAAAAGTGCCGGTAACGTCCGGCACGCTGCCGACATATACTCCCCTGTTTATTTTCTGGCTGATTGCCGTGGTGATTATCGTGGGCGCATTGAGCTTCTTCCCGGCATTATCGCTGGGACCCATCGGTGAATTCCTGAAGTTAAGGTAGAAAAATGGCTAATTTAATGTTTTGGCAGAAAAAACAGAAAACCGCAGACAGCATACCGTCTGCGCACAAAGAAAAAGGCTCTTCCCGTCAAATTTACCAGCACGCGATTATTGACGCCTTCGCGAAGCTTGACCCGCGCTGGATGATACATAACCCGGTAATGTTCGTAACAGAAGTGGGCAGTTTTCTAACCACCGTGCTCTGGATACAGGCTCTGGCCGGGCACGGTGAAGACCCGGCGGGATTTGTAGGCGGGGTGGCGCTGTGGCTCTGGCTGTGCGTTTTATTCGCTAATTTTTCCGAGGCGCTGGCCGAAGGGCGCGGCAAGGCCCAGGCGGCGGCGTTACGCCGGACCCGCCGCGAGACACACGCCAAGAAACTGGCCAAACCGGACCGCAATTGTCCGTATACCACGGTAACCTCTAACGAATTGATGAAAGACGATTATTTCCTGGTCGAAACCGGGGATATCATCCCTACTGACGGCGAAATTGTGGAAGGGGTGGCTTCTGTGGACGAAAGCGCGGTGACCGGCGAGAGCGCCCCGGTAATCCGTGAATCCGGCGGCGACCGCAGCGCGGTGACCGGCGGGACGCGGGTGCTTTCGGACTGGCTGGTAGTTAAAGTCAGCGCCAGCCCCGGCGAAGGTTTTCTTGATAGGATGATAAGCTTGGTAGAAGGCGCAAAAAGACAGAAAACCCCCAACGAAATCGCGTTAATGATTTTGATTTCCGGGTTTACGATTATTTTCCTGGTGGTCTGCACGACATTGCTGCCGTTTTCCCTGTACGTGGTGAAAGTAACCGGCCACGGGACCGTAATTTCCGTGACCGTGCTGGTGGCGCTGCTGGTGTGCCTGATTCCGACGACAATCGGCGGACTGCTCCCGGCCATCGGCATTGCCGGTATGGACCGTCTCATCAGAAAGAATGTCATTGCGATGTCCGGACGGGCGGTTGAAGCCGCGGGCGACGTGGATGTGCTGCTGCTGGATAAAACCGGTACTATTACGCTGGGCAACCGGCAGGCGGTAGACTTTATCCCGGTAGGCAAAGCGACCATCCGGGAACTGGCGGAAGCCGCACAGGAAGCATCACTGGCCGATGAAACACCGGAAGGGCGCAGCATCGTGCTGTTAGCCAAAGAAAAATACGGAATGAAAGGGAATAAAGAAGGCGGCTCGCACCGGCATTTTATTCCTTTTACCGCGCAGACTAGGATGAGTGGCATTGACGCCGAAGGATTAACTATCAGAAAAGGCGCCGTTGATTCGGTGTTGACTTATGTCAAGGCTCAGGGAAAGCCTGTACCGCCGGAACTGACGGACGTGGTGGAAAATATCGCCAAAGCCGGCGGCACGCCGCTGGTAGTGGTGCGCAACGGGGATATTTTAGGCGTGGTTCACCTTAAGGATATCGTCAAAGGCGGCATCAAAGAAAGGTTCGTACAGATGCGAAAAATGGGCATTAAGACGATAATGATTACCGGTGATAACCCGCTAACTGCCGCTGCCATCGCCGCCGAAGCCGGCGTTGACGATTTTTTGGCGCAGGCCACGCCGGAGACCAAACTGCAGTTAATCCGTACCAATCAGGAAGGCGGCAAACTGGTGGCCATGACCGGTGACGGCACCAACGACGCGCCCGCGCTGGCCCAGGCCGACGTGGCCGTGGCGATGCATACCGGCACGCAGCCGGCGCGTGAAGCCGCCAATATGATTGACCTGGACAGCAACCCGACAAAATTGATTGACATCGTGGAAACCGGCAAGCAATTACTGATGACCCGTGGGGCATTGACCACATTCAGCATCGCTAATGACGTATCAAAGTATTTTGCCATTATACCGGCGGCTTTCGGGGGCACATTGCCGGCCTTGAAAGCACTGAATGTAATGCACCTGGCAACACCGGAAAGCGCCGTATTGTCCGCCGTAATTTTCAACGCACTGATTATCATGGCGCTGGTACCGCTGGCTTTACGCGGCGTGCCTTACCGGGCAGTGGGCGCCGCCAGATTATTGCGGGATAACCTTTTCATCTACGGCCTGGGCGGCGTAATTGCGCCGTTCATCGGGATTAAGCTCATTGACATGCTGTTAGTAGCACTGCATATCGCTTAGGGAGATATATATATGTTACGTCAATTGAAATATGCCGCGATATTCCTGGTTGCTTTCACCCTTTTATGCGGGGTAATTTATCCGCTGTGCGTTACCGGCATCGGGCAGCTTTTCTTTCACAACCAGGTCAACGGCAGCCTGATTACCACCAACGGCACAGTCGAGGGTTCGGCATTAATCGGACAGCCTTTTAGCGACCCGTCTTATTTCTGGGGGAGATTATCCGCTACGGCACCGTTCGCGTACAACGCCGCCGCTTCTGCCGGTTCGAACCTGGGGCCGGGCAATCCGGCGCTGATGGATGAAGTCCAGGCAAGAATCAATGCTTTGAAAGCCGTTGACCCGAATAACACCGCCCCGATTCCGGTGGATTTAGCCACGTCGTCCGGCAGCGGCCTGGACCCGGATATCAGCGTCGCCGCCGTGGATTATCAAATCGACCGCGTCGCCCAATACCGCAACCTGCCGGTCTCAGAAGTCGCCGCGCTGGTCAAGCAGTATACCACAGGCAGGCAGTTCGGGATATTCGGGGAACCGGCGGTGAACGTCCTCAAACTCAACCTTGCGCTCGATAACCTGAAATAGATTTTGTCTTGCATAGAGAGTAAAATTCAAGCAGGGATAAGGTGCGATGACAGAAGATAATTCCCGTCCCAATCCGGACGAACTTTTGGTTCGTGTTAAAGCTGAGGAAGCGAAAGAAAAGCGGGGAAAACTGAAAATTTTTCTCGGTTATGCCGCCGGCGTGGGCAAAACATATGCCATGCTGGAAGACGCACAGGTCAGGACCTTCGATACGGACGTCGTCGTCGGTATTGTCGAAACCCACAAACGGCACGAGACGGCCGCACTTTTACAGAACCTGGAAATCATCCCCACAAAAAAAACAGAATACCGCGGCGTCACGCTCCAGGAAATGGACATTGACGCCGTATTAAAACGCCGCCCGCAGCTGGTATTGGTGGACGAACTGGCGCACACCAATGCCCCGGGTTCACGCCATCCCAAGCGATACCAGGACGTGCTGGAACTGCTGGAAAGCGGCATTGACGTTTACTCCACGCTGAACGTGCAGCACGTTGAGAGCCTGCGGGACACCGTGGAACAGATTACCGGGATTTCGATGCATGAAACCATCCCGGATACGGTAATAGACACAGCCGACGAAATCCGGCTGGTGGACCTGCCGCCGGACGAGCTGCTGAAAAGGCTGAAAGAAGGCAAAGTCTACGTGCCGGAACAGGTGGCGCAGGCGATGGAGGATTTTTTCCGCAAGGGAAACCTCACAGCCCTCCGCGAACTGACGATGCGCACTGCCGCCGAACGTGTGGACGAAGAAGTCCGGTCTTACATGAGTTCCCACGCCATCCGGGGTCCGTGGGCGACCGGCGAGCGGCTGATGGTCTGCATCAGTCCCAGTTCGCTGGGCAACCGCCTGGTGCGGACGGCCCGCAGGCTGGCCCGTCAATTGGGGGCGGAATGGTTCGCCGTTTACGTGGAAACACCGGATAATCTCCGGCTTTCTCCGGCGGAGCAGGAACGTTTGACGGCCACTTTACGGCTGGCCGAAAGCATGGGGGCGCAGGCCGTCACCATTCCCGGCCATTCTATTTCCGAAACCGTCATTGATTACGCAGTGAAAAACAATATTACGAAAATCGTGGTTGGCAAACCGCAGCGCCGAAGGTGGCATAAACTGCGTGACGAAGTGGTACTGGACCGGATTATCCGCCAGAGCGCGGACATTGACATTTATGTTGTTAGCGGCGCCGGGAAACCGGCGAAACAGGTCAACCCGGTGAAAAATCCACCCCGCTTCGAAAACTGGCGGAGTTATTTACAGGGTCTGATAATTGTCGCCATCGCCACACTCATCGGGCAATTGATCCACCAGTTTTTTACATCCACTTCAATCATGGCAGTATACGTGCTGGCAGTGGTGGTTACGGCTTATCTGGCCGGGCTCGGCCCTTCGATTATGGTCTCTTTCGTCGGCGTGCTGACTTTTGATTTCTTCTTCGTCAATCCGTATCTCAGCTTCAATGTTTCTGATACACAATACATTTTTACGTTCCTGGTGCTGCTTTCCGTCGGCATCGTCATCAGTTACCTGACGGCGCGGGTACGCCGGCAAACGGAAGCGGCCAAAATCCGGGAGCATGAGACCTACACCCTTTTTGCACTGGGACGCGATTTAGCCGTATCCAACGACATGGAAACCTATATGCACGTCATCGTGGAGCGGGCGCGGGAAACATTCGGGCACGACGTTATCGCTTTCCTGCCGGACCCGCAGAATATAAACAAGCTTAAGTCCTATTCGAATAACCCGAGCTTAACCGTAGACGACAACGAAAAAGCTGTGGCCATCTGGGCCTTCGAACATTCGAAAGTAGTGGGATTCGGCACGGATACGCTGCCTAACGCCAAAGCCCATTACGTGCCGCTGGTCACGGCCCGGGGCAAAGTAGGCGTGCTGGCCATCTTCAAAAAAGACGGAAAAGACGAACTGACCATCGCCCAGGAAAGATTGCTGAAAGCGTATTCGGATTTGGCGGCCGTAGCCATCGAGAGTATCCTGCTCAACGAAGAAGCGCACAACGCGCAAATTTTAAGGGACACGGAGAAATTGCAGACGGCACTGCTGAATTCAGTCTCACACGATTTGCGGACGCCGCTGGTCTCGATTATCGGTGTGCTCAGTTCGCTGCAGGCGGAAGGCATGAACCTGGATGACGAGGCCAAAACGAAGCTGGTCAAAGTGGCCTGGGAAGAAGCGGAACGGCTTAACCACCTGATTACCAACCTGCTGGACGTTTCCCGGGTGGAAGCAGGCGCCATCCGGATACTCAAACAGTCATCCGATGTGCAGGACCTGGTGGGCACGGCGCTGGAACAATTGGGGGACCGGACCAATTCCCGCCCGATTGAAGTGGATATTCCCACCGAACTGCCTTTTGTGCTGGTGGATTTCGGGCTGATTGTGCAGACGCTGGTGAACGTGATTGATAACGCGCTGAAATATTCACCGGCCGGCTCGCCGATCGAAATCAAAGCCAGAAGCGTGGAGAAAGAAATCCAGATTGCTGTGGCGGACCGGGGCTTCGGCATCCCACCGCAGGATTTATTGCAGGTTTTCGATAAGTTTTACCGCATCGAACACCCTGGCAGCGTCACCGGCACAGGACTGGGATTATCCATCTGCAAAGGAATCGTGGAGGCGCACGGCGGCCGCATCACTGCGGAAAACCGGGAAGGCGGCGGTACGATTATCCGGTTGATTTTACCGGCAGCGGAAAACGAACCGAAACGTAGTGAGCTGTCACATGCCTAACGGAAAAGTCCTGATTATTGACGATGAAGAGTCTATCAGGGTCTTCCTGAGGGTGACACTTACGGCGCAGGGCTATGAAACAATCGAGGCTGTTTGCGGCAATGAAGCCCTTGTGAAAGCCGCTGCGGAGAAGCCGGATATTATTATTCTGGATATCGGCTTGCCGGACATTGACGGCATTGAAGTGACCAGGTCGCTGCGGGAATGGACGGAGATACCGATTATTATCCTTTCCGTGCGCGGTTCGGAGAAAGATAAAATCGCGGCGCTTGATTTCGGCGCGGACGATTATTTGACCAAACCGTTTATTGTGGGGGAACTGCTGGCCCGGGTGCGGGCAGCCCTGCGGCGGGCGCAAAAATCAGCCGACGGACAAACGTTCAAGACCGGCAGCCTTGAGGTTGACCTGGCACGGCGGCAGGTCAAAACGGCCGGGCACGAAGTGCAACTGACACCCAACGAATACGAACTACTGAAAGTGATGGTGGAGCACGCCGGCAAAGTACTGACGCACAAACATTTGCTGGTTGAAGTCTGGGGCCAGCAGTACCGTGACGAATTTCACATGCTGCGGGTCAATATCAGTAATCTGCGGCGCAAGCTGGAAACAGACCCGGCGCGCCCCCAAATCATCCTCACTGAATCCGGTGTGGGCTACCGCTTGAAGGTTCAATAAGTAATAGTTTTCTATTTGTTTTTAACTCAGTAAATTGAACCTGATTTGGCAAGCTGATACTAGTAATATTATCTAATAGCTGTTCCTTTTTTATACTCGCGGTATTATCGGCGCTAAGTTGAATATTTATATTTATCGCTAAAACCCTTAAGTGAATTCGCCAACAGTTTACCCGTCCAAACGATTAGTTTCACAACAAATTCAACTATTTAAATATGGCACCGGTTCCGGCGGCTATTAACATCGAGTGCCACAAACTTTAGAAAAATAATGCCAAACAAATCTTTATTATGTAAATAACAGTTTATGAAACGGTGTGTACGATTAACGCATTTGGATTTTTAATCAATGGTAACCGTCGACCCGCTGCTAAATAATTTCTAAATCAAAGAACAGGCAATTGAAAGGAAAAGGAGCGGTGAAAAAAGTTAATCAATTGCTAAACAAAAACGGTGGGCCCGGCAGCTATCGAACCTGCGACCAATCGGTTTTTTGTGTTGCGATTCATTGGTCCACCTCCATTTCCCATTTTTATCAATTATATTGTGGCACATTCCCAGATTTTTAAATGATAATCGAACAACATGTGTGTTTAAAAACTAAATGAGCTTATTTGTCTTTTTGTTGCGAAAAGCTAACTCCAGACAAACCGTCGGAGGGATACTCTTGAATTATTTGTACATACCAAGACCCGTTATATCCATTTGTAACGAATTTGTTATCTTTTCCTTTTATTATTTATTACATTGTGATGTTCCGGACGATATAATCAGCCAGATACTGGAAAATGGAGGTGGTAAAAATGAATATGAGTGCAATCTCAAAATGCAACATGTCCACTTGCGCGTACAATATGGATGATTCTTGCCATACTTTGGGAATAACGGTTGGCCCTCATGGGGAATGCAATACGTATGTTCATGCCAGCAGCCGGGGTGGATTTCCGAAAGTCAAGGCTGGAGTAGGAGCGTGCACAGCATCAAGTTGCAAGTTCAACAACCAATTAGAGTGTGGAGCCCCTAAAATAGACGTTGCTGTTGACGACAAACATGCGGACTGTCAGACATTCCAAATGGAAAGCAAACAAGATGTTCTAACTTTCAAGGATGAGGAAAACGCCTACAAATCAACCTAGTAGAATTGGTACTAAACCCTGAAAGAGAATAGGTAGAAAAATTAAACGGTGCTTGCTGCTTAAAAGAGGTATATATTATGTTCAAGCCGCAAAGTATGTTAAATGTCGCGGTATCAGCGTGTTTTATTGGGCCTGCAATAATGGTTACGGCGGATGTCCTGACTATTATTTTGAACCACCGGTTTGATCTGGTTGAGCAGACAATCAGCGGTTTCGCCGTCGGACCTTACGGCTGGTTGGAAAAAATTGGGATTGTGATGATTGCCGTTTGCTTTCTATTGATGGGTTTGGTTTTATTGAACGTAAATAATGTCAATAATTTACGCTGGTTAAAAATAACGGGTATTTTGTTTTTAACAGCTGCCGGAGGATTTCTCTTTACCGCTTTAATTAACACAACTTTCGTTACCGTGATTGCCGGTATTCATTTTTCATTCCACAAATTATCGCTGGTGATCGGTTCCGTGGGTTTTTACCAGGCCTGTTTGATTTTTACAGGTTTAATGCTATCCAAACCCGGGTTAATGGCTTTCGGGATATACAGTGGTTTCGTATATTTGGTAGGGTTGGCCACTTTATTGTGGGTTTTATTCTCATTCCATTACATCGCATATTCCGGACTTGCGGAAAGGATTCTGACCGGAGTTAACTTAATCTGGATTATATTAATCGGACCGCGGGTCATCAAACTCGCCGGGGCATCTGTTCCGGAAAAACAGCCAGCGGGTGTGCTGCAACCACAGTTAAAATATAATCAAATTGACACAGATTCAGGATCTTCAGCGACAATGGTTGAAGTTCAGGGAAATGAGCCGAGAAATAATAAACAATCCACTTATTAATTTAAAGCAGCCGGCATTCCGCTGTTGGAGCAATTATGAGCGTTATTGACAGAGCTGCAGGAATCGAACATTTTCTTTTCGATATGGTACCGCCAAACATCCCTTCAGTACCGCCAAAACCGCGCAAACAAAACCCCTGGCTCAAAGACGGTAAACCCGTAATGGCGAAGATAAGTGCCGGGAATAACGTGCGCCAAGCTGCAGAAAGGGCATTGAATATACTGGGGCCATTGCACTGGGCGAT
>CAVYZP010000032.1:0-42170 GCA_963772985.1 uncultured Chloroflexia bacterium
TGTTACCCATGATGATTGCGGCATAAATAAACCGGAGTTGTTAATTATGCTGCCAAGCTCAAACACACACGGATTCAGACCGGTGCCCAGGTAGCCGAGCGTCGCGACGCCGGTGATTATTCCGGCCGCCGTAAAGAAAAATACCGGCGTAATAGACTGGAAGAAACCGCGCTGACCGGTTTTACCGTGCGGCAGCGATTGGCCTGTTTGCGACATCATGCCGGCTGCGTGGGGCAGTACTAACAAACCCGTCATCAAACCAACATAGATGAGGCTATGATTGGTGGTGATGAACATCAGGAGCAACAACCCGACCAGCCAGGGAAAGGCGCCAATAATATCGTGGGGCAACTTCACGATATCTGTAAGCGTATCGCCCGCCAACTGTCCTGCCTTTTACCATAAGATGCCAGCAGCGACCATAACAAAGCGACCGAACAAACAACAGCGCCAACAGCGAACCCGATTAACACATAAGTCCGGATGCCATAAATCAATTGGCTCAGGATATCGCGTCCAACAGGTCGGTACCAAGCAAATGATTGAGTATGGCGGCTGCAGGATATCGAGCAGGCGAATGGGATGCCGGTTGTCCGCCAATAAAGGCCCGAATACAGCAATCAGCAGGAGAAAAGCACAAAGTCCCGACAAAATACCTGCCAGCCCGAATGTATCCCATTTGTTTCTATTGTTTTCTCCGTTGTCACAGGCGTTCCGGTTTTTGTAAGAAGCGGCGGCAGGCAATTCTGATTAAATCAGCCCCGAGGTTCATCACCGTAACAATAATGACAAAAAACCAGGCGATGCCGAAAATTACCGGGTAGTCCCGTTCGATGAAGCTATCGTAAAATTCCCTGCCTAATCCCGGCTGCGCGGTCAATCGCGTCACAAAAATCATAATTACGATGATGAAACCGGCCATTTTAAGCAGCCTGATGAATAAATTAATGCCGACATCCCGCACTGCTTTTAGGCCGGAGATATTCTCCATCCGGCCGTTCAATGTCTTATAGCCGGTTTGCACCAGCAGCCAGGTTAACGGCAGCGCACAGAAAAAAATTGTCTGGAAAATCAGTGCCGGGGTAAACGGCGGCGTTTGATACCGGAGGACGAAAAAGAGCAAGCAGGCGCTGATGACGAATACCGGGACACCGGCGGCTGCGTTTACCAGTAATATCCTTAAAATCCCCCCAAATTTTGTAAGCCACGGAGTATTTTTAGTTTTCCGGCGGATAAACACCCCGGCTGTCAGCAATATCCCCGCAGACACCAGGCTTGTCATTCCGAGTAAAACCATCATCACCATGGTGCTACCCAGATTCTGCCGGATTATCGCGGATACCGGCGCTCCATTATAAACAGAGTATGGCCAATACAAAGATGCCCCATTCACTATAAATTTGGACGGAATCGGACCAGCCATCATCCAGCTACAAGGGGATTCAACAACACGCCATGGATATAAAATATAATTTTTATTTACGATTGTTCGTAGTCGTAACAATAGAGGCATACCACAAATAGGGTGATTCCGGAAAAAATTATTCTGCGGATTATTGTGATAACCATCCGTTTGCTTTCTGTGTTCATTTTTCCCTCTTCTTACACAACTTACCTACTATTTATACGAAAATGGCGGAAAAACTTTGCACCGGATTTACAATTGTTCCGGTATTTATGTTTTAATTGAGGAAGAGGCAGCAAATGGCAGTAATCAAAATCCCTTACGGGCGGGAAATAATCAAACTGGAAATCGAACCGGAGCATCTGAAGGCCGTCCTGGAACCGGAATCCCAAGCCGCCGCGAAAAACGCGGAAGAAGAAATCGTGCGGCAGGCGCTGGCGGAACCGGTTGAATCTGCCCGTCTGGCGGATTTAGCCGCTAAAGTGAAACGCGTGCTGGTGATTACCAGCGACCACACCCGGCCGCTGCCGAGCAAGATTACTTTGCCCCTTTTACTGGCAGAATTAAGAAGTAAAAATCCGGAGGTGCAGGTGAAAATCCTGGTGGCCACCGGTTTTCACCGCCTGACCCGGCCGGAGGAATTAATCGCCAGATTCGGTAAGAAACTATATGACAAAGAAGACATTATCGTGCATGATTCCCGCGATCAAAAGCACCTGGTTTTCAAAGGCATTTTGCCTTCCGGCGGCGAGTTGTGGCTGAACGACCTGGTGGACTGGGCGGATTTAATCGTCGCTGAAGGGTTCATCGAACCGCACTTTTTTGCCGGTTTTTCCGGCGGGCGCAAGAGCATACTGCCCGGCATTGCCGGCACCGCCACCGTACTGGCTAATCACTGTGCCGCGTTTATCGCCAGCGAGAATGCCCGCACCGGCAACCTGGAGGAGAACCCGATACACCGGGATATGCTTTATGCTTCGGAAACGGTCGGGCTGGCTTTCATTCTCAACGTGGCCCTCGATGCCGATAAAAAAATTATCCGCGCTTGGGCCGGCCATCCCGATAAAGCACACCGTCTCGGCTGTGATTTTGTCAGCCGCCGGGCAATCGTCAGGCGGCAACTGGCGGATATTGTGATTACTTCCAACGGCGGCTATCCATTAGACCAGAATATCTATCAGGCGGTCAAGGGGATGACCTCGGCTGAAACCTGCGTGCGTGAAGGCGGCGTCATCATCATGGTGGCCGCCTGCGAAGACGGCCATGGCGGCGAAGCTTTCTACCGCTGGTTCGCCGAAGCAAAATCGCCCCAGGAAGTTACGGCCAAAATTGCCCGCATCCCCCAAAAAGACACTTTGCCCGACCAGTGGGAAGCACAAATCCTGGCCCGGGTGCTAACCAAATGCACCGTCATTTTAGTCTCCAACTTCTGTAATCCGGAAGTCGTTCGTGCGATGCACATGTGGCAGGCGCCGGACATCGTCACAGCCTTAAAAATGGCACGGGGAACGATGGGGCAGCAAGCGGAGATTACAGTCATTCCGGACGGGGTGTCCGTGATTGTAGAAAAATGAAAACCTTCCCCTCGACAGGTTCAGGTCTTCGTAAATCAGGCCCCGTTTGGTCCGGAAAGTGCAAACTAAGACGCTGTTATTGATTCCTGCATAACATTTCAATTTTATGGCGTAATTCAAGCCAGTCTCTGACTTCAAAACAGTCAAGCCCGTCGCGACCGGGCGCGTTTTTCGCGTTATACCACACCGGAAACAGACCGGCACGGATTGCCCCCGCGATATCATAATCCAGCATATCGCCGGCGAACCAGATATCTTCCGGCGGCAGCGCCATTTTTTTCACAGCGACATCAAAAATACGCCGGCTGGGCTTCCGAAAACCGTAATCGGCGCTTGAAATTACGAATGAAAACCGGTGCGCCAGGTCGTGTTTGGCCAGGTCTTCTGCCAGCAACGCCCCCGAAAAAGAAGTATTGCTGAGGATGCCCGCTTTGATATGATTGGCGGCTAATAAATCCAGGACTTCGCGTATCCCTTCCAAAGGTTTGTAACACGTAGCTGCACGCCAGAATTCCTTTTCCATTTCTTCATAGCTGATACTGAATAATATACCCAGTTTGTCATATAATAACCGATGAAAACTCTGGCAGTTGAATTCCACCATGGACTCAATACGGATACGGTCTATCTCGCGGTTTATCTCATCGGCAACAAGTTGGACTTCCCGGGCAGTGGGATGCGGAACGCTGGTGGTAAACTCAAGTAATTTGATATCGCCCGCCAGAGGATCAAATGGTCCGCCCATCACCGTATCGCCAAAATCAAAAATGACACCCGCCGGCTTACGCGTGGGCTCTAAATTTTTCAACGTTTATTCCAGCTTAATAATTACTTCCGGCGAATTCCTGATTAAAATAAACTGATGATTGGATGGCCTACTTTACCGCTTCATCCGGTTTGGTATCGATTGCCTTGACCATGATTTTCAGTCCCTGCGCCACAACGGCAGCTTCTTCCTCGCTGAGGCGGCTAAATAATTCGGACATCCGTTCCCGGCGCTTCTGCCGTAATTCCGCCACCAGCTCATCACCTTGCGGGGTAGTGCGCAGCAGCAGCACCCGCCGGTCGTCGGGGTCGCCGGTCCGGGTAATCAGATTTTTTTCTAATAATCTGTCAATAATACCGGTTACGTTTGTTGGCGTTACTTTCAGCGCGGTGGCCAGCTTGCCGGTCGTGGTGGCGCCACGGTTACTGATGAAAAAAAGCGTTTTAAGCTGCCCGATGCCCAGGTGCAACCGCATCCAGGCATCCAATTCGTATTGGCGGCGGTCGCGGTCAATCCGTCTTTGCAGTTCTACCAGTTCTTCAACTGTTTCTTTTTTCACCATATCAGCACCGCCTTATTAGTGAATGTAACATTGACAATTTATTCTATATTCAATAGACTTATATTAGATATAATACAAGTACCACATCTTAGCAGAAAATACCATATTTGTGCAATGGAGGCAATTCATGGAAGAAAAAGCCATCGTTGTCCGGAACCTGGTCAAGCAATACCCCAAAGTCAGGGCCGTAAACGACGTCTCATTCTCGGTGGATAAGGGGGAAATTTTCGGTCTGCTCGGGCCCAACGGCGCTGGTAAAACCACCACCATCCGCACCCTTTTAACTCTTATTCCGCCAACATCGGGGGAAACGCTGATATACAACGTTGACACCGCCAAAAACAGCGAAGAAGTGCGCCGGATGTGCGGCTACGTGCCGCAGGATGTCTCTGCAGACGGCGACCTGACATCTTACGAAAACGTGCTGATATCCGCCAAACTGTACGGCATGCCCCCCAACGAAAGGAAGCAGCGGATACATGACGTGTTGAATTTCCTGGAGCTGACCGACCGGGAAAATGACATGGTCAATACTTTTTCGGGCGGGATGATGCGGCGTCTGGAAATCGCCCAGGCACTGGTCAACCGTCCGAAAGTGCTCTTCCTGGATGAACCGAGCATCGGGCTCGACCCCAATGCCCGGCGTATCATCTGGGGCCTGATTAAGAAACTGCGCGATGAATATAACACCACTATTATGATGACCACCCACGATATGGGCGAAGCGGATGAGCTCTGCGACCGTATCGGCATCATGAACCGGGGGCACCTGGCCACGCTGGGTAAACCGGCCGAGTTGAAAGCCGCCGTCGGCGGCGATATCATCACCCTCAATTCCAGCAACCCGGATTGCATCCGGCAGGTAAAAGCACTCGGGTATTCCACTATCACCGATTCAACAGACGGCCATTGCGATTTAATTGTCAATAACGGCGAGACGCTCATTCCGCAGCTGCTGGAAGGACTGAAGTCTAAAGGCGTACTGGTCGAATCGGTCTCACTGAAAAAACCGACGCTGGATGACGTTTTCCTGAAATATACCGGCGCCCGCATCGAAGAAGGCGATACTTTTGCCGAAACCCGCCGCGCCCGCCGCGCCTTTACGAGGAGAAGTTAATGAACGCTTTGAATGCCGTTAAAAAATATTTTGCCAATGCTTTTATCATCGCCGAGCTGGAAATACGTAAAATCCGCCACGACCAGACCCAAATCTGGGTGAGAATGGTGCAGCCCGCGCTGTGGCTGGCGATTTACGGTCTGGCGATGAGCAAACTTAACGCCATGAGCGCCAATATCCCGGCCGGCCTAACCTATCTCCAGTTCATGACCCCGGGGGTGCTCGCCCAATCCGCCCTCTTTGTCGCTATCTTTTTCGGCATTAACGTGGTCTGGGAACGCGACCTCGGCCTGTTGAACAAATTGCTTTCCACCCCGGCTTCACGTTCCTCGATTATCCTGGGTAAAGCACTTTCCGCCGGCGTCCGCGGCATTTTCCAGGCAGTGGCGGTGCTCGTCCTGGCATTGATTTTACAGGTCCATCTCATCATGAATCCTCTGGGGATTCTGGGGGTTTTCGTCGTCATTATCCTGGTCAGCATGTGTTTCTCCTGCGTCAGTATGGCCATCGCCTCGCTGGTGAAAACCCGGGAGCGCATGATGGGCTTCGGCCAGGTCATGACCATGCCGCTGTTCTTCGCCAGCAGCGCCATTTACCCGATATCAATCATGCCGTCATGGATAAGGCCGCTTGCCTACGTCAATCCGCTGACCTACTCGGTAGATGCGATGCGGGACATGCTGGCGACGGGCAACCTGCACTCTCTGCCGCTGGATTTTGCAGTAATCGTCGCCACCACCATTTTATTCCTGGTGCTCGCCAGCCTAGGACTAAAGAAAATGATATCGTAAACCATTAGATTGAACCTGATAAAAACCGGAGAGGAGACCTAAAAAAGTCTCCTCTTTTTTTCTGAGGTGAACAGATTCAATTTTTTCTGAATGGCTTTTATCTTATAGTCGTGAGTATAGTTGCCACTACTATTCCTTGACACTTTTTAAACTATTTTTCCATTGGCCATAAAGTTTACATGATCGACGGTCTCCATGATATTGACATCGTTGATTATCGTCAATACTACAGGTATATTCGGGAGCGACCAAACCGATCCACATCGCCAAAGCATATTGGCATTTTCCTTTCATTATCTCTTTCGGCTCAGACAATCCCATACGTCTATAAACCTACCGTCTGATTTCAATTCTATGGAAGGCTTCCGACAATGGCATCCCGCGTTCTTTGCTCATCGCCTCCATTTGCGCCCGTCGGGTTTTTACCCAGTTCTCCCAGTCGCCGGCGTGGTTCCCTACCTGGCTGACATGGCAGGCGATGGCTTTCATTTTTAAATCGAAAGTCTCTGTAATATCCACGTATTTGTTCGGCTCTTCCGCCCCGGTCAGGTACATTTCCCCGACCTTGAACGGCGTCAAGCCCTCGGCTTTATGTTCCGGGTAGAAAAGATGGTCGCGGCAATAGGGAAAAACGGCGTCCATGCAGACCTGTCCGGTGATGCGGTGGTCGTGGTGCCCCATATATTTGCGGGTGGGGTCGTGGGTAATCACCAACTCCGGGCGGTATTTTCTGATGAGCCGTACCAGCTCGCCGCGGAATTCCGGTCCGTCCTCCAGCCAGCCGTCGGGATGTCCCAGAAAAATGACTTCGCTGACGCCGAGAACTTTGGCCGCATCCTTTTGTTCCTGCTCCCGGATTATCGCCAGCCGCTCCGATGTCATCTCCGGGTCCGGCGTGCCCTTATCCCCGTTGGTGCAGATGACATAGACCGCCCGCCAGCCTTCGCGCACGTATTTGGCAACCGTCCCGCCCGCGCCGAATTCCGGGTCGTCCGGGTGAGCGGCGACGACCATAAATGTTTTCTTATCTTCCATCGAGTTTATCCGATTATTTTATTTTTATTTATCCATGCCCCGTTTCAAGCCGCGGAGATAGGAAATTTCGCCGGCATGCTGGTCGATATGCAGCACGGAGTAGAACAGCATTGCACCGACAATCTGTTCGAATGGCGGTTTCATTGGCGGCAGGGGTTTCCCGTCCGGTCCCATTTGCGGCGGACGCGGCGGCACTTCCACTTTCCTGTCGAAATCTTCCGGCCGCAGGCTTTCCAGATATTCCAGGGTATTTTTCCGCACGGCGGCGGCATAAGGCGTCAGGTCTTTCATATCCGGCACTACGAAATTATGGACCTGCTCGGCGGTGTAATGGGCGCCGCCGTCATCAACGGCCTTATTCATTTTCTGGTACCACTTGGCGGTTTCCCAAATTTGCGGCGTCCCCTGGATGCGGTGTACCATCGAATCCTCGGCGCGGATGGTATGGAAAAGAATCAGCCCGATGGAGTTGGCATCATTTTTCGGCTGCCACTTGATTTCCTCGGTAGTCAGGCCGTCCAGCGTCCGGTCAAGCGACCTTTTGGTCAAATCCAGTCCGGTTTTGATTATGTACTTAATTTCCATTGTAAAAATCCCCCTTTTTCCCGCGGCAATATCATCTCAAGTGCTAATATTCTATTACTTCAGGATGATAACTTCAAACGCATTCGACTTTGTGACATTCTTCGGATTATAATCGTATATCGAGGCATAAATTCCGGCAGATTAATTAAGTCATTAAGGAGATTACACATGGCCAAGATTGTTTTAATCGGTGCGGGCAGTCACGTTTTTTCACGGCATCTTATTACCGATATTCTGACCTACCCCGAACTGCGGGACGGCACGATATCGCTGATGGACGTTTCCCAGGAACCGCTGGACCTGATTACCGGTTTCGCTAAAAAACTGGTGCTCCAGAACGGCTTTAAAACTAAAATCCAGTCCACCACACGCCGCCGCGAGGCGCTGGAAGGCGCGGACTACGTTTTCGTGACCATTCAGGTCGGCGGCTCGAAAGCCACCTGGCCGGACCGGGAGCTGCCGAGGAAATACGGCGTGGACCAGGCAGTCGGCGATACCACCGGCGTCGGCGGCGTTTTCTACGGCGCGCGTCATGTGCCCGTCATCCTGGACATCTGCCGCGACATGGAAGAGCTTTGCCCTGACGCCTGGCTCTTGAATTATACCAACCCCATGTCCATCATCTGCTGGGCGGTCAACGATTACACTCATATTAAAAACGCCGGCCTCTGCCACTCCGTTCAGGGTACCGCTTCTGAGCTGGCAAAATATCTGGGTATCCCCTACGATGAGCTTTCTTACTGGGTGGCCGGTATTAACCATATGGCCTGGTTCCTGAAACTGCAGCACCACGGGCAGGACATGTATCCTTTATTAAAAGAAAAATTCAAAGACCCGGCGGTTTATTCGAACGATAATGCCCATTGGGCCGGGCCGGATATGGTCCGCGCCGAAATCTACAAGGCCTTCGGCTATTTCAATACCGAATCCAGCCGGCACATGTCGGAGTACACGCCGTACTTCCGGAAGCGGCCCGAGCTCATTGATAAATTCCTGCTCGGCGAGTCGAAGCATTTCTCTTTCGAAGGCCGGGTTAAAGAGAAGCTGGAACAGGATGCCGAAATGAAACAGCTGGCGGCCACGGATAAGAAAATCCCCCTGCAGCACAGCGGCGAGTACGGTTCGATGATTATCCGCGCGCTGGAAACCGGCATCCCCATCCGTATCAACTGCAACGTTAAAAACAACGGTTTGATCACCAACCTGCCGCAGGGCTGCTGCGTGGAAGTGCCGAGCCTGGTGGACAAAGAAGGCATCCATCCCTGCTATGTTGGGAATTTGCCGGCACAATTAGCCGCCCTCAACGTCACGGAAGTTAACGTCCACGAAATGGCGGTGCGCGGCATAATGGAAAAGGATAAAAATAAAATCTTCCAGGCCATTCTGTTGGACCCGCTGACCGGCGCCGTGCTGACGATTGATGAAACCCGCAAGATGGTGGACGAAATCTTCGCCGCTTCTCAGCAATATCTGGCGGATTACAAATAAATTAACCCAATTAATTTTCTCCTCTTAGCAAGGGCTATAGTCCCGGAGATACGAACTGGACAGATTAAGAGATGATTGCTTTTACCGGTCATAAAAAGTTCCCTTGATAAGGAGAACAAATGCCGACTTTAAATACGCTGCCTAAAAAACCGTCTGCCGTTCAAATTATTGACCTCAACGGCGAATGGACTTTGCGCCAGGCCGGGAAGAAAGAAGTCATCCCAGCCCTCGTGCCCGGCACGGTGCACACCGACCTGCTGGTCGCCGGTAAAATCCCCGACCCTTATTATCAAGACAACGAAGACCGCGTGCAGTGGATCGGCGAAGCAGACTGGATTTACAAGCGCGCTTTTAACGTACCCAAAGATTATCTGCTGAACGAGCAGGTTTTACTATGCTGCGAGGGACTGGATACGCTGGCCACGATAAAAATCAATGCCGCCGAAATCGCCCGCACAGACAACATGTTCCGTACTTACGAATTCGACGTGAAAAACCTCCTTAAAGCGGGCATAAACACCATCGAAATTCAGTTCGATTCCACAATTCCTTACATCAAGCAGCAGCAGGAGCAGCACCCGATACCCTTGCGTGACCCGCCGCACGGCGTTTTGGGGGCCAACTGGGTGCGGAAGGAACAATGTAATTATGGCTGGGATTGGGGGCCCTGTCTTCTAACCTGCGGCATCTGGCGCTCGGTCAGGATTGTTGCCGGCAGGCGGATGAAGTTCGCCGATGTCACTATCGGACAAAAACATTTGAAAGACGGCAGCGTCACTCTGGATATTAAAACCGTATTGACCGTCAAAGAACCGGTAACTTCCGCCGGGGCTTCGGTGACCGTTGCACTCGGACAAAATACGGTGGTCAAAGACAACATCGCCTTTAAAGACGGCCTGGGCAATATCCAGTTGAACATCCCCAAACCGGAATTGTGGTGGCCGAACGGCATGGGGAAACAACCGTTGTACACGGTTGCGATTAACCTGGTCAGTAAAGAAGGCACACTCCTGGACAATGTCACGCAGCGTATCGGCCTGCGTACATTGCACCTCCAGCGCAAAGCGGATAAATGGGGCGAGTCTTTCCAGTTTGCCGTCAACGGCGTGCCGTTCTTCGCCAAAGGCGCCTGCTGGATTCCCGCTGATACTTTTGCCCCGCATTTGCGACCGGCAGATTACGCCAATCTGATTCAGAGCGCCGCCGATGCCAACATGAACATGCTGCGCGTCTGGGGCGGCGGTTTTTATGAGGACGATATTTTCTATGACCTGTGCGACGAACTGGGCATCTGCGTCTGGCAGGATTTCATGTTTGCCTGCGCCACTTATCCTGCTTTTGATACATCGTTTATGGATAATGTCCACGCCGAAGCGGAGGATAATGTCCGCCGTCTGCGCCATCATCCCTCCATTGCTCTCTGGTGCGGCAACAATGAAATGGAACAGGGCTGGGTCGGCGATGTGTGGAACGACCGCCAGATGAGCTGGGCGGATTACGGCAAAATCTTCGATAAACTGCTGCCGGAAATCACCGGGAAACTCGACCCGGACCGCGATTACTGGCCGTGCAGCCCCCATTCCCCGCTCGGCGACCCGAATGATTTCAATAATCCCAATTGGGGAGATGCCCACCTCTGGGATGTCTGGCACGGCAAGAAGCCGTTTGAATGGTACCGCACCGCGCAGCACCGCTTCTGCAGCGAATTCGGCTTCCAGTCTTTCCCCGAACCGAAAACCGTTGACGGCTACACCGCGCCGCAGGATAGAAATATTACCAGCTATGTGATGGAGCACCACCAGCGCAGCGGCATCGGCAATACCACCATCATGACCTATCTGCTGGACTGGTTCCGGCTGCCGGATGAATTCGAAAACACGCTTTGGCTGAGCCAGATTCTGCAGGGCATGGCGATGAAATATGCTGTCGAGCACTGGCGGCGGAACATGCCGCGCACCATGGGCACGCTGTACTGGCAAATCAACGACTGCTGGCCCGTCGCCAGCTGGTCTTCGATTGACTATCATCACCGCTGGAAAGCCCTGCACTACATGGCCAAACAGTTTTATACGCCGCTGCTGGTTTCCGGTGTGGAAGACGCCGCCAAAGGCACGGTGGAAATTTACGTCAACAGCGATTTAATGGACACTGCAGCCGACGAATTATCCTGGACCGTCACCGATGTCCGGGGCAGCGCCATTTCCAAAGGCAAAGAAAAAATGGAAATCAAACGCGGCAGCCGCCGGGTTAATGTTCTGAACCTGGCCAAAGATATCAAACAGTACGGCGTCCGTAACCTGATGGTCTGGTTGGAACTGGCGGTCAAAGGCCAGACCGTTTCCACGAACTTTGTCACCTTTGCCCGTCCCAAGCACCTCGAACTGTGTAATCCGGATATCAAGACTGAAATCGGGCAGGCCGGCGGGAATATTGTCGTCACTCTGACCGCAAAGTCCCCGGCCCTCTGGACGTGGCTGGAACTGACCGGAGCCGATGCCCGTTTCTCGGACAATTTCTTCCACCTGCGGCCGGAAAAACCGGTAAAAATTATGGTCACATCTTCAGAACCTTTATCCGCGGCGCAAATCAGGAAAAACCTGCGGGTGCGCAGTCTGTTCGATACTTACAAATAATTTGAATATATAAAGGAGGCTGGATTTCAATGGGTTTTCGCAAGGATTTTGTCTGGGGCGTCGCTACGGCGGCTTATCAGATCGAGGGCGCGGCTTATGAGGACGGCAAAGGGCTCTCGGACTGGGACACTTTTTGCAAGAAACCGGGGAATATCTGGAACAATCAATCGGGCGATATCGCCTGCGACCATTATCATCATTTTCAGGATGACATCGACGCCATGAAACAAATCGGGGTCACCGGTTACCGGATGTCGATATCCTGGTCCCGGGTTATCCCCAACGGCACCGGCGCCGTCAACCCCAAAGGTCTCGCTTTTTACGATCAACTGGTGGATAAACTGCTGGCCGCCGGCATCACGCCTTACGTCACGGTTTTCCACTGGGATTATCCTTATGAACTTTCCTGCCGCGGCGGATGGCTGAACCCGGACAGCTCCGACTGGTTTGCCGAATATACTAAGGTGGTAGTTGACCGGCTCTCCGACCGGGTCACCAACTGGATGACCATCAACGAACCGCAGGTTTTTATCAACCACGGGCACCAGGTAGGCACCCATGCCCCCGGTTTGATGCTGCCGTTCCCGGACGTGCTGCGGGCGGCGCATAATACCTTATTGGCCCACGGGAAATGCGTGCAGGCTATCCGAGCTAATTCCAAGACCAAATGCCGCGTCGGCCTGGCGCCGGTCGGTGTCGCCTGCATCCCGGCTACCGATTCGCCGGCAGATATTGCCGCCGCCAAAAAAGCCATGTTCTCCATCGGCAGCATGAATATCTGGAACAGCAGCTCGGTCAACAAGGACGCCCGGGCCAACGCAGTGGTCGCCAAGGACATCTGGAACAATACCTGGTGGATGGACCCGATGTTCCTGGGCAAATATCCGGAAGACGGCCTGAATTTTTACGGCAGCGATGTCCCTGCGATCCGCGAAAAAGATATGTCCATCATCCACCAGCCGCTGGATTTCTTCGGGGCTAACATTTACCGCGGAGAAACCATCCGCGCCGGCAAGGACGGCCAGCCGGAATTCGTCAAAGACCCCGTCGGGCACCCCCTCACCGCCTATCACTGGGGAGTTGCCCCGGCCGCTCTCTATTGGGGGCCGAAGAATTTCTACGAGCGCTATAAACTGCCGGTTTACATGACTGAAAACGGCATGTCCAATGTCGATTGGGTGGCTCAGGACGGCAAAGTCCACGACCCGCAGCGCATCGATTTCCTGCATCGTTACCTGCTGCAGTTGCGCAAAGCTTCCGATGAAGGCGTCGATATCCGCGGCTATTTCCAGTGGTCGCTGCTGGATAATTTCGAATGGGCCAGCGGCTTCCGCGAGCGCTTCGGCATCGTCTACACCGATTACCCGACCCAGAAACGCATCCTTAAAGATTCCGCCTTGTGGTACAAAGAAGTAATTAAATCCAACGGGGCGAACCTGTAAGCTGCTTAGCTCTTTCTCCCTAATGTTGGAGAAAGCCGGATAGAGGGGGCTATCAATTTCACCCTCATCCTAACCTCCTCCCATTAAGCGAGAAGGAACTAACCGATATAAAAGGGGGGCGGTCAATTATGATTGACCGCCCCCCTTTATTAATCCAAATTATTGTCAGTCTATTATTTGCAATTCGCCAGCACGCTGTTAATCATGCCGTCCCGGTAATATGCCACCCGCTTATCAATGTCAGTGTAATCGATTTTGCCGGTCTTGATGAAGGTCTGCACGGTCTTATAATCCGGAATTGAGGCGCGGCCGCCCAGCCGTGTGCATTTAATCGCCGATACGGCGCTGGCGAACTTCGAAGATTTTTCAGCGTCCCAGCCCTGCAGCAAACCGAAAATAAATGCCCCGTGGAACACATCCCCGGCGCCGGTGGTATCCACCACATTGATATTCTTGAATGCCGGGATTTCAAAGTATTTGTCGCCGTCGAGGCCGACCACGCCTTTCGCCCCCAGCGTGAAGACAACGGTTTTCGGCCCGCGTTTCTGCACGGTTTTGCAGTTCTTTTCGTAATTTTCGTCTTTAAACAGGCCGTTATAATAATGCCGGGAACCCACAAAATAATCAATCAGACCGGTGTTCGCTTCCGTCGTCTGTTCAAAATAACCGGCATCGTCCACCACCGGGATGCCTTTCTCCCGCGCCCACTTCGCGGCCTGCACCGAAGCTTCGCCCATCGGCCCCAGGTGGATGTATTTAGCGGTGGCGATATAGTCTCTGTCAATTTCTTTTGGCGTAGGCTGCCGTCTGGTGCCGCCCTTGGCAATAAAACTGCGCTCCATTGTCGCCGTTTCCGCCACGCAGATGCAAAACGAAGTCGCCGCTCCGCCGTCTTTCAGTAAATGAGAAGTATCGATATCATGGCGCTTGAAATCGTCAATGCAGAACTGTCCGAAATAATCTTCCCCGACCAGTCCCACGATACCGCACTTGGCGCCCAGCCGGGCCGCGGCCACCAGCGCGCTGCCGACATTGCCGCCGCCCTGCCAGCTGTAATCCTTGAGCTGGGCGAAACCGCCCCTTTCCGGCATTTTCTCCATCAGCGTATTAAAATCCATCACCGGGTTTTCAATGCCAATAATATCTAATCCCATAATTCACCTTCTTCTATATATTCGCTATATTCAACGGGCGTATTAACATCCGTTCAAGATATCAATACGCCCGGTTCGAAACAAGACGCGTATAACTTAATTAATTTATTTGGCGGATTTTTCCGGCACGGTTAACAGGAACTTGTTGCGCAGGTAATCCGTCACCATTTTCTTCTGATAATCCCACATGCCGAACAGATTATCCTTTCTATCCTTGACCTGCTGGAAATCCTTGGTAGTCTGGTAGAACAGGGCAAAATATTCGGTGGCCAGGTTGAGTTTGTTGATACCCAGCTTAAAGGACTGCTTAAGCTGGTCTTCCGGGATACCGGTGCCGCCGTGTAAAACAAGCGGGGTATCGATGGCTTTGTTGATTTCCTGCAGGCGTTTCATCGCCAAATGTGGGGTCTCGACATAATAACCGTGGGCGCTGCCGATAGCGATTGCCAGGGCGTCAGCTTTGGTTTTATTGATAAAATCAACCGCCTGGTCGACGGTGGTGTACAGGTCTTCGTTCTCAAAATCGCCTTTGTTGGCGGCAATGCCGACCCGGCCCAGTTCCGCTTCCACATCCACATCCATCGCGTGCGCCGCTTTGACGATTTCGCAGGTGCCTTTAACGTTGTCCTCGAAGGAAAGCTTGGAGCCGTCGAACATCACCGAGGTAAAACCGGCTTTGATGGCGCGCATAATCGTCTCGTAAGACTGGCAGTGATCCTGGTGGAGGGCGACCGGGATTTTAGCCTTTTTAGCTTCGGCAATGGTGGCCGCGGCAAAAGCCTCGTGGCTCATGTACTTGCTCATTTCGGGATAGAGCATGATGATGACCGGCAGGTTCAGTTCCTGTCCGACTTCAATCACCCACTCGATGCTGTCGTAGTTATAGCAGTCAAAAGCCAGCGCTGCTGTCTTTTTTGCATCTACTTCTTTCAGTATTGAGGTCATTTTAACTAATGGCATGGTATCTCTCCCTTAATGTTAGTCTATTATCGTTTATACAAAATCGCGTTCGATATTGCCGATGTATTTGCAGGCTTCGTCCAGTACCGGGATAAATTTCCCGTGGATGCCGGCGACATGATGGACGTAGGGGCCGCAAACCAGCTTCCGTTCCCACTTCGGCCAGTCGTCGGTTTCAATCCAGATGTAGTTGCCTTCGGTGCTCGGACCGTCTGTGCCGACCGCCTGACCGGCGAATAATGAATATTTGCCGCCGATGGCGTCAAACCGGGCAATCGTGACGTCGCCGCCTTTTAATTCCCATTGGCCGTGGCATTCCACCATTACGCGTTTTTTCGCGTCTTTGGCCAGGGATTTCGGGAATGGGCCGCAGTGCCAGAGCAGTTCGGCGTTGTCATTAGTGGGATGGCGGACAGTGACGTCCGCCAGGAAATTCGGACTTTCGCCGCGGGCTGCCGCCGAAAGTATTGCCGAGGTAATGGCGCCGTGGACGTCGGTTTCGCAAGCCATCGGTAAGCCTTTTTCAGAAAGATCTCCAAAAATAAAACACGGGGACATCCCCAGATTCGTGCGGAATTCCGACCAGCATTCGCTGGCAAATGCCTTAATGCCGTAGGTTTTCGCCAGTTCCATCACGGCCAGCTCGAGGGCCGCCATCTTGTCGAGGTCTTCCGGTTTAATCGTACTGCAATTAATCGCTTCAGTCGTCTCGCCAACGATGTGCTTGATGGCGTCTTTTTTACTGCCGTAAATTTTGTTAAATACTGACATGATTTCCGCGGCATTAATCGGCACCACTTCCACGTTGAACTTTTCCAGCAGTTCGTCTTCATTGACGATGACGCTGTGGAATTGCCGCGGTCGCAGCGCAATCTGCCCGACGCGCATGCCGTTGAAATCTTTCATGACGGTGACCACGCGGACAAACTTTTCGATTTCTTCTTTCAGTAATGGTGAATCCAGCCAGCAGTTCTCGATATACGTGAACGGGACATGATATCGCAGTAACGCTTTGCCGCTGGCAAACAGCCCGCATTGCACATCCGTGGTGCGCCAGGCGTAATTCGGCGGGGGCGCATCGTCGCGCGGGCCCCACAGCAGGAACGGTTTGCCCATCGCTTTGCCCAGTTTGCCAACCACTTCTTCCTGGCCGAAGTTGCAGTGCGGGATAAAGAGCCCATCCACGCCTTCTTTTCGGAAATATGCTTCGATTTTGGCGACGTCTTCGGTCTCGAAGAACATGCCTTCTTTATTCAGCCACTCCAGGTCCACGATTTTCACGTCATGGATGCTGCCGAAGATTTCCTTCAGTCTGGCCATGATTTTGACTTTGTTTTTAAAGGCTTCTTTCGGGTCCGGGAATTTATCCCTTCTGACGGGCGCAATGCCGATAGTTACCTTGTAATCACGGAACTTTTCCAACTATGCTCTCCTGTCAATCAACTAAACTATTTTGATTTCCTCTTCCTTGGTCATCTTGTAGAAATAGATATCGTTGCAATAGGTTCTTTCCGGTAAGACTACCATGCAGTTGACGAAATCGTTCTTTTCGGCGAACGGCGCGCAGTGCCAGACGCCCGGGCGTAAAACTACCAGGGTTCCCTTCGGCACGCGGAAGACTTCGATTTTATCCAGCGGCACAGCCTGAGGCGGCGTAGCCGGGGCGACATGCATCAGGATATCGCCGTCCAGCGGCAGGCAGGCTTCACCGGTATGGTTGTGGCATTCCATGGCATCGATGACGTTCGCTCTTTTTTGCACGCGGGTGATGGAAAATGCCGCCTCGCCGATTTGGCCAAGGCTTAAAATTGCCATGTCGCGGTAAAATTCCACCGGGCCGAATCCCAGCTTCGGACCGGAGGGTTCCGTCATGTTGGCAAAAGTGCCGTACATGTGAAAAGCTTCGACAGTTAATTTCTTGACCGTTACTTTTTTCGCAGTTACTTTTTTGTCCATAGTCGTAATCTTACCTCAAAATATTAGATTTTTTCCCCCGTTTATTTTAGGGCCAGGGACGCTGGCTGTTATTGGTAAGTATAGCATATCGCATTCTGAAAAATAAAATTGTAGAATCAACGGGATGGATTCATTTTTAGACGTTTGCGCTTGCACCAAAACGGTGGCAAACATGCTGTCTAAATGCATAGAATGCCTTTGTGCTGAAAATACTGCCGCCGGCGGATAATGTCATAGAATTGCCATATTATTAATCTTATTTTTATAACTTCTTAACGGGCCGTAAAGTAAAATGTAAATATATTAGGAGTTATTTTAAGTTGCTTTTGTTTTAAACGGGTAGAAATAAATAAGGAAGGTTATTAGATGAAATTAAGCGCACGAAACATCCTGAAAGGCAAAGTAACGGGACTCAAACCCGGCGCCATCAACACTGAAGTGATTCTGGAACTGCCCGGCGGGGGGCAAATCGTGTCCATCATCACAAAAGAATCCGCTGAGAATCTGGGATTAGCTGTCGGTAAAACCGCTTACGCTGTAATTAAAGCGTCCAGTGTGATGATTGGCGTGGATTAGGTTCGTTTTTTGACCTGCATTGACAGACCTGTTAAAGTAAATTTAAGTGAATTTGATTACTCTTCGAGTTAATGTACCTGAAACCGCAAGGCATGGTACCTTAACCGCCGGATTTCATCGGAAGTCCGAAGGGTATTACCGGAAACAGTAATGCCTCCCGTGTTTGGAAAGGAGAGATGACTCAACAAGCTTAGCTTTTGGGCGCCTCCGGGCGCCTTTTTTTATGGCTAATACCAGGAAACAATAAGGAGGATAAATGAAAAACCGTCTACCCAACAAAATCAGGTGGCTCGCCGGGCTCTGCTCGATATTAGTAGCCCTGTCAATGATTATGGCTTCGTGCACTGCTGCCGTAACCTCGACGACCACCGGCACTACCAATGCGACAACTACAACGATAACAACCACAACCACTGCCACGACAACCACGACGACTTTACTTCCTGTCACCACCCTGCCACCGACATCCACTACTACCGCTGCGACTACCACCGCAGCCGCCGCTGTCCTGACCGTAGTAAACGGCGGTCTTACCCAGACTTATACCCTGGCGCAGCTTCAAGCTTTGGAAGCTGCCCCCGGTTACGGCACCACTAAGAACGGGACCACCATCTCCGGTCCTTTTGATTATGTCGGGGTGAAATTTACCACCCTGCTGAAGGCCGCCGGCGGAATGACCAGCGGGCAAGCCTTAACACTTACCGCGCAGAATGGCGCGACTGAAGATTTATCTTATGCCCAGGTTTACCAGGGGGCTGTCAATACTTATACCTTGACCGGCAGTTCAGCCGCGGCCGGCCAGCAACCTTTGTTCATGTTGATTTATTCGATGAACGGCAATCCCCTGGATGCGAAGACCGGCCCCTTTGAAGTCGGTGTTATGACCGAAGACGACCGTGCATCTGATGCATCTTTATGGCTGCCGATGACCACGCAAATAACTATCCATCCCGCCACCCGGACGGTGACTGATTCCACCGGCGCCGTGGTCACCATCCCCTGGACGGTCAACCGTATCGCCGATGCCTGGCATGCTAATAATGAAATCGTGATGCTGCTGGGCGGTGCCAGTAAACTGGTTGCCACAACTACCGTGGTGCAGGGCCTGCCCTGGTTCGTCAAGCTGGACCCGGCTATCGCCAACATCCCTGCCCCCTTCACTTCCACTGCCGGTCAGGTCAATATGGAAATGCTCATCGCTACCAGTCCCGATGTATTGTTGTGCAGCGCCGGCTCATTTACCGCCGCCACGATGGCCCAGTTCGCCGCGGCCAATATTCCCGTGGTGCAGATGCCGGCCGCCACTTTTGCCGACCTGCAGACCACGGTCAACATCACCGCCCAGGTCATTGGTCCGCAAGCCCAGACCATCGCGGCCAATTATATCAGTTACCTTAACAGCAATATCCAGGAAGTAACGGCTGTAACCTCTTCCATTCCCGCCTCGCAGCGTCCCACCGTGCTGCACACCAGCCAGTACCTCGTGCTCAGCACGGACGGCGCCGGCAGTCTGATTGATGCATGGATTAACTACGCCGGCGGCGTTGACGTCGCCTCCGCCACCGTTTCCGGAAATCAGAAAGCCATCACCGCCGAACAGATTGCAGCCTGGAATCCGTCTATCATCATCGTTGGCACCGCTCCCAATCAAGCCAATGTTCAGGCCATTTTGAACGACCCCCAGTGGAGCAGCACCGCCGCAGTGCAAAATAAGCAGGTCTACGCCAATCCCACCGGCGTCTATCTTTGGGACCGTTACAGCGCCGAAGAAGCCCTGCAGATTATCTGGGCTGCCAAACTCCTGTGGCCGTCCAAGTTTGCCAGTATTGATATCGTTCAGCAAACCAAATATTTCTATTCGACGTTTTTCCATTATCAATTAACGGATGCCGATGTCGCGGCGATTTTAGCCGGCAACGGCCCGCCTTCGTAAACTGCGCAATTGTGATAAACTGAGTGACAGACTGTTTCCACAACCATTTGTGGGACGGTCTGTCATTCAGCAACCTGGAGTTACAATTTGTCCAAAAAGAAAATCATTCTCCTCATCGCCATCCCTTTAGTTGTTTTTTATGTTTCGCTTTTTGTCGGGCGTTACATGATAGACCCGATGACCGTCCTGCGCATTTTGTTGGCAAAAATCTTTCCGATTACCCATAACTGGTCTTCTACCGCTGAAGTCATCGTCATTCAGATCAGATTGCCCCGGGCGATACTGGCCATATTTGTCGGCGCCGGCCTGTCTATCAGCGGTACCGCTTATCAGGGTATGTTCCGCAACCCCCTGGTCAGCCCGGATATTTTAGGGGTTTCTGCAGCCGCCGGCTTCGGCGCTGCTTTAGCTATTTTGCTTTCCGCCAATATCTGGGAACTCCAGCTGGCTGCCTTTGCCTTCGGGGTGTTGGGCGTCACTTTGACTTACCTCATCGCCCGGGTTTACAAGACCACCCCGACTTTAATGCTGGTGCTTTCCGGTGTAATCGTCGCCGCTTTCTTCAGCGCCCTGGTCTCCGGCGCCAAATTAATCGCCGACCCTGAATCTAAACTACCGGCTATCACCTACTGGTTGCTGGGCAGTTTTAACCGGGCCACCTACAAAAGCCTCTATATCGTCATTCCGATAATTGTATTGGGTTCTGTCGGTCTGATGCTGGTCAGTTGGCGGCTGAATGTTCTTTCGATGGGCGATGACGAAGCCCGTTCCATGGGGGTTAAAACCGAATCCCTGAAGTTTTTTATCATCGCCTGCACCACACTCATCACTGCCTCGGCCGTTTCTGTCAGCGGGATTGTGGGTTGGGTAGGACTGGTGATACCCCATGTCGGCCGCATGATTGTCGGCCCTAATCACCGTTGGCTGCTCCCGACCAGTATGGCTTTGGGGGCGGTCTTTTTACTGGTTGTCGACGATATTGCCCGCACCGCGACACCGTTGGATATCCCCATCGGCATCCTCACCGGTCTTATCGGCGCACCGTTTTTTGCCTATCTGCTGCGCCGGACTAAGGGGGGCTGGAAATAATGGAACCCAGAATCCGATTGCGGGATGGCGCTTTCAATTACGGCGACCACGAAATATTCCACGGTCTGAACCTCGATATTGCCCCCGGTGAAGTGCTGAGCATCCTCGGCCCGAACGGCTGCGGCAAAACAACTTTACTTCGCTGTCTCAGCGGCGCCCTCAAATTAAATGCCGGCACTATCTGGTTGAATGAAAAAGATATTGCCAAATTCGATACTATTGACCTGGCTAAAAATATTGGCTTTGTCTTTCAGGACCACACGATATCATTTCCCTATTCCGTGCTGGAAGTCGTCAGTATGGGCCGCGCTCCCTACCTCGGCCGGTTTGCCGCTCCATCCGCCACTGACATGGCGATTGCCGAAGCAGCGCTGGATAAAGTCGGCATGCTGCACATCAAGGATAAACCTTACACCGAGATCAGCGGCGGCGAAATGCAGCTCATTCTCATTGCCCGCACGCTGACGCAGGAACCCCAGGTCATCATGTTCGACGAACCGACTTCGCATCTGGATTTTAAAAACCAGGCGCTTTGTCTGAACATCATTAACAAACTGGCCGAACAGGGGATTTCGATGATTATGACTACGCACAACCCCAACCAGGTGCTGATGTACCCAAATACCGTGGCCATGATGAACAACGGCAAATTCATAGCCATCGGCAAAGCCGATGAAGTGATTACAGAGGATACGCTCAAAGCCATTTACGGCATTGATGTTAAGGTCTTTTCCGTGCCGGACCCCAACAGTAACGGCCAACTGAAAATGGTCAGCCCATGGTTCAAAAACCCTCTTGGGGATATGTGAAAAGTAAAGATGTCTCTGTGCTATAAAGCGGTTTAAAAGTCGCCCCTTTACTGTCGTTCCCGCGAAAGCTGAAAGTACTGAACGAAGTGAATGTACGGGAATCCATCTGATATCCCTGCCAAGATTATAACCATGAAATACGATTCATCGGCATAAATGTACTAAAAGCTATCACTATTCGGTGTTTAATACATAACATTATTTTATTTATTGGTCTATTCCCTCAATTCCTGCGGCACCTTGCTCAAATCGCCGCCGAATGCCGGTTTCAAAGGTCTCTTGCCTGCCTGTTCCATCAGCGCTTTCCCTTTGGCGCTCAGCAGCAGCCTTGCCCAGGCCAGCGCCGCCGGGCGGTTAATGCATGTTTGCGGAATCGTTAGCCCCAGCCGGATGGGTTCGCCGCGCATGGTCACTGTCGTCCCCGGTTTGAGGCCGGGAATGGTTACACTCGCCTGCTGATAATAATCGGCAAACTTTTCGTTCGAAAGGTTAATCTCATCGGGTAACGGGATAATTTTGCCGCCCATTGTCCATGAACTGTAAGAAAATGAATAGCCTTTATCCCTTTCCGCGATGGTGTTGGCTGAAAGGAACTGTTTGCCGCTCTTTTCCGCCAGTTTTTTCGCCAGCCCCGGTATTTTGTAATATTTTTCGGCCAGTTGAAAAACCATCAGCGACCGATAACCGGCAGGGTCGTTCTCCGGTTCGGACCGCCAGAACGCCACGTCTTCCCTTTGAATAATCTCCAGCCAATTTCCGGAGTTCACTTCCCCGGCGTATTTCGACTGGTCGGTGTAACGTAGCACAAATCCGGTCGCCGCGAAAATCACAAACCAGTCGGCAAAATCGGGTATCATCAAGTTGGGGATATCGGCATAATCCACCGAGAGGTAAACATCGGTCTTTTTACCGGCCGCCATGTCCCGGATCAGCCTGACTCCGCCAGCGGACACATCGGCAATTTCAATATCAGGATTCAATCTTTTGAATTCTTCGTGGACTAACCGGCACATCCCGGTCAGGCTGCCGGCATGCATCACGGTCAGTTTACCGGAAAACCCTTTTTTCTCATCTATATTCAATTTCAAACTCTCCTACCGCAAGACTTCGCCTAAAAGGAACCGTCAGATTCATATTTTTAACTTTGATAAAATCCGCCGGCACGCCAATGTGATGCTTATTTACTGCACCAGTTTTCTCATTTTTACAATCGCATTATGGTCGGCCAGCACATAAATCTGGTCGCCGGTTTCCAGCACAAAGTCCTTGCCTTTATTGGGGTAGGATTCTCCGCCGCGGATTATTAGCAGCAGCGGCGCGACCTGTTCGATATCACCGTTATGTAACCCTTCTTTGGTGATGGTAAACTCCGCGATGTTTTTCCCACCAAACCGTCCCGGTAAAAACGCCCCCACGATTTCGTTGGAAGCCGTCGCTGTCGCCAGGATGTTCCCGATGATATCCGAAGGCGCGATGACCACATCCGCCTTGGCCGCTTTGGCGCCTTCCCGCAGTTCCCGCTCGTTGATTATCGTTATCGCCCGTATTCTGGGATTCAGCTGCTTCGCCACCATGATGCTGAGCATGTTGTCGCCGTCGTCGTCATACGTCGCCACCAGCGAACCGGCGCGTTCGATTCCTGCTTTTTTCAGGGCGTCGTAAACCAGGTTTATCGGTGAAGACATCGCCGTAATCCCGTTGTTACGGGCGATTTCCACCTGTTCTTCATCCTTTGCCACCACCACATACTCCATGCCCATGTCTTTCAGTTTTTCCGCCACATATTTACCCAGGTAACTGTATCCCATCACGATAATATGGTTGCTCATCGTACTGACTCGCACTTCATCTACTCGCCTCATAAAAAACTCCTTTTTGGTCACAGTCGAAATCAGGGTTTGCAGCAATGATGCGGCCGAACCGACGCTGGCGACAATGATGATAATCAACAGGATTTTTTCCGGGTTGGCCATCGTGACGATATTCGGTGAATACAGGCCGATGGTGGTCACCGTCGATACCGAGCCCAACAAAGCAGTCAGCCAGTCCAGCCCCTGAAAATGATGAAATACCGCCGCGCCGACGAAAAACATCAGGGCGATGATTAATAACTGCACCCAGACCCGCTTTAAAACAACGTAAGGTCCGGATGCCACCAACAGGATGATTCTTTCCAGTGCCCGGAATATTTTTCTCATGTTTTCCCAATCGAAATTAATAATGTATTTGTTTATATCATATCATCGTTATGTAATCAGTGTGGAGTAATGCTAGAATAATAGCATAATGGCGAAACAAATCCGCGACCGGGAACGGAAATGGGTATCCGGCCTGAAGTCGTTCTGGCATAACCTCAGTCATCCTGCGCCCGAAGGGCGTATCGACGTCAGCTATCTTCTGAAATGGTTGCTGTTCGGCGCGATTATCGGCGTCGGGGCCGGGTTGGCCGCCATTGCCTTCCACCGCTGCATCGAGTTAGTTACCGGCTGGACATTGGGCGATATCGCCGGCTTCAAGCCCCCGCAGCCGCTGGGCGAGGGCCAGGATATCATCTCCGCCATTACGCACCGCTGGGCCATTCCCATCATCGCCGCACTGGGCGGTCTGCTTGCCGGATTTGTCGTTTATAAACTGGCGCCGGAAGCTGAAGGCCACGGCACCGATTCCGCTATAGACGCTTACCATAATAAAAACGGAAACATCCGCTGGCGCATCCCCTATGTGAAGTTTGTCGCCTCGACGATTACTATCGGCACCGGCGGCAGCGCCGGCCCGGAAGGCCCGGCTTCGCAAATGGGCGCCGGTTTTGGCTCTTTTGTTGCACAGATCGCCCATCTTTCCGTCGAAGACCGCCGTATTGCCGTGGCCGCCGGTATGGGCGCCGGTATTGCCGCCATCTTTAAAGCTCCGTTGGGGGGCGGTATCCTGGCCGCGGAAATATTATATCTGCAGGGCATGGAAAGCGAAGTCCTGATACCGGCATTTATTTCCTCGATGATTGCCTACGTCATCTACGCTTCCGTCCAGGGATTTACCCCGATTTTCGGCACCGGACTGAACATTTCCTTCAGCGACCCTGTCAGTCTGGTTTATTACGGCGTCCTGGGTATTGGCTGCGGCCTGCTCGGCATCCTCACCACACGGACTTTCACCTTCGTCAAGGATATCTTCCACAAATGGCGCTTCCCACGCATCCTGAAACCGGCCGTCGGCGGATTGTTGACCGGGCTGATTGCCCTCTGGCTGCCGCAGGTGCTCGGCGTTGGTTACGGTTGGACGCAGCTGGCGATGACCCCGGGTGCCATCGGTATCGGCCTGGCGCTGCTGGCTATACTGGTTTTCGCCAAAATTCTGGCCACTTCGTTGACCGTTGAATCCGGCGGCTCCGGTGGCGTTTTCGCCCCCGGCATCGTCATCGGCGGGCTGCTGGGCGCGGTGCTCTGGGGATTGATGCGCAATATACATGGCATGCCCTCGCTGGCTTCTTTTGTCATTGTCGGGATGATGGCGTTTTTAGGCGCCGTGGGCCATGTGCCGCTGGCAGTGATGGTGATGATTGCCGAAATCACCGGCAGTTACCAGCTGCTGGCCCCGGCCATGATTGCCGTCGGCCTGGCCTATGTCATCATCGGCAATAACACGATGTATCACAGTCAGGTACTTTCCCCGGCCGAATCGCCGGCGCACCGCAGCAAATATGCCTATCCCCTGCTCAACCGGATGCTGGTGAAAGAGGCGATGAGGGCCAAAGTCCTGACGCTCTCCCCCGAAGCCACGGTCGCCGACGCGGCGGGCATGATGCAGATTAACGGCATCAAAGGCATACCAATAATTGATACCACCGGAAATCTGACCGGCATCATCGCCAACATTGATATCATGAAAACTCCGCATGATAGTTGGCGGATGACCAGGGTAAAAGATGTAATGTCCACCGACCTGGCCGTTGTTCGTGCCGAAGACCGTCTGGACTACGCCATGAATTATATGCGCCAGCGCAATATCGGCCGTCTGCCGGTCGTGGAAGATAAAAACCCGAAAAAACTCGTCGGCATTATCACCACCAGCGACATTGTCGCTGCTTATATGGAATCCCAGAACCTGGTGGAAACAACAAAAAACAATACCTCTGAATAATCCGGGTAAACACGTAAAAATTGCTCTCGCTCTTATATATTTCCCCTATCTATAGTTAAATTCGCAATGGAAAAGTGAGCCAATATTTACTCGAACGTAACACAGTGACGAATCGTTACCGCCTGGCTGTTTCAACCATTGCACTGATTAATGATTAGCAGTTTATCCAATTTCAGAAGAACATGTATTGAATAATCATATGACAAGACGTATAATTTGATGCATATTATGCTTGGAAATCCAATGACAGATAAGACAAAAATAATTCCACTAAGGCATCTTTTTATAGGGCGCACGATCGGCACGACCGGCTTGACCGCTTACAATATTAGCGATAACATCGGTTGTGAAGATATGGAAGCGATGACGTTAAGAAGCACCAGTCGATAAAGGCGGTTTTTAGAGGTAAAGGCCGTGGCATTTTTTGCCGGGTTTAAAAAGTTAAATTGGATCTCGGATATCTTCTCTCCGTTAGCCGTAATTCTAATGGAGGTTTGCTGTTTATGTGCATGGCTGATTTACATCGGCAGCCTGCCAATGGAGACCACTCCCCGGCCGGCGCTTGGTTTCCTGTCGCTGATGTTCCTGTTAGGCGGGTCTTTCGTCGTCACCCGGTTTTTCCTGAAACAGAAATGGCCGCTGGCCTGGATACAGGTATGTATTATCGTCTGCGGACTAATTGCGATTTTCCTGGCGGTGCGTTTTGAATATGCGGCCGGTTTCAGTCTCTCCAGCGGTCAGTGGTTTGTTTCATATGGAAAAGTGCTTCTCAACTTTTTCAGGCATTATCCACCATTTATACTTGCAATTATCGCCGGTTTGTACCTGTGGTGGCGCGGTATCAGCCTGGCCCGCTCCCGCCTCTACTTCGAAGATCTTTATCGGGCATTCCTGATACAGCTGGGTACCCTGGTTTTCCTGATTATTTCCTGGAACTTTACCTACACCACCGGCGCGATGAAAAATATCATCTCGAATATCGGCGTATATGTTGTCGGGTTTTTCTTTTTCGGGCTGCTGGCGCTGGCCTTATCTAACCTGCGTGTCCTCCAGGAAAAGTTTAGAAAAAAGGGAGAATTATCTAAAAATCTCGCACGGCGCTGGCTGACCACGATTATCGTGGTGACTTGCGGCGTGGTGCTGTTGAGCATCGGTTTTGCGAGTATTTTCTCCACCCAATTTCTCGCAATGCTGGAAAAATTCATGAATTCCGCGACAACTGCTTATTCCTACATCATGTATGGTTTGTTCTTTGTGGTTGGTCTTGTGGCGGTATTGTTCTATTATATCGGCGAGTTCCTGCGATACCTGCTTACATCTCAAAAAACACCGGAACCTCCGAACTTTAATCCGGCACAACTCTTCCCTCCTCCCAATAAGCCCAATACTCAAGGTTCTCTTTCTCCGATAATCCTTTTGATAATAAAATTGGTTGTATTAGCGCTGATTGCAGCCTGGGTAATTTGGCTGATAATGAAAGCCATTCAACGCCGGCATCAGGCAGAACTGACCGAAGATGTTCAAGAAGAACGGGAATCGCTCTGGAGCTGGACGGGATTCTTAGCGGATATCCTGGTATTTCTGAAATCGCTGTTCCGGCTATTCAAGCGAAAAAAGAAGGCGGTGACAGCCGATATGGCAGCAGACTGGCAGGCGGTAGACGGTAATCCCGGGCGCAGGTTAACCATCCGCGAGATATACCGGCACCTGCTCCGGCAGGGAGCACGCCTGAAAATGCCCCGGGAAAAATATGAAACTCCTTCCGAATATGCTCAGCGTTTGGGGAAATCTTTGCCGGATGAAAAAGAGCCGTTGAATGAAATCACCGACTTATATATAGATGCCCGTTACGGGGAACATGTCATTGAAGAAAAGAGCATTGATAAGGCCAATAACATTTGGAGAACGTTATCTTCTATTTTTGTAGGCAAAGATGAACCAGCCTGATGCGCCGCACACCGATTTTGATAAACCGCCATTCTTTTTTACACTGGAAGAAAAATTTAAAAATATCGGTGGCGGTTCTTTATATTACCGGGCGGATATTAAAAGCCTGGACTTGAAAGGCAGCGAAAACATCCTGGATTTCGGCTGCGGCGGCGGCGCGGCGGTGCGTGCTATTACGAAACATCTCAATGAAAAAGGACACATATTGGGTGTGGATACTTCCGGTTACTGGATAAATATCGCCCGGCAGCGGTTGGCGCAATATCCGAACGTGGAATTGAAAACCGGCGATATCAGGACAATGAACTTGCCGGACCATTCCTTTGATGTAATAATTACGCTCAACGTCCTGCACCACATCGCCGCGGAAGAAAGACTGTCGGTAATGACGGTCCTTACCTGCTTGCTCAAAAAAGACGGCCGTTTTTATCTAGGCGAAAGACTGCAGGCATCCCATGGCATTCCGGTCCAAGAACTGCGTTCCCTCCTCGCAGGCGCCGGTTTCACCGAAACGACTTTTAAAATGAATAAATCGAAATATCGCGGAATATTTGTTCCGCAATGAACTGTGCAAACACGCCGATAATGACTCTTGATTGACAAATTCGCTCAAAATAGCTTACAATAATCAAATTCCGGGATAAAAAGGAAATAAACAACACCATGTCCTCAATCAGTCGCAATGCCCGTAACTTCAGAAGCTCCAGACAACCCATTTATACCGGGGTGGGCTTGGCGTTGCTGTTTTTCGAGGTAATTGATACCAAATAACCAATAATCAAAACTCAAGTTTCAGGCACAAGGCTAAGCCCGTGAGAAATATCTCCCGGGCTTTTTTATTTTTGTAAATAAGGAGAACGATGCGAACCAGATTCAGACGAAGAGCAAATTAAAAGAAATGAGCTGTAGGGTCGGGTTTCGAACCCGACCGCCCGGAATTTCTCAATTAAATCCAAATTATCAAATCAAAAAATATATAAATAAAAAAAAGGAACCTAAAAATGAATCATTTTATCAACTTTAAAAATTTTAGCCCTGATTATCTGGAAAATATCATCGACCAGGCCCTCGAAATGAAACATTATCCCAATCAATACGCCAAAGTTCTGGAGGGTAAAAACCTCTACATGCTTTTCCAGAAAACCTCCACCCGCACCGCGCTTTCGTTCGCTTTCGGCATGACCGCGCTGGGCGGCAACTATCTTATCCAGAATTGGCAGGACAGCAACTTTTCGATTGCGGAAATCCGGGATGAAGTCCGTTATGTTTCGCGCCAGGCGGATATCATCATGGCCAGGTTGAAAACCAACGGGGATATCAATCTAATGGCGCAATACTCTTACGTGCCGGTGATTAACGGCTGCTGCAACATGTACCATCCCTCTCAGGCCATCGCGGATTTGGTCACTATTAAAGAGATATTCGGTACCCTAAAAATTAAACTGCTCTACATCGGCGTAAAAAATAATGTTTTGAATTCTTTGGCCGATTCCTTACCGAAACTCGGCGCCGAGGTTTTTGCCGTCACGCCGTAGTGAATGAACCGTCCGTGGACAAAGAGCTCGACGCAACCGCCTTCCAAACCGGAAAATATCATGAAATCGGCAGCGGGCATCCGACATTAACCGGCGTCAGGAAATTAATCCGCGAAATCGATGTCGTCTACACCGATACCTGGGTGGACATGGAATTCGTTAACGACAAAGCTTGTGCCGGGCTGAAAGAAGAGCGGCTGAAAAAGATGCTGCCGTTCCAGATTAATGCTGAACTCCTTCAGGGCAGCAAAGCGGTGGTGATGCATGATATGCCCATCCACGCCGGTTTCGAAATTACCCGCGATGTTGTCGAAACTCACATCAAAACCATCCTGCAGCAGGCAGATAACCGTAAATACGCCGCCCGGAGCATTTTGTTTAATTTATTGAAATAATTATTGGTTCTTCCGTAGGGGGAGGGTTTAGTCGCAGACGTAACCCTCCCGCCTACGTTCCTAATTGTATAAAAACTAGAACTTAAAAAGGACAAACGTATGAATACAACCAAAACAATTATTTTTGATTGGGGGGACACGGTCATGCGTGATTTTCAAGAATATCCGGGGGCGATGGCTTACTGGCCGCACGTTGAAGCCGTTGCAGGTATCGAAAAAGCGCTCCAACAACTGCGAAAGGACTTTATCTGCTGTCTGGCATCCAATGCTGTTGATTCCGATACCGGATTAATGGGTCTCGCCCTGTCGCGTGTGAATCTGGACCAATATTTCCAATATTTGTTCACATCCCGTGAACTTGGATATAAAAAGCCCGACCCCGCGTTCTATCGTGAAATACTGAGAAAACTGCAACTGAAACCGGAAGAATGTATCACGGTGGGCAATGACTACGATAAAGACATCGTGCCGGCTAAATCGGTCGGGATGCACACTATTTGGGTCTCAACACATCCGGGTTCAATAACTGCGCCGTGCGCCGATTGTACGATATCTTCGATGGATGAACTGGCCCTAGTAATAAGAACGCTAAGAGGTTGACAAAGATTATTTAGTCTTCGAAAAGCGGAATATCCGGGCCGGTACCCATTTTTCAGGCTTTTCGTTGGTTTCGGCGGCAAATAATGTAAAGGAATTTATGTTCACCCGGTATTCAGGATGATATGCCAACAGTTCCTTTTTCAGGGTAGACATTGACTCATTGGGCACATGTTCATTGATTGTCAGGTGTGCAATAAAATTCTGCAAATTAAATGTAGTATCTGCTGAAATCAACCCTTCCAGCGCATCGATTATCATTGCTTGCAGGTTGTATACCGGTAGTTGATTTTGTACAGCAATGTAGGCAACATTATTTTTCCCTTCCCAGCAGCGGATGCCGTTGAGAACCAGCATAAAAGGCCGGGTTTGGGTGGCTATCTCGCTTAACCTGTTTTGAATAATGCGGATATCCGTTTTAAGCGTAAAGCGAAACATAATCGTCACGTGCGGCTCGATACTGTAGTTCATGTTTGTGCCAAATCGGGTGCGTAACTCCGTGAGCTCTTTTTTAGCCTTGCCTTTCATTGTCAGCGCAATCGCGTAAATCAACATATTGGCACGATTATATCAATATCGTAGAATAGAAACAAACTAATTGAGTGACATGCAGATATTTTATCCAAACTAAAAACAAAAGAAGCCTGCCGTAATAATACGGCGGGCTTCTTCAATCTCACTATATAGTTGTTTGGTACTAATTCGTTTCTTTGAAACTTTTGATAATCGCTTCGAGCTGCGCTTGATTGGCCGCTGCCAGACTGGCATCCGTATAACCGCAAATATTATAATAATAATCTTTGCTGGCGACTACATTGATATAATACACCGTGCTGACGCCGTTCGAATTTCTGGTGCCGGTTAATTGGACGGATATGCCGGAGCAGCCGCCGATGGTTACATTCGAAGTCTGGCCCCAGACACCATTGGTTACCACCAGTCCGAAAACACTCTTTACCAGGTTCAAATAATCAGTGACTGTGCTGTTGGCGCCGACATCCGTTTTCGCTTTTTTAGTGACAATCAGATATTCGGAATTGGCGTCGTTCGCCACGCCGATAACTGCGTTCGGGTACAAGCCCAAATCGTTTAAATTCCATCCGGACGGCGCAGAGACTGATACGGTCCCGTCAGAATTGGGTACGTTAACATTAGCCGTTGCCGCGGTTGTGGTCGTTTTAGCCGCGGTTGTCGTAGTTGTTTTGGCGGTTGTAGTCGTTTGGTTTCCCAAAGCTGCTTGAGTGGTGGTTGCCGCCGCGGTTGTCTTAGCCGATGAACCGCCGCAGCCGGCCAATTGAAGCATTATTGCGGAAAATACAATCAGCGCCATCGCAACCGCGATTATTTTCTGGTGATGCTGCACGAGTTTCATGTATGTTCTCTCCTCTAAATATTTCCTTACAGTTTCGCATTATATATTATGGGGCACGTGATTACAAGCGATAAGTTTCAACAATATTTGAAATTATAGCACCCGCTTGAATAATACTATGACGCATTTTTTAGCGCTGCGGGAAGGGCTGTAAATCATCGCCCTGATTATGTTCTAATCGCTCAAAGTCAACTGCAGCGCTTTTTTCATATCGGTGGCATTTTTCGGCGCATAGCCCTGCCAGTGATTATTGAAAAAGGCAAATAGCAGCGATGTCTGTTCCGCGGCCGCTTTCACTTTTTCCGCCAGCTCATGGATTTCCTCCGGGGAATAGTGGTAGCAGTAGCGCGTTTCCACGTTGCCGTTCCACCACATCTCGGCGTTCCGGCCGTGAAAACGGAAGTAAGCCGTATCCGCGGTCAAAGGTACCTCCGCCGCGATTGAAGATGAAAATTTCGGCTCGTCAATCTGCACCCAGGCGATGTTGTTTTGTCTCAGCAAATCTGCGGTTTTCGGGTCGTCGCTCCAGCTTTTGTGCCGCAACTCCACTGCCAGGCGGTACTGCCCGAAATGCCGGGCCAGAACCTCGATTAATTGCTGCCCCCGGCTGTTGTTCAGGAAACTCGGCGGGAATTGCGCCAGCAGCGCGCCCATCTTGCCGTCCTGCACTATCGGCTCCAGACTCTGCCGGAACATCTCCACGTCATCGTAGGAAATCACCGCTTCCTCGCCGGCCGCGGCACGGTACATTTCGGGATGCGTGAATTTCTGCCACAGCTTCACCGCAAAAAGAAAACCCGGCGGCGTCCGTTTTACCCAGTTCGCCACATAAGCCGGATTCGGCGGACGGTAAAAAGAACTGTTGATTTCCACCGTATTGAAAAACTGGCTGTAAAACTCCAGTTCGTTCTTGGTCCCCGGCGGGTAGAAAAAGCCTTTCCATGTTCCTTCCCCGGTAGGATACGACCAGCCGGATGTCCCGATATAAATTTTCCCCATTTTTCTTCTCCCGACTATTATACAACAGCTATAATTATTACCATTGCGAGGCCTTCAATAGAAGGCCATGGCAATCTCTGCTTCAGCTAATCGAAAACTCTTTTTTGATTTTGCTTTCCTCCAGGGTTAATGCAGTCCCAACGCCCCATCTATTTTATCTCTTCCCGCGGGGAAGAGATATTATTTTTTATGGGTAGCACGAGGGCAAAAGCCCTCGGCTACCCGAAATTGACCCCCTTATCCCCACACCCAAATGATAGTTGAATCAATCAAACCACTAAAAGCGAACAACAACCCCTCACCCTAACTGATATCTTCTTGATTTCACCAAACATCCTAACTAATCGCTGCTCGCGAATACCGGTTTTTTAAGCAAGGCTTGAGTTAGAGGGGCGCAGCCCCTCTAATCAACCTCCTCCCTCTTCATTTATGGAGAGGGAGACAGAGGGTTAGGTTTCTTGGGCCAATACTAACAATGGAAAATCAAGGATACTGTCCCTTGTTAATACTTGACAATAGTACACTTGTTCTACTATTATATACATACCGGACTTTTGAGGTCAAACTGATGAGAATCTTATGCGTTTTACTCCCCCATTTCCCGATAAACTGCGAAAAACAGAAGCACCATGACTTGGCAGCCCACCCGGTCATCATTACTGCGGCAGTGGGTTCGCAGAAACTGGTAATGGACTACTCCCCGGAACTGCAAGGCTTGCAGCGCGAAATGCCCCTCCAGCAGGCGCTGTCTCTGCACAGCGCCGCCGAATTGATTCACGCCGATATACCTTATTATGTTTCGGTCTTCAACAAGATCCTGGACGCGCTGGACGAGCGCAGCCCGCTGGTGGAAGGCGCCGATCTGGGTGATATCTACATCGGGCTGGACGGGTTGCAGTTGCTTTACGGCTCGGATGATGCGCTGGTGCGCGCCGTCTCTGCCGCCGTCCCGCAAATTTTCGAGGCCCGCCTCGGTATCGGCGAAAATAAATTCATGTCCTGGCTGGCCGCTTATTTCAGCCTCCCCGGCAGTTGCAAAATACTAACCGGGGACACGGCGGCTTTCCTCAAGGATTTAAACTGCGACCTGCTGCCCGTGTCCTTGAAGAGTAAGGAGAAACTACATCAGTTCGGACTGCACACGCTGGGGCAGGCGTCCGCGCTGGCGCCCGGGCCTTTACAGGCGCAATTCGGGCCGGAAGGCCTGCGCATCCGGGAACTGGCTAACGGCCGCGACGCTACCCCGTTATCCCCGCGCCTCATCGAAGAAACCATCGAGGAAAACACCACCCTGCCCTCGGTCACCGCCCTGCTGGAAGTGATGCTGGTAGCCGTCGAAGGGATGCTTTCACACGCCTTCACCAAATTTGAACCGAAGGGCATGGGCATCCGCAGCGTCAACCTCTGGACTCGTAGCTGGATGGGCGAGCACTGGGAGAAAACCATTCAGTTCAAAGAGCCGGCGATGAATAACCGGACGGCGCTCTCCCGCATCAAACTGATTCTGGAAAATTCGCCGCAGCTCGGGCTCATCGAGCAAATCGGCATGAAAATTACCGGCCTGGGCCGTCCCAACGGGCACCAGAAAAGCCTGTTCACCAGTGTCCGGGCGCGGGATAACCTGCTGGAGGACGTCAAACAGTTGGAATTCCGCCTGGGCGGGCCCCAGTTATACCGGATTAAGGAGGTGGAACCGTGGTCGCGGATACCGGAAAGACGCTACGCGCTGATACCGCTAAGCCGGTAAACCTGCCGGAGCCGCTGGCGGTCGAGGAAGACGCTGCCGGGTTGCCGGCGTTTGTTAAACTCAAACGGCGGCAGAAAATTACCGCCGTCGAAGACTGCTGGCGCATTGATGACGAATGGTGGCGCAGCGAACCGGTATCGCGCCTCTATTATGCCGTCATCCTCGCCTCCGGACAGCGGCTGGTGCTCTCCAAAAACCTCATCGCTAACAGCTGGTACCGCCAGTCCTATTAGGATGAGTGGTGGTTCTCCCTCCCTCTCAGGCCGCTAGGTCCCGGAGGCACGAACGGGAGAGGGATTAAGGCCGAAGGTCCCGGAGTTTACGAGAGGGAGAGAGTGATAATCTCTACAGGCCGCAGGCCGCCGGCAGGACTTCCCGGATTGGGTTAGGATTTTCCCTCTTTGTCATTGTTGGGCTCGCCCCGACAATCCGGAAATTTAAATACAACCCTTTTTGATACTGATTCTTGAATCTTGATTATTTGTTTGAAATTTTGAATTTGTTTAGTATTTCGATATTAGTATTTCGAATTTTCTTGATACTTGATTATTGAAACCTGGTTATTGGATTTTGGAATTTTAGGTCTCATCTATGTATTCCGAACCGCACTGCCATCTTAATATCATTCTCAATAGGTGCAAACCGGATAGATGGTTAGCAAATTATAATGTTTGGGAAATAATCGGCATGACTCAATCAATTACAAGGAGTGGAAGGGAAAAGGGGTAAACCTCAGGTTAGCTCAAGGGCGTTTGCCCTTGAGCTAACCATAAAAAATAATAACCTGATGGGTCGTTGTGGCCTCATTAACATTGGAAAAAATGAATTGAATTAGGATTTGTGATTTCGATATTAGTATTTCGAATTTATTTGGTTATTGGAATTTGGTATTTGGAATTTTTAAATGGTCTCAATGTATTCTGAACTGCACTGCCACAGCTATTATTCTTTCCACGACGGCGCCTCTTCGCTGGAGGAGCTCCTGCTGCGTGCTAAAGAACTCGGTTATCAGGCCCTGGCCCTCACCGACCATGATAACCTCTGCGGCGCGATGTGTTTTGCCCAACTCACCCGCTCGCTGGACATGCACGGCATCACCGGCGCGGAAGTGACACTAAAAGGTGGTTATCATCTCACATTACTGGCCAAAGACAGCACCGGCTACCGCAACCTTTCCCGCCTGATTACCGCCGCGCATCAAAAAGGAGAGCGCAACATTCCGGAATTGCCGCCGGAACTTCTCCCCGAACATGCCGCCGGGTTGATTTGCCTGTCCGGCTGCCCCAACAGCGAGCTATCGCAGCTGGTCGCAGGCGGGCACTTTCCTGAAGCCCAAAACCTCATCCGCCGCTACCTGGAATGGTTCGGCACGGATAATTATTATCTGGAACTGCAGCGCAATCTCGTCTTCGGTGAATCCGAACGCAATAAAAAACTGATGGAACTGGCCGCCGTCTGCGGGGTTAAAGTAGCCGCAACCGGCAACGTCCATTACCATGTCCGCGAACGGCACCAGCTGCAGGACTGTCTGGTCGCCATCCGGAATTGCAAAAGTCTGGAAGAAACTCACCGCGAGCGCCGTCCGAATTCCGAGTTTTACCTCCGTCCCGTGTCGGAACTGGAGGCTCTTTTCCATGCATATCCCGAAGCTTTAGCCAATACCCTGAAAATTACCGAACGCTGCACGCTGGACCTGACCAAAGACCTCAGCTACAGCTTCCCCGACTATGCTGCGCCGGATGGATTGACTCAGGACGACTATCTGGAAAAACTGTGTCATGAAGCCGCTATCCGCCGTTACGGCTCGATTACTCCGGAAGTGCAGCAAAGGCTCGCCGAAGAGTTCCGCCTGATTAAAAAATACAACCTGGCCGGCTTTTTGCTGCTCTATCACGAAGTTATCAAACTGGGGCGTGACGTGATGATTCAACAGGGGCTGAGCGACCCTTCCCTGACACTGGAGGAAAATCCGCCGGGACGGGGGCGCGGCTCGTCCGTCTCTTTACTCATCGGCTATCTCATCGGGCTCTCCCACATCGACCCGCTGCAGTACAAACTCTCGCTGGAGCGTTTCCTGCCGGACGATACAATGACCAACGTCCCGGATATCGACCTCGATTTTCCGCGCAGCATCCGCGAAGATTTGATTCTGCAAACCCATCAAAAATGGGGCTGGCAGCACGCCGCCCTGACCGGCACCATCGCCACCTACATGATTCGGGGCGCTGTCCGGGATTTGGGCAAAGCCTTGAGCCTGCCGCCGGAGGAAGTCGACCAGCTGGCCAAACAGTCGGATTACCGTCACGCCCGCCACCTGCAGTCGCAGATGCAAAAATCCGAACATTTTCAGGAGAAAATCAATGCCCCGGTGTGGAGGGATTTAATCCGCTTGTCCTCCGAACTGGACGGATTCCCGAAGTACATGGGGCAGCATCCCGGCGGCATGATTATCTCATCCAAACCGCTAATCGATATCGTGCCCGTGGTCCGGGGCGCCATCGACGGCCGCTATGTCTGCCAGTGGGATAAAGACAGCATTGACGACGCCGGTTTTGTTAAAATTGATTTTCTGGCGCTGGGCGCGCTTTCCCAGCTGCAGGAAGCGATTGAACTGATTAAAAAACGCACCGGCAAACGCATCGATATGTCGCGCATTGATTTTGAAGACAAGGCCGTCTACGATATGCTTTGCCGCGGCGATACCATCGGCATCTTTCAGGTCGAATCGGCAGCGCAGATGCAGACCATTACCCGGCTGCGGCCCCGGAACCTGCTGGACATGGCGCATGAAGTTGCCGCCGTCCGGCCCGGCGTCGGGGTCAATGGCGGGGTTCAGGAGTACCTGCTGCGGCGCAGCAAGAAGAAGCCGGTGACCTACGACCATCCGCTGGAAAAACGGGCGCTGGAACGCACCCTGGGCATCATCCTGTTTCAGGACCAGGTCAACCAGTTGGCCATCGATGTCGCCGGGTTTAATCCCGGTCAGGCCGACCAGCTGCGGCGCGCTTTCGGCCGCCGCCACAACGATGAGCTCATCAAACAGTTCCATCAGAAATTCATGGACGGCGCCCGCCGCAAGGGTGTTGATGACGCTGCCGCGGAAAATATCTTCAATAAATTCAACGGGCAGTACATGTTCCCCGAATCTCACGCCTTCGCTTTTGGCGTGACAGCCTATCAGGCCTCGTGGCTGAAATTCCATCATCCGCTGGAATTTTTTGTTGGCATTTTCAACCAGCAGCCGATGGGTTTCTACAGTCTGGAAACATTGAAGGAAGACGCCCGCCGCCACGGCGTCCGCGTGTTGAATCCGGATATCAATAAAAGTCAGGCCGTCTGCGTCATCGAAAATAATGCCGTCCGCCTCGGTTTTCTGAGTGTGCTGGGACTGGGCAGTGCCGCCGTCAAAGACATTGAATCGGGCCGTGCGAAACATGGGACCTTCGGCAGCATCGGGCAGTTTTTGGAAAATACCGGCGTGCTGGAAGAAGTCGCCGATAATCTGGCCGACGCCGGCGCCTTCGACAGCCTCGAACCGAACCGCCGCAACGTGAAGTGGGAAATCGGCCTCCGCTACCGCCCCATCAATTCTCAATTATCGCTGCCGCTGCCGGTGCAGCAGGACATGGCCGCGCTGCAGAATCCCAGCGATTGGGAAAAGATGCAGGGCGAATATAATGTGCTCAGCCTTTTCCCCGCCGGACACATTATGTCAAGAGTCCGCCCCCGCTTCCGGGAAAAGATGACCTGCAGCAAAGATATCCCCCGCATCAAAGACGGCGCGGAAGTAACCATTGCCGGGTTGGTCATTCGCCGCCAGCGGCCCCGCGGCAAGGTCGTCTTCATCACCCTGGAGGATGAGTTCGGCCACATCCCACTGATGGTTTTCCCGCAGGTCTACGAAAGCCAGGAAAACAAATTTAAATCTCCGTTCCTCATCATCAAAGGAACTATGGCCCGGCGTGAAGGCACCTGCAACGTGGTTGTCAACGAGGTGCAGCCGTTTAACGCCCTGGACAAAACCCTCCAGTCCAAAGACTGGCGGTAACGATAAATATGCTGTTAAACAAAATGAATTGCAGCATGAAACAGATTAACCAAATATATAATGGATTAAGAAGATGCCGGATAATCCGCTTGCTGAAGTTTCCATATCCCTGTAATAATTTAGCGCAATTGCGGTGGCCATTGATGAAGACTTTTTCCCTAGGTTCCCGAATCGTGAATTAGAGGCTGTCCGAAAAAATAGATATTGGAAGTTATTTTTTAGATTCATCCCTCGCCGGCATCGGGACCTTCGGCCATCAGGTCGGTACGTTACGACTGCGGTCGTAAGTATTTCGTCCGCCTGACGCGGACTCAAGAATGCAATCCAGTGATTTCGGATAGTATCCTACAGAAGGATTTATTTTACACCGCTCATTATTGTTATCCCCTGTCTCCTTTCTACCGTGATATAATTGTCGTTAGTATTTCTCCAACATATAAAAAAGATAAAATCTTGCTCTAATGCGTATCGATAAATCGATTGTTCAGAAAGTAGAACACGCGCTGAGATTCGCCACCGCCGAAGGGATGGCCTACGGTGCCGTGATGGGCTTCGGCGATAACTACATCGTCGCTTTCGCCGTTGCCCTCCAGACCAGCAGTTTCCTCATCGGCATTTTATGTTCGGTGCCGGGTTTTCTGGCCTCGCTGGCCCAGCTCTGGGACGCGGCCATTGTCCGCAAGATGAAAAGCCGCAAGGCCGTGGTCATCACCTTTGCCCTGCTGCAGGGGCTGATGTTCATCCCGATGCTCGGGCTCGCTTTTGTGCACAACGGCAGCGTCGGCTGGTGGCTGGTCCTTTTCGCCACCATTTACTCGATTTCGTCCGCGCTCACCTCTCCCGCCTGGGGCAGCATCATGGCGGAGGTCGTCCCGGAGCATCTGCGCGGCCGTTACTTCAGCTTCCGGGGCAGTCTCTCCACGCTCTCCAACACCATCGCCTTCCTGGCCGGCGGGATTTTCCTGACATTTCTGGCGCACAAAGCGCTGTGGGGTTTTGCCATTCTCTTCGGCGCGGCGTTTTTAGCCCGCATGGTCTCCTCCAGCCTGCTCACGCAGCTCTATGAAGTCCCGCAAAAAGACAAACCGGCGCAGCATGCCAGTAGCGGCAATTTTATCCACAGTTTATTTTCCACCAATCTGGGCCGCTATATGCTCTTCCTTTTCTCCATGAGCTTCGCGGTCAATATCGCCAGCCCCTATTTCGCCGTTTATCAGCTGCATAGTTTAAAACAAAGCTACTTCGTCTTCGCGGCGCTGGGGACTGCTTCGTCGGTGGCGACGCTGCTGACCATCTCCCGCTGGGGACGCGCCGCCGACCGCATCGGGAACTTGAAAGTGCTGTTGATGACGTCCGTTTTAATCCCGTTAGTGCCGTTGCTCTGGCTTTTCTCGAAAAATCTGGCCTATCTGGGCGTTGTGCAGGCGTTCTCCGGCCTGGCCTGGGCCGGCTTTAACCTCTGTTCGGTCAATTATCTTTATGATGCCACTGCCGCCGGGGAAAGGACGAAATATCTCGGCTATTTCAACTGCGGGAACGGCCTGGCAGCCGGGCTCGGCGCGCTGCTGGGCGGCTACCTGATTACCCATGTTCCCGCTTTTATGGGCTACCAGGTCCTGACGATTTTCCTCATCTCGGGGATATTGCGGGCCGCGGCCGCGGCGATTTTCCTGCCCGGGCTCAAAGAAGTCCGCCGCGTCAGCACCGTGCCTGCCGCCGAATTATTCCATATCCTGACGGGCGGCCGTCCCGCCGACCGCCGCTTCAGCCATCGCCGCTTCTCCCTCATCCACCACCACGAACCCGCCACTTCCGAAACCAGCAAGTCCGGCTCGGTAAACGATTAGGTTTTGAAAGCTTTCGCGATCAGCTAAAATATTGACATGTAATTATTCCCGTGACATAATTTGGATGCAATAAATAAAAAACAAAGGGGATAATATGAAAAAAGTAATCGTCTTTGTATCCATATTGCTGGTAGTTACGCTTGTAATCGCGGGTTGCAGCGGAGGAAGTTCAAAAACATCAGTTTCAACTACGGTTAATGCCCCGATGTCCTCAGTGACTTCAAGCACAAAAGTTTCCACATCCTCAGCAGCTACGACCAGCAGCAATATTCAATGGCCATCTGCAACGCTGGTTGGCGTCCCTGTTTTCACGTATGGAACGATTACCGGATATAACAATAACGTCAATGGGAATGTTCAGGTAACAATTGCCAATATAACTGATTTGGCTGCCTCGGGGAAATACGAGAGCGATCTGACGAACGCAGGCTGGTCGATATACGTGTCTGTATATAACACATCAGCAGAGGGTACTGAAATCGAAGCATCCTTAAGTCAGAACGGGGGAATAAGCGGATTAGAAATTCTTTTTGCAAATGGCGAGACCAAGGCTACAATTACATACAATCCAACAACTCCACCATGGCAATGGACTACTACTTCGCCAGCCTCATAATATGCCGGTTATCCGTTCCCTGTTTGCCAATAAACTTACAAATAGATCTAATTTAGAAACGTGAGCTATGAGAAATAATTTGTTACCGTTACCTCAGGAGAACATTGTTACTTAAATTAATTTGGGAAAATCATTTTGGGTGAATGTTACTCCTGGAATGGCAACCATCCGATGTCTGTTCAATAATGGTCAAATTCTTTTAAAACGTAAGCATACTTTGTTTCGGTTTATTCCTGAATTAGGTACGGATTCACCTTTTTTTTCAGGGCATTTTTTACTCCCACCGCGAGGAGGGTAGCGACGCGGCGGGCTCTGCTATGCAGCTATCCGTTGTAACAATCCTCAGACTGTAGAAATCTCTGGATTGTCGGGTCAAGCCCGACAATGACAAAAACGGATTTCAGTGAACCACAGGGACCTACGCTCTGCTTCGGCCTTAGCTTCGCTCAGGGCGTGATAAGGGTTACGCCATCGTTTTTTTCAGTCCTCTCTCCACTGTGGGAGCGAGCTAGAGAGAGGGGGCACCTTCTACAGGTGCTACCCTTTCCCTACCGCTTTCTTATATTGTTCCAGCATCCCCTCCATCGCCTTCTTCTCTTCCGCCGTCAACACGATATTCCCCGCCGGAGCCGTCTCATCCACCTGTGAAGGCCGCCTCGCCCCCACAATCGCCGATGTCACTTCCGGCTGCCGCAATACCCAGGCGATGGCCATCTGCGCCGGTGTGGCATTTCGTTTCTTTGCCAGCGCAGTCAGTTTTTCTACCAATTCGAAGTTGGCGCTCAACCGTGGTTCTTTAAAATTGAGGTCGTTGCGGCGGTGGTCGTCCACCGGTAATCCATGGATGCGCTCCCGCGTGAATTTGCCGGTCAACAAACCCTTCTGTATCGGGCTGTAAGCCACAATGCCGATGTTCTGATCGCGGCAGTAGTCCAGCAGGCCGCTTTCTTCCGCGCCGCGCTCTATCATGCTGTAAGGCGGTTGCAGCGATGCCACGGGATGAATCGGCTGGATGCGTTTGAGCTGCGCGATACTGCATTGCAGACCCCGGCATA
>CAVYZP010000033.1:0-94676 GCA_963772985.1 uncultured Chloroflexia bacterium
GTTTCATTTTAGTAGTCATTCTTAACCTGCCTTCCACAGCGTTAGCATTATTTTACACGGTTTTTTGAGATGTGTACTGCTCAATTGTTTATCGCGGCACTTGATTTTCAATGGATGAGTACCTCCAATAATGAAGTTGAGGCCCATTTGTAATTAATTTGTCATGTATTTTCTTTTTTGTTTATGCCTTTGTAATCCTGTGTATATCATAATTAGGGAAGGTTGGGATAAGTTGTGGTCTGTGGACGCATTTTTATTAAGTTATTCGCAGAAAAATATACGGAAGTAAAATTTACTCTGAAGGTGTACTATGAGTAATAATGATCAAAATTCCGAGCGGGAGGAGTCCCGCGGCGCTAAAATTCAAATCTTAGGCACTGATCCGGATAACCCGGAGCAGGGAAGAATATTCGTCTGGACTAAAATGGGTTGGTTCGAGCGTCTGGAAGGACCTTCGGGAGATGTCGCTTTTACTCCCATCGCCGATTCCGAAGAGGAATTGCGGGAAGTGATATCCAGGGATAACCCCAACGCTGACCTAGACGATATTAGAGGTGAGTACCGGAAAAAAGTCTCCGAGGAATTCATCGAACAATCCCCGTCATATGCGGATTCAGCTGAAGATTCCAGCGAAGAGGCCGATGACGACGAAGAGCAAGCTTATGAAGAACATGATTTATGACCCGGTTTGTTGATAAATAATCTAATCTTGGTGAATATCGGTGCGTATTTATATAAATCTGAAAGAGTCTAAACTTTATTCGCATGCCCAACAATATGTAACCATTTATACCCGTATCTTTGGCGGTACGATATCGTAAACTCGTGGATATTGAACAGAACTTTTTGAATGACATTCTCGCTAACGCTTGCATCAGGTGTATTAAACCCTAGAAGAGTATAAACAGCACACATTTTAGTGAATTCACCTATCGACTTTTCCAAATTTGACGGCGTTTGAGGTCTTGTTGAATCTGTTGACACAGGAACCGGCCTATCCCGCGGGCTTTTACCAGGCATTTTCGCGGACTGCCGCTTTTACCATTAAGTCACATTGCGATAAATTTGGTAGCGGGGTTGAATTTGCACCAATGACCTTTTGGTTATTGCCCTAACAGAAATCGAGCAACAAAAAAGATAAGAAAAAGAAAGTTCGAAGGTTCTACCTATTGATATCTCATCTCCATCAAATTCGCCCCGCAAGCCGGCCACCCCGCCCAAGTTTCAATAATCAAGATTCAAGTATCAAGCAAATTTCAAATTCCAATCATTGAATCCCGTGTAATAATCCGTTATATCAGATATATTTTGTTGTATAATGAAATCCGGCTTTATCATTATTGAGAAAAGAAAAGATACACATTATTCGCATTATGCCGCTAGAAACCAAAGATACCGGCTACATTGTCGCCTGGAACAACGGGAAGGACGTTGACTTTCTGATGCAATGGGCCGGCCGGGGCTATCGTTATCCGCTGACGGCAGAACAGATTACAGAACGGCTCGTTTCCAGCGGCGGTAAGGATTATAGAATATTCGGCATTTGGATGAATGAAAGTATTATTGGCACAATTGAGCTGTCGAAAATCGACATTATCGCGAAACGGGCTGTTATCGGCCATTTTTTAATTGACCCCGCACAAACAGGCAAAGGTCACGGAACAGAAGCCTTGCAGTTATTGGTTAACAAAGTTTTCGCCGAAATGCCGCTCAACACACTGGAATTAACTGTTTTTGAATTCAACAAGCCCGCCATCCGGTGTTACGAGAAAGCCGGTTTTGTCAAAACACACGAAGCCGTGCGGCCCAACGGCTGGATTGCAATTATTATGGAAATCAGGCGGAAGTATTGATAACTGACAGCGACCCTCTACATAGCCCGGCGAAACTCGAAAAAATGACCGATTTTTTTGAGGCCCGCATTGATGGCTATGATGCCCATATGCTAAATGATATCAAAGGCTTCAAAGAGGGCTGCCAAAAACTGGCGGAATTGATTCCAGCGCATACAGCCAAAATCCTTGACCTCGGCTGCGGCACCGGGCTGGAATTGGATGGGATATTCAAACGCTTTCCGCAGGTCTCGGTCGTTGGCATCGATTTAACACAGAGAATGCTTGATGAGTTGAAACCAAAATACCCTGATAAAGACATTAAGTTAATCTGCGGCAACTATTTTGACATTGACCTGGGAAACAAAACCTTCGATACGATGATTTCTTGCCAGACCTTACATCACTTTTCACACGATGAAAAAGTCGGATTATATCAGAAAATCCGTAAAGCATTAAAGCCGAATGGTTCTTATATCGAATTGGATTATATGGTGACCGAACAGGCAACAGAAGATGAACTGCGCGCCGAAAATGTTGGGATACGGCGCGAGCTGAATATCCCCGCGGGGGAATTTTATCATTTCGATATCCCTTTTACGGCGGATAACCAGATTGCAATGTTCAATGAAGCCGGTTTTGTCTCTGCCGAAATGGTATTTCGTATCGAAAACAACACCATAATACTGGTGAAAAAGTAACCTGGCGGGAGCGTCCTGAATGATAATCAGTATGAGCGACGGATTCTACCGGAAACAATCTCAGTTTAAATATATTCATTGCCTTTCATAATGTTGAGGTAAATTTCCCATCCCACGCCCACCGGTTTTACAAACGATTTGAAATAGTTATATAATAAAGTTGATTAGTTAAGCGAAGGGCATTACATACCTTATACCCCCATCCCCCTGAGTGTTGGATGACCCGAACTCTAACTAAAATATTTTAGAGAAGGAGGTCATCTATGAGTTTTCAGGACAAACAGCTCACCTGCGCCGATTGCGGTGCAAACTTCACCTTTAGCGCTGACGAACAGGAGTTCTTCCAGACTAAAGGCTATACCAACGAGCCGAAGCGCTGTCCCACGTGCCGTCAGGCAAGGAAATCCGACCGCAATGGTAGAACCGGTGGTCAGCGTCAAATGTTCCCCGTGAAATGCGCCACCTGCGGCAAGGACACCGAAGTGCCTTTTGAACCTCGCAGCGACAGACCTGTTTATTGCAGCGATTGCTACAATAAGGTCAGAGCATCGAGATAAGATTGGTTTGACGGATAGGGCATACACGGACTACGCAAGTAGGCTGTGTATGCCCTTTTCATTTCTCCCTCCCCCGAATGAATAATTAGTTGAAGGATGTTCGTATGAGAATCTATGTTGGCAATTTGTCTTATGAGACGACTGAGGATGAACTGAAGAAAGACTTTTCTGCTTTCGGTGAAGTTGTTTCCGTCAGCGTCGTGACCGATAGATACAGCGGCCGCTCCAAAGGTTTTGCTTTTGTCGAAATGACTAATAAAGCCGAAGCCGATGCAGCCATTGCCGGACTGAACGGTAAATCGGTCAAAGACCGCACGCTCGTCGTCAATGAAGCCAGGCCCCGGACCGAGGGCGGCAGCGGTGGCGGCAGAAGTGGCGGTTACAGCGGTGGGGGGGATGCGGCGGTTATGGTGGCGGCGGCTACGGCGACAAGCGCGGTGGCGGCGGGCGGGATGGCGGCGGACGCGGCGGCCGGCGCTATTAAACCCCTTTACACTTGAAGATTCTGGTTGTCAGGAAAGTTTAAAGTAAAATTTATCCGGTCCTGACAACCTTATATCATTATGCAGCTTTTTCCCGTATAAAATTCTGTGGTTCATACTGCGGAATTTTTGTTGTTTGGTATCTATATTGATGCTATACTAATTACCAAATGGGCGAATCTGTACAGCTTGAAAGTTTTGATAACCTCGGCGATCGATGGCAAGAACTCCTGGCCCATAGCGTCAGCAATCACATCTTTTTCACCCCTCAATGGCAACAAGCATGGTGGCACGTTTTCGGCAGCAGCCGCGAATTAATCCTTCTTTCCATCTATCAAGATTCTCAACTCGTCGGCATTGCCCCGCTGCAAAGGAAAGACGGCATAATTTCATTTATCGGCAGCCGCGACGTTTGCGATTACATGGACTTTGTTGTACGTACCGGGTATGAAGATTATTTTCGCGTGCGCTTGCTGGAATATCTCGCCAGAGCGCAATGGCAGAAACTCGAACTTGAGTCGGTGCTGCCGGAATCCGCAACATTGAAATATTTCGTTCCTTTTGTTCAGCAGCAGGGATATCATTTCGAAATCCAACAAACCAATGTCAGTCCGCAGCATTTTCTTCCCGCCGATTGGGAAAGTTACCTGGCTTCGCTGACCGGCAAAGACCGCCATGAAATCCGGCGTAAACTGCGGCGACTGGAAACAGGAAATGTGGTGAATTACCTAAATTTCACAGTGCCGGAGCAGATGCCACAGGCCATGGCAGGATTTTTTCGTTTATTCCAACTGAGCAGTCCTGAAAAAGCAGATTTCATGACCGTGCAAAAAAAAGAGTTTTTCACGGCGATGGTCACTTCCCTGGCGGCCGCAGGCAATATCTGCCTGTCGTTTTTAGAAGTGGACGGAGCGCAGGTCAGCGCCACTCTCTGTTTCGATTATAATAATGATAGGTACCTCTATAACAGCGCCTACGACCCGGCCTATTCTTCGCTCAGTGTCAGCCTGCTGCTGGAGGTCTATAATATTCAGGATGCAATTAAAAAGGGCCGGAGGCGCTTTGATTTTCTCTCCGGTAATGAACCGTATAAGTACGACCTGGGCGGGCAGGATGTGCCCGTTTCCCGGTGCGTAATTTCAAGGAGCTGAACGGGTGCATATCGCCGAAATAAGTGTTCACAGTTGTCCGCAGCGTTCTCCGGGTACCGGCGATGTCGGCGGGATGAACCTGTATATCCTGGCGCTCAGCCACGAGATGAATAAACTGGGCGTCGAAGTAGATATTTTCGCCCGGCGGCACGACCCGGATGAGCCGGAAATTATCAACATCAACGAAAGGACGCGGCTCATCCACATCCCCGCAGGCGCAGCCAAAGATATTGCTAAAACCGAAATTTATGATTGCCTGCCCGAATTTCAGGCTAATCTACAGGCTTTTATGGCGCGAGACAGAGCGCACTATGATGTTATCCGCAGCCATTACTGGACTTCCGGCCTGGTGGCCGAAAAATTAAAAAGCCAATTACAAATTCCGCATGTGATTACCTTCCATACGCTCGGGGCGGTCAAGAACCGGGCCTCCGGCACCGCCGAAGAACCGGAATTACGCATCCAAGCCGAAAAAGAAATTGTGGAACATGCCGATTGCATTGTTACTTCGACGGAAGAAGGCAAAAACAACTTAATCCATCTTTACGGCGGTCAACCGCAGAAAATCCGGGTGATTCCCGCCGGCGTTGATTTAGATTTATTCCACCCGGCAGACCGGGAAGAAGCCCGCCGCGAGCTGGCCCTGGAAGAATACCGCCGCGTCCTGTTGTTTGCCGGCCGCCTCCAGCCGTTTAAAGGATTGGACCTGCTGCTGCATGCCATGACTTATTTACCGAATCACGGCACCACGCGGCTGCTAGTTGTCGGCGGCAATGCCGGGAAAAAAGATGAAATGGTAAAAATGAACTCATTGGTCAACGACCTGGGTATCGGCAGTATGGTTGGGTTTGTCGGCCCGGTGGAACACGACCGGATGCCGACCTTTTATAACGCCGCTGATATTTGTGTCGTCCCCTCCTACCATGAGAGTTTTGGGATGGTTGCGGTCGAGGCCCTGGCTTCCGGCACCCCGGTATTGGCTTCCCGCGTCGGCGGTCTGGCCACGATTGTCCGTGACGGCGAAACCGGCTATCTATTTGATGAACGTTCCCCGGAAGTCCTGGCGACTTATCTCTGTTTGCTGATGAGCGAGAATGAAATACGAAAATCTATGGCGCAATCGGCACGGCAGTCGGTGGAAAAATATAACTGGTCGGCCACGGCAAATAGTCTTTTCCGTCTCTACCGGGAATTGACCGCCGCTGATTTTCGATAGCACATTTTCAGATATTCATTCTAAACTTCAGGTATTTTTACAAACAGGTATATTTGGTTGTATGATATATAACAAATAATAGGAGGTTTGATTATGGCAAAAATTGTTCTGATTGGCGCTGGCAGCTATGTCTTCGGCAGGGATTTTATTGCGGATATCATGTTATTCCCCAAGTTATCCGGCAGTACACTTACCCTGATGGATATCGATAAGGACCGGCTGGACCTGGCCGCCGCTTACGCCAATAAAATGGTGGAGCAAAATAAACTCAACCTGAAAGTTGAATCAACCACCGACCGGCGCGCCGCGGTAGACGGCGCCGATTATGTGATTACCAGTATCCGTCCCGGCGGCTGGCGGGCGGCCCGGTTTATTCGTGAAATTACCTGGAAACGCGGACTTGAAGTCCAACCCGATGCCACCGGCGCCGGCGGTATTTTCCAGGGGCTGGTGCAGGTTCCGGCCTTGCTGGATATCTGTCACGACATGGAAAAAGTTTGCCCAGATGCCTGGCTGATGAGTTATTGCAACCCGATGGCCATCAACTGCTGGGCCATGAATGATTACTCCAAAATCAAAAATGTCGGTCTGTGTCCCAATCCCACCGGCGGCGAAGAAAGGTTCGCTAAAATCGCCGGCGTCCCGGCCAAGGATATCTGGTACACAGTTGGCGGTTTAAATCATCAGTCTTGGTTCCTGGAAATTCTTTATAAGGGGCAGGACCTTTATCCGGTACTGCGGGAAAAGATCGATAAGATGTCGGTTGCCGACCAGCATGAAGCGGCTGAAGGCGGCGAGAGCCCGATTGAAATCGAAGCATTCAAGACTTTCGGTTATTTCACCAGCGGCTACGGCCACCTTTCCATTTCCCTGCCTTATTTCCGCCGCACCCCGGAACTGCAGGAAAAATACAAAGTCGGTTCAAACCAGCACATGTATTCGGACGCTGATGCCATCACCGCCAAGCAGGATGATGAATTAAGGAAGCAGCTAAAGACCGGGTTTAAATTTAAACTCACCGAAGAACACCGCTACACCAAGATTGCGGCCGAAATGATTAATGCGATGGAGACCAACGAACAGACCCGCGTTTTCGGCAACGTCAAAAATAACGGTCTCATCCCCAACCTGCTGGAAGGCTGCGTCGTCGAAGTCCCGTGCATGGTTGATAAGGGCGGCGTGCATCCGACCTATGTCGGTAATTTACCGGCACAATGCGCGGCCTTGAACCGCCTTAATGTCAACGTGCAGGAACTGGCCGTCCGGGGTATCGTCGAAAAGGATAAGACCAAGATCCTTCAGGCCATTCTGCTCGACCCGTTGACTTTCTCCACTCTTTCCATTGATGAAATTAAAGAGATGGTGGGTGAAATGTTCAAAGCGGAAAAAGAATTCATGAAAGGCTATAAATAAACCTAAAATTTCGTTCCAATCCGGCATTATCGGGGGCCTCTAATGAAAATTAGAGGCCCCTTTGTTATGCAGCGCGCTGCTATTTTTCAAGTTGTAATCGGCTTCACGTAGTATTAAAATGTGAAAGGCTGTTTATATGAAGAAAAAATCGCTCGGTGATTATCTGGATGCCACGCCCCGGACGCTGCTGTATTTTTATGCCGTGGTAATTTTACTGCTCTCTACCGTCATTTTCAGTTTCGGTTTTGTGCTGGACATCCCAGTGATTCTCGTGTCTGCCACAATCATTTTACTCCTCTGGTTCGCGTTGGTTTTTGTCAGTCTTTTACCCCAAACAGATGTTATTCTCGCGAGCCGAAAGCACCAGATACGACGGGGAGCCTTGATAATTTTCCTGTTCCTGTTTGTTGCCGGTTTACTGGTTGGTACAACCGTCGGCATCATTATTCCCCATGCTATCCAAAATAAGAATACTTCCCATGACCTGCGCCAGTTGTTAACCGGCGTACAGCGGGATTACGGCTACAATGACGGCACGATTTTATCCAAGCAGGCTGTAGAGAATTTGCTGCACGGCAACAATCCCTACTCCAATGCCAACATCATCGAAGCACTAATTGAATTTAACGGGAGTTACGACCGGGTGACGCCACTGCGGGTGGGGACGTTTTACAATGTCTTTCCTTACCCCACCGAAAACCAGTTAGCCGATTTATGGTATAAAGCTGTGCTCACGCCTTCCCAGGTTCCCGCCGAAATCGAATCCCGGGTTTGTTACCCGGCCGGCTCTTTTTTGCTGCCGGCGCCGTTTGTTCTCATCGGGATTGGTGATATCCGGATTGTGTATGCCATTTTTCTGCTGGCCGGGCTGATTTATGCCGCCTGGGTTATCCCTAAGAAAAAGCGGCTGTTATTCATTGCCGTGGCATTCATCAGCCTGGAACTCTGGAATTCTGTTTTTTCCGGCGGGGAGATGGGCAACCTCTGTTTTCCGTTTTTAATGGTTGCATGGCTGGCGCTGAACCGGAATTTATGGCTTTCGGCAATTTGTATGGGAATTGCGGTGGCGACCAAGCAAACCGCCTGGTTCTTCGTGCCTTTTTATCTGATTCTGCTGTTTAAAACTTACGGCGTTAAAAAACTGTTCGCCGGTATTGCGCTGATTGCCGGGATTTTTGTAATCACCAACCTGCCGTTTGCCACCGGCAACTGGCAAATATGGTTTAATTCCGTCACCTCGCCGATGACCGACCTGATGTTTCCCAGCGGCCTCGGCTTGATTACGCTGGTGACCAGCGGCATTGTCAAACTCCGTTCATCTTTACCGTTCACGATTTTAGAGGCGATTTCATTTATCGTTGCCGTTGGCTGGTATTTCAAATATTGCCGGAAATATCCCCAGACCGGGCCGCTGCTGGCCGTCGTCCCGCTCTTTTTTGCCTGGCGCAGCCTGTTCCCGTACTTCTTTTACGTTGACCTTATCTCACTGGCTTACATCATGGTCAACGAGGAAAACCTGCTGCAGAAAATTGCACCGGAAACCGGTGCCGCCAATCCTGTTATTGCTGCCGGGTAAACCGTTTGTTGCAGGTTTTTATAAAGGAACCGTTTAGGAACATTTCAGCTCATCGTCTTGCGCCGGTTGGCGAGGTAGTCCACCAACACATACTGTCCAAGACCCTTTCCGTTGGCGAAGAAGACCCGGCCTTTATTGATTTTGGCGATTCTGGTGATAAAGGCGTTGTTGAGGTTGCTTTCCCCCAGCATAAAAGTGTTGATGGTAATGCCCTGCCGTGTGCAGTTTTCCACTTCCCTTAAGGTCAACTGTAAAGTCCTGGCGCCCGGCGAGAACTGGGAGTTGAGGTCTCCTTCTTCCTGGTGCGCCGTCGGTTCGCCGTCAGTGATGATGATTATCTGTTTATTTTTGGTTTTCTCTTTCCCCAGCAATTTGCAGGCCAGTTCCAATCCGTGCTGGATGTTGGTGTAAGGGTCGGCCTGGTCCAGGCGTAAAGTCGCCAGGTCTTCTTTCTTGATTTCCCGCGCGTAGCTGGAAAACCCAATGATGTGCAGACTGTCCTGCGGAAACTGGCTGCGGATCAGGCCGTCCAGCGCCAGGGCGACGTGTTTGGCGGCGTAGAAGTTATCATGCACCGACATTGATAGGCTCAGGTCGAGCATCAGCACCGTGGCCGAACGCGCCGACTGCTCATACTTATATACTTCAAAATCGGTGATTTTCAATTTTATCGGTGTTTTTTGCGATTCGCGCATCATGGCGTTCATCATCGTCTGTTTCAGGTCAATATCGAAATTATCCCCAAACTCAAACCGCTTGGTTTCATCGCCTCTTTTCCACACCCCGCCCCGGTCCCCGGTCTTGTAGCGCAACTGCGAAAAAACGTCATTCAGCGCTTTTTGCCCGATTTTCCTCACACCCAGCGGGGTTAGTTCGTAGCCACCTTCTTTCTGCCGGATGAAATTGGCTTCTTCCAGCACCCGGGTCACACCGGGCCTTTCCAGCGTCTCCATGCCCTGCTCCCCCAGCAATTCCCGGACGGTGTGCCGGTTTAGTGTTTCCAAGCCGCCTTCGGACCGCGCATTTTCAATTTGGCCGTTCAGCTTGTCCATATCCTGCAGCGTCTCAATCAGCTTCATGGCTTCATTAAAGGTCATGCTTTCCGCCGGGATAAACGGGGTCAGTCCTTCCGGTGAATCGTCGATCCGTAACCCGCCCAGGCTGGAACTCAGCAGTTCCTGGAATTGCGCCCCTGCGTCATCGTCGGTGAATTCGTAGTTTTGCAGCGCTTTGAGTTTGCCGCCGATATCGGCCGGCAGGTTTTTCAATTTCCGCAGGTCGGCCGCCGCCTTTTGTTCCATTTTCTGTAAGTTGTTTTTAGCATCTGCCGTTTCCGCTTCCGGTGAGCCCTGTGCGGCCTGCTGCCGGGCTTCGTCCAGTTTTTGTTGAATGGCGGACTGCTCTTTTTTGATAATCTCTGCCATCCGGTCTTTCATTGCCGCCATCATCGCAGCCAGGTCGTACTGTTTCAACTGCTGCTGTTTTTCCGCCAGCAGGCGCTGCAGCAGTTTTTGCAGCCCGTCTAATCTTTCCTGACCGTTTTTCGCGTCCTGCCGCTGCATTTTCCAGAGCAGGAAAGAAAGGTCGCTGTCGTGCATCAGGCCTTCAGCGAGCTCGTCCATGAGTTCGTTTTTATCCAGCCTGAGGGCCGGTTGGGTGCCGTCCCATTCCGAATAACGGTAAGTGGTCATGTCTTCCTAATTGCGATAATTGGTTTTCCCACTGGATGTGGTTTTGTTCAATTTGTTATTGACGTAAAGGCCTTCGAGGATGAATTCGACGGCCGCCGCGATGATTTCCGGTTGTTCGGTTTTGGCGATTTTCTTCACTGCATCCGCTAACCCGGTGATTTCTCTAGCATTGGCGACGTATTTTTTCGCCGGCATCATGTCGGATGTTTCGATATTGACGCCGTTGCTGAATTGCGCAATAAGGGAACTCAATTGCGGCAGCGGGAAATGCCGGGTAAAAGTATTCAACACCGCCTGGCGGCACAAATCCCCGATGATTTTTTCTTCCTTATTTTCCTCGAAACCTTCCAGCTCGATTTTTGAACCCATTGAGGCAGAGATGAACGGTAAATCGCTGACGCGCGGTACCGCCAGTTTTTCGCCCAGCGTCACGGCGCGTCTGACGGCGTTAGAAATGATGGTTTCATAGTTCATGATGGAAACGCGGACGCTGACGCCACTGCGCTGGTTTATTTCTGTACTTTTCCGGCTCAATTGCGTGATTTCCGCGATAATTTCGGCCATGTACGGCGGAATTACGGTTTCCACGCCCGTCCCGGTAAATTCGTGGTGTTCCTGCTGGATAATCGTGATTTCGTCACGAATATTTAGCGGATAATGCGTCCTCACCTGGGAGCCGAACCGGTCTTTGAGCGGCGAGATAATGCGGCCGCGGTTGGTGTAATCTTCCGGATTGGCGGAGGCCACCAGAAGAATATCAACCGGCAGGCGGATGCGGTAACCCCGGATTTGCACGTCACGCTCTTCCAAAAGGTTGAAAAGCCCGACCTGCAGCCTTTCGGCCAGGTCCGGCAGCTCGTTGATGCAAAAAATACCGCGGTTGGTGCGCGGTATTAAACCGTAATGAATCGTCAATTCGTCGGAAAGGTACTTGCCTTCGGCCACTTTAATCGGGTCAACGTCGCCCAGCAGGTCGGCCATGGCGATGTCGGGCGTCGCCAGCTTCTCAGAGTAGCGCTCTTCCCGACCCAGCCAGACGATTTCCGTTTTATCGCCGTTCGCCGCCACCATGTCGCGGCAGTATTTACAAATCGGGGCAAACGGGTTGTCGTTGATTTCACAGCCTTTAATCGCCGGGATTTTTTCGTCCAGCAGCTGCATCAGCACCCGCATCAGGCGGGACTTGGCCTGGCCGCGTTCGCCAAGGAAGATGATGTCGTGGCCGGAAAGGATGGCATTTTCGACGTTGGGGATAACGGTATCGCTGTAACCGATAATCCCGGGGAACACCTCGCGGTGGGCTTTTATCATGTTGATGAGGTTGTGTCTGATTTCCTGTTTGACGGAGACTGGGGTGTAGCCGGACGCTCTGAGTTCGCCAATAGTTTGCGGCAGGTTCTTCTTCGGCATGTTAGGTACCTTCTTAATGTTGTTTTCACTTTAATTATATTACGGTTGCGGCGGCTGTGTACAATGAGCAGTTAATCCTAACTGCTTGAAGGAGTCGTATTTGTATGGATTCTTGACCGGACAGGGAGTCCAGTCACCAAAACCAAGTAAATCCTAAATCCGAATATCGAAATACTAAACAAACTCAAAATTCAAATACAAAATACGTAAAAACCAGGATACTAATTTTCTCTCCCTCGTAATGAGCAACTGTCTTGACTATACCGGTGAGACTAAAGAGAGAATTATTTTAAAACCTGTTTGCTTGAAGCGGAGGGGTAACCTTATCACATCCTGAGTCTTTCACCGGAAGGACGAAGTGTCTCCTTGTGGTTCACTGAAATCCTAATTTGTCATTCCGTTGGAGACTGGATCCCGATCCCATATCAAAGTACGGGACAAGCTTTCATCGGGATGGAAAAATAATACAGTCCAAAGCTGCTTGCCACCTCAGTTCCCCAAATGTTATCATTCAGGCATCGGAGGGAAGAAACGATGACAATCATAAATTCGGTGCTGGGGCCGCTGGATACTAAAAACCTGGGGGTGACGCTCTGCCACGAACACCTGCAGGATTCTTCGACTGCCTTGACTTTGAATTATCCGGAACTGCTGGAACCGGCTTATAAAAAACATATAATCGACGGACTAAAAAAGGCCCGTGCCGGCGGCATCAATACCGTCGTTGATGCCAGCACGATGGATTTGGGCCGCGACGTCAACCTGCTGGCGGAAGCTTCCCGCGCTTCCGGGGTGAACGTGATTGCGATCAGCGGCTGGGCGCTGGAGAAGCCGCGCTTTTTCCCCGGCATTACCGCGAAGCGGTTCGCTAAAGCATTTATTAAAGATATCACGGTGGGTATTGCCGGCACCGGTATCAAGGCCGGGGTGTTAAAAGAAGCCAGCGACCGCGCCGGCGTCCTGCCGGGCGAAGAAATTGTACTGCGGGCCATCGCCCGGGCGCACCTGGAGACCGGCGTCCCCATCATGCTGCACACCGCCATGGCCGGTGAAATCGCGCGGCAGCAAATCGCCATTCTGAAACAGGAAGGCGTCAAAATGGGCCTGGTCAAAATCGACCACGCAAACGACACCACCGATTTGAAATACCTGACCTGGATTCTGGACCAGGGCTGTTTCCTGGGGCTGGACCGCTATCCCGGCAGCCGGATTACGCCGGAAGAACGCACCAATTGCCTGAAAGCCCTGATTGACATGGGCTATGCCGACCGCCTTTGTATTTCCCACGACTGGTCGCTGGCGCGGTTCTTATCGCGGCCCTCGCCCGCCGGTTCGCCGGCCAAGAGAAAGAAAATCAACCCCTACGGGTTCCTTTATATCAAGGAAAAGGTTTTTCCCCAGTTGCGCGAAATGGGCGTTTCGGAAAAAACCCTCAGCACCCTGCTGGTTAACGGCCCGCGCAATTTCTTTGAGGGGAAATAACAACAAATTCATACAATAAATATTTGACTTCCGTTCGCCTCACGCCTTGAGGTTATCCGAAAACAAACATTGGAAATTATTTTTATGGATTCCCGGTCAGGGCGGGAATGACAAACCCGTGAAAACAGCTTCAAGCTTTGCTTGAAGCTGTTTTATTTTCAAGTCATTGTCGGGCTTGACCCGACAATCCAGAGATTTCAGACAAGTTCTTTAAGAGATGTAGCGTTTGGCTTAATTAACATCTGTAAATACGCAAGGATTCATTTGTACCGTCTTTATTCTTGATGCAAAATGCTCTTCTTGAGCTTCCGGTCGATAAAGAACCGCGAGGCGTAGAAGCCCAGCATGCTCGGCCCGCCGGAGCCCATCCAGATGGAATGGACCTGCGCGTGGAAACCTTTCAGCCACGGCTGGCAGAGCGAGTATTGCAATGGCAATAATAACGATACGGCGTAATGCTGGCGGGTAACGCGCTCGTTAGCATCACGCAGCACTTGCCGCAGTTCCGTCTCGTTTTTGGCGGCAATGGCTTTGGGATAGAACGCGTCAAAAACCGGGTCGGCGACCATCATGTGGTTGGCGGAATAACCGGTCTGGAACCGCGTGATGGCCCGCAGCGGCGCGTAGGTATGCCCGAAAGGCCCGTACGGCCGGTAAATCAACTGGTCGTGTTTTTTCTCGATTTCCACATATTTAATCCAATCCGGCACGCTCATCACCCGGACTTCCGTCTCGATGCCGATAGCGGCCCAGTAAGCCAGCACGATTTTCAGTAATGCCAGGTCCGCATCCGCCGTGGCCACGACGTTGGTTCTGAATCCATGCGGATAACCGGCTTCGGCCAGCAGTTTCTTGGCTTTGGCCGGGTTATAAGCATATTCGTCCTTCAGTTCCTGCGGCCAATCGGTGTAGGCGAATCCCCAGTTCATCATATACTTGCTGGCGGTTAAGTTCGAAGGCTCCGGGTCGACCGAACCCTCAAAATGGGTATTGGCGATGGCCGGCAGGTCGATGGCCAACTGCAGCGCCTGCCGCACCCTGATGTCGTTATACGGCGGTTTGTCGTTGCGGGGCTGGATGGAAAGCGCCGGCGCCCCGGGCGTTCTGATTTGCACAATTTCGGGGTTGGTTTTCTTCAATTCCCGCGCCCCTTTGTAAGAAATCTGGTTCATGCAGTCGACTTTACCGGCGCGCATCGCCTCCACCGCGTCCATTTCGTCGGGAATAATGACTATTTTCAGTTTATCGACATACGGGATTTTGTTCTGGGGGTGGCGCTCGTCGTGGCCCCAGTATTCCGGATTTTTCTCCAGCGAGGCATATTTACCAGGCACGAAATCCTTCAAAATAAACGGCCCGGTGCCGACGGCATGATGCCAATCGCTCATGTCGCCGTACTTCTTGACCACATCGTAGTTTTCCAGACATTGCGCTAGGCTGACGTTGTGCAGCGTTTCCATGATGAAATCCGGGTTCGGGGTTTTGAATTTAAAAACGACGGTGTATTTATCCGGCGCATTGATCGAGATTAAATCTTTAAACCGGATATCGGTGTCGCGGTAGGGGCTGGGTTTGGTAAAACCGCCGCCGAGGCCGTAAATCCGGTGGTAATGAAACATCACATCTGCGGAAGTAAATTCACGCCCGTTGGAAGGCGGGACATTGGGGTAGTGGATCCCTTTCCGCAGATGCACGATATGCGTGGCTGGGTCCGGAAATTCCAGGCTTTCCGCCAGGTTGCCTTTCTGGTATTTGGCCGGGTGCCAGGCCAGCTGGTAATTCCATTCCGCCGGGTCCATCGTCCAGTCGTCGCAGACCAGCCTTTCCAGCCACGCCCCGTAGATGCCGGTCAGCCCCTCCGTAAAATAGGGGTCGAAATTCACGATATCGCGCTCCACACGGATGACCATCTCATCGCCGTATTGCGGTTCGCCGAGTTTATCCCACCAGTTTGTAGTTTTCTTTTCCATCATCGTTCCTTTATTTCACCGCCCGCCGTGCACAATGTGCGATTTTCAGTTAGTATTAAATCAAAGCTGTGACATTTGTCATGGTTATCGCTCAGGTTTAGACTTATTATAAAGTGAACCGCCGGAGCGGGATACCCGGGAAAAAGCATCGAATAACCCGATACGTAACCGGGGAATTGGATGGAATTTTATAACAAAGTGGAGCGCAGTGTCAATCCGGCGGAAGCTCAGGCGGATTCAGGAAAAAAGATAAAAGACAGCATTTCTCAAAGGGAGGCCCAAAATGGCAATCGCAGCGAATGAAAAGAATGCAAAATCAATCGGCAGCTGGCAGGAACTGTTTGTGCCGAAAACGACTGAAAGGGTGAAAAGGCTGCGGGAGAATGCCATCCGCACGCCGGAAATCTGCCTGGAACGCGTCCGCACCGAGATGAAAATCGGCGATAAGTACGATAAAGAGCCGAGAATACTGCAGCGCGCTTATTTCTACCGGAATTATCTGAAAGAAAAGACCGTTTTTATCGCCGACGACGAACTGATTGTAGGCAATATCAACAGTAAAGTCCGAGGTTCGACGATTGAAGGCTCGACCACCCGCTGGCTGGAAAAAGAAATGGACGACCCGGTGATGGATCCGCAAACCCGCGCCTTCGACCGGCATATCATCCGGCCCGAGGAACGCAAAGAAATCCGGGAAGTGCTTATCCCTTATTACAAGAATAAGAAATTATTATTCGATTATTGCCTGGAAAAAGTGGATGAAATCAGCAAGGAAAAGGCTTACCCCTCCACTTCCTCCTGTCCCCATATCCCGGATATCGCCGACTGGCAGATGTTCGGGGATGTCGGCCACCAGATGGCCAATTATGAAAAAGTCCTGAAAATCGGCCTCAAAGGCATCAAGGCTGAAGTCGAGCATTATCTGGCTGAGGTCGACCAGCCGTACGACCATTACAGCGTGCAGGAAAAGAAAGATTTTTACAAAGCGGTATTGATTACCCTCGATGCCGCCATCGATTATGCCCGGCGTTATGCCGATTTGGCGAAACAAAAAGCAGCCGCTGAGACCAATCCCAAACGGAAGAAGGAACTGGAGCGCATCGCGGAAGTCTGCGCGCAGGTGCCGGTCAATCCCGCCCGCGATTGGTGGGAAGCCGTGCAGTCCGTCTGGATGATGCACGTGCTGATTACCTGCGAGCTTTCGGCCAGCGTGCACTGCTTCGGCCGCTTCGACCAGTACATGTATCCTTACTACAAAAAATCCGTGCTCGACGATAAGAGCATGACCCATGACGAAGCGCTGGAATTGCTGGAATGCTTCTGGATTCACACCAACTGCACTGGCCTGCGGAGCTGGGATTCGGTCAAAATCCTGACCGGCATGGGGCTGGGCAATAACCTGACCATCGGCGGCCAGACCCGCGACGGCAAAGACGCCTGCAACGAGGTTACGACACTCTGTCTGGAATGCGACGAGGAACTCGGCATCCTACTGCCAGAAACCGGCATGCGCATCTGGTCCGGCACGCCGGATAAATACCTCAGAAAAGCGGTGGAACTCGTCCGTTTAGGCCGCGGCAAACCGAAATTCTTCGGCGACAAGAAAGGCGTCCAGCTGCTGGCCAAGGGCTATCCTGAACTTTCCATCGAAGACTGGCGCGAATATTCGCTGTTAGGCTGCACCGAGACCAATCTGCCCCATATCACCATGGGTAACCTGTTCGAGGGCGTCAACGTCGTCGCCAAAATCATGGAACTGGTGATTTCCAACGGCAAATGCACCATCTGCGGCAAACAGATCGGGCCGGTTACCGGCGACCCGCGCACATTTGAATCTATGGACGGCGTGCGGCAGGCTTTCCGCGACCAGGTCTTCTACTGGATGAAGCATCTGGCCCAGGGTCAGAAAATCCCCAAAGAAACACAGTCCGCTTTCTATCCGGCGCCTTTTAGTTCGTCTTTATCCGAAGGGCCGCTGCAGAAAGGCAGTGATATCACCCAGGGCGGGTCGTGGTTCACCACTTACGGCGCTTTTCTGGCCGGCCTGGCCGATACCGCCGATTCGCTGGGTGTCATCGACCGGCTGATTTACCGCGAGAAGAAGGTTACCTGGGATGAGTTGATTCAGGCATTGAAAGATAATTGGAGAGGTCATGATAACCTGCGCCAGCTTTGCATCAACGGCGTGGCCAAGTACGGCAACGACGACGATTATGCCGACGAATGGGCGGCGTTCGTGATGGACACGTGGTACGATGCGCTGGATTGGATTAACACCCAGAAAGAACTGCTGCCAAAATGGGGCGGACGCTGGGTCGGCGCCATGACCACCGGTTCGAATACGGTGGCTTACGGCCTGAATGTCGGCAGCCTGCCCAACGGCCACATTTATCCCACGCCGCTGGCGGACACGATGTCCCCGGTGCAGGGGATGGATAAAAACGGCCCCACGGCGGTGATTAAATCCGCCGCGAAATTACCTACACAGCGGTTTGCGCTGGGCGGGCCGCTGAATCTGCGGCTGAGCCCGCAACTGGTCGCCACCGAAAGGGATGTGGACAACCTGATGTCTTTCCTCAGGGCGATTGAAGCTGAAGGCATTTACCACATACAATTTAACATAATATCAAGCGACTCTTTGCGCAAAGCGATGAAAGAGCCGGAAAAATACCGCGATTTAATGGTCCGGGTGGCCAGCTTCACGGTTTATTTCGTGGACCTCACTGCCGAACAGCAAATGGATATCATCAACCGCACCGAACAGCAGGGGTGGTAGGTTGTGAGCTTTACGTGTTGTTGAGGTTCGAACAAAGGATGTGCTGATTCTTCTGGATTGTCGGGTCGAGCCCGACAATGACAGTGAATAGTAGTCTTGTCATTCCCGCGCAGGCGGGAATCCATATGAATAATTTCTGAAAACATATTTACACATCAGCAATCTGTTGCGGGGGAAGGTAATATCGTAAACGTAAATGCGCTGATTGACGACTTTATCGCGAATCTAGGTGATTGGCGGGGCGATACGATTGCCAATATCCGGCGGGTTATCCGTGAAGCCGACCCGGACGTTGTGGAGGAAGTGAAATGGCGGGGCGCTGCTGTCTGGTCCCACGACGGCATCATCTGTGTTGCCAACGCCTTCAAAGACAAGGTAAAACTGATTTTTTATCTGGGTTCCAGCCTCCCTGACCCCGATAAACTCTTCAACAACGGCCTCGAAGGCAAACAATGGCGGACGATTGATTTTTACCATGGGGATAAAATCAACGAACCCGCTCTGAAAACCCTCATCCGGGCGGCGGTGAATTACAACCGCGACAAAGTGAAACCGCCGGTAAGCCTAAAACCGCAAAGACAGCCACAACGAAGAAAACGGCAAAATAAGATAATCTATCCTTCCGGAATGATTTCATCCATTTGGCAGGCATCTCGCCACTATTCAGTAATCAGTATATCTGCGCAACAACTTTTCATTTTCCCTAAATCAAAACAGAAAAAACTTTTATCGGAACATTTACCGTTTTATCGGATTGAGATATAATTCAGTCTTAACCATATTCAAAGGAAACCCTCAGATGTTCAATGCAGATAAAATGCTTGGTCATGAATTAACGTTCTGCCAGTTGTTTACCAACAAAGTTACGACGGAATATGGGATTATCTACTATAACCCGTTAAATCCTTTCTCCCATGACAGCAACCATGCCCATATTTTAGACATTGCCAATAACCCTGAGGCGGCTATCCGGGACATTGTCGCATTTTATCGGAATTACGGACTTGTTCCTCGCGTTTATTGCTCTTTTATTGCCGGCGAACTGACACAATTGCGTCCGTACCTGGAGAGTCAGGGATTTACCGTTACTATGTCCAATGTAGAATTTATGGTTTTCCCCCATCCTTTTTCTGCCAATTTGGATACGACGCTGCCGGTTCGGAGGATAACCGGTCTCCCGGATGATATTATCGAGTTAATCCGCGCGGATGATACTGGTGATTGGACAGTCAATGTACTAAAAAACGCCGTTAATCACGAAAATTTTCATCTATTGGGGCTATTTGAACATGACCGGCGTGTGGCGATAGCATCCGTCCAGGTGATGGTTGGTTATTCCCGCATCGATAATGTGGTAACATTTTCGGCATTTCGCGGTCAGCATTTTGGAACGCGGCTAATCAGTTACCTTGTCAATTATCACGCTGCCCTCTCCGGTAATTATCTTTATCTTTTTGCCGATAATCCCATTGCCATCAGGCTTTATAAGAACGTCGGTTTTAGGACAGTGACGATTAATAAACCATGTTGGAATGCACATCTGCCGGCTTAGCAACTGTATTATAGAATAGTATTTGAAAAAACTGATTGTTAATTTCTATAACAAACGCACTCACGCAACAGCAAGCTTCCCGGTGTCTTTCCCCGATAATTATTCTTCCTCCTTCTACTTGGTATCTCGTGATGACTCTGCTATTATATTGATAAATTACTTTTGCGGAGGTAGAAAAATGGTCGGCGGATATATGGGTAAAATCCTTTTTGTGGACCTTTCCAACGGGGACATCAAAGAAGAACCCCTCGACGAGCAAATGGCCAAAGATTTCCTGGGTTGCTACGGCGTCGGCGCCCGGATTTTATACAGCCGGATGAAACCCGGCGTGGACCCGCTGGGGCCGGAAAATATGCTGGGGTTTGTGACCGGGCCGCTGACCGGCACCGGTGTCCCGACCGGCTCCCGTTACATGGTCGTCGGCAAATCGCCGCTGACCGGCGGCTGGGGCGATGCCAATTCCGGCGGCTACTTCGGTTCCCATCTGAAATTTTCCGGTTTTGACGCGGTGTTTTTCACAGGCATTTCACTGAAACCGGTTTATTTACTGCTGGATAACGGCCGGGCGGAGATTAAAGACGCCGCAGCGATCTGGGGCAAAGATACCTACGAGACTGAAGATACCTTGATGGCTGAGTACGGCACCACGTCCCGCGTGGCCTGCATCGGGCCTTCGGGGGAAAAAGTTTCGCTGATTGCCGGCATCATGACCGACCACGGCAGCGCCGCCGCCCGCTCCGGGCTGGGCGCGGTGATGGGTTCCAAGAAGTTGAAAGCCATCGTTGCCCGCGGCGAGATCGAAGTCCCGATTTTGAACAAAGAAGCCATTTCCACGCTCCGGGCCGAGCAGATGAAACAATGGCAGACCATCCGTCCCAACGGCATGTCCGAAATCGAAGGGCAGCGCAAGTACGGCACCAGCAGCAGCAACTACAGTTCGGCGCACAGTGGTGACAGCCCGGTTAAGAACTGGGGCGGCATCGGGGTGATTGATTTCCCCGACCGCGAAGGCGTGCATCAGGATAAATTCCTGGCCAGAGTGGAGAAAGGGCACGCCTGCTGGCACTGCCCGGTCGCTTGTAAAGCCGTTTTGAAAGCTGGTGAAGGGGAATACAAATATGCCGCCGGCTGCCACCGCCCGGAATACGAAACGGCGGCGGCTTTCGGTTCGAATTGCCTGAACAACCACACCGAATCGATTTCGATGGCCAATGATATCTGCAACCGAGGCGGTCTGGATACGATTTCCGGCGGCAGTGTCATCGCTTTTGCCATGGAATTATACGAAAACGGCATTATCACCCAGGAAGATACCGGCGGCATCGACCTGAAATGGGGCAACCATCAGGCCATCATCGAACTGACCGATAAAGTCGTGAAAAGGGAAGGGTTGGGCGATATCCTGGCGGACGGCGTGAAGAAAGCTGCCGAAAAAATCGGCAAGGGCGCGGAGAAATACGCCGTCCATGTTGGGGGACAGGAACCCGGCATGCACGACCCGCGGCTGCCGCGAGGCAACGGCTACCCGATGTCAGCTGCCCGTTACCAGATGGATGCCACCCCGGGACGGCACATGCTCAGTTTCGGCACGTTCGTGATTTTCCGGCACTGCGTGAATATGACCGGAATGTGTTTCCAGGGCGGCTGGTCCGGCAGCCGGGACAGGCTATTAGGTTTCCTGAACGCCGTTACCGGCTGGAATATGACTATGGACCAGATGCTGCTGGCAGGCGAAAGGACGGCCAACATCCGGCACGCTTTCAACCTGCGCGAAGGCATCTGCGAGCTGAACTGGACGCCGCACCCACGGATTGTGGGCAAACCGCCGCAGGAAGCCGGCCCGCTCAAAGGTTCCACCGCCGATATCGAAGCCCAGATTTATTGGGGCCTCGGTTCCCTGGACTGGGACCGCTTCACGACCAAGCCCAGCAAGGCCAAACTGCTGGCCCTCGGCGGGCTGGACGACGTCGCCAAAGATTTGTGGCCATAAAAACATGATAAAATATGTTGTGCGAATCAAATAAAATTATCACAACCACAATATAGTAATATTTAAAAAAGCACAATAAAATTTAGGAGAACGTAATGGATTTAGGTTTAAAAGGTAAAGTCGCTGTTGTCACCGGTTCAGCTAGTCAGGTCGGCATGGGGAACGCCATTTGCCTGATGCTGGCCAAAGAAGGCTGCGACATCGTCTCGGCGGATATGGATCTGGAAGGGGCGTTAAAAACAGCGGAAGCCGTGAAAGCCCTGGGCTGCAAAGCCATCGCCGTCAAAGTCAATATCACCGTTTTTGCCGAAGCCGAAGAAATGGCCAAAGCGGTGCTGAAAGAATTCGGCAAAATCGATATTCTGGTCAATACCGCCGGATTGAACGCCGGCATGGGCACGCAATTCATGCAGCAGAAACAGGAAGTCTGGGAAAAAGATTTCGCCGTCAACCTCTACGGCACGATGAATTGCTCCAAAGCAGTCCTGCCGACTATGATGGAAAAGAAGTACGGCAAAATCGTTAATTTCTCCTCCATTGTCGCCAAAATGGCCGGCGGCCCCGGTTCTTATGCGGCCGCCAAAGCAGCGGTGTTGGCCTTCAACCGCGGCCTCGCCGCCCAGTACGGGGCGAACAACATCAACGTTAATGCCATCGCCCCGGGCATGGTCCAGACCAAATTCTTCGATGCCATGGCCAAGGACCGCCAGGATAAAATGTTCGATGCCATGGCTAACATGGCCCCGCTGAAGCGGAACCAGACCACCGACGATATCGCCAACGCCGTCGCCTTTTTGGTTTCCGACGTCTCCCGGAATATCACCGGCCAGTGCCTCCAGGTGGACTCCGGCATGATTATGCAGTAATCCCCTGATTGCTGCATTGTAAAAAGCCTGACAACAATCAAGCGAAAAAGGATTCCGGTTTTACCGGAATCCTTTTTATTTACTTGTCATTCCTGTAAAAACGGAGCGTTTTCGTTTAGGGTGAAACTGATCGGTACACAGTATCTTAGATAAAATTTGATCGAAATATAAGGGCATTAGCCTTAATAAGATAAACAATGTTTTGTTCGATTTAACACAATTGTAACATTGATAATATAGTGTTAATGTCATAAACATTTCTATTAAAACTTGAAGGTGCTGGCAAAAGAAGGAAATTAAATGCAGGTGACGAAAGATGTTCTCCTTATCCGCCAATTTCAATCAGGGGACGAAGAAGCAGTAAGAAATTTACATTGGTTGGCACTCCCGGTTAAAACGCTGCTTCTAAATGGACCATGGGACGACGATGACCTCCGTAATATCAGGAACGAATATCTAAACAACGGGGGAGAATTTCTCGTCGGCTTTTTGCAAAATAATCTAGTTTGCATGGGGGCGCTGAGAAAGGTTTCGGAAAACGTAGGCGAAATCAGGCAGATGAGAGTACACCCGGATTATCAGCGTAAAGGCTTCGGACAGTTAATATTGGATAGATTGGAAGCGGATGCAAGCCGGATAGGTTATGATATCTTGCGCCTGGACACGAACACAAAACAATGTGCTGCCCAATATTTCTACAAAAAAAATGGATATAAAGAAACACACCGGTCGATAATTTCTTTTATGGAAGTAATTTTTTTCGAAAAAAGGCTTAAATAAACGGGTATTATCAGGTGATGCTGATAAACATCCGCTGACTATTTAGTTCTCTACCGTGACGAAGAGAGAATACAAGCGAGGGGAGACATTTAGTTATCCAGACATTCCTGACTGTACCCGTTACCAATTGTAGTTCTTTTCCTATTTATACCCCTTCGTAAACTGTTTATTGTTTTCGAACAATTCGTCCACCATCTGCCGCGTCTCATCTATTGTCAGCATCGCGCCCGTTATCGGGTCCAGCAGAATCGCCTGGAAAATCTTCGTTTTATCCTTTTCCATGATGCCGCGCACCGCCAGTTCCTGCACCGCGACATTGCTCATATTCAGTCCGGCCAACTGCGGCGGCAGGTTACCGATAGGGCAGGGATGAATCCCTTCTTTATCCACCAGGCATGGCACTTCCACGCAGCACCCCTGCGGCAGGTTATTAATCAGTCCTGTGTTTTTGACGTCCCCGTAAATCACCGCCGGTTCGCCGGTTTCGACGGCATGGATGATAATCGAGCCGAATTCCGTGCTGTGGTCCAGCGGGAACTGGTAATTAGTGCGCAGTTGCTCCGCCAGTTTATCGTCCTTATCTTTATCCTGCGACATCCACAGTTTGGCGTTGCTTTGATACTGCGCGCCGGTATTTATCCCATACCGTTTCATCGTTTCCGGGTTTTTACGGAAATAGGGCGTGTAAGAGGCGATATGGCCGCTGGACTCGGTGACATAATAGCCGAAAGTTTTGCAGACCTCCGCCCGCACAATATCCGGCCCGCCGCGTTTTGACTGTGGGTCAGAATAGACAGCTGGGTCTTTCAGTTTTTCTTTCAGCAGCGGATAAACGTTCTTGCCGTGCTGTTTCAGCTCCAAAAACCAGGCGAAATGGTTAATGCCCGCTACCAGGTAGGACAGTTCTTCAAACGGGATGCCCATATACCCGGCCAGCGTGCGTGCGGTATTCGGCACGCTGTGGCATAACCCGACATTTTTAATCCGGGTATAATCGCTGACCGCCCAGGCAATCATCGCCATCGGATTGGTGTAGTTCATCAGCCAGGCGTACGGGCATAGTTCTTCCATATCCCGGCAAATGTCGATAATAGCAGGCACGTGGCGTGCCCCGTTGAAAACCCCGCACGGCCCCATCGTCGCCGTGTCGCCCTGGTCCACGCCGTACTTCAGCGTTACCGCGCGGTCGGCTTCTTTCCATTTGTAGCCGGCATTCAGCGTGATAAAGACATAATCCGCGCCGTCCACCGCTTTGCGGCGGTCGGTAGTGGACTCGATTTTTGTATTGAATTTATTTTGCGCGACAATCCGGTTGGCGAAGGCCGCGGTCAGTTCCAGCGGTTCCGCGGCGATATCCATCAGCGTTATCGTGCTGTCCCTGAGTTCGGGATAGTAAATGATGTCCGTGATGAAACGGCTGGCAAAAACATGACTGCCCGCCCCGATAATGACAATTTTCGTCATCGCAATCCTCCTGCCGGTTTAATCTTTCGCCCATCCGCCCATCACTGCGCCATCGTTGCAGGCGGCAATCCGCAGCACTTTGGCCGTGGTTTTCCCGACATTGAGGATAGCATGTTTGACGTTGGAAGGGCAATAGATTAACGAATCAGCGCCGACCGTCCTGATTTCATCGCCGACCGTCGCCTGGATGCGGCCGGAAATCACGTAATAAGCATGGTCGAAAACAGGGGCTGCGGCGCTGAAGACATGGGAATGGGCGTTGATTCCGCCGCCCGGTGGAAACATGTCCAACCCCAGCATCAGGTTGGTCGCCAGTTCTTTCCCTACCATGCGGTGTGTTTTTGCTTCGCTGGCCACCGTCAGAAAGCCGAAACCCTGCATGTTGTGGTGGCCCTCGGCGTCGGCGCTGTGTTCGATGCGCCACTCCTTTTCCACCTCTTTTTTCGATAAGATAAACCCTTTCCGTGTTTCTGCCATTTTTCTGCTCCTCTTAAAGTCCCGTTGCTTTTTTCAATTTTTGGTCAACCCAGAACCTGGCTGCGTAGAAAGAGAGGCTCGGAGGGCTCCAGCCGGTCGAGCCGAATTGCCCGTCATAACATTTGAGCCACGGCTGGCACAGCGAGTAACGCCCCGGTTTTTGCAGCAGCGAAATCGCAAAGTGCTGCCGCGCAACATATTCGTTGGCTTCCCGGAAAATCCGCATCGTCTCTTCGAGCGATGCTGCAGTCTTAGCCCGTTGGAAGAAAGTATCGTAAACCGGGTCGCTAACTCTCAGATGGGTATTCAGAGCGTAGCCGGTCATCATCCGCGGCAGCATCCGGAACGGCTCGACATCCAGCCCCAGCGACCCGCCGGGGAAATAAAGCGGGTCGTGTTTATTTTTACCGTCCAGCGGCCGGATTGCCATCGCGATGCCGACATCCGCAAAATACGCCTGCACGATTTGCAGCAATTGCATATCAACCGTCATATCGGCGACAACGTTGGTTTTAAACCCATGGGGAAAACCGGCTTCCGCCAGCAGTTTTTTAGCGGCGGCCGGGTTATATGCATACTCGTCTTTTAAATCTTGCGGCCAGTCCTCATAGGGGAAAGCCCAGCCGTCATCCCAAACGTTGACGCATTTCGAACTCAATGTGGAAGGATATGGTTCTACCGCACCTTTGTAATAGTTTTTAGCGATGTCCGGCAGATTGATGGCCAGCTGCATCGCCTTCCTGACTCTGACGTCGGTGAACGGCGCGGCATCGTTTCTCGGATCAATGGTCATGGCGCTCGCCCACGGCAGCGGTATCTGCAATATTTCCGGGTGCGCTTTTTTGATGGCCGCGGCCTGCCCCGCCGGAATTCCCTCGATGACATCAATTTTGCCGTCAAGAAACATCTCCAGCGCTTTCTCTTTCTCCGGGATTATCAGGATTTTCACCCGGTCCACATAGGGCAATTGATTCTGCGAATGGCGCTCATCATGGCTCCAATAATCTGGATTTTTCACCAGCGTCGCCGCGCTGCCCGAAATAAAATCCTGCAACATAAACGGCCCCGTGCCGATGGCGTGGCGCCAATCGCTGAGATCGCCCCATTTTTCCACTGCTTCACGTGCTTCGATGCAGAGCGCCGGGCTGTGATTCGTCACCAGAAATTGCAGGATAAATTCCCGGTTGGCGTTTTTCCATTCGAAAGCGACAGTATATCTGTCAGCCGCCGTTACGGAGACCAGGTCCTGATACATCAGCACCTTATCCTGGGAGGCGGCCGGACGGGTAAAGCCGCTACCCAGGCCGTAAAGCCGGTGGAAGTGATAAACCACATCGTCGGCGGTAAATTCGCGACCGTTGACAGGTGGGATGTTTTGCCAGCGGATGCCTTTACGCAGATGGAAAACCAGCGTCCCCGGTGCGGTGAATTCCCAGCTTTCCGCCAGCAGCCCTTTCAGATAGCGGTGAGGGGCCACTATTTTAAACCCAAATACCGCCGGGTCCAGCGTCCAGTCCTCGGACGCCAGCTTTTCCAGCCAGCCTGTGTAAATCTGGGTGCGGTGCTCGCTGTAATACGGGTCGAAATTTTCAATGTCCGATTGACTGGCAATGATCAGTTCCCCGCCGTACTGCGGCTCGCCCTGTTTATCCCACCAATTAACCTGCTTCAAACAAGCTCCTTTAACTAATGTGATTAGTATACAAATTCCCGATTATCGCAGGTTAATCGCAGGTAATCACCCGCAGCACGCCGATATCAGCTTCCACCCACAGGCCGTTGGAAACATTATCGCCGTTGCGGCGGCGGTCGGCCACAAACTCGCCGCTATCGTCGAAATGGCCTTCGTCCACCCGCAGCTGCCGTCCGTGCACTTCGTTGTAAGACAATGAGGTCTTAACGCCTTTGGCAAACTTCGGCCGCAGGAAGAGCCGGTAATTTGACCCGGCGAGGTAAATTTCGTGCCTGCCCTTCTGGATGACCAGCCCCCGCCCGCGGTTGGCGTCGAGCTGCCAGTTAAACGCCGCTTCACCCGGCATATGCCGCCAGTCTGTTCCCCCGGTCGTTCTCCGGGCGGTGCCGAACTGGATGCGCCCCAGGTAGCCGTCCAGGTTCAGCCACTGCTGCGACATGAATTCTTCCTGAATCACGGCGTGAATTTTACCGGTGCCCTGATATTTCAGAAGCAGCGGGACGACGGAGGCGATGGCGCGGACGGTATCCACGCCGATCTGCGACTCCGGGTTTACCGTGCCGTCTTTGGCGACGATGGCTTCCAGGCCGCCCATCCTGTGGAATCCGAGCAGGTTATATTCGGCGATGGCGCGGAAAACGTATAACATCGGCGGCGTTTCCGGCATGAACAGGGGATTATCTGCCCGGTTGTAAACCGCGCAAAGTTCTTCGTATGTCCGGTAATCCACGTGTTTAATGTCCGGCGCCACCAGGGCGATATGCGGCGTCAACCATTTATAGATATCCAGTACTTTGGGCACCGGCATGCCGTTGCCGGGGATTTCATCCGGCAACGGTCCGCGCCAACCGTTGACGATGCTCACGGCGGCGTTAATGTACATCGGGATATTATACAATTCCTTCCCGGCGGCGGCGACGCTGTCCACGTAATTGGCGATACTCCAGGCGCTGACGAATTCACCGGCGGCCGGGCCGAATACTGCAGGCCAGGTGCCTGATTTTTTCGCGCCTTCCCTCTGCCAGATATCATACACCGCGCCTTTCCCGGCGGTTTTAATCGCGTTTAATAATTTGGCGGGGACGGGCTTTTTGAACACCGCTTCGGCTTCCGCACTGTAATCGCGGTCGCTACCGGTAATCCCGACTTCATTTTCCACCTGCAGTCCGATGACGGTTTGCTCCGCGCTGTCTTTGGCTTTGAGGTACTTGCAGAGAGCCGCGAACGCTTTTTTATCGGCCTCGAGGTTTGCCTTGCAGTACGAGGAAAGCACCCATAAATCGCTGCCGTCGGCGGCCAACACCCGTTTGAAACGTTCCGGATTGGATTTTACCCATGCCGGCGCGTAGTCCATGTTCCCATTTTTCCAGGTGGCGAACCATAGTAGTATTAATCTCAGGCCGTAGCGACGGGCATTGGCAATCAGCCGGTCTACGCTGGAAAAGTCAAACTTGCCCTCCTCCGGCTCGATTACCTCCCAATAAACATCCGTCAGCAGCGTGTTGCCGTGCAGCAGTTTCACGGCTTCAAAAGCCGGAATAGACTCTTTATCGCTATAAGCACTGGAAGAAGAAGATTGCCCGCCCACCGGGAAGAAAGGCTTGCCGTTTACCTTGAATACCCGTTTGACTTCTGTCATTGTAGTGCTCCTTTTTAAAAACTATTTACCCGTAATTTCAACGCCGGTTGATTTCAGCCCCGGCGCAGTCGCCGTCAGTTTAATCAAGCCGGTTTTACCGGTGGATTGGACAATGGCCAGACACAGCCCGTGAAATGCCTTGCGTTTGCTGCCGTGATAGTCTTCATGGCTCGCCGGGTCGCCGTTATCCAGCCCTAGAATCCGGCCTTCGCCTTGAATCCCGAAGGAGATTTCGTTATCGGCTTCCGGCACAATCAGCCCCTGCGCATCGAGGACGCTGACGGTGATATGCGCGATATCCCGGCGGTCGGCTTTAATCGTCTTCCGGTCGATGGCCAACCCGATTTTCACCGGTTTCCCGGCCGTGGCGATTTCTTCTGTGATTACAATTTTACCGTCCCGCGTACCCACGGCACGCAGTGTGCCCGGCTGATAGGGTACCGTCCAGGTCAGGTGCAGGTCGGAGGTGGTGCGCGGTATGTCATTCCGCGCTGGAAAGTTTTCGTAATTTTCCCGCATCCCGTAACGCGGGAACCAGTAGCTCTGGATGCCCAGCGACTTGCCGTTCAGGAACAGTTCCACGCTGTCGCAATTCGTGTAACAGAGCACCGGGATGAATTCGCCTTCCTTCCCCGGCCAGGTCCAGTGCGGGAACAGGTGCAGCACCGGTTTTTCCGTCCACTGGCTCTGGCAGAAATACCAGGTGTCTTTTTCAAAGCCGCATGTATCAATAACGCCGGAGGTATTCGCCTTCCGCGGCCAGTTGGATTCCCCCAGGTAATCGATGCCGGTCCACATGAAATCTCCGGCCACGTAGTCGTAAGTGCTGACGAATTTCCACATTTGTTCGAAATCAATCCAGCGGTTTTTATTCCGGCGCATGTCGGTGCCCGGTTCCACCGGAAATAAGTAAGAATAATCCCCTCTAATCCCGCCCAGCGAACCGTTCTCCGTGCCGATAAACTTTCTTTGCGGAAAAGCCTGCCGGTCGAGGCTGTAATATTTTTCGTACCGGTCCCGCCAGCGGTCGACATAGTTATAGCCGACCACGTCGAGCAGGGTGAGAAATTCCTGCGGCACTGCTTTAGGTTCGGCAACAATTCTATCGCAGCCCACGGTCACGGGGCGCGTCGGGTCTTCACGGTGAAAGATGTCCAGCAGCTTTTTCAGGGTTTTAACGCCTGCCGGCACGACCTGGTCCACGACTTCGTTGCCCGCGCTCCAGATGACGACGCAGGGATGGTTACGGTCGCGGCGGATGAAATCGGTGACGTCCCGCTCCGCCCATTCATCGAAATAAATCCGGTAGCCGTAGTCCGGCGTCTGCGGTTTGGGCTCATTCCACTCATCGAACATTTCGTCCATCACCAGCAGGCCCAGCTTATCGCATAAATCCATGAATTCCGGCGCATACGGGTTGTGGGAAGTACGGACGGCGTTGCAACCCATCGCTTTCAGTTTTTCCAGCCGCCGCTCCCAGGCCCGCTCCGGTACGGCGGCCCCAAGCGCGCCGGCCTCATGGTGCAGGCAGACCCCGTGAAGTTTAACTTGCCGCCCGTTCAGCAGAAACCCTTTGTCCGTATCGAACTCGATACTGCGCACGCCGAAAACGGTATCGTAAATATCGGTTGATTTTCCCTGTTGATCCAGCGTGCTGCGTACCGTGTAAAGGTAAGGATTTTCCGGCGACCACAACACCGGTTTGTCTATCTTAACTTTTTCAATGAATTCAAATTCTCCGCTGCCGGCGATATCGCCGCCGGTTTCCGTCGTTTGCACGGGTCGACCGTTACTATCAAGGATAACCGTTTTTAAAACACATTTTGCGTCGTTTTTACTTTCGTTCTGCACCCTGGTTTTTATCCGGACGACCGCGGATTTTTCACTGACTTTCCCGCAGGTGACAAACGTGCCCCAATGCGCGACGTGTAATTTGTCGGTCACCAGCAGCCAGGTATGCCGGTAAATCCCGGAGCCGGAGTACCAGCGGCAGTTGGGCTGATGCGAATTATCCACGCGTATCGCAATGACGTTCCCGCTGCCAAAATTCAGGTGCGGGGTGATATCGTAATAAAAACTGATATAGCCGTAAGGCCGCTTGCCCAGATAATGCCCGTTAATCCAGACTTCGCTGTGCTGATATACGCCGTCGAATTCGATGCTAACTTGCTGATTCCGGTAAGACGCGGGTACGGTGAAATTTTTCCGGTACCAGCCGGTGCCGGCGGGCAAATGGGCAAAAGTCGCCGAACCCGGCTTTTCGGCAAACGGCCCTTCGATGCTCCAGTCATGCGGCAGGTCGAGGTCGCGCCACTCCTGGTCGTTGAAATCCGGCTGCTGTGCTTGCGCCGCGTCGCCCTTGAAAAATTTCCAGCCGAAATCGAAACTTTCCCTTGTCCGTAGTGCAGCGCTCCTGGCTTTGGTTGTTTTTTTAGATTGGTAAATTAAAGAATCGGGCATGGTGGTGTTGTTTTTCAAAGTTGTCTCCGCAGGTATTTGTTTTATATCTTACAATATCCGGTGATGACCGTAATAATCAAAATATTACTTAGCTGACAGGGCAGACCAGCGCCGTTACAGAATGCGGTTCGAGAGTTACCATCAACGTCCTGCCCGCCGCTTTCAGTATCGTTTCATGCACCCCGACATTATCCGGATTTTCGACCGTGTTGGCGGCTTTAATGTCCGGCCCGTTGACGACGGCTGTTTTGACGTTTCCGGCGAAAGCTCCCGCCTCCAGTGAAATCATTGTTTCCAGCGCTTTATCCTTGCTCTGGTTAACGGCGTAAATCACCAGCTGCTTCCGTGCTTTATCTAATGTGGCGGAAACGTCGAGGGTGCGGATTCCGGCGTAAGTCCGGCCTTTGTATGTGCCGGAGAAGGTGTCGCCATGCCAGAATACATCCAGCGCCTGCTGCCCGCAGGTGCGGCTGTAAAGCTCGAACGGGAAGTAAATTGCCTGCCGCAGTAAAACGCTCTCCGGTTCCGGGAAACTGAGGCACGCCGGCGTCGGCATCGAGGTGCAGTTTGCCAGACGCACGGAACGGGCGTGGCGGATAAAAATGTTCAAATGCAGCGCCGTTAGCAGGGCCTGCTCCAGCCCGATGACGTTCTTTCTCCCGTGGTGCGCCGTTATTTTTTCCTCCGCCGGCAATTGTGCCTGTCCGGATGCGTCCACCGTTACGGTAATCGGGGATTCCTGACGCGCTTCTGCCGGGATGTAGATAATGCCCCATTCGTCCACCGCGATATCCACGGCATGTTTGATGCCGCGTTCCAGACTGACGGCCTTGATTAAGCCTTCATACGCGCTGAGATGTTCTTCAAAACCGGCGGCGAAAGCCATCAGCGTTTCGAACGAATCGTCGGTGTAAGGATGGGCGTACTTATGCAGCGCCATGTAATCAATGCGGTCGCCGGCTTGTTCCAGCATCAGCTGCGCCCGTTCCACCCATTCGGTCTTGCGGTACAGGAATTGCGGGCCCAGCGGGGCATCTTCCCAGCTGCAAGCCGCCGAAGCCGAGAGTTTAATCGCCGGGTCAACCCGTTTCATCACTTTGCCGTATTCGGTCACGTCGCGGGCATATTCCTGCGGGGTTTTGTAGCCGATTTGGCCGGGGCTGTCCACTTCGTTGCCGATGCTCCAGTATTTAACGTTGTGCGGTTTTTCAAAGCCGTGTTGGCGGCGCAGTTTGGCCAGCGCCGAGTCGCCCGTGCCGTTGCAGTATTCCACCCAGTCGGCCGCTTCCCGCATATCGCCGTCGCCGCAATTCGTATTCAGGTATGGTTCGGCTCCCAGCGACCGGCACAGCGTCACGAATTCGTTGGTGCCGAAATTATTCGGGACGATACTGTTCCAGGCCAATTCGTGCCGTGCAGGGCGTTCCGCCCGCGGCCCCACGCCATCCCGCCAGCGGTATCCCGAAAAGAAGTTACCACCGAAGCGCATGTTCGCCATTTTCACCTGTTCCAGCACCGCCCGCACTTCGGCCGGCAGCCCGCCTTTGGCTTGCATCGCCGGGTCGAGGATATCAAGATGTTTGAACGTAGTATCTTTAACCCCCAACTCCATGTACCCGCCGAAAATATTGCGGTCGATATCGCTGATGGTGCGTTCCAGGTCAATCTTGATATGGTTCATCGCAGCCCCCTTTTCAGGAAATAGTGCTCTCTGCTTTTCAAGAATTGAAATGATTATATTCCTTCCGTCGTTTATTTATCAATCCGCCTGCGACGCATCTCAATAAGAATCGAAGACGATGATTAAACTGTCCGATAATAGTGCTTTTGAACGGCCGGAGTGGCATAAAACGGTCAAGGTGATGTATGATTATATGCAACGTCATTGATTTTTGGAAAAGTATTTCCGTTCGCCGGCCGGTCAGTGAAAACGGAGCATCAGAATGAAAATAAATCAAATCAAATTTATTAGCGGCTGTCTGATTACCGCCGTCGTGCTGGCGTTCACCTTGGTCACGGGTGCCTGTTCTTCTGACCGGACGACATTAACCGGTATCATCCCGCGTAAGACGACCACTACCACCACGCAGACTACTACCACGGCTACTCTGGTTTCCATTAAGATCGACCAGGCTACTCCGGTCAGAACTACGCTGGGAAATACCGTCCAATTCACCGCCACCGGCACTTACAGTGACGGCACCACAGGGGATTGTACTTATGATGTGGTCTGGAACAGTTCCGATACCGCCACCGCCACCATCGGGTATACCGGTCTGGCGACGACAGTCACCCGCGGCACCGTTCAAATTACGGCTGCGATTAATGGCATCATCAGCAATGCAGTAGATCTGGTAATAAGCCCTGTCGCCACTGCTACGTTAACGTCTATTTCCGTGTCGCGCACCGTAGTCGCCGATTTGGCGGTGGGTAAAACCGAACAGTTTACTGCCCTCGGCAGCAGCTCCGACGGCACTACTAAAGATATCACCTCTGAGGTCACCTGGAGCAGCACCGAAACGGATGTCGCCACGATTTCTGCTTCCGGTCTGGCCACCGGCGTGAAACCCGGGCAGACCGATATTTCCGCGACGCTTTCCGGTGTCATCAGTAATGATATCACCATCACGGTTGTGTCGCCCTGATACCATTGCCGTGCGCTGAAATGCAGCAAAATCTGATATAAAGGCATTGCTTTTATTTCTCTCCTGTCACGTTATACCGTGATTCGTCCCCGGAGAACCAAATCTGTCTTGATAGATCTTACGTGAAACAGGTTATTTTTAATAAATTATGATAGAATGCTAAGATAGTATGAATTGGGAGCGGATGCGAAATGCTTAGTCAAATGACCTCGTTTTTTAACTCGGCTTTCTATTTTGCGGGTACTCACTGGGATGCGATACTGCTATCTATCTCCCTCGGCCTGGTTTTTGGCGCCGTCTGGCTGTTTTTTTATCTGCCGCCTTTATTTAAAAAACACTGGTTTTGGGCCGTCGCCGCCGTCAGCGCGATTCTGACCTGGACCGCAATCGCTTTCGTGCAAATTCCGCTCCAGAACTGGTATGTGGATGCAGTAACCCATTTCTGGTCTCAGACAGACCTTACGAACTGGTATCTGCTGGTTGCTTTCCCGCTGGTGCTGATTAGCGGCATTGTGCAGGAAGCTACCAAATTGGCTCCGGTCCTTTTCTGCTGGTGGCGCAGTAAAAAGAGTTTTACTCCACGGTTCAGCCTGATGCTTGGCGCTGTTTCCGGCGCCGGGTTTGGCGTTTTTGAAGCAATTTGGGTCCATAACCAGATATTTGTCAATGGAGTTTCCTGGTCCGTTGTGGATAATTATGCGATGGGGTTGTGGGAAAGGGTTTTTGGCGTGGCTTTCAATATTGCCGTCTCCGCGCTTACCGGTTACGGTATCGCCAAAAAGAAAGGCTGGCTGTTCTGGGTGATTGCCGCCTTCCTGCACGGCATCTCTAATTACAGCGCTATCCTGATAGATGACAATAAATTGACTGTAATGCAAAGCGAATTGTACCTCACTTTCATCGCGGTTGCCGTTACCGCTTTTGCCTTATGGCTGCGCTGGAGTCCGGAGAAAGAAATTCCGGCGGAAACTCTCCCCGCCGATACCACCGGTTCTGCCCTGGAGATTGCCCCGGTGGTCGTCCCCGCCGCCGATGGGATTCCGCCTGTCGTGACACCGGATGTTATCCCGCCTGTGACGCCGGATGTAAACCCGCCGCCGGTCAGCTGATATTTTGCTTGTGTTGCCTTTTGTGGCAATCGCTCTTCTTTCAAAAATAACGGAACACTGGAGGAAGACATGCTCAGAAGCTATAACGGTAAAACCCCGCGGATTCATCCCTCCGCTTTCGTCAGCGAGGCTGCCTATGTTATCGGCGATGTCGAAATCGGCGAGAACAGTTCGGTCTGGCCCGGCGCCGTCGTCCGCGGCGACCTCGGCAAAGTCACCGTCGGTAAAAATTCTGTGATTGAAGATAATTGCGTTATTCATTCCGGCACTCCTTCTTTTCCACCTGTCCTTGATGTTACTATCGGTGATAACGCGGTTATCGGGCACGGCGCGGTCAGTAATGCCTGGAAAATAGGCAATAACGTCCTCATCGGCATGAATTCCACTGTCCTGCACAATGTGGAAATCGGCGATTATTCCATTATCGCCGCCGGCTGCGTCGTCAAGGAAAAAATGAAAATTCCGGAACGGTCGTTTGTTGTCGGTGTGCCCGCGGTCGTCAAAGGGAAAATTGCTAAAGAGCAGGAATGGTGGAGTCAGAACAGTCCCAAGATCTACGCTGACCTGGCCCGGCAGTATAAACGCGAAGGGCTTTAATTTTGCCGTGAGTAAACAGGATATGAATCGTATTTCGGGGTTGTGTCAGGGCTAAGCTGTTTCATATACATTTCGACTCAGGTCGAAGTATTTCGTCTGCGGTCTCAACTTTCCCAGGAACGACAAGGTGGGATTCCCCGCAATTGGTGAGGGTTGCGCCCACCTTACGTGAATAGAAGAGTGAGGTGAATAACCCCCTCATACGTTACTTTGTAAGTACTATAGCCTCAATCCTCTCCCTCCAAGCCGGGAGAGGCGGACTCAAGGGAACTACCCACATTCGGTGCTAACTTCTTCGGGCCTTAAGGCGCGGTAAACGCACATTGACAAATGTCTCAACTTTACCCTAGCATACAAGTTAAATTACCGGAACAGCGGTTATTCTGATAAAAACGAGGAAATAACAGGATGAAAGAAATCGTCTTTTATGCACGGGGCGGACAGGGCGCCGTCACTGCCGCTGCGGTTTTGGTCGCCGCGCTGGCGCAGGAAGGTAAATACGCTCAGGCGTTTCCTTTTTTCGGGGGCGAACGGCGCGGCGCGCCGGTGAAGGCCTTCCTCCGCATTGACGATAAACCCATCACCACCCGTAGCCAGATTTACAAGCCGGATTGCATCGTCGTGCTGGATTCCAAACTACCTTCGTCGATGAACGTTTACGACGGCCTGAAACAGGGCGGCATCGCCATCTTCAATTCCGCACTCAGCCCCGCAGATATTAAAACTAGAGTGCCGCTCGCCAAAATCGGTACGGTGGACGCCAATCAAATCGCCGACAACATTTTCGGCAGCATGGCCATCCCCTTTACCAATTTCGCCATGCTCGGTGCGTTTGCCGCGACCACCTGCTGGGTCGGCCTGGATTCCATTATCGCAGCCTCTTATTCCAAGTTCACAGGCACTACGGCTAAAAACAACGAAAAATCCACCAGGGCGGCGTTTACGGCGACTCGGATGATGAACTATGATGTCCAGCCGTTACCCGATATTGCATCGCCGCCTGCAGCTGCCGCCCGTAAACTGAAGATGGAACTTTTGCTCGGCATGGCCGTCAATAAAGCCAGTACCGCCAAAACGGGCAGCTGGCGTACGCGTAAACCTTTGTCCGTGGACATGCTGGCGCCCTGCACCGACAAATGTCCCGCCGGAATCAAAATCCGGGATTATCTGGAGCTGGTGGAAGAAGGTAAACTCAGCGCGGCCAGGCAATTACTGCTGGAAGATAACCCGCTGCCTGCCATTACCGGCCGGGTTTGCTACCATCCCTGCGAAAGCGGCTGCAATCGTAAAAACTTCGATACCGCCGTTGCCGTCCACGCGATCGAACGGTTTATTGGGGATTACGGCCAGGAGACTGAAGTCAATGTAGTCGCCGCTTCCGCGGCTAAAATTGCCGTCATAGGTTCCGGACCGGCCGGATTGAGCGCGGCTTATTATCTGGCCAAGAAGCAATACAACGTCACTATTTTTGAAGCGCTGCCGGTGTCCGGCGGCATGCTGCGTGTCGGCATCCCGGAGTACCGCCTGCCCGGCAGCGTGCTTGATGGGGAAATCAACCGCATTATTAAAATGGGTGTAACAATCAAAAATAACGCCGTTTTAGGCAAAGATATCACCGTCAATGAACTTTTGAAACAAGGCTACAAGGCCGTGTTTATCGCCATCGGGGCCCACAAGGCGCAGGTGCTGGGTATCCCCGGGGAAGACGCCAAGGGCGTTGTTCCCGGCGTTTCATTTTTGCGCGATATTCGCCTCGGGAAAAAGGTTAAAGTCGGCGCGAAAACGGTCGTGGTCGGCGGCGGGAATGTCGCGGTTGATGCCGCGCGTTCTGCAATCAGGCTGGGCGCCAAAGAAGTGGTAATACTATACCGCCGGTCCTGCGAGGAAATGCCGGCGGATGACGCAGAAATTGCTGCCTGTGCCGCCGAAGGTATTAAAATTGAATTCCTCGCAGCTCCAGTGGAGATTCTGACCAAAGCCGGTAAAGCCACCGGGATGAAGTGTGTCCGCATGATACTGGGCAGGAAAGACAAATCCGGACGGAGAAATCCGGCGCCGGTTCCCGGTTCTGAATTTATAGTTGATGCCGATATGGTCATTCCCGCTGTCGGGCAAATTCCGGATATTACGTTTGCGGCCGGGGATAAAAATCTAAAAATCGCTGCTAACGGCATGCTCGTGGTGGACAAGGCAAATCTGGCCACCAGCCGCGAAAGCGTCTATGCCGGCGGGGATGTTGTCACCGGTCCGGCCACCGTGGTGGAAGCCATCGCCGCCGGTAAAAAAGCGGCCGTCGCTATTGATGCGGCAATCAGCGGCCAACCGCTGCCGCAAACATCCGAACGCGAAGTTATTGCTTATGAAGATTTGAACACCGATTATTTTACTAAAGAACCGCGTCAGGCCGAACCTGAACTGCCTGCCGGAAAACGGAAATCGTCATTCAAAGAAGTCAATACCGGACTCGCAGCAGCGGCCGCAATCAGCGAGGCCTGGCGCTGTTTCTATTGCGGCGCCTGCAACCTGTGCGCGGTTTGTTCTTCACTCTGTCCGGAAGGTATTCTTACCACGGACGAATTAACGGGTTGGCAGCCTGACCTGGAACAATGCAAGGGCTGCGGCATCTGCGCCGTCGAATGCCCCAGAGGCGCCGTCGCGATGGTTTTGGAACGTTAACGGAGGATACACCATGTCAGAAATAAAAGCGCTTACCGGCAATGAAGCGATTGCATACGGCGTCCGGCTGGCCCGGCCGAAAGTGATTGCCGCTTATCCGATCACCCCGCAAACCACCATCGTGGAAACGCTGGCCAATTTTGTGGCCGACGGCTCGTTGAAAGCGCAATTTGTGGAGTCCGAAGGCGAACATGGTGCGATTTTCACGGTGATGTCCGCGGCTTTGACCGGCGTCCGGGTTTTTACCGGCACGTCTTCGCAGGGGTTCGCTTACGGCTACGAAGCCATCGCTTACATTCCCGGCCGCAGGCTGCCGGTAGTGATGGCCGTTGCCAACCGTCCCATCTCCTCACCCGGTAAAGCAGTGGAATGCGACCACAGCGATACGATGAGCGGCCGTGACCTGGGCTGGATTCAGCTTTACGTGGAAAGCAATCAGGAAGCGCTGGATACGATTATCCAGGCTTACCGCATCGCCGAAGACCAGAAAGTTTTGCTGCCGGTAATGGTCTGCATCGACGGTTTTTACATCACCCATACCACCGAGATGGTGCAAATCCCGGAGCAGGCCGACGTGGATAAATTCATTCCGCCTTATGAACCGAAGCATGTTATCCTTGACCCGGCTAATCCCATGGCGCTCTCCGGCGGCGGCACTTCGGACGAAAATATGGGTTATGAATTCCTGAAAAATGAAGCTGTCATCCGCGCCGGTGATGTCATCAAACAGGCTAACGACGAATACGCGGCGATGTCCGGCCGGAAATACGGCAACGGACTGGTGGAAAAGCTCTACTGCGACGACGCTGAAATCGTGTTGGTAACGATGGGTTCGATGTCGGGGAATGCCCGGCTCACTGTCGAACAGCTGCGGGCGGAAGGTAAAAAGGTTGGCCTGGTCCGTGTGCGTTCTTTCCGGCCCTTCCCGAAAGACGATTTTCTGGCGCTGGGCAAGAAAGTCAAAGTAATTGCCGTCGTCGACCGTAGCGTGTCCCGCGGCGCCGGCGAAGGCCCCTGCGTTACCGAAATTAAGTCGGCGCTTTACAACGTGGAAGGGGAGAAAGCCCGCGTCATCGGCTTTATCGCCGGACTGCACAGCGCGGAAATCCTCACTACTGATTTCAGATATATGGCCGATAAGGCATTGAAAACGGCGGCCACCGGTCAGGTAACAGGAGAAATCGAATGGATTCCCAATTTTGAAATTACAACCAAAAATCCGGTGCCGGTAAAACATGACAAACTGCTTTATCCCGGCACCACGGCCTGCCCTGGCTGCGGCATGGCGCTGGTCGTGCGTAAAGTCGTGGAAGCCTTCGGGCAAAACACCGTGCTGGTGGAGAATATCGGCTGCGGCGCCTGGAATGCCGCCCAGGGTATGGGCAGTATAACCGGGATTGGCCTGGCCGCTTTCCCCTCGATGCCATTACCCAGCGGCTCGGCATGTGCCACGGGGATTTCGCTCGGATTGAAAGAAAAAGGACAGGAAGACACCAAAGTGGTACTCATCGGCGGCGACGGCAGCCTGGGGGATATCGGGTTTACAGCGTTATCCGGCGCGGCCGAAAGAAACTCCGATTTCCTCTGTGTTACGGAAGACAATGAAGCCTATGCCAATACCGGCATCCAGCGCAGCGGCGCCACGCCGCAGTATGCCTGGACCACCACCACGCCGGTCGGGGAAGCCGAGAAAGGTAAAAGCACGCCCCGTAAAGACATGCCGCTGATTATCGCTGCCCACCGCGTGCCCTACGTCGCCACCGCTTCCCTGGCCTATATGGATGATTTTATGAAAAAACTGGCCAAAGCCAGGCAAATGCGCGGTTTCCGGTACATCCATGTTTATACGCCGTGTCCGACGAGCTGGCGTTTCCCACCGGAAAAAATGATCCAGGTCTCCCGCCTCGGCGTTACCACCGGTATTTTTACACTTTACGAAATCGAAGACGGCAAACTGACGATTACGGTCAAGCCGGAAAAATTCAAGCCGGTCGGTGATTATTTGAAACTGCAGGGACGGTTCTCCCACCTGACCGATGAGGACATTGAGAAAATCCAGCACGACGTCGATATTGCGCAGGCACAGATGTACGATTGGGAGAAAAGCGGATTGAGCTTGCCGGTCGCCAGCGGCTGATACTTGACATAATAAGTAATATCTTAACTTAGACTGTTTGGAGTAAATCATGGCGGTAATCAAATTACCCCAACTCGCCTGGCATAGCCGGAGCGAAGCTCAATATCGCCTTCCCGATAACTGGCAGGTGGAAACCTGTCAGATGAACGGTTATGAACTGCCGGCGATGACGCCCTCCGCAATCCGCCATGCGCTGGATAATCCCATCGGCGCAAAACCGCTCAAAGAATTGGCCAAAGGCAAACAGCAGGTCGTTATCCTTTTCGACGATGTGTCGCGGGTTACCCGTACTTTTGATTTTATCCCCCATGTTCTGCAGGAACTGGCCGAAGCGGGGATTGCCGATGAAAATATCCGTTTTATTTGCGCCACCGGGTGTCACGGCGCGCTGTCCCGCCTCGATTTTGTGAAGAAACTGGGCAAGGACGTCCTGAGACGTTTTCCGGTTTATAACCATAATCCTTTCAACAACTGCGTCTTTATCGGCAAAACAAAAACATTCGGCACACAGATCTCCCTCAACGCCGAGGTGACGAAATGCGACTTGAAAATTGCCGTCGGCGGCATCGTGCCGCACGGAATGTCCGGATTCGGCGGCGGCGGTAAAATCATCCTGCCGGGCGTCGCATCATTTGAAGCCACGCAGCACAACCACCATATCGCGCAGTTCGAACTGCCGCCGGGCAAGGCCGGCGTGGGCAACTTTGACGATAACCCGGTCCGGATGGATATTGAAGAAGCCGCCGAGATGGCCGGTCTGGATTTCATTATTAACGTGCTCTACAACCGGTGGGGCGAGACTGCCCGGGTTTTCGCCGGAGGTTTAAAACCGGCTTACGCCGCCGGCGTTGCGGAGAGCAAGACACATTACTTCACGCCGTCGGTTCACGACAAAGATATCGTGATTGCCAACGCCTTCGTCAAAGCCTCCGAAGCCAGTTCCTGCCTGAACATCGCCTATCCGGCCGTGGGGCACAAGGGCGGGGACGTGGTGCTCATCGCCAACGAACCGGCCGGACAGATTGTACATTACATGTTCGGCGCTTTCGGCTGCGAAATCTGCGGGCCGGAATACAAAGTGAAAGCGCTGCCGGCTAAAGTTAAGCGGTTGATTATCTATTCCGAATATCCGGATATCGCCGGGCGCAGCACATTCCCCAAATCGGAAAAAGTGATATTCATGGACAAATGGGATGATGTGCTAAAAATCCTCGCCGCTGATTATCCCGCCGCTGCCAGTGTCGCGGTTTTTCCCTACGCCGAAATGCAGTACACGAAATAACTTTAACCCCAAAGGAGGGCATTTCCTTGGATGCGCTTAAACTGAACGAAAAAGATACCATCCGGGTGACGGAATCAAATCTGCGTGCTACCACGGTTGCCATTTTTGAAAAAATGGGTGTGCCGAAAGACGACTGCCGCCTGGCCGCCGATGTCCTGGTTACTGCCGACCTGCGCGGCGTGGCCAGCCACGGCGTCTCCAACATCCTGCAGCGGTATGTCGGGTTTTACAAAGACAAACTGGTTAATCCCACGCCAGATTGGAAAATTATACGGGAGTCGCCGGCAGTGGCCAGCATTAACGCCGACGGCGGTCTGGGAATCATCATCGCCCCGAAAGCGATGCAAATCGCCATCGAGAAAGCGCGCAATGTCGGCGTAGGGATGGTCACGATTCAGAACGGGCGCCATCTCAGCATGGCTTCGTATCACGCGATGCTGGCCTTAAAACACGATATGATTGGGATGTGCATGACTTCCACGATGCCGTTCATGATTCCCACTTTCGGCGCCGAGCCGCGGTTGGGCACAAATCCCATCGCTGTTGCTGCCCCCGCAGACAGGGAGGCTCCTTTTGTTTACGATGCCGCTACGACCGTTGTAGCGAATAACAAGGTTACTCTGGCTCGCCGCATGGGCGTCAAATTACCCCCCGGTTGGGTGGCTGATGCCGAGGGCACTCCCATCATGCAGGAAGTTGAACCGCCCGTGCCCGGCGTCGATCGGCTGCTGCCTTTAGGCAGTACCAAGGAAATGGGCTCGCACAAAGGCTACGGTCTGGCCGGTGTCGTCGATATTTTCAGCGGCATCCTGACCGGCGGCGGCTACGGCGCCAACAACGGCGGCAAGCACGTCTGCAACCACTGTGTCGTGGCTTATAATATCGAGACTTTCATGGATGTGGCGGAGTTCAAACGCACGATGGACGAATGGCTGGTAATGCTGAAAACCACCAAACCCGCGCCCGGCCACGACCGGGTGCTGTATCCGGGCCTGCCGGAAGCCGAATGTGAGAAAGAGTATAAGGCGAAAGGCATCCCGCTGCATCATGAAGTGGTGGAGTGGCTGCGCAAAACCTGCACCGAACTGAAAGCGGCCTGTTACGTGTAAATAACATTAAGGAGTCTTATTATGGACCATGTCAAAATAGACCAGGAACGCACCGTCAGTGACATCGACCGTAATATTTTTGGCGGTTACCTGGAAAATCTGGTCTACGGCGGGATTTATTATCCAAAATCTCCTTATGCCGACAAAAACGGGCTCCGCAGTGACGTGTTTGAAGCCTTGCAGCGGATGAAATGTCCCAACCTGCGTTTCCCGGGCGGCAATTTAGCCTCCGGTTACCGCTGGATGGACGCAGTCGGGCCTGCGGCCGAACGTCCCGCGCACCACGACCTGGCCTGGAATTCCGTTGTTAGCAATCAATTCGGCACGGATGAATTTATGCTATATTGCCGCCGATTGGGAACCGAGCCTTATATTTGTGTGAATTGCGGCGACGGCGACATGCGGGAAGCCGCCGATTGGGTGGAATACTGCAACGGCAAAGGCGATTCATATCTGGCGAAATTACGCGGTAAAAACGGAAGCGAGGCGCCGTACAACGTCAAATACTGGGGCATCGGCAATGAAGTTGACGGGCCGTGGCAAATCGGATTTAAAACCCCGCAGGAATACGCCCGGGCCTGCACCGAATTCAGCAAAGTGATGAAACTGGTAGACCCGGATATCAAACTCGTGGCGTCGGCCGTCAGCCTCTGGGACGACCATTCACTGCCACCGGACGCTTTGCCGGCGAAAAGTGAGTGGGTGGAACGCGCGCAATTGATGCTGGAGCAGGCCGGCGAGCGCATTGACTATATGGCGCTGCACCGCTACGCCCATCTGCACAACGACGATTTATTCGAAAACTACATGGCTTTCATGAAGGATTTTGACGAGCATCTTACCGCTTACGACGGCTTAATCCGTTCCGTTTGCCTGGAACGTGGCATCAAACACCATATCGCCATCGCGATCGACGAGTGGGGCGTTTCCCGTCATCCCCGCGTGCAGCGTACAGAGAAAATGATTGTCAACACCGTCGATGCGATGATGACCGCCCAGCATTTCAATTCCTTTATCCGCCACGCGCATTCGGTACGCCTGGCGAATTTTACCGGTACGCTGACTTCGATGGGGGTGCGCTTAATCCGCATCGATAAACATGTCCTGCTGGAGCCTAATTTTTATCCCGTCGAGCTGTACAGCCGCACCTGCGGGCAGCAGGCGCTGGATGTTTTCTGGGACGGCGAAACTTTCTCCGGCACCTACAAGAACCGCACTTATTCCGGCATCCGCACCCTCGATATTGCCGCCACACTGGACGAATCCCGCAAGCAACTGGTGGTTTATGTGGTCAACCAGACCGCATCAAAAGCGACCGACGCCGCGATTTCACTTGCCAGCGGGGAATTTGCCGGCGATGTCCGGGTATCCGTCATCAATGGGCCGGATATCAAGTCTCAGAACACCGACGAAAATCCCCTTCAGGTCATTACGCGGGAATCCGCCGCCAAAGCCTCGGGGAAAACGTTCAATTACACTTTTGAACCGCACTCCGTGACGGCGCTGGTTTGCGACGTCCGTTAATATTCGTTGAAGCGTGAACTAAAGAGGGTTGTGGACATTTGCAACCATACCCTTTTTTGTTTATCAAACGCCTGCGAATTCCGGAAAAACCGCCGCTGGCGGAAAATCTTTTACGTGGAATTTACGATGTCAACCATTGACTTATTTACACAGACGGACTAGCATTGGGCTAGATTCCAGTCGTAACGGTATTCGGCTAAATGATACCTTTGTCATCAAAATAATCACTATCCGGATAGAAGGAGTGTTGACAACATGGTGACGCTGGAAAAGCAGCTCGGTGAAGCCATTTATTCTCAAATCAATCAGCTTGCAGACCGGATGGTTGCTTTACAGCAATCGCAAAGGTTGGATATTTCACCGCAGTACGGACTCAATGACAAGAAATACCGTGAATACGGACAGCAAGACCTCTATCAGTTGGCGGAAGCGATGATAGCCAATAACCCGCCGCAGTTCGCCGGATATATCCTCTGGCAGCGTTCGATGCTGCGGGGCCATAGTGTCCCGGACTTCTTTACTGAACTGCAGCTGCAAACCGAACAGACTGTGCTCACCGGCGCTTTAGCCGCAGAATATCACCCGGCAATTAGCCGCTTCCTTCAAGCCGCCGTGCAGGCTCTTCACGCACCGGAGTCCCCGGTTCAATCGTTTATCCCGGCTACTCCGTTCCGGGAGTTGGTTGAGCAATATCTGAAAACGCTCCTGGCCGGAGACCGCGCTGAAGCCGCGGAGATTATTACCCGGGCGGTCGACACCCAATGCAGCATCCGGGATATCTATCTGCAAGTTTTCAAACCAAGCCTCTATGAAGTGGGCAGACTGTGGCAAACGGGTCAGATTACAGTCGCCCACGAACACTTTTTCAGCGCAGCTACACAGCTCATCATGTCCGAACTGTACCCGCGTATTCATCAGCATGCTGCTAAAAACGGACGCGTGGCAGTGGCCGCCTGTGTATCCGGCGAATTGCACGAAATCGGTTTGAGAATGAGCGCCGACCTGCTGGAACTGGAAGGCTGGCGCACCTGCTATCTGGGTGCCAACATGCCGGCCTTGAGTGTCATTGAAATGATCCGGGAGAAAAAAGCCCGGCTTTTAATTTTATCGATGTGCCTGCCGATTAACGGCCCGGCACTGCGGGAAATGATTTCAATCGTTCGTAAACAAATGGCGAACGATATTAAAATCATCATCGGCGGCTATAGCATTTCATCTGACCCAATTTATGCCGCTGCTTTCGGCGCGGATGCGGTTGCCCTGGGCGCGGGGGATGCTCCGGAAATCGCAGTCCGGTTAATGGGGAGGTAAAACCAATGGCGGATGAGAACAAACTGCCCGAATTTTATTCTTCCGACGATATGCGCTGGCATGAAGCTATCAGCAGCCTGATGAATGAACTGCTCGCGACCAAGCGCGATTTGCAGCAAAAAACCACCGAATTGCAGGAAGCCCTGGACCATGTAAAACAACTGAAAGGCTTGCTGCCGATTTGCGCGTCCTGTAAAAAAATCAGGGATGACAAAGGCTACTGGCAATCCGTGGAACAATATGTCTCCGCCCATTCGGAAGCGCAATTCAGCCATGATATCTGCCCGGAGTGTTTGAAAAAGCTGTATCCGGCATACTTCCACGAAGAGGAAACGGAAAAATCACCGGACAAACCCGGCCAATGACCGCAGTGCCCGGTTTTACTTCGCCTCTCGCACCAGTTTCATTGTGGCGGCGATTTTTTTCTGTTCGGCGGTTTTAAAATTAACAATGCTGCGGCTCTTGTGATTTTTCAAAAATTCCTGCATCGATTCGAACAACAGCGTTAAGGTGCGCTGGCCGGTTTGCATCGTGGCCCCGGCCAGGTGCGGCGTCAGGCTGACATTATTCAATTTGAGCAGCGGGTCGTCTTTACTTAGCGGTTCCTGCCAGAAAACGTCCAGGGCTGCGCCTTTAATCTGCTTCGTCTGCAGCGCTTTAATCAAAGCTTCCCGTTCAATCAGGTCGGCACGCGCGGTGTTAATCAGGTAAGCGGTGGGCTTCATCATTTTCAATTCTGCCTCGCCGATAATATTCTGCGTTTCCGGCGTGAGGCGACTGTGCAATGAGACAAAATCCGATTGGCTCAGGAGTTCCTTGAGTTCCACCCGTTTCGCCCCGTATTCCTCCAGAACTTCATCCGGGATGTACGGGTCGTAAGCCAGTATTTTAACATCAAATCCTTTTAGTCTCTCGGACAGTTTCTGGGAAACAGCGCCGAAGCCGATCAACCCGATTGTTGAGCCGTATATTTCCGAAGGGTGCGTTTCCGGTTTCCACCACTGTCCGTTCTGCAACGCGTTGTAGCCGATGCTGGTATTCCGTGACACCACCAGCATGTGCGCCAGGGTAAATTCCGCCACAGCGTTGGCGGTCCGGCCGGAATTATTAAACACGATGATATTCCGATGGCTGGCCGCCTCGACGTTGATATTTTCGACTCCTCCCCGCAGGCAGCCGATTATTTCCAAGTTTTTCGCTTTTTCGATTGCTTCGCGCGTGACCGGCGCAAAATGGGTGATGATTATTTCCGGGTCGAATTCCTTGATTGTCTCCAGAATGCCGGGGATGGGTATTCCCACTTCCGGACCGTTCTTCTCGATATTCAGGTTTTCTTTGGAAAATACATCCCGGGCGGTAGGCGGCCATTTCAGGTAACGGATTTCGGCTCCGGGAAAAGTATTTTTCAGCACTTTGCCCAACTGTTGTTCCCCGATTACCATATCGGTCAGACCCAGAATTCTCATCTTATTTTCCTTTTCGTTACCCCAGGTAATAAAGTTCCTGATTCAACGGTTTCAACGCTTTGACTAACCGCCGGTAGGTTTCATGCTGCCGCCGGTATTTCCGATGAATTTCAGGCCGCGGCCGGTAAGTCGCTTCGATTTTGACCGTGGCTTTAATTGCCTCTTCGTATGAATTATAAACCCCTGTTGCCGTTCCTGCCAGTATTGCCGCGCCCAGCGCCGAAGCTTCGGCCACTGCGGGTACTTCTACTTGCTTACCGCTGATATCCGCTTTCAACTGCAGCCACTTCGGCGATTTGGTCGGGCCGCCGAACGTCCGGATAACCGCGGTCGGTGTATCGTTGAATTCTTCCAGACGTTCTAGCAGTAACGTAATTTCGTGGGTTATTCCTTCTACTGCCGCCTGGAGCATTTGCGGCCGTGTGGTATCCAGGGTTAATCCCAGAATTGCCCCCCTGGCCGCGGCGTCGCCGGCGCTGCCGGCAAAATAGGGGATCGCCATCATTGTGCCGCCGCTAAAACTCAAATGCTCGAACATGGTATCATAGGCATTTTCCTTTTCGTTGTGAGGCGATTCCAGTTCATCGCGGAACCAGCGTACAATCGAGCCGCTGGTGGCTAAGGCCGCACTGACCACATCGGTATCTTTGAACAGATAGCAATTGGAATTAATGTCCCTTTTCAGTGCCTTTTGTGTCAGCACAGGCTTGGATTTAACGAAGGCCACACGTTCAAAAGTGCCGGCCGCATCGGCGGCGATTTGCGGCGTCGCTTGCGTAATCCCTGCCCCCAGTATGCCGCAGTGGGCATCATACCCGCCGGCGACAACTTTTACTCCGTTCGGCAAATCCAGCAAGTCCCTTGTTGCGGGTCCGATTTCACCGAGCAGAGCATCGGCGGGCACAGTTTGGCTGAACATCGCGCGGTGCAAACCGAATTCGCGCAGCAGCGCATCGGAATAATCCTGTTTACGTACATCATAAGGCAGACTAGAGGCCGCGGTGGCATAATCCACAACGTCCGGAAATCCTAATTTCATGCGGATATATTCGGAGAAGGTCATGAATTTCCAGGTCCGCCGGAATATTTCCGTTTTATGTTTTTTCAGCCAGAGGATTTTACATAAGCCGCTGGCCGGACGCAGCCGTCCGCCCCTGATTTTGAAATATTCCTTCTCTCCGATTGTGTCTTTAACGAGGTCGGATTCTGCGGTTGCCCGGTTATCCTGGGAGAGGATGCCGCGGCACAGCGGAGTCCCGTTTTGCTGCACCGGCACAATATTGTTGGACATGCAGGAAAGACAAACGGCCTTGATTTGCTTGCGGTGCCTGCCGGTAATGTCACGTACCGTTGCCATGCAGGCTGCCCAGATGACTTCCGCATCCAATTCCGCCCAGCCGGGCCGGGGATGAACCATACGGTATTCGCGGTAGGAGGACGCGATTACCTCTCCGGTCCCGGTAAAAAGGACGGCTCTGGTACCGCCGGTACCGATATCAACGCTGAGCAAGGCCATGTTCCCTTCCCCGCTCCGTTATTTCATTTTCGCAATGGCTTCCTGGACGGTCGCGCCGTTATGCACCAGTTCCTTCAAGGCGTTTACCATCAATGTCGGGTTTTCACTCTGGAAAACGTTACGTCCGAAAGCGACCCCGGCCGCGCCGGCATCCATCGCATCTCTCACACCCTGGAAAACAGCCGGCAGTTCGCCGGCGGCGCCGCCCAGAATAATCACTGGGATAGGTACATTGGCCAGCACCTCTTTAAACGATTTCGGGTCGCCGGTATAGGTAGTCTTAATCACGTCGGCGCCGCATTCCAACGCCATGCGGCAAGCCTGACCGGTATATTCCGGAGCCGCCTCTTTGTCCGGGGGAACCTGTTCGCCCCAGGCGACCGCTTCCACCATGAATGGGATGCCTTTCTGGCGGGCCCGCTGCGCCAGGTAAGCGGTATTCTTCATATTTTCCAGCATCCCGGCACCGTCCGTCTGCCCGATGACCAGGATGTTCTTGATTGCCCGGGCTCCCATCTCGACAGCAAAATCAAAATCGAAGACCTGCGTCGGTCCGGCAAATTTCGGTTTGCGTACCAGTGTCACCAGCGTGGCAATCGGCACAACCCTGGGATATTTCACAAACAAGTCCGCGCAGAGGTGAATCAACGGCGGGCTCATTAAAACGCCGTCAGGCTGGGCGGCGATAAATTTTTCGGCCAGTGTCCGGGGATTTGGACTGTATATCTTGCCGCCAATACCGTGGTCGAAAGCGACGACGACACTTTTCCCTGTTTTACTGTTTAAAATGCTATTCTTAGACGCTACCATTTCCCGCTCCTGTTGTTTACATTCTTTGTAGGAATTGTAGCCAATCGGGCAATCAGTGTCAAACTTTGGCGCCATTAAAATCATATTGTTTCGCTTGCCGGTGCCCCGGTTTTTCTTGACAAAAAAATGTGCCGGTGTTAGTATCCCTGCCATAAAGTTGCTTTTCTTTTTTTCAATATAAATTCACCGCCCGAACTAAAAGGAGATTACATGGCAGCGTTCACCAAACTTTTTGAGCCAGGAATGATGGGCAAAGTTGAGCTGAAAAACAGGATTATCATGGCCCCCTGCGGCACGCACTACTCGACACATTACGGAATCGTCAGCGACCGGCAGCTGGCTTATTATGCCGAGCGCGCCAAAGGCGGCGCCGGCCTGATTATTATTGAGGGCGCCAGTACCCGCAAAATCGGGAAGCCCAGCCGGATTCTGGTTAACGATGACAAATATATCCCCAATTTGAAAAAACTAGCGGACGTGATTCACCAGGCAGGCGCTAAAGCCGTGATGCAGATGAGCAGTCACCAGGGCAGCTACGATGAAGTTGACCCGGCCTCTCCTTCTGGGATTCCGCATCCGTATGCCGGCTGGTCTCCGTCCATCCCCAAACACGCCCGGGCGATTACGGTGCCGGAAATGGAAGAACTGGTGGTGGAATACGGCGAGGCGGCTCGAAGAGTGATGGCAGCCGGTTTTGACGGCGTAATGATTCACGGCGCCAACGGCTATCTCGCCTGCGAGCTGCTTTCCCGCGTTTTCAATAAACGGACCGATGCCTACGGCGGCGACCTCAGAGGCCGGGCCAAGTATTTACTGGATACGATACGGGAAACCAGGCGAAAAACCTCGCCCGATTTTCCGGTTATCCTGCGGCTGATGGGTTCGGACCGGCTGTCCAAAATCGGCGGGACTGACGGTTGGAGCATCAAAGAGTGCGTGGAGTTGTGTAAAATCGTCGAAGAGAACGGCGCGACTGCGGTGAATATCACCAGCGGGTCGGCGGTAACGCCTGAATGGTCCGGGCCCGCGTATTTTATGCCTTCCGGCTGCAATACCGACATTACGGAAGCAATTAAAAGAAGCGGCGCCAAAATCCCTGTTTGGATTACCGGCAAAGTGATGAACCCCGATTTAGCGGAAGAAATTCTGCGGGACGGCAAAGCCGATTTTATCGTGATGGGGCGGGCTTTAATCGCCGACCCATATTGGCCGGCCAAAGTGAAAGACAGCCGACTTGACGACATCGTACCGTGTATCTGCGACAGCCGCTGCCGTGAAGATGTAATGATTGATTTTGTGCCGATGTCCTGCACAGTCAATCCGATTGTCGGCCGGGAAAAAGAATTCCAGGCAAAACTGCCGCGTGTTACTAAAGTGAAAAAAGTCCTGGTCATCGGCGGCGGTCCGGGCGGTATGCAGGCCGCCATTATCGCCGCCCAAAAAGGGCATAAAGTCACCCTCTGGGAAAAGAGCGATGCCCTCGGCGGGCAATTGATATTAGCCGCCGTCCCGCCGGACAAACAGGACTTATTGGATTACCTGAGCTACCTGAAAAACCAGGTTGCTAAAGCCGGCGTGAACATCGTGCTGAATAAAGAAGCGACCCCGCAGGCGGTGGAGAAATTCGGCCCGGACGCGGTCATCGTTGCGGTGGGGTCTACTCCCTGGGCGCCGCCCATTCCCGGCATCCATGGGAAAAATGTCTTGAATTGCCGTGAGGTGCTGTCCGGGAAGAAAAAAGCCGGCAAGAAAGTTGTCGTCATCGGCGCCGGGCCGGTCGGCTGCGAGACCTGCTACTTCCTGGCGGAGAACAAAAGGCGCGGATGTTACGTTGACTTTCCCCGAACCGGCCATCGAAGCCAAATTCTGGATGTTTAAGAAATATTTTCAGGATAAACTGGCCAAAGATAACATCCGGGTATATCCCCACGTGCAATTTAAAGAAGTCACACCCAAAGGCGTTGCAATCGTTACTGAAGACGGCAACGACGTTTTTCTGGACTGCGATACCGTAGTTTTATCCACCGGTTCGACACCGGATACCGCTTTGAGTGAAGCGTTGAAGGGGAAATACGCGGATTTTGCGGCAATCGGCGACTGCGTCCAACCACGCAAGATACGCGAGGCGGTAGAAGAGGCAATGTGGGCAGCCGCCGCACTTTAATCATGGTCAGTACTCTCTCCCCCGGAGTGCATTTCTCCAAAATGCGCGAGGTACTCAGGACAAAGGTCATGAGTATAGTGGGAGAGAGCTAGAGACAGGGGTCCATTAAGGTAATATAAGACTAGTAATCAGGAGTTGAGAAATGATAATCGATGATTTAGTCCGCGGTTCAATCGACATGCACTGCCACCATTCCCCGGCGATAATTATCCCCGGCCGCATGGACGCCTGGGAAACCGCTAAACAGGCGCGCCAGATGGGGATGCGGGCACTTGTTTTGAAAAGCAGCTATTTCCCAACGGCGCCCATCGCGGATATCGTCAACCAGCTTGTCCCGGAGCTGAAATGCTTCGGCGGTATTTGCCTGGATTATGAAATCGGCGGGCTGAATGTCATCGCGCTGGAGACTTCGGCAAAGATGGGCTGTAAAATGGTCTGGATGCCGACCCATTCCTCGCTCAACTCCAGGGCGAACATGCGGAAACTGCCCGGCGCCAGCCTCGAAGGCGACGGATTCTCCATCCTGGATTCTAATGACAAATTAGTGCCGGAAATAGACAAAATATTAACAATCGTCAAACTGTATGATATGGTGCTGGCGAACGGCCATATTTCACCGAAAGAAACTTTCGCTTTGTTCGCCGCCGCGCAGAAAAAGGGCATTGATAAGCTGGTGGTAACTCACGGCCTGTGGACGAACGGCATGGTTCGTTTCACGCTGGACGAATTGAAACAGCTGGGGCAAATGGGCGCATACATCGAAAATTGTTATGTGGGATTTTTACCCACCGATTTCCGCAACGACCCCAAGCCGATGGCTGATGCCATTAAATACATCGGGGCGGAGCACTGCATCATGAGCACCGACCTGGGGCAGTATTATAACCCTTCGCCGGCCGAAGGGATGCGGATGTTCATCGCATTAATGCTCAAATACGGCATATCCGCGCCCGAAATCGAGTTTATGGCCAAAAATAACCCCGCGAAATTGCTGGGGCTGGACTAAACCAGGTTATTTCCATCCCGATGGAAATCGGGATCCAGAAAAGGTCGTGAACAGGAGATTGTTGTCTCAACAGACAGCTAATTTAAGTATTTAGAGAGGCGGATTCAGGATTTGTTTTTACCGGCAACCTGACCGTGGCTTTTCCCGGCGCCGTCACTTCTCCGCGCTGGTTTTCCGCCCAGACATCCAGGTCTACCAGGTGCTCGTTGTTCAATTCGTATTTTTTAGTAACTTTGCCTTTGATAAACTGGATATCGCCATAAACGTTGAAGCGCCGGTACTCGCAGTAAAGCGATTTCAAAAAGCCGTCGTCGCCCATCCAGTTCGTCACACCCTGGCTGACCCAGGAATTCCTCTGCGCACCGATATCGTAGGCGGCCGGAATGGCTATGCCTTTGGCGGCTTCCTCCTGTTCATGCACCTGGTCAATGGTTTCCCGCACACCGGTTTCCGGGTTTTTCCAGCCCCATGCCGGGTGTTTGCGCAGCGCGCGCATTTTAAACGAGTGTGTCTCGCCGCCCCCGCCGCGGGCGTGCTCCCAGGCCATCATTTCCCCTACGGAAAGCGGGCCTTTCACCAGTTGCGGCAGTTCGTCCCCGGTATTCACGTCTTCCCAGTAGCGTGGATTAGCGCCGCGCACCTCTTCGTTATCCACTAAATCCTCGACGTGTTTTTGCATTTCCTCGGTCAGCCAGTACTGCTTGATTTCCTTATATTTTCCCTGTTCCCGGGCGACCTTCCGCTCGGCGCGGATGCTCCAGCCGATGCACCGGGCAACGATTTCATCCCGCTGATTGCGGTAAACCCCTTCGGAATAGATAATCACCGTGCGCAGCGCGAATTCGCTTTTCTTCTCCACGATATCCACCGGGCGGTAGGTGCAGGTAATCGGCTCGTTGACTTTGACCGGTTTCATCCAGACCCAGTCCCAGCCCGAATGAAAAGAATGGACTCCGGGCAAGCCGCCAACCCTCATGCCGGTGACCCCGAGAATCGTATTCAGCGAGCAGGGCGGTGCAATAATGCAGCCGTATCTGGTTTTTTTCGCATATTCCTCGTCGCGGTAAAGTTTATTATTAAAATCTCCGATGCCGTCGCACCAGTGGGTGATGACGCCTTTACTCATCGTATGGTTGTGGGCTCCGAGGTATTCCCCTTTAAAATAAGAGCCGACCCTGGTTTTTAACTGTGCAATCCCTTCATCGGTAATCCGTGCCTGTCCTAATACCATTTATGTCCTCCGCGCCCGGGTATCAGTTGTTTTTCTAATTTTTGATAACTTTAGTATAGCTAATCGGGCGCACTAAAACCAGATACCTTGTTTTTTGTTGATATGTTGTTTATCAAAGGAATATAATCATTGCAATTCTACTAGGGCTGGAATCTGTTGATATCTTTGCCGGTGATTACCAGCCGGAGGTTATCTATGGTTGCGCTTGACATGAAAACGGTGATGCTGGCGAATATCATCATCGGCTTCATCGGCATGGTTGTCATGTTTATGTTATGGTATCAAAATCATGACAAATACTCCGGCATTGCGTATTGGGTGCTGGATTGGATATTGCTTACCGGCGGCATGGCATTAATCTCGCTTCAGGGCAACATCCCGCCGTGGGAGTCGATGATACTGAGCAACAGTATGATTGTCGGCGGTATGGCTATTCTTTATTTTGGATTGCGCAGCTTCGCCGGTAAAAAAAGCAGCCCGTTGCTTATTTCTTCAGTATTAGTTGGTTTTGCCGCGTTTGTAATCATTCACACGTATTTTACTGTTGTGGACGTTAACCTGACAGCCCGCAGTTTAAATACTGCCGGCGGCTTGTTATTGGGTTGTCTAATCGGCATGTGGCTGATGTTTAAAGAAGTGAGCCCGCAAATCCGCCGTATCTCAACGGGCACCGGCATCGCTTTCGGGGTGATTGCGTTGATTTGTGTGGCAAGGATTTTAGGATTTTCGCTGCTGCCGCAAGCCGGTAGTCAATTTTTAACTTCCGGAAAATTTGACACTACCATGGTAATGCTGTTAATGGGCGCCATCGTCTTCCTCGTTTTTAATCTGGTGTTGATGGTTACCCGCCGCCTCTATATCGAAACTGAGGAGATGGGAGACATCGTCAGCCGGAACGCGATGGAATTACAGACAGTTTTTAGGACAACCTCGGTCGGTTTCGGCATCATGGTTAACCGTATTTTTACGGAAGTCAACGAAGCTTACTGCCGGATAATCGGCTACTCCCGGGATGAATTAATCGGGCAGGAAGTCCGGATGGTTTATCCCACGGAGCAGGAATATCAGGCGGTTGGACAACTTTATCCGAAAGTCTCGGAAATTGGCGCGGTTACCACCGAAATCCGGTTAATTCGCAAAGACCGCGTAATCATCAATGCGATTTTAAATATTGCCGCGTTTGATAAAAATGATTTAAACAAGGGGATTATATTTTCAGTAACGGATATCACCGACCGTAAAAAATTGGAAGAAAAATCCAATTACCTCGCTACTTTCCCGGAGTTGAACCCGTATCCCGTTCTGGAATTGGATGCTCAAGGCAATCTGAAATATCAAAACCCGGCAACGAAGATTATTTTTCCTGATATTGCTGTTTTAGGACCCCGTCATCCTTTCTTAGCAAATTGGGCGCAGGTTGTTAAAGATCTCACGGATGCTGATCGGTCAAATACCGTGATTCGTGAAATTCAGGTCGGCCATGAGTACTATGAGCAGATGATTTCTCCCTTAACGAACAATCAGACACGCATTTACGCCCGGAAAATAACCAAACGCAAAGAAGCCGAGGAAGCGTTACGTCAGAGCGAACAAAAGTATCGCATGATTGTCGAAAACACATTAGACATAATATTCACAACCAACCAACGTGAAGAATATATATATGTTTCTCCGTCAGTTAACAATATTCTCGGTTACAGTCCAGCAGAGCTTATCGGCAAACCTTTCATTGACTTTGTGCATCCCGAGGACATCCCGATTTTAAAAAATGAAATTAATAACACTTACTCAGCCGGATATAAATTCAGTTCGGAAATAGAATACCGCCTCCGGCATGCTTCCGGCGAATGGCGCTGGGTTATTTCCAGTGGTACCAGAGTTGTTGACATAAAAGGTGATTTCCTCTATTTCAACGGAATTATCAAGGATATCACCGAAAGGAAACAGGCGGAAGATTCCCTCAGGCTTACTGAACAGAATCTCCGTAATTCCATCGACCGTTCTTTCATCGGTACCTATATCCTCAATATCGACCAGGGCACGGTCTATGTAAACAAGGCGTTTATGGATATTTTTGGTTATAAAAATATCGAAGAGGTAAAAACCGGACCGCCGCATACGCATTTCACAACCGAATCCTATGCCAAATGGGCTCTGCGTCATGAGAAACTGATGCAGGGCATACCCTACCCCGATAACTATGAAGCAGACATCATCCGAAAAGACGGCGCTATTCGGCATCTGCAGGTTTACCGCCAGGATGTCTTCTGGGATGGTAAGATGCGGTATCAGGTTCTCTATCACGATATTACCGAGCGTAAACAGGCCGAAGATGCGCTTAAAGAGAGCGAGTCTCGTTTCCATGAGTTATATGAAAATTCCCCCATCGGTCTGTACCGGACAACCCCGAGCGGGCGTATTTTAATGGCCAATCCGGCGCTCATCGAAATGCTGGGTTATTCCGATTTCGCAGAACTGTCAAACCGCAATCTGGACAGCGGCGTCTTTGAACCGTCTTATCCGCGAAAACAATTTATTGAAAATATTGAAAGGAATGGCTTAATACAGGGTTACGAATACACCTGGAAACGTAAAAACGGGACGTCAATTCAGGTCCGGGAAAATGCCCGGGCTATCCGGGATGCCAGCGGAAATATCTTGTACTTCGATGGTACCGTCGAAAATATCACGGAACGTAAGCAGGCTGAAGCGGCGCTGCTGGATTCTGAAGCAAGGTACAAAACCCTTTTCGAATCGGCGGCCGAAGGAATTATGATTGCCGATGTCGCTACCAGACAGCAAAAATATGTCAATCCCGCCATTTGTAAATTGTTGGGTTACACGGCGGAAGAATTAACCGGGCTGAAGGTCAGCGATATTCACCCGCCCGGTTTACGTGATTTTGCCGAAGCGGAATTTGACGCCCAAACCAGGGGCGAAAAAACAATCGTTTCGCTCCCCTGCCTTAGAAAGGACGGCGCCATTATCTATATGGATATCAACGCGGTGAAGACCGTAATCAACGGAAGAGAGTGCAATGTCGGTTTCTTTACCGATGTCACCGCCCGGAAACAGACCGAAGATGCGCTCAAAGCTTCGGAGGAGAAATATTCTACGCTGGTGGAAAAAAGCGGTGATGGAATTATTATCCTTGATAACAGAACGGTGACATTCGCTAATCAAAAGATGGAGGAGATGACCGGTTATCAGGGCAGCGAGCTTTACGGCAAAATATTTACGGAACTAATTGCGCCGCAATATAAACAAATATTGGATGAAGGGTATCGGACGAGACAGGCTGGCAGTGTTAGTTCCCCCGCTTCTTATGAGCTGGAATTACTCACTAAAGACGGCCGCAAAATACCGGTGGATACAAAAGCCAATCGTATCCTGTTAGAAAGCAGATACATCGTGATGGTGACCATTCGCGATATTACTGAACGTAAGCAGGCCCAAGCGAAAATCCTGGCTTCGCTGGCCGAAAAAGAAACCCTCCTCAAAGAAGTGCATCACCGCGTCAAAAACAATATGCAGGTCATTTCCAGTTTGCTGCGTCTGCAGGAAGGACGGGTTAAAGACAAAGACGCGGCTGCGCTGCTGAAAGACAGTCAAAACCGGATTCAATCCATGGCGCTCGTTTATAACAAACTCTACCAGTCGGAGAACCTGGCCAGTGTCAATATGACGGATTATATCAAAGAACTGAGCGCCGGTTTAGTCAAGTCTTATGCGGTCAGTCCTGTCCGGGTTGCGGTTAATGTTGCGCAAAGTAATGTTTTCCTCAATGTGGATTCGGCAATTCCCTGCGGCATGATTATCAACGAACTGGTTACCAATTCGCTGAAATATGCTTTCCCCGGCAATCGCAAAGGTCTGATCACGATATCGTTAACAGAGAATGAAAAGGGGTTGCAGCTTACGGTTGGAGATGACGGTGTGGGGATTCCGGAAGGCGTCAGCCTCGCTAATAATTCCACACTTGGGATTAAACTGGTTTCCAATTTAGTGCGCGACCAGCTTGGCGGAATCCTTGAAATAGACCGCCGTCACGGCACGGCTTATCAAATTAATTTTCCCCGGAACAAGGAGGAAAAGTAAATGGAGCAAGCAAGAATCCTGGTGGTGGAAGATGAAACTATTGTCGCCATGGATATCGCCGGCACCCTGCGGAAACTGGGACATGAAGTGACCGATACGGTGCCCTTCGGGGAACAGGCAATTGAAAGCGTCAACGGCAACAAGCCGGATTTGATTTTCATGGATATCGGGCTGAAAGGGCCGATGGACGGTATCGAAACGGCCGCGAAAATCCGCGCCCGGTTTAGTATTCCGGTTATTTTCCTCACTGCCTTCGTGGATGAAAAAACTCTGGATAGAGCTAAAGAAACTCTGCCCGCCGGTTATCTCACCAAACCGTTTGAAGAAAACGATTTACGCATCGCTATTGAAGTCGGCCTTTACCGCGCCCGTCTGGAAAAAGAACGGGAGAAGCTGCTCCGGGAACTGCAGGAAGCCTTGTCCAAAATCAAGACACTAAGCGGGTTGATTCCCATCTGCGCCTGGTGTAAAAAAATCCGTGACGACCAGGGCTACTGGCACACTGTCGAACAATATGTCGAAGAGCACTCTCAGGCTGAGTTTACTCATGGCATGTGTCCCGATTGTCAGAAAAAATATATGGCCGATGACAAATAAATATTCATTCATCGCGAGTGTAATTACGTTTTGTCATGTTTGACACGGCGGATTGGTCAGAGTATAGTCAGAACTGTAACAGGTAGATCCTTTATCCCTTTCCCGGCTCCCTTTCAAATTATCCTCACTGGATTCATTTTCCCCTCTTGGAATAATGTTCCTCCCACCGGCTGCGGCCCATTTCCCTCCAGGTGACTTTGGATTACTGCACCTGCACACAGAAAGGATGGTTCAACATGTCTGCTGATGTCGTTTTGCATCCGGGAGAATCTCAAGAATCACTTCTCCGCCGTTTCCAGAAAATAGTTCAGACCAGCGGTATTCTCAAAGAATTCAAGGTTCATCAGCGGTTCATGACGAAACGCGATGCCTATCTGCTCAAAGCCAAAAATAATGCCAGAAGGAACAAACGTAAGAACCGCGGCAGTTAAAAACCAGCCGTGTAAAATGCGGCGGGCCCGGAAAACAGAACGTGAATAACTAAACAACCGGATATTTTCGTTAAATGAGGTCCGTGGAATAAACCGGAAGGTGAAAAATGACGATTAATACCCTGACCTCAAATCCCCTGGAATTAGAGCAGTATGTACTAAAAGAAGCTGAATCGTTCCCGCAAGAAGAGGCTTTACTGGAAATCGAGCGCGACCCCGAAAATAAGGACTCCGCGGGAACGGCATCTGAAGTTTATATCGAAGAAAATCAAGAGGTGGAAGAAGACCCTGTCCGCCTTTACCTTCATGAAATCGGGCGTGTTCCGCTGCTCTCTGCCGCCGATGAAAAAATTACCGCCCGCCGGATTGAAGTGGGAAAACGTGTTTCCGTCATCAGGCATGGGCTCGAAATTGGTGATAATCAGGCTTCCGCCAGCCGGATTTTTCAGACAATAATCAAAGACCTCGGTTTATCCTGGGAAATTATCCGGCAGCTTCAGGAAAATGTCGGTTTACCCGAAAATACCGGTTTCCTGCAAACAATCACTGCGTTAAAATTCCGGGCAGCGATCGATGGTGTCATTGACCCGCTGATGGTACAGGATATTGCCGATAAATTGGGTTTATCTGCCCCGCCGATTGAGGTTCGATTGATTGCGCTTTCCGTCGAAATTGCGCTGCTGCCGGATAAAGTATTGACAGCTATCGGCCGTAAGATCGCATTATCGGGTATTCCCGGGCTGGTGATAGAAAGCAGTTTCATCGCCAAACTGGATGCCAATGAGGTTTTTCTGTCCGGATACCTGGCCGGTGTCGAAAAAGCGGAAAAAGCGGCCGCTGATTATTTAACTGAGGCCAATCTAAGACTGGTGGTCAGTGTCGCCAAGAAGAACGTTGGACACGGTATGTCGCTGCTGGACCTGATACAAGAGGGGAATATCGGATTAATTCGGGCAGTGGAAAAGTTTAATCCCCATAAGGGTTTTAAATTCAGCACTTATGCGACATGGTGGATACGCCAGGCAATTACCCGCTCCATCGCCGACCAGGCGCGTACCATCCGCGTGCCCGTGCACATGATTGAGACCATCAACAAATTAATGAGAGTCAGCCGTAAACTGACCCAGGAGTTAGGCCGTGATCCGACTCCGACTGAAATCGGAGAGCAATTAGGACTTTCCGCGGCCAAAGTACGCAGCATTATCAAAGTGGCGGAAATGCCTGTTTCTTTAGAACTGCCGATGGGGGAAGAAGCCGATAGTCATCTCGGTGATTTTATCGAAGACCATAATGCCATCCAGCCTCCGGACAGCGCTTCGAAAGAGTTACTCAAAGACCAGATTACCACCGTATTATTGACGTTAACTCCCAGGGAACAGAGGGTTATTCAACTCAGGTTCGGACTGGAAGACGGCCGCAGCCGGACCCTGGAGGAAGTAGGCCTGGAGTTTAAGGTCACACGCGAACGCATCCGTCAAATCGAGGCTAAGGCGTTACGTAAATTACGTCACCCCAGCCGCAGCCGTAAACTTCGGGATTATCTGGAGTAAACGAGAATCACCGTATGAATGTAAAAAAATTTCAGAAAAAACATTAATCACAAATCATGAGAAAGGAAGGTAAAAATGGTCGCATTTCAGCATTTTAAAAGAGGTTCACATTTGGTTAAAGCCCGGATTAACGCGCGGCAGGGCCGGCGCAGAAAAGCCAGGAAACTGGGCAAGAACTTTGAAGGATAAAGGGTGTCCATTTTCATTGCATAAAACAAAAAATCTTTGAGCGCCTGCAATGAAGCAGCTAAAAATTTCAAATAAATTGGAGCATAACAATGAGTAATTCAATGAGACACAAGCTCAATCGTCTGGCGAGGGCCAAAGTAAAAGCAAAACAGAGCAACACCAGCCGCAATGCTACCCACGTCAGGAAAAGCGCCTAACCACCGGCTTACTTACTCTCCAGCTTGTCCAACTGGCTGACACTGGTCACATGGTCCATCTCATTCAGGAAGTCCTTTAACGAGCCGCTCTGATTCCTGATATTTTGAATGGCCGTGCCGATGGGGTCGGTATAAGCCGGGGTGTCTGCGTAAGTCCCGTAGAACGCAAAATAGGCCTGGTTCAATTTGCGGATGTAATAGCCCTGGGTTTGCAGGTAATCGCGCTGCGCATCCATATACTGTTCTGCTTCGTCAATTTGCCCGGCGGCGAGATACGCGTCCACATTCTGCCGGATTTGTCTCATCGCGGCGTTAAAATCGAAAGCCGGAGCGGACGCGGTTGCTGCCGGCGAATTATTTGTTGCCGGGAAGTAACTCGCGTAGTATTTGTCATAAACCTGCTGACCGATTTCCGAACTGATAATGCCGGCCAGCGATTCGTTCATCGTGATAATATCCTGGCTGCGGGAGATACCCAGAAGGTCCAGCACATAGCGGAACCCCAGCGGTTTGAATGCCAAATATTGATGTGTCCACTCTTCCGTCGCCGCATCAAGGACGCTCTGCAGACTCTCATCGGCATTCACAAAAGTGGGGAAGGTCACTCCCAGCCCGCCCAGTTCCACCACCAGCGCCGAATAGCCTGACGCCGCCACTTGATTTTCAATGTCGTTCATCTGCGCGCCGGTCATATTTTGCAGCAGTAAAATGTCCTTTATCCGGTCGATCTGATTCCTGGGCGAAATTACCAGCAGGTGCGGCGGTTCCTCCAGTTCAAAATCAATCGGGGGAAAATTTATGCCGAGGAACGAATCGAAGGGGTTGATAATGCCGTTTTGCCGCAAAACAGTGCGAATCTGCAGCTCGATAATCGTTTCCACTTTTTTCTGCAGCGCGGTTTCTTCGGACGCGGAAAGCGTATTCTGCTGCATGTCATTAAAATAATCAACTACAAGCTGCGTATCGCCGGCGGACAGGTTCCGGTTATCCCAGGTCTGTCTGATTTCGCCGAAAATGGATTTGACTTCCCAGCTGAAAGTGCTGAAGTGGTAGCCTCTGGTAGCCGTGTTAAGCGTTTTACCCAGGCCGCTTTGAGACGAGGGCGCGCAGCTTACCAGGATTGGTGCGGTCAGTAATATCACTCCGATGAGGAGAAACAATTTGAATTTCAAATTCACATCCTCATGTATCCGGGAGAAGGGGCGGGTGCAAACGACGGTATTATTTGTATTATAACAAGTTCGCTCATTTGCGGTTATTTTATTGAAAACTATGCTGTTCCGGTGCTAAACTGACATCACACAAAGCAAATTGTTTACATAAAATTTCATCAGGTCTACTTCCTGCTGCCGGTACTCCAACGGATTGGTGTGGAAAAAGTGATAATCAATAACTTCATCACCGGAATTATTGCGGTCGTTATCGGCTATCTGCTCGGCTCGGTGCCGTTTGCCTACATTTTCACCCGCCTGGCTGCCGGCAAAGATGTGAGGCAAATCAGCGGGGGCAATGTCGGGGCGCGGAATACTTTTCTGAATATCGGCAAATCGGCCGGCATCGCCACCGGTGTTCTGGATGTCGTTAAAGGCCTGGCCGCGGTCGCCATCGCCTGGTTTCTGATGGGTTCGCCGTCTTTCCACCCGGTCAGTCCAGGTGCTTATTTTGTACTGGCCGCAGGTCTGGCCGCCGTCGCCGGGCATATCCGGCCGATTTTCCTCAAATTCAAAGGCGGCAATGGGCTGGCCACAACTTTCGGGGTGTTCCTGTTTATCCTGCCCTGGGAAATGCTGGCCGCCGTCTGTATTACCATCATATTATGGGCGCTCACCCGCAACGTTATCCTATCGTTTAACCTCAGTCTTGTTTCCGTACCGTTCTCCGCCGGTTTTATTACCCATTCCTGGGTTTACATCTTGTATCCGCTGATTGTGGTTGCGCTGATGCTCACCCATTTCGGGCCGGTCATCGCGGCAGAAATCCGCGGCGCGCACAGCAGCCGCGAACTGCTTGACGACCTTTTCCGCAGAAAGAAAACCCGCTGATATGCCTCCACCATAGAATAAATATTATGGCCGGACAATGACGGGAACAGGGAAAATCCAAGTTCCAAACAAATCCTAAATTCGAATATCGAAATGCGAAACCAACACGAAATCCAAAATACGAAAACACAATTGTCCTAGCAATCAGTAGATACCGTACATTTGCTCCGCATGCTGTGCAAAGTACCTGCGGGTTTTCGCCGGTATGCATGGCCGCATTGGTGGGGTGTGCCCACCCTACGGCTACTCCTCGCAAAAAAGTGAAATTTCATCATTATTCTGTTGTTAAGGTCCCGGAGTCTGCTGACTTCAGCTGATGCATTTACCGCAATTCTCTTATTCGTTTTGTAAAAAGTGCATTTTCTATAGCAGTGGAAACGAATATTTTTGGGTTTTCGGGTATGCGGAAGCACTCTGCGTTTCTGAAATGACGTGAGGCGAAACGGCGTTTCGGCCGCTTTTGTTAGAACCCTTCCCATTTTGTCATTTTCGGGCTCCGACCCGATAATCCAGAAAGATAACGGGAGAGGATGATGGCTGGATTCCCGCTTTCGCGGGAATGACAGGTTGTGGGGGATTGCTGCCCTTGCAACAGTGGGTCCTCAATATTTGCCCTTTACCGGGCGCTCAGGAGCTGGATTCTGACGAGCCTGGGCCTTTGCGTCCACCAACCCGGGAGGACTGTGAATAAGGAGTGTCCGTGGCCTGCGGTTGCCGCCTTAGTCGTATAGTTCGCGCCGGTTGAAAGGTACCGGAACGTTCTCTGTATTCCGATACTTTTCCCCCGGGAACCCCTAAAGCCGTTGTACATGGGCATTTCCTGAATGCCCAACCGGCCCCGGCGGTAAGAATCATGACGGAGAGTTTTACGGTCGCTCTCAAACGTGAGATTATTGTATGACATATGATTTAATATTGTCAAGCGGTTTTTGTCGCTATTTTCCGAGTATTTTTGCTACCAACCATTTCACCCTCATCCTAACCTTCTCCCCTCGAGGGCGAAGGGGACTAACCGAGGCGGTTTTTGTCGCTATTTTGGACGAGCTTTCAGCGGTCAGCAGTCAGCTTTCAGCTTATAGAAGTTGTCAATCTCTCCCTTTCGTAAACTTAGGGACCTTCGGCTTTAATTCCTCTCCCGTTCGTGCCTCCGGGACCTCCAGCTTCGCTTACGGCCTGAGAGGGAGGAAGATTCCCATTTTCTGAATTTTGGAGATTCAGTGAGAAGGGACTCACCAGGGGCGACTTTTAGCGCTATTTTAGATTAGGTACCTGCGACCGCTGTCGCGAGTATTTCGTCCTGAAGGGACTCAAGATTTTGTCGCTATTATTGTCCTTTGCGTTCGTCATGCTTCGTAACCTATAATAAAATTATAAGTTAGTTATTATGACTAACAGTCAATGTATTGATAACAAATAATTTAATTTTTATTACATAAATTAATCCGTAATCAGAGGTGCCCTGAAAATGCAAGATATTCCCAATAATTCCGGCCAACGCCGCGGCGGTCTTGAGTATAAATGGATTGCCCTTTCCAACACTACGCTTTCGATAATGCTGGCTTTTATCAATACTACCAGCGTCCTTTTAGCTTTACCCGTTATTTTTCGAGGCATCGGCATTAACCCGCTGGCTCCCGGCAGCAGCAATTTTTTGTTGTGGCTGCTGATGGGATACATGCTGGTCACCGCCGTTTTTGTTGTCGCTTTCGGCCGTCTGGGCGATATGTTCGGCCGGACCCGCATGTATAATCTGGGTTTTGCCATTTTCACGTTCGGTTCTCTTTTATGCGCGCTGACCTGGAGTAAAGGTTCGGCCGGGGCAATCGAATTAATCCTTTTCCGGGTGATTCAGGGGATTGGCGGCGCTTTCCTTTTCGCTAACTCCGCGGCCATTCTCACCGATGCTTTTCCGGAAAATCAGCGGGGTATGGCCCTTGGGCTGAATCAGGTGGCCGGTATAGGCGGTTCATTTCTGGGAATTCTGGTCGGCGGCCTGCTTTCTCAGGCGGGCTGGCGCTGGGTCTTCCTGTTTAATGTGCCCATCGGCCTGCTGGCCACAATCTGGGCCTACCGCACACTGCATGAAGTCGGCAAACGGCAGCAGGAACCCATTGACTGGCTGGGGAACCTTACTTTTGCCGCCGGTTTAACGATGGTGCTGATTGCCCTGATTTACGGCATCAATCCCAGCGCCCATTCGTTAATGAGCTGGACGACTCCGTTCGTTTTGAGCATGCTCATCGGCGGCATCATACTGCTGATTGCATTTATCTTGATCGAACAACGGGTTAAAGCTCCGATGTTCCGGCTGGAGTTGTTCCGCATCCGGGCCTTCGCCTCCAGCAGTGTCGCGACGCTGATGTCATCTTTGGCGCGCGGCGGATTTATGCTGATGCTGACCATCTGGCTGCAGGGTATCTGGCTCCCGTTACACGGTTACGATTTCCAGGTAACCCCGTTATGGGCCGGGATTTATATGATACCATCCAGTATCGGAATCCTGCTGCTCGGGCCGCTTTCCGGCCGGTTGTCCGACCGTTATGGCTCCCGTTATTTTGCGACCATCGCCATGATTCTGACGGCTGTCGGATTCTTCCTGCTGTTGCTGCTGCCGGTGAATTTTAAGTACCCGTTGTTCGCCGCAATTATCTTTCTTGACGGTTTATCCATGGGGATGTTTATGGCTCCGAATACGGCGGCCATCATGAACAGCCTGCCGCCCAAGCACCGCGGCGCCGGTTCCGGCATGCGCGCCACGTTAATGAATGTGGGCAGTCCGATTTCGATGGCGGTTATTTTCACGCTGATGGTCGTGGGGTTGAATGCCACCATGCCCGCGGCACTGTATAACGGCCTGATCGCGAACGGTATCCCCGCGGCGGTGGCCCATCAGGTGGCCGGTGCGCCGCCGGTGGGTTATCTCTTCGCGGCCTTCCTGGGTTATAATCCGCTAGCAACGATGATTCCGGCCAGTGTGTTGAACGCGCTACCGGCAGCCCAGGCGGCGAATATCACATCCCGGGCGTTCTTCCCCGGATTAATTGATTCTGCATTCCATCACGGTCTGGTGGAGGTCCTGATATTCGGCATCATCATGTGTCTGATTGGTGCGGCGGCTTCCTGGGTCCGCGGCGGCAAGTACGTGTACCATGAAAAGGGTGAATCTTAGGTCCGGTCCGGTTGCAACTACGTCCAATCTGAGGGCGGGTTTTCAACCCGCCCTTTTTTTTACAGTTCCAGGAATAATTGATAAGTGAATGGCGGAAGGAATATAATCGTCTACAAATCGGTAAGGAGGCCAATATGAATTCAGCCGAAGTTGAAGCTAAACTCAAGACGCTCACGGAAACTGTCGCAAAGCTCGAAACCAAAATCAAAGAGAAAGAGCAAACCGAAGAACAGCTCAAAGCCCGGCTCCAGACGGTGGAAGACACTGAGTCCATCAAGAAATTACAGCACGCTTACTGCTATTATCTCGAACACTGGCAGGAGGAAGAGATTATCAGTTTGTGGTCCCACAGCCCCGAAGTTTCCGTCGAGCTGAACGAAACCGGCCTCTATAAAGGATGGGAAGCCGTGAAAAAAAGTTTCTCTTTCCCCATCCATTACACCGGCTACAACGGCGAGAAAACGGCGCCCCCGGAATTTCTGCACCTGATCATGCCGCTGGCCGGTATTGTTGACGTCGAACCCGACGGCAAGAACGCCAAGGCCCGCTGGTACAGTCTCTTCCACGGTGCCCTGTACCGCGGCGGCAAACTCCGCGCCATCGTCGGCGCCGGCATCTGGGAAAATGAATACGTCAAAGAGGACGGGATCTGGAAATTTAAAAAACTCTTCTTTAATAACATTTTCAGCAGCCCTTATGAAGACGGCTGGGTCAAGACACCGTATATCCCGAACCCGCCAAATCAGGACCGGCCGGCGCCCGGCCCTAACACTCATTTTGCGACCTATCCCTCGGGCTATATTTTCCCTTATCACTACAAGAATCCGGTAACCGGCAAATAAGATTTAAAATATTGGAGATTATCAATGAGTCGTAAACCGGGATTGGACAAGCTTTTTCAGCCGTGCAATATCGGTAAATTACAACTTAAAAACCGGGTAGTAATGCCGCCGATGGGCAATAACTTCGGCGCGGAAGACGGCAGTGTCACGCTGCAGCAAATTGATTATTACAACGAGCGGGCGCTTGGCGGTCCGGGTTTAATCATCACCGAAATGGTGAGCGTGGATTCTCCAATGGGGCAACGCGGCATCCGTCAACTAAGAATTGATGACGACCGTTTTATCCCCGGTTTGAGCCGGCTGGCCATTCAGGTGCATGACTCCGGCGGCAAGATGGCCCTCCAACTTTGCCACGCCGGTCTGCTAGCAGCATCAAATAATTTCGTATTACAGCCGGTGGCACCGTCACCGGTGGAATATTATGGTAAAAAAGTTACCGAAGGACTCTCAAAAGAAGAAATCAAAGATATCATCAATCATTTTATCCGGGGAGCCCTCCGGGCGAAAGATGCCGGTTTCGATGGCGTTGAAGTGCATGCCGCCCACAGCTATTTACTGGCGCATTTTTTGTCCCCTTATTTCAACCGGCGTGGCGATGAATACGGCGGCAGCGTGAGAAACCGGGCAAAAATTCTGCTGGAGATAATCGGCGGTATCAGGAACGCGGTCGGTGAAGACTATCCTGTCTGGTGCCGCATCAACGGCATGGAATACGGACTGGAGGGCGGGCTAACGATTGATGAAGCCCGGGAAATCGCCAGGATGGCCGAAGCAGCCGGCAGCGCTGCGATTCATGTTACCGGCGGGGCTTATGGCACTTATTCCGGTTACAACCGCGCCGGGATGGGCCAACCCGAAGGTAACCTGTCAGAACTGGCAGGGGCGATAAAAAAGACGGTAAAAATACCGGTGATTGCCGTCGGAAGAATCAATCTCCAACTGGCAGAAAAATTGTTACAGGAGTCAAAAGCCGATTTGATTGCTATCGGACGGGCGCAAATCGCCGACCCTCAGTTAATTAAGAAAGCAGCTTCAGGAAACTTTGACGATATTCGTCCGTGCATCAGCTGTAATGTTTGTGTTGACGATTTGACTTTGCTGGACGTAAGCTTGCATTGCTCGGTTAACGCCTGCGTGGGCAAAGAGAGAGAATCCCGCATCAGACCGGCGAAAATTGTAAAAAATGTGCTGGTAATCGGCGGTGGGCCGGCCGGGATGGAAGCGGCCATCATCGCTGCGCAAAGAGGTCACCGCGTCACGATTTATGAGCAGCTGCCGCAACCGGGCGGTAAATTGAATCTGGCCGTGGTACCTCCGGGCAAGATTGAAATCAGGCCGCTGATTGATTTCTTTGTGCGTCAGGTTCAAAAGCTGGGCATCAGCGTTGTGTTGCAGAAAGAGGCTGACGCCTCTTTGATTAAACAACTTAGGCCTGATGTTATTATCCTGGCGGCCGGGGGTATCCCGGCCGTTCCCCCAATACCGGGGGTTGCCGGGGAAAACGTGGTTTTTGCCGAACAAGTGTTATCCGGCGCTGCTGTCGGACAGCGTGTTGTTATTATCGGCGGCGGATTGGTCGGCTGCGAAACAGCCGAATTTTTGTCTAAGCACGGTAAAAAGATAACGGTTATTGAAATGTTGGACGAACCGGCAGCCGGTGTGGGTTCGTCCTTTAAGCCGGGACTGATCAGCAGACTCGCGGCAGACGGCGTAACCATGATGACCGGCGTGGAGTGCAAAAAAATATTCGCTGAAGGCGTTGTTATCACAGCGCGTGATGGGAAAGAGCAAACGCTGGCAGCAGATACCGTGGTGCTCGCTGCGGGTGCTAAACCGGACCGGCGGCTGCTGCAGGAAATCAAGGGATTAGCCCCGGAAATTTACCCGATCGGGGATTGTGTCGCGCCGCGCCGCATCCTGGAGGCAATCAGCGAAGGACACAGAATCGGATTATTGATTTAGCGCGGTCGCTCCACTCATTTTGATTTTTGTTTAAACCAGCGGATATTCTTTTTCGGGATTTCGGTAACTTCCGGGGCCGGTTCCAGCGCCCGGGTTATTTTATTTGCAACCCAGCTGACGGGTTTGGTAACCGGCTTAAGGATTTTCACTTTCTGGCCCCAGGCTTGCATTATCAGGTCGGTGTACAGGCTAAAAGTTTGGACGACGGTTAAATAATCGACGCAAATTAATAGCTCTTCGGCAACCCCGAAAGGCATGCTGGCCGGGATATAACCGCGGGCGTATTCCACCGCCCAGACGCCGTTGGTGAAATTCATGGCACGCGCCTGGCCGGGACCGACGTAGATGCGGTCGCCGGGTTTATAAACCGTCTTCTCGAATTGCCCTTCGGCGTAATACCAGGTTTCGCCGTCAATGACCGTATCCCAGAATCCGGCAAAATGCCTACCGGAATGACCTTCGGACCCGATTGGCGTGCCCCAGATCATGATATATTCGCTGGTGGAAGCATAGTAGAGCTTCATTTGAATCATGGCGCCGCCGGCGATGCTGTAAATCCATGGTTGCGAGAAATCAAGCGTATTCGGATAATGCTCGGCTAGCGCCTTGGCGAAAGCATCGAACATTTCAGGCTTCGGTTTCCCCAGGGACTGCAGCGCGCACTGATGCACGATTTCAGGGTCGAATTTAGGCATGATTTTTACTCCTTTCCGGTTTATTTCAAATGTCTTTTCCGAATGGCCCGAACATTTTGTCCATCGAGCCGCTGACGATATTTATCGCCCGGGCGCGGGATAACATCCTCCCCATAAAAAAGTAACCAAGACGGTTAGATTTTCCGGCAATCAGGCTGGGCCTTTTCCCCAGCGCCTGCAGGGCCTCGGTTACGGTGGTTTTAACGTCCATCACTTTCACGAACCGGCCCGGCCTGGGCGTGTTTGCATCCCACCCCGGGGTTTTTGTTGGCCCTGCCATGAAACCGAGTACATCCACACCATGCGGTTTGAGTTCATACCATAAACTCTCCGCTAATATCAGGTTATAAGCCTTTGTGCCCGCGTAATTTGCCGAATAAGCGGTGCCGGACAGTGCCGAACCTGAAGCAAGAAAAATAATTCCGCCGCGTTTACGTTCGGCCATTTTCCGGGCGAAGTGACGGGTCAGAATGAGACCCGCCCGTGTGTTGACGTGCAGCTGTTTTATCAACTCGTCTTCGGCAAGATTCAAAAACGGTGAGACTTTGGACAAGCCCGCGTTATTTATCAGCAGGCCGATTTCGAGGGAGCCGGTGACCGGGGTAATATCCGGCAGAAATTCTTCACAGCTGAGATCCAGCACGATTGTCCTGACTTCAACACCGTAATCTTTTTTTATCGAATCGGCCCGGGCCTGGAGCAATTCGGGGTTCGTGGCGACCAGAACCGTGTTCAGCCCCCGTTCGGCACACTGACGTGCAAATTCCGCGCCGAGTCCCCGTGATGCGCCGGTAATTAATGCCCACGGGCCGTATTTAGCTTTAAAAGATACTGTCATGTTAGCTATCTTAACATTTGGTTTTGATAGATTACAAGCTTTTTGGTTTCAGGCCGGGCTAGGCAATCAGGAAATCTGCCGCAAAACTGCCCTGACAGGAGAGCCGTCAGTCTGGACAATTCTCAGCGGCAGACAGATAAGGTCATAGTTTCCGGCGCTGACTGCGGCAAGATTTAACCCTTCGAGGAGCCAGATGCCCGCACCGAGCAAGATTTTGTGCGTCCCGGTCGGGCTGGCAGGGGCGCGCACCGAAAGATAATCCAGGCCAATGAGACTTAACCCTGCGTCGGCAAGAAACTGCGCAGCCTCGGGTGAAATATCGACAAAATCTGCCACGAAATTATCAGTGGTCCAGCACCTTTGAGAGTTGAGCGTTTTAAACAAAACACGCTCCCCCGGCTTGAATTCGTACTGTTTTAATTCTTCAGTGCGGATAGTCCGGTTGTCCTTGATTTCGATTACCCGGGCCGGCCCGATGGCGATATCCAGCGGCATCTGGTCGATACTCTTACCGCCGGCAATACCGTGCCGGGGAGCATCCAGATGTGTGCCGGTATGTACGCCGATATGCAAAGTGGAGTTATTACTGCCGTCGCCGCGTTCCATCGAAGCGCGCCGCTCGATGCGCAATTTTTGTTCATTAGCGAAAACGGCCATGTCTTCACGCAGCGGAACGCTGACATCAATCCAGCCGGTACCGGTGCTGCTTTTATTTATTTTTAAGTTCACTATTGTTTCCTCCAGATTTTATTTGCGATTATCTGATGAAGCAGCCGCCGCATTTAGTTTAGAGCCGCGCATCAATGAAGGGATAATCGCGGCCAGCGTCACGAATCCGAGAATCAGACAGGCATGATTGATCGACCTCAGAAAAATGGGCACTTCATTGGAACTGATCAGCTGGGAACTGCCGACAATCTGCGAAAGTTTATTATAGGGCATTACCAGCGTCATCAGCAGCAAAGAAAAAGGCACGCTGAGCACAGCGCCTGTCTGGTTCACGGTCATGCGGATGCCGTTGGCGACGCCGCGTTTCTCCGGCGGTACGGAACCCATTTCGGAACTGGAATTCGGCGAAGAGAATAAAGCCATGCCGAACCCAAATAACGCCAGGCTTACCAGTACTTCGCTATAGGACGATTTTTGATTTAACGTCGAGAACCAGATTAAAGCGGCCGCATTAAAAGCCAAGCCGACCGAACATAAAATCCGGCTGCCGTATTTATCCGCCATTCTGCCGCTGATGGGACTGATGGCAAAGATAATGATTTCCATCGGGATGAGCAGCACGCCGGTTTTAGCGGCGCTGTAACCGAGTATCAGCTGCAAATACAGCGACCTGAGAAACGGGCCGCAGCTGAAAGCCAGCGAGTTTAAAAAAGCGGCCACGTTGCCGGCAGCAAACAGCCTGATTTTGAAAAGGGACAGGTCGAGAGTCGGGAATTTGATGCGTAATTCGACCAGGATAACGGCGACGAAAAAGGCCACGCCGCAGGCGATGATGATCAGGTTACGCTCCGAAAGCGGGTCGCCGATCGCCAGACCAATCAGGATTGTCGCCAGTCCGATACAGTACAGGATTGACCCTGCGTAATCAAATTTTTGGCCGACCGGTTTCCGGCTGATTTCTTTGAGGTGGGTGTAACTCCAGATTGTCCCGAAAATCCCGATGGGGATATTGACCAGGAATATTGACTGCCAGCCAAAATAGGTCACCAGCACCCCGCCGAGAGTATACCCCACGATATTGCCCAGGTTGACGGCCATAACCGATGTTCCCAATCCCATGCCGAGTTCGTTTTTAGGGAAGGCGTCGGTGATTATGGCGCCGCTGTTGGCCATCAGCAAAGCCGCCCCTGCGCCCTGAAAGAAGCGGAAAATCACCAGCTGGTCGCCGTTTCTGGATAGCGCACAGAGCAGCGAACCAAGCGTGAAGATGATAAACCCCATATTAAAAAGCCGCACCCGGCCGTATAAATCCCCCAGACGTCCCAGCAAAACAAAAAGGATTACCATCATCAACGTGTAGCCGGTAATAATCCAGATTCCGTGGACGATACTGGCGTGCAAATGGGCCAAAATTGTCGGCAGGCCGATGACCACGATGCTGGCATCCAGGTTGGCCATAAAAGTGCCGACGCTGGCGGCGGTTAACGCCGTCCATTTATAATCAAGTGGTTTTTTCACGTTGTTTTACATCCCGAAATATATTTTCCCGCGATGCTCGAAACACAAAAGAGCGTATTCTCGAGCTAAATAGTCTCAGCTTTACCGGTTTCATGAGATATTGAAAATGTCGTCTTAATTATTTATAAAGGGAACCGGCTTTTCCCGATATCTGCGGTTGGAGCAAAGGCGCTATATCTTGAGTATAGAGCTTTCAATTTTCGATTTACAAATAGTTAATTTCCGATTCGGTCACAAGATTTGCCTACTGCGAATTACCGATGATACGGCTTTGAGCCAATATTTGATATCTAATATTGACAACGACAGTCATTTTTTATATCATAAAGCTCAATATCGCGATGATATTCAGGTAGTAATTTGTGAGCAAGACCGCGATTAATGATGGTTTAATATATCGCGGAAGATTTGACATAACTGAGTTTATCCGGCATTGTTCAAATCAGGTTCCGGTGCGGTTGTGAAACAGCATGACATCGGTTCTATCGCGGTTCATCTGCAGTTTAGGGGGCGGTATGTTTTACAAGGTGTTAGACGGCGTTAAGGTTGTTGAATTTGGCAATTTTATCTCTGCCCCATTCTGCGCGAAAATCCTGGCCGACCTGGGGGCAGAAGTGATAAAAATTGAGGACCCGCGCTGCGGCGACTCTTCCCGGCGAGCGGCCCCTTTTCTGCATGATATCCCCGGCTTGGAAAACAGCGGTCTGTTTCAATATTTGAATATGAACAAACTGGGGATTACGCTTAATCCGGCTGCGGCCACCGGTGCAGAAATATTCAGTGTATTACTGAAATCCGCCGACGTTTTTGTGGAGAATAATCCTCCGAAACAAATGAAACAGCTGGGACTGACTTACCGGTTTGTTAAAGAGATTAACCCCCGCATCGTCATGACTTCGATAACACCCTTCGGACAGACCGGCCCTTACAAGGACTTTCAGAGTTGTGAACTGGTGAGCGCGCATATCGGCGGCGTGGGCTATATTTCGATGCGTGAAGGCGATATCAGCAAAGAACCCATCAAGCTGCCGGCGCATTTATTCAATTTCCAGGCCGGCTTGAGCGCGGCAGTGGCGACACTGAGTTCGATTTTCCGCCAGAGTAACACCGGTTTGGGGGAACAGCTCGACGTGTCCGAACAGGAAAGTGTAATCCAGAATTTAAATTCTTCCATTGCACGGTACGCGTACGGCGGGCAGATTATGGCCCGGACCGATGCGGCGGGACATGCGCCTTTTCATATTTTACCCTGCAAAGACGGCTTTATCTGCGCCGCTTTCGTCGAAGAAGCAGAATGGCGGCGTTTCGTCGAGGTGATGGGACATCCGGAATGGGCGGATAACGAATTGTTTAAAGATTTTGCCTCGCGGGCAAAATACTGGGATGCGCTCAAGCCGTTAATGGTGGAATGGACGATGCAGTATACCGAAGAGGAAATCTACCGGCGCAGCCAGGAAAAAGCCGTACCGCTGGGCGCGGTACGGACCGCACACCAGGTGCTCGAAGATAAACAAATGGCGGCGCGGCAGTTTTTCGTAGATATCGAACGTGAAAACACCGGGAAACTGACTTTCCCGGGCGTGCCGTACCGTTTCTCTGAAATTCAAAAAGAGGCGCCTTCTCCGGCCCCGCTTTTAGGGCAGCATAACGAAGATATTTATTGCGGGCGCCTGGGTTATACTAAACGCGATTTAAACAGATTGAAAGAAGCCGGAGTTATCTGAAAACGGTCACGGATTCATTTCAGCGGAATCAGCAATCGAGGCAGGAAACAGGATGATGAGTACTCCAGCGCTTAAGGGAATCAGGGTGATAGCTTTTACCTGGGTTTGGGCCGGGCCGTGGATGGGCGGCGTACTGGCGGACATGGGCGCCGAGGTTATCAAAGTCGAAACCAGGCAAAGACTTGATTCCCAGCGGGTAGTAAAAATCACCAAAAACCCCGAACAGGGACCAAATCAGGGACAATTCAACGTCACCAACCGCGGCGTTAAAAGCATCACGCTTAATTTGAAGCAGCCGAAAGGGTTGGAAATCATCAAGAAATTGGTGAAAATCAGCGATGTGATTATCACCAATTTCGCGCCCCGGGCACTGCCCGGCTGGGGATTGAGTTATGATACGTTGAAAGAAATCAAACCGGATATCATTCTGGTCACTTTACCGGCTTTCGGCAGCACCGGCCCGGATAAGGATTATCTTTCTTATGGGTCTACGCTGGAAGCGGTCGGCGGTTTGAGCGCATCGTTCGGATATCCGGGCGAAGTGCCGGTGATTTCCGGTCCGTATCCCAGCGACCCGATAGGCAGCATGTACGGCCTGGTAGGCGTGCTGGCGGCATTGAATTACCGCAAAAAAACCGGCAAGGGACAGCATGTGGATATCGCCCAGAACGAAGGCGTGACCAGCCTGATTCCGGAAGTAATTATGGACGAAGTGATGAACCGCCGGACCCGCCCGCGGATGGGGAACCGCGACGATATCATGGCGCCCCACGGCTGCTACCCCTGCAAAGGGCACGACAAATGGGTAGCCATCGCCGTGGACACGGATAAAAAATGGCATGCGCTTTGCCGCGTTATGGGTAATCCCGATTGGTGCAAAGACATAAAATTCGCCGACCAGTACAGCCGCTGGCAAAACCAGGATGAATTGAACAAATTGATTGCCGGCTGGACCAGAGATTTCACGCATTACGAAGTAATGCGGCAACTGCAAAAAGCGGGAATCGCCGCCGGTCCTTCTTTTAATATCGAAGAATTAATTAACGACCCGCATGTTAAAAACCGGGGTATCTTTATCGAGCAACAACATCCCGCTGCCGGGAAAACCATTGTCTACCGCTCTCCCTGGAAATCGGCTCTAACCGCCAAAAATCCGCCGGCGCCCTGCCTCGGGGAAAACAACAACTATGTTTTTAAGGAACTGCTAGGCATCAACGACCGGGAAATCACGGAATTGATTGAAACTAAGGTTATTTATTAACAATATAAATGTGAAAAACACCATAGTAAAAAGGAGTAAGAAAAATGTCTGCAAATGAGTTAAGTCCCATCGAAAAATGGTATGAAGTATGCAAAAATAAAGGCCGTGTTTATGACAGCGAAGAAGCCCGCGCCCGCGGGTTCGGATATATGAAGCCTTATTTCAACCGGGAAGTGACAATTGACACCATCGAGCATTTTGTGGACGGCATCGGCGACCTCAATCCGCTTTACCGCGACCGGGAATATTGTAAAAACACCAAGTACAAATGTCTTACCGCGCCGCCCAATTATATTTATACCATTACTTATGCGCAATACCCGGACGATTGGCCGGCCGGCATCTCCGGATTCTATTCAGGTTCCGCGCACGAGTGGTTCCGCCCGCTCTGCGAAGGCGACAAGCTCAATTACCGGGTAAAATACCCTTCGGATGCCAAGTTGATGTCCAGTCAATTCGCCGGCCAGAAAGTAATGTCTTACGAAACCTGCGATTATTACCGCGGCGGGGCTATCGTCGGCGGCTATCTGTCCTGGGAAACCTGGACCGAAAATGCCAAAGTCGATGAAACCAACAAATATAAAAAAGAAGTTTCGAAATTACCGACATATACCCGGGAAGACCTGATTAAAATTAACAAAGCCCAGGATAAGGAAGTGGAAATGCTGCGCGGCGCCAATCCCCGTTACTGGGAAGATGTGAAAGAAGGGGACGAATTGACGCCGGTGGTGCGCGGGCCGTTTACCCTGACCGAAAAAGAGGCCTGGAACATCGGCGGGCACGGCAACGTCCATTTCTCCGAACGGCTGATGCGCATCTACAAAGAGCGGGACCCGCATCATATCGTTTCTTACGACCCGACTTTCCAGGCGCCGAACATGGTGCGGCCGGGCTCTTTGCTGCGCTTTGCCGCCGGTGAGCACCTCGAAGCCTGGCGGGCGATGGTTTTAACGAACTGGATGGGCGATGACGGCTTTCTCTGGAAATCGCGTTCGGAAATCCGCAAATTCTGCATGCTGGGCGATACCTGTTTCTGCAAAGGCAAGGTGGTTAAGAAATACTGCGATGCCGGCAAATATTGCGTGGATATTGATTGCTGGTGCGAAAACCAGCGGGGCGAAGTCATCGTACCCGGCACTGCGACCATCATTCTGCCGTCACGCGACCACGGCCCGGTTGTGTATCCGGAACCGTACGCCCGTGTCCCCCGGGTCTAAATCGGCTGTTTGACTTCAATAAATCACTGTAATATGCTTTGATATTAACAAGCTAATATCAAAGCATATTTTTTACAGATATTTTAGAGTAACTCAATGAACGTATCGACAGGAGGAATCCATGGCTAATGTTTCGTATCAGCATCTCAACCCGCCGGTAAGGATGTTATTAGGACCGGGACCGAGTAACGTTCATCCCCGGGTGCAGCTGGCCATGGCCGCACCGATGGTGGGCCATCTCGACCCTTACTTCGTTAAAATTATGGACGATACGGTCGAACTGCTGCGTTATCTTTTCCGCACGCAGAACAAACTGACTTTCCCGATTTCCGGCACCGGTTCCGCCGGTATGGAAGCCAGTTTCTGTAATTTTCTGGAGCCGGGCGACACGGTGGTCATCGGGGTGAACGGGGTGTTCGGGGAAAGAATGGTAGATAACGCGGCCAGACTCGGTGCGGAAGTGGTGCCGGTCGCCGCCGAATGGGGCAATATCATCGAGGCTGAAGCCATCGAAGCGGCGCTCAAGTCTCATAAGAAAGTGAAAATGCTGGCACTGGTGCATGCAGAAACTTCGACCGGCGCACTGCAGCCGCTGGCCGAAGCCTCAAAACTGGCCAAACAGTACGGCGCATTATTTTTGGTGGATACCGTAACATCCCTGGGCGGCCAGGAAGTGGCGGTTGACGACTGGGGTATCGATATCTGTTACAGCGGCACCCAGAAATGCATCAGCTGCCCGCCGGGACTGGCGCCTTTTACCGTCAATCAGAAAGCGCTTGACATAATGCAAGCCAGAAAGGCTAAAGGCCCGAGCTGGTACCTCGATCTGGGTCTGCTTTCAGCGTATTGGGGGACCGGGCGAATTTATCATCATACTGCCCCTGTTTCAATGATTTATGCGCTGCATGAGGCGCTGGCACTAATCTATGAAGAAGGGTTGGATGCCCGTCTCAAACGGCATCAGAAGAACGCCGCAGCCTTAACTGCCGGTCTGGAAGCAATGGGGATGGTAATGCATGCCCGGGCCGGCCACCGCCTGAATTCTTTAAACTCAGTGCGTATCCCGGCCGGTGTGGACGACCTGCGCGTCCGGCAAAAACTGCTGAATGAATACAATCTCGAAATCGGCGGCGGGCTCGGTCCGTTGAAAGGGAAAATCTGGCGCATCGGCCTGATGGGCGAATCTTCCTCCGAATCGAATGTTTTGTATTTGCTGTACGCGCTGGAAAAAATTCTGGTGGCCGAACGCTGCGAACTGGAAGCGGGCGCCGGTGTCAACGCCGCCATCAGCGTCTTTAAGAAATCCTGAAATAAAAAGCTAGAGAGGGAGCGTCTATGAAAGGTAGAACTGCCATCGCCAAAATCCTGAAAATGGAAGGGGTTGAGTTCGTCAGTGGTTTCCCTCAAAACGATATTTTCGAAGCTGGCGCCGAAGAAGGCATCCGCTGCATTATTGCCCGGACGGAGCGGGTCGGGGTGAATATCGCGGACGCTTATACCCGGGTTTCCAATTGCAAACATAACGGCGTTTGTCTGGTCCAATCCGGGCCGGGCATCGAAAATGCTTATTCCGGCATTGCCCAGGCTTACAGCGAGTCCGTCCCGATTCTGGTGATGCCGGCCGGAGCCGACCGCCGCCAGCAGCGTCCCCCGAGTTTTATGGCCGCGAAAAACTATCAGGGCATCACCAAGTGGGCAGATACGATTAATTTCGCCGACCGTATCCCGGAGATGATGCGGCGCGCGTTTACATTGATAAGGACAGGCCGTCCCGGTCCGGTGCTGCTGGAAGTGCCGGTGGATATTATGAACGAAGAATTTGACGATGCCAAGTTTCAATATACACCGGTCAAGCCGGTTAGAAGCGCCGGGGACCCCGCCGATATCCGCATCGTCGCGAAAGCGCTGATTGCGGCGAAGAATCCAGTTATACGTGCCGGGCAGGGCATCCTTCATGCTGCCGCATTTGATGAACTACGCGAACTGGCGGAACTGCTGCAGATTCCGGTTTTTACCACGCTCAGCGGCAAAAGCGGCTTTCCGGAGAATCATCCGCTGGCGCTTGGGGCGGGCAGCAATACGCGGCCCCGAGCGGTCATCCATTTTCTGGATAAGGCCGACCTGGTCTTCGCTATCGGCTCCAGCTGTACTAAAGAAACATTCACCACTCCTATCCCGGACAATAAGAAGATTATCCAATCCACGGTGGACGAACGGGATATCAATAAAGATTACAACCTGGAGCATGCCATTATCGGGGATGCCAAACTGGTGCTGCGGCAGCTAATCGTTGATATTAAAGAACAACTCGGCCCGGAATATAAAAAGAAGAACGGTGCCGCTCAAGAAATCAAAGCGGTTAAAGAAGAATGGCTAAAAGAATGGCAGCCGAAACTGACTTCCGGTGAGATTCCGATTAATCCCTACCGTGTAGTCGGAGATATGATAAAGGCCCTGGATGCCGGGGAAACAATTATCACCCACGATTCGGGCAGCCCCCGCAATCAGCTGCTGCCGTTCTGGGAAGCTGTGCCGGGCGGGTATGTCGGTTGGGGAAAATCCACGCCGTTAGGCGCTTCGCTGGGTTTTGCCATGGGCGCTAAATTGGCCCGGCCGGAGAAGACCGCCGTCGCTTTTATGGGGAATGCCGCCTTCGGCATGGTCGGGATGGATTTTGAAACGGCCGCCAGGGAAAATATTCCCATTCTGGTCGTGCTGATGAATAATTTTGTGCTCGGCGGCTACATCCGGGAAAACCCGGTGGCGACCCGCAAGTTCCACCTGACCAGCCAGTCCGGGGAATACAGCAAAATTGCCGCTGCGCTGGGCGGTTATTCCGAAAAAGTCGTCCAGCCGGATGAAATTATTCCGGCCCTGAAGCGGGCGAAAAAAGCCGTGGACGGCGGGCAGCCTGCCCTGCTCGAGATTATCACCTGCGAGGATAATGCCCGTTCCCTGAAATAATAACCGTTTGTCCCTACAGGTCTACAGCCGCCCAGATGCCTTCTTCGACAGCTTCGCGGATTTTTCGCGGTTTGACGCAATCGCCGATTTCCGCAAAATCAAGATACTTACCTTTAAGCGCTTCCGGCAGCGCCCGGTCGGGGGTAGCGCCGGCCGCCAAAACAACATTATCCGCGGTCAGAAAAACGGTTTCACCTTCCCGGGTCGTCAGTTCGACGCCCTTATCGGTAATTTTCCGGTACACTACCTGCGGATATATTTTGACGTCATATTTGGCGAGCTTTTCCTGGAAGTATTTTTTAAACATCCAGTACTTGACCTCCAGCGCCGGTTCGATAAAGGTCAGCGTGACATTGGCGCCTTTTTCGGCCAACGCAAAGCAAGTTTCGCAGCCAACATGTCCCGCCCCGATGACGACGACATTCTTGCCGACTTTTTTCTCGCCGGCTAAAAATTCCCGGCAATTGATGACATTTTTCCCTTTGATGCCGTGAATATCGGGAACAAACGGGGTGGAACCGACCGCCACAATGACGGAGTCCGGGGCGAATTTGCTTACCGCTTCCGGTGTCGCTTCCTTGTTCAGCACGACTTTGACGCCGGATTTAGCAACCTGGACTTTCAGGTACGTCAGAAAATTTCCTAAATCCTGTTTGTCCGGCGGGATGACGGCTAATATCAATTGCCCGCCGAGCGCATTGCGCTTTTCCCAGAGAGTAACTTTGTGGCCTTTTTGTGCCGCAATAATTGCGGCCTGCATGCCGCCCGGGCCGCCGCCCAGAACGAGGACTTTTTTCTCCCGTGTCACCCGCGGCAGTTTCGCCTGGAACTCCCGCTCTTTGCCGACCAGCGGATTGACTGTGCAGGACATCGGGGAAAAATCACAGACCACGTCTTCGATACACCGTTTGTCCCAGACGCAGGGGCAGATATCTTCGATTCGGCCTTCCTGGACTTTGGCGGGCCAGTAGGGGTCGCAAATCAAGGCCCGGCCCATGCAGATAAAATCAGCCTTGCCGTCTCTTAAAATTTCTTCGGCCAGAGACGGCCGGTCAATCTTACCGGTAATCCAGACGGGAATCCTGACGCCGCCTTTTTTAACGGCTTCAGTGATATCAACATTACAGGCGTCGGGCATAAAATAAGCCGGTCCCGTCCATTCGGGCGTTACCGCCGAACCGCTGGTAATATTTACCGCGGTCGCGCCGTTGGCCTCCATCAACTTACAAAGTTCCACACACTCTTCGATGCTCCAGCCGTCAGTACCACCGATTTTAGACAAGCGGTCCGAACCCATCAGCCGCAGGATGACCGGGAAATCGGGAGAGGTTTTTCGTCTGGTTTCGGCCACCATGTCCAGCAGGTATTTGGCCCGGCCTTTGAGGTCGCCGCCGTAGGCATCGGTCCGCTTGTTGAAAACGCGGGAAAGCAGTTCGCAGGCAAGGTAACCGTTGGCGCCGTGAATCATCACGCCGTCAAAGCCGGCCTCCATGATTCTTCTGGCGGCCTCGCCGTATTCTGCGATGAGTTCTTCCATGTCCGCCGCCGTGATAATCCGGGCCTTCTTGGGGATTGATGTCGACCAGCCGGCATAAGGATGGGGAATGCCGGACGGCGAGGCCGGGTCGACTTCGTCCATGCTGCCCTGGTGGCTGCTCATTTGCATCACGGCTTTGGCGCCGCCGGCGTGGATAATATCCGCTAATTTCTTCAAGCCCGGGATAAATTTATCCTCGTTCACCAGGATCCGCCCCGGCTTGCCGCGCGGGGGTTTGCGGGTACTGGCGCCCTCGGTCACAATTAAACCGGCGCCGCCTTTGGCGCGTTCGCCGTAATAAGCCAGCTGCTGGTCGGTTACCACGCCGTAATGTGAGGAATAATGCGTGCCGCAGGGAGCCATAATGATCCTGTTTTTAAGTATTACATTTCCCATTTTCCCGGGTTCGAAAAGCTTTGTAAATTCTGCCATAATAATCTCCTTATCTTGGCAGTGATACTATCACAGCCCCTTCTTTTTTTCAAGCAGCAGGCATGCCGGTGTAACAGAATTTAAACGAATAACTTTTTATTTTGGTTATAACGTAAAAATAGCGCATTTACCGGTTGCTAAATCACATAAGAAAGGATACAATCTTCTTTAAACTTAGTTTGAACTAAAGAAGCAGGGAAGCCTCATTGTATTGCAGAAATTGCGGCCGGAAATTATTACCCGGGGCGGACATTTGCGATGTTTGCGGTATTAAACCGCCGCTAGGTCAGCATTATTGTAATTCCTGCGGCGTTGGGGTTTTACCGCTGGCCGAAAAGTGTATTATATGCGGCGCAGTGTTCGGCAAGCCGCCGCGTCCGAAGGCTAAAACGATTGCCGTTCTGCTGGCGGTGTTTTTAGGTTACTGGACGTGGGTTTACACCTACCGGAAAAACGCCTGGAAATTTTGGGTGGGGCTGGCAGCCGGCCTGCCGTCGTTCGTTATCTTTAACATCGGCGTTATCCCGCATAATTCAGTTGAGTATGATGCCAACGGCAATTACCTTGGTTGGGGTGGTTTGCATTTCTCCAATTATGTTTTATTCCCGGCATTGCTGGTTTTTTTAGCCGTGTGGATATGGGCGGTAATTGATGTCTGCCTGAAAAAACAGAACTGGTATTTGACTTACAATTGGATTGTCCCGCCGATGCGAAAGAAAGGTGGTAAAAAATAACTGCGGCAATGCCAAGAACCGGCGATGTGGCTAATGTCCAAGCCGGATTGCCAGGAAAACCAGCGCGCCGCCAAGGATGACAGCGGCGACAATCAGTCCGATGATTGCCCGGTTTACCAGCCGCTCCAGATGTTCAAGGTGGCGTTCAACGCCGGATACATCGGCGCTGAAATGCAGCTCCCCACGCTCTATCGATTTTACGATTCTGGATAACCGGTTTGGTAAACCGGCGCCGAAAAGAGCCAATTCCGCGATTGCCGGCGGCAAACGGCGCAGTATGGATGAAGGCTGGTATTTCTTTTTCAGCATATTTTCCACATTGGGAGTCAACAATGCGAAGAAATCAAAATCCTTGTCCAGTGCCAGTCCGAGGCCCTGCGCCATCGTCATCGTTTTTAGTAAAAGAAAAGTATTGCCGGGCAACTGGATGTGATTACGCCGCACGACGGCGAATAATTCCCCGAGGTTCGATGTCAGATTAAGATCTTCCGTCAGCAGCGGATAATGCCCCATGATGTGTTTGAGGTCTTTACGCAGGGCTTCCTTGGAACCGGCGGGGGCGACCGCTCCAAGGTCTACCAGCGAATCCATAAGCAGGTCAACGTCCCGGTCCAGTATCCCTTTCACCACACTGATAACATAAGTCCGGACTTCATCGTCAACCAGGCCGATCATGCCGTAATCCACCAGTCCCAAGCGCCCGTCAGGTTCAACAAAGAGGTTGCCGGGATGCGGGTCCGCATGGAAAATCGTACCTTCGAACACCTGCTTAACCCAGATGTTAGCGGCCCTTTTGGCTAATTCCTTACGGTCGAATTTGGCTTTATCCAAATCGGGTATATCCAGGATATTAATCCCCCGGATGCGTTCCAGCGTAATGACCCGCGATGTCGTATAGTTCCAGTAAATTTTGGGAATATGGATGGTCGCATCATCTTTAAAGAACCGGGCAAAGTGTTCCGCACTGTGACCTTCCCGGATATAGTCGAGCTCCCCGCTCATCGTGTCCGCGATCTCTTCCACCAGTCCGGCCAGGTCGTATTGCTGCATCCCTTCGCTGCGGTGCGCCGCCGATTCACCCATCTGACGCAGAATTTCCAGGTCTTCCGTCACCTGCTCTTTAACGCCGGGTTTTTGAACTTTGATCACGACTTCCGTGCCGTCGGGAAGGGTGGCGCCGTGCACCTGCCCGATTGACGCCACCCCCAGCGGTTTTGTTTCAAAGGAAGCAAACAATTCCGACACCGGACGGCCTAATTCGCTTTTAATCACAGCTTCTACGGTTTCTACCGGTAACGGCGTTAATGAATCCTGGAGCTTGGTTAATTCCACGATAAAGTCCGAAGGTAAAACATCGGTCCGGGTGGAAAGGATTTGGCCCATTTTTACAAAGGTAGTCCCTGCTTCTTCCAGCGCCATACGCGTGCGCTGCGATACCGAATAAACTTCTTTTTTCCAGGGATTGGCCGGCGGCGTCCAGCTGAAAGGCAAATAATGTTCCAAACCCATGATTCGGATAAAATCACCCAGCCTGTATTTGACCAGAATCATCGCTAACTGTCGATACCTGTTAAAATGCCGGGAGTTTTTACGTTTCCGGGTTGCTGCGTCGCTAATTTCCATCTCGTTTCCATCAACCTGAATGCTATCGAGGCTTTTTATATTGAACTATTCTTTCCGGTAGCGGCTATTACCTGTCAGTCGGCTTCGGTTTTGTCTTTAAAATGTTTCTCCAGCGTGCTGCCGAGTGTTTTTGCGGCTTTCCCGACATCACGCACCCGGGCACGGACCTCGGCATCTTTGACTTTGCTTTGTGAAACCTTGACGACGGCGTCCACCACGCTTTCCGCCAGTTCCGTAGCTTTTACTCTGACTTCAGGCGTCTCGAGCACTTCGCTGATACTGGCCCCAAAGGCTTTGAACATCTCCCTGATGGTTTCGGCGGTTTCTTTTGTCTCCTGTTTTGCTTTGACCGGCATTTTGCGTCCCTCCTGTTTATTCACTCTTATTTGCCTGAGAATTCCTATAGCACTATTGTATTGTCGGGATAATCTAAAAGTTATAACGTTAAAAAGAGTTTGATGTCATTTTTATAACATCTTAGTATTTACTTATTTTTATGCTGATAAAATTCGGAAATTGATACTTAATCGAACCGTAAATCACCAAATCACTCAACAGCAATTAAGTTTTGGTGTCTTTAGACTTTTGATGTTTATCAACAGGCGGACCGGTTGCCGAACCGCCGTCGGCTTCATCTCCGAAGTACAGGTCTCCGTTAGGGCAGCCCGGCCCGCCGCTTATATGCACCGCGCCGCGAAAACCGATAATATGCGGCGGTATTAATGCATAAACCACGTCGCCATCGATTTCCACTTTACAGCCGTTAAGTGAGACAGTGGAACCGTGCACGTGTTTGACGGCCATAATCTCCTCCTCTTCGGGTATATGGTACAAACACCGATATGAAAATATAGCATTATAATCGTAAAATAGTCATAACATTGTGTATCTAAACATTACAGAATCATATAATTTGATGCTGTGCGCTGCCGTCAACCGCCTGGAGTTAAGTAATTGTTATGTTTCCAGCATGATATAATTTCATAAATTTGTAATATCTCCGTCGGGGATTTTATAACAAATATATACTTCTTGAATATCATTAATATAACCAACCTAAAAAGGAGCAATACGATGAGTTTTATTGAAATCGCGAAAACCGAAGAAATTCCCGCCGGGCAGATGAAAAGTATAAAAAAAGACGATAAAAACATCCTGGTCGCAAACGTGGCGGGCAAATTTTACGCTATTAACGCCAGGTGTACCCACGCCGGCGGCGATTTAGCCAAGGGAAAATTGGATGGTTCGATTGTGACCTGTCCGCGGCATGGTTCTAAATTCGATGTTTCTACCGGGAAAGTAGTCAGCGGACCGGCCAAACAAAATGAGCCGGTTTACGCTGTAAAATTACAGGGCAATAGTATTACGGTTGATATCCAATAACAATAGCTGTGTTCTCATTTTCGGGATAGGAAAGAAACGCTTGATGTATGAACTGATAATTATCGGCGGCGGTCCGGCCGGGATGGCAGCCGCGGTATACGCAGCCCGCAAACTGATCAATACTGTTTTAGTCAGCGGCGATATCGGGGGACAGGTGAACTGGACCAACGGCGTGGAGAACTACCTGGGTTACCAGTTTATCGAGGGAGATGAGCTGATTGCTAAATTCCAGCAGCAGGTGAACCAATTCCCCATCGAACAGAAAATCGGCTTAAAAGTCACCGCTGTCACCAAAATTGACGGTGGTTTTGAGGTCAACAATGAAAAGGGAGAAAAATTTCAAGGGAAAGTAATTCTCCTGGCCACCGGGAAACGCCCGCGTCTGCTAAATGTTGATGGCGAAAAAGAACTGACCGGACGGGGAGTTACTTATTGCTCGATTTGTGACGGGCCGGATTTTACCGGCCAAAAAGTGGCCGTCATCGGCGGCGGTAATTCCGCCATCGAAGCGGCGATGGATATGGTCAAGGCGGCGGAACACGTTGATATGGTTTCGGTGACCCCTTTGACCGGCGACCCGATAATGATTGAAAAATTGATGGATGCCAAGAACTTAACAGTTTATACGGAACAGCAGACGGAAAAGATTCTGGGACAAGACCAGGTAGAAGGCATCGTGATAAAAGACCTGAAAACCGGCAACCGCACACAACTGGAAGTTACCGGGGTTTTTGTTGAAATCGGGCTGGTGCCTAATTCCGATATGGTCAGGGAATTAATTAAATTGAACCCGGCCGGTGAAGTGCCGGTAAATTCCTTCTGCGAGACTGCTGTACCGGGCTTCTTTGCGGCTGGTGATATCACCGACGCGCCGGAAAAACAAATCATCATTGCCGCCGGTGAAGGCGCCAAAGCGGCGCTGCAGGCGCACCGTTATCTGCGCAGATTGCCCAAATAACAAATCCCGGCATTTTATTACAAAGGTGTAATGGGGAGCTAAATAAAAATGGTAACAGAGAGTCAAAATCCGGCCGCGCCCGATTTCACTGCCACAGACAGCGAAGGGCGGACGATACATCTGGCAGATTACCGGGGAAAAAAGAATGTTGCCCTGGTGTTTAACCGCGGTTTTTTTTGACCGCACTGCCGCCGGCATATGGCGCAGTTGCGCCAGGATTATCAAAAATTCACGGAACGCAATACTGAAATAATCGTTATCGGCCCGGAAGATGCGGCGTCATTCCAAACCTGGTGGCATGCCCATGAAATGCCGTTTATCGGGATACCGGATCCCCAGCATGACATCGCCAAACTTTACAACCAGCAGTTCAAACTGTTAAGAGGCGGGCGTTTGCCGGCGATGGCTGTGATTGATATGAACGGGAACGTCCGTCTGATGCATTATTCCGATTTACCAAGTGATATTCCCACCGACGAAGAAGTACTGGCGCTGCTGGATAAACTAAACGGTGAAAAATCTGTACCTGAAACCAAACCGGCTGCAGGGTAATATCAACCCGCATTATTTCTCCGTCGTTACAGATATCGCGGTGAACCGGCTCAACGAAATAAATATCTGCTGAAAAATTATCGGATTATTTATACACGGCGCGCCGCAGTGAGTCGGTCAACTGGTCAAATGACTGTATAAATTTGGCCACGCCTTCATTTTCCAATTGCTGCGTTACATCATCGAGGCAGATCCCCAGTTCCGGTAATTGCTCCAGCAGCCGGCGGGCTCCGGTTATTTCCTGTTCGATTCTGTCAGCCGGTTCGCCGTGGTTGCGGTACGCGTTAAGCGTTTCCACCGGCAGCGTATTTATCGTGTCGTAGCCGATTAAAGCTTCAACATATTTGATATCACTGTATTGCGGATTTTTAGTGCCGGTACTGGCCCAGAGCAGACGTTGGGTATGTGCTCCTTCCGGCGCTAACTTTTGAAACCGGGTATTGCTGAAGTATTCACGGTAATGCTGATAGGCGACCTTCGCGCTGGCAACGGCAATCTGCCCGTGTAATGTCTTTGCTAATGCTGCCTTTTCGTTTCCCTGGGCCATGCATTTTTCCAGCATCGGGTCTACCAATGTGTCAATCCGGCTGATAAAGAAACTGGCGACCGAAACAACATTGTTAATGGATTTGCGACGGTCATGCCGTGCTTCCAATCCCTCAAGATAAGCTTCCGCTACTGCCTGATAACGGGGGATGCTGAAAAGTAATGTCGCATTAACATTGATTCCCTCGCTAATCAATTGCGTGATTACCGGCAGGCCTTCTACTGTCGCCGGTACTTTGATTAAAACATTGGGCCGGTTCAATAACGCCCACAAACGCCGTGCTTCCTGCAACGTTCCTTCGGTGTCACGTGCCAGGTGAGGGTTGACTTCGAGACTGACATAGCCATCTGTCCCTTCCGTCGCATTGTATAGAGCCCGAAATTCATCGGCGGCGTCCTGTACATCCTGAATAATGAGGGTTTCGTAGATTGTTCCGGTGTTTTTCCCCTGGTGGGTCATTTTTTGGATATCTGCGTCATAATCATCGCAGGCCGAGATGGCTTTCTCGAAAATAGAAGGGTTGGAGGTAATACCTTTTATTTTGTCTTCCCTGATCAAACGTTTCAGCTCGCCGCTGACAATCAGGTCGCGCTGAATGTAATCAAGCCAGATGGATTGTCCGAATGTTTCCAGTTTGACTAAAGGATTTTCTTTCATCTTGTTTTTCCCCGGTTTTTTATTATTGTCCCGCCGGCCCGTTCACTGAGGCGTCGTTATTATAGCCGTTGCTTTCCCAGTAGCCGCGGAAATTAGTGTTTGATGATAATTCAATAGTGGTTACCCATTTTGCCCATTTATAACCGTATTTGCCTTCAGCGACTACCTGGAAAGGCCAGCCGCGGTCGGCCGTGAGCGTGACATTGTTATCTTTCAACGCGATGATGATGTTATTGCTGTCAATATAACTTAAATCGAGCGATGTATACCCGGCGGGAACATCCGCAGTGTGAAAAATGGCGATAGCGGCCGAAGGCTGGACACCGGCGGCTGCAAAAATAGCGCTGAGGGAAGGGCCTGTCCATTCGGCCTGAAAACTCCAACCCTCGACACATTGCAATGTTTGAACTTGAGATATCTGCGGTAATGCCTCCAGGTCTGCGTAAGTCAGCGTCAGCGGATGGTCTACCAAACCGTTTATCGTTAGCGTGTAAGTTGCCGGATTAATATTTTGCGTCCCGGCCAGCGCATTATTGTTTTGCGATTTGATAGGTGTCAACTTTACGCCGTTAAATTCAGTAGCTTCAATCTGTCCCGGAATCGTCGTGGTCGAAGAAGGCGCGGCTTTGCACGTGGCGGCAAACAAAACGACAATTGCCAGCAGAAAAGTGGATATCAAATAAAATTTCTTACGTCCGGTTCGCATCTTCTTCATTCCCGTTCAGCCTCCATTAGCTGCCCTGGTATATTTTAAACAATCCGGTTGGCCGATGTGTAACGAATCAGAGGAATAATAACACATGCCGGGTCAAAAAATAATAAAATTTTTACGGAAAAGATAACAAATATATAAAGAAAAAGTCAGCGGGAATATTCTTTGACCTTCAATGTTTTCAACGCCGCCGGTGATTTGATTCAAAACGGACACCCCATAAAGTTAATCGCAGCACCCGGGGTTTTTATGCGATACTGATATTGTAAACAAGAAAGGGTTTGGCCGATGTCTAAGATAATCCTGGTGATATTATCTCAAATTGATCCTCAAATCAGTACAATGCTGGAGCAGAGTTTAGTAAAAACGTTTTGCCGTCCGGTAGAAATCAGCTACGAACTCACGAACCTGGATTTTGCCTATGATAACGTCCGTAATCAGTACATGTCGCCTTTACTGTTAGCGCGTTTACGCCGGATGAAAAAAGGGCGCGGCGATAAAATCATAGCCGTTACTGATTTAGATTTATATTCGACCGGATATGATTTTGTATACGGTGAAGCCGATATGAAGGCGGGAGTTGCCTCGCTTTCCATTAATCGCTTGATTGGTGAGGCATCGGACTTGAATTTAAACATTGAGCGAATCATCAGGGAAGCAACGCATGAAATGGGGCATCTATTCGGTCTGGGGCATTGCAGGGACCGGCAGTGTGTAATGTGCACCTGCACCTGTTTAGCGGAAGTGGATGCGGCCCAGGGCGGCTTGTGTCCCGATTGTAACAACGAATTAAAGCCGCAGTTGTAAAAAAGTGAAACCACCCAAATATTTGGGTGGTTTCACTAACTTTGAACCAGACTTTGATTTAGATCATGATGTTTCCGGGTATCTTCTTAGTTAGGCTTCAGCCTTTCTCGCCACCATGTCATCTTTTATCCGGAATATTGCCACCGCCTGTTTGAGTTCCTGCGCCATCTTTGACGCTACTTTCGATGCGCTAACAACCTGCTGCACCTGAGCGTTCATTTGTTCCGTCGATGCTGACATCTGTTGCGCTGCTGCGCTATTCTCTTCAATCGTGGCCGCTACCATGTTCGTCGAATCGCTTACCTGTGTTTTGGAGGTCGTCATTTGTTTTGCGACGGTTGAATTACGCTCCGCAACACTGCTAACCCCGTCGATAACTTTCACCATCTCATTCGCGGAGGCGCTCATCTCTTCTGCTGCGGCCGATATTTGCTCAATTTGTGATACCATGTTATTCACGGCATCCATGATGCGGGTCAGCGCCGACCCGGCTTCATTCGCCAGTTTGGTTCCTTCTTCCGCTTGTTTCGCGCCCTCGGTCGATGCTTGGATTGATTTCACGACACCCTTTTGGACAGCTCCCACCAGTAATGCTATGTCCTTCGTCTCTTTTGCCGTCCGTTCCGATAATTTCTTGACTTCATCGGCTACCACTGCGAAGCCTCTGCCCTGGTCGCCTGCTCTGGCTGCTTCAATGGCAGCATTCAGGGCCAATAAATTGGTTTGGGCGGCGATTTCATCAATTACTTCAATGACATTACCGATTTCCTCGGAATGCTTCCCCAGTTCGGCAATGGTGGCTGAAACTTCCTGCATTGAGTTGTGTATTTTGGCGATACCCTCAATAGTTTTTGTCACAGTGTTGGAACCCACGCGGGCTACTTCAGCCGCTTTCGTGGCACCGTTAGCTGCTTCCTGAGCATTCGCAGCTGTCTGCTCGGCCGCCCCGGACACCTGTTTGACAATATCAGCCGCTTGCTCGACTGCACTTGTCTGCTGGTTACTGCCTGCTGCAACCAAGTCTATCGACTGCGATAACTCATCCAGCGCGCTTCTGACGCCACCGATCCTCTTTGTCTGCTCCTCCGATCCTTTGGCAATCTGCTGACTCACGCTGGCGATCTGCTCTGTTGCAGACCCCGATTGCTCTGATGAACTGGTCAGTTCCTCACTGGCTTTCAACAATTCGTTGGCCACTGCTGTCATCCGGTCAACCGCCATTTTCTCTTTTGAGGCGTCCATCACGTATTCTATACAGCCAACAACATTTCCCTCATTGTCCTTAATCGGTGCACCGGCATATCTTATGGGATGCTCGCCTTTTCGCCCATGCGCTATTGTCTCCATCGTACAGGCCTTATCCTGCTTCATTGCCGTCATCGACGCGCAATTCCCCGAGGCGCAGTCATCCGTATGAAAAAGACTGTTGCATTTTTGCCCAATACAATCCTGCGGTTTCTTTAAAATTGTTCCAGCACAGGCGCTATTGATAAACTGTATTTGTTGCTCTTTGTCTATGACCATAATCGACATCGGTATCTTGTTCAGATAATCTTCCAGCCGCAGCCTGTCTTCCGACGACGTTTTAATATTGGCTATAATTCTGCTGAAATTCTTATTCAGCGTATCTTTCTCTGATTGCGGGTTGACTATTACTTCCGGGTCTCCGTTAACTATCCGTTCTGATGCATCTGACATCTTTTGCAAATATGCCAATACTTTGCCCAGTGCTTCTCCTAATTCTCCTGTCTCATCTTTAGATTTAATCTGTAGCCTCTGGTCGACATCGCCGGTCGCCAGTTTATTTGCTACGTTCGCTGCCTTCTTAATATTTCCGGCGATAGTTCGACTGAAGAAGAAAACGAAGATGGAACAGATTACGGCAAGAATACCGCAAATAATAATATACTCGTTTCTTTTGGCCGCAATTCCTGCCTCAACATCGAGACCTTTAGATGCGAGATAGTTTTGTAAATTTGGCAAAATGTAACCGAAAAATAAACCCATAAATGCCGCAATTACAGCTAATCCGGCTAAAACCGATTTCCATTGAATGCTTAATCTTATTTTTCGCTTTACTTTATCCGCTTTGACTGCTTTAACCTTTTCTTTTTTCATTTTGTCTCCCTTCAATATCGATTGTGAGACGTTACAACAGATTTGATTTTGTGGATAGTCTGTTTCGCGCATTTACGTTACGTTGTTTAACTACCCGGGTCAATGATGACCGCGGACAAATGAAAATTTCCATACTATTACTGCCGTTCCAGATAAAATACCGTGGTGAGACGCCTTCAACAGTAAATAGAGGAATATTTGTTAGAAAAATTCTGACATTAATAGAGAAGCCACACAAGGCTTATTCAGTTCATCATTATTTAGCCGACAGTATCAAATACCTGATACCAAAGGACAATTTCCGCCGTGTTTTATCGGCAGCGGCAACAGACGTAGTAACACTTCGCCCGGGTATTCGTGGAATAAAAGTAAAGTGCATTTTAAGTGAAGTTGTTTGGGGGTATAAACCAACAGAATAGAGGAAATTGGTTGAATTAATAATTAGTACTGATCGTCGTAAGCTTTTATCACCCTGCCATCGATCACGCCAGGCTATTTGCCCGAATGTGGGGGATTACCAACCTATTATTGTGAATTGAATTGAACATTTCGGACAATTGTTTGAAAGCGCCGGTTTTATTTAAACGCCCAAATCAAATGTCACTCCAATGCCTTTGAACGTTAACCATAATCATTCCAGGTATTTTTTTCAACCAAACTATTATTATTGCCCTGCCGGTCCGTTAACATCTCCGTTATTGTTATACCCGTAGCTTTCCCAATACCCCATGAAATTAGCGTTGGAAGATATGTCGATGCTGGTAACCCATTTAGCCCATTTATAGCCGTATTTCCCCGCGGCCACTACACGGACCGGGAAACCATTTGCTGCCGGAAGAGTGATATCATTATCTTTCAATGCCAAGATTATATTGTTAGTATTGATATAACTCAAATCCAATGAAGTAAAACCATCGGGGTCATCGGCCGTGCCAAAGATCGCAATCACAGCCCCGGATTGAACCCCGGCCTGAGCTAAAATCGCACTCAGCGAAGGTCCTGTCCATTTTGCAGTATAACTCCATCCTTCTACACAGTCTAAAGTTGCTAGAACCGAAACCTGCGGCAGGGCTTCCAGATCTGCATAAGTAAAAGTAATCGGATGATCCACCATTCCTTCAATCGCTAAATAATAAGTAGCCTGATTAATATTTTGGGTGCCTGAAATGCCGTTTAGCAGCTGATTTTTAATGGGAGTCAGATTCGTACCTTCAAATGTAGTGGCTTCGACCTGGCCGTTAGTGGTGGAAGTCGAAAGAGGAGTGGATGTGCCGGTCGTGGTCGTGACAGATTGAGTCGTGGATGTTGTGGTTTTTATGGTATTAGACGTTGTCGTTGCAGTAGTGGTTGTAGTAAATGTTTGGGTCGAAGCCCGGGTAGTCGTGACTGTAGTTCTGGATGTGGTTGCCGAAGATGCGGTGCAGCCCTGTGTAACCAAAATGAGCAGCGAAATCAAAATAAAAATTATGATTAGGTATTTATTTTTACCGGTTCTCACTCGTTTCATCAGCGTTCTCCCTGATCTCTTGGATTCGAAGCCAACGGTTTGAATTGAAATCACCCGTTTGTTCAGTTGATTACCGTTCCCGGGCAGCCGCAGGTAATAAATCCTGCCTGAACCCATGCCGCATACCCACCGGAAATGTTCTGAACATTTTTAAACCCAGCGGCCGACATCATTTGGGCAGCCGCCGCCCCGTCAACGCCCGTCGCACAATACACCAAATACTGCTTTTCCCTGGTTAATTTGCTAACATCTTTTTTAAAATCGGTTGATCCGTAATTAATATCAATCGCTCCGGGAATGTGTCTGGACGTGTAGTCGTTTGCCGGCCTGACATCAAGAATCACAAAATTCTGATTCCCGATATTTTTCGCAATCAAATTATTGGCCTCTGTAACAGTGATTGCAGGCACCGGAACAGAAGACGTTTGAGCCGTGCTCGGCCGGCAGCCGGCAATCAAAACAATATTGAGCAGGAGGATAGCTGACACCATACTTATCCAACGCGGTATCCGCATTATTGACCACCTCAAATAAATTTTAACGCCATCAAATGACGAGAGCTTTAGGCGTATCTACAAAGAGCCGTTTTGTCCGCTTTTTGATTCAGCATCTGCGGCAATTTGGTAATTTCCAATAGCCCTCGCGATAAAACAACTGCAGAGTTTATTGCCCGAGTAAGGAATATTACTGCGTGAATTCTGAATGGCGGCTGATGAGTTTGTGAAAGAAGTTAAATCCGGCTTCACTTCTATCCTGGTAACCCATCTCAGCCAGTCTGCTCCCTGGCTTTTACCAACAACCAGCCGCAGCGGATACCCCCGATCTGGCGATAATGTTTCACCGTTCATCTTGTACGCCAGAAAAACGTCGTTTTCCAAAACAGATTCCAGCGGTAACTCAACAAAATATCCGTCTGCGCCGGTAAATACGACCTCACCGGCGCCGGTTGCCAGTCCGGCTTCTTTAAATAATGCGGATATCGACACGCCTGTCCACGAATCGGTTTCATCTTTTACACCGGGACAAATAATCTCTTGATTCCGAGTTATTGTAGGATAGGTTTGGATCTGTGCAAATGTTAGTGATAACGCAGAATTTACAGCCCCTTCAATAGTTAAATTGTAACTATTAATATCAATATTCTCACTTAAAGTAGTCGTTGTCGCTGCAGCATCCGAATTATCCGGAGTTATGGCCAGAGATGTCGAGTTAGTGGCAGCCGGCGGCTTGGTCGTGGTTGTTGAAACGGTGCTCGGTTCTCGTCCGGCCATTGCAGGGTTCGTGGTAACTATTCCGTTGGTTGATTGTGAACAACCTGGCAGCAGCCACGTTATCGCACTCATGACCGTTAATCCGCACCCCACAACCAAGTTCTTGCATTTAGC
>CAVYZP010000034.1:0-13723 GCA_963772985.1 uncultured Chloroflexia bacterium
TCTTACGGTCGGGGTATTAAGTAAGGAACAATAAACCGTTATTGCGCATCGATTTGCAGTTTATAACCGGCGGGTTGGATCTGTTGGGGATAGCTGCTTAAATCGAAAGTGGTGATGTGGCCGGCTTCAACCTCACTGTCCTTGGTATAAACAAAGGCAGTACCGATAACATTTTTATTGGCATCATAATAGGTGGCAATGATTTTGACTTCGCCGGCCGGATTAGCGGAGGAATTATTCACCTGGCCGGTGATATCGTAGCAACCGGTATCATCAATCGAAGTTGCGGTGTTCTGTATTGTGAGACCCGGGAACGGCTGGTCGGTCGTCGGGTCGCCCTGCACGGTCAACTGGTAAGTTGCTGGTTGAATTTTCTCAAGGACGTCGAACGGCGTGGCGGTGTTAACCGGGAGAACATAAAGCTCGGTATCGGTATTTCCCGTGCCGATAACCGTCCCGGAAGCATCATAATAGGTGGCGATGATTTCAATATTGTCCATATTGGAATTGCCGGAGTTAAGCACTTCACCCACCAGGTGATAATAGCCATTTTCGTCAGTATAGCTAGTGACGCCCATGGTTTGTAAAACCAGGTGCACCGCAGTGGTCGTCGTAGATGTTTTACTGCCTGACGCGGTTGTCGATGGGAGCGCAGATGAAGTAGTAACCGCCGCGGTTTTGGTGGTTCCGGACGAACCGCAAGAGCATAAAAGAACAATGACGAAAACTAGAGGCACAAGCAAAAATCGTTTCATTAGTTTCCCCCTATTTGATGTACGATAAAACAACCGGTAAACAATGTCAATACAAAATATACGCGTTAATGGCCCATTTGCTTTTTCAGTTTACGGTCAACCCAGAAACGGGCCGGATAAAAAAAGTAAAGCGGCGGGCCGCCGGAAGCCGCCGAGACCGCAAAAAATTGTCCGGAGTATCCCTTGAGCCACGGCTGAAAGAGGGAGTACTGCACCGGCTGGACCAGAGAAATCGCGAAATGCTGCCGGGCAACATATTCATTGGCGTCGCGGACGATTTTCTTGATTTCATTAATACCATCCGCCGCCATCGCCCGGGGAAGAAAACTATCAAAAACAGGGTCGCTGACCATCAGATAATTCGGCACGGCGCCGGTGCGCAACCTTTCCAGTTGACGAATAGGTTCGGTGGCCAGGCCCAATGAAGACGCAGAGCGCTGTACCAGCTGGTCGTTGCGATGGGAGGTGAGCACGTAATTGACAAAAGACGCAGTATCCAGCGGACGAATTTCCATTTCAACACCGACGGCGGCAAAATATGATTTCACAATATCCAATAACTTTATGTCAACTGTTGATTCTACCACGATGTGAGTACTGAAGCCTTCGGGATAACCGGCGGCGGCTAAAAGCTGCCGCGACAATTCGGGATTATAAGTGTATTCATTTTTCAGGTCCTGCGGCCAGTCTTCGTAAGGGAATCCCCACCCCCGCACATCGCGCGAGGTCAACGTAGAGGGGTTCGCCACTGCCTTGCCGCCGTAGTACGTCCTGGCGATAGTCGGCAGGTCTATCGCCAACTGCAGGGCTTTACGGACGCGGATATCGTTGAAAGGCGGCCGGTCATTTCTGGGGTCGAGGGAAGGGGTACTGGGCGAAGGCGTCATGATCTGCAGTATGTCCGGATTTGATTTTTGCAGGGCCTGTGCCCGGGCAATAGAAACCTGGTCGAGGGCCGCGATTTTACCGTCCCGCAACGCCGCGACGGCGTTACCTTCATCCGGGATGACCAGAATTTTGAATCTGTCCACATAGGGAAGACGATTTTGCGGATACCGTTCGTCACTTCCCCAGTAATCAGGATTCCGAACCAATGTTAGTGATTTCCCCGGTTCGAAATCCTGCAAAATAAACGGGCCGGTGCCGACGGCGTGGCGCCAATCACGCACGTCTCCCCATTGCCGGACAGCTTCCGGGTTTTCCAGGCACAACGAGGCTACCGGCGCCTGCATGGTTTCCAGAATGAACTCCGGATTGGGGGTCCGCCATTTAAAAATAACCGTGAATTTGTCGATGGCGGCAACAGAAATCAGATTTTTAAAGGCGCTGACAGCGGCATGATAAGGCGAAGGCTGCTTGAAGCCGCCGCCCAGTCCATAAAGACGGTGATAGTGAAAAACGACATCGTCGGCGGTAAATTCCCTGCCGTTCGCCGGGGGAACAGCCTGCCAGCGGATGCCGCGGCGCAGATGCACGACCAAAGTATCAGGAGCAGGAAATCCCCAGCTCTCCGCGAGGTGTCCACGGACAAATTCACCCGGCCGGAAATGGGTGTTGTAACGATAAAATTGCGGGTCCAGCGTCCAGTCATCGGCAAAGAGCCTTTCCATCCAGGCGGAGTTGATATTGGGCAGCATTTCGAAGAAATAGGGGTCAAAATTGGCGATGTCCCGGTTAATACGCAGAGCGATTTCACCGCCGTATTCCGGCCGGCCGATTTGCTCCCACCACGGTGACGGTTTATCGGTCATAAGATTTCAGTTTGTCTCGACACCAGCATTTACCGGCAAAGCTATTGCACTAAATCCGGAATGCCGGGAATTACGGCGCTTTTGATTTCTTATATTTTTCAGTCCGTTCAATCACTTTTTCCAATATTGAAATCAATTGCCGGCGTTCTTCCTCGGATAACACAGAGAAAATCGCTTTTTCCGATTTCATTTTACTGCTGGTTTTATAGGCCGCGACGCCTTTTTCGGTCAACTCGTATTTTAATAACACCGAGCGGGGATTTTCCCGGATTTTTTTAACCAGACCGTCCCTTTCCATTCTGGAAATAATGATGGAAAGAGTACCGGTTTTACGGTCGGTGAGGCGGGATAACTCATCCAATGTGGCTTTATGGTCAAGGTTGTAAAGCAGGAACAGAATGTAGGCCTGGCGGGGGAGGATATTATACGGCATCAGTTCCCTCTGGCGAACCCAAAACAGCAAGTGACTGACTTTGCCGATTAAATGCCAAGAATATTTATAACTGTTCTGCGCGATTTTAGTTTCTACTTCTTCCATGCCAAATACCCCTGGTAGTTATTTCATTAGCCGGAAAATAAAACTGATTAACCTATCTTTCCGTTGTTATTACCCGCACCAAATCAACCACATAATATTATATACTATAGATTATAAAAATACTTGATATTTAATTAAACATGCACTTTCAGCACGCGATGTTGTTAAATTATTCAACTTCCCCGTTAATTTTTAGCCAGCAAGCCGAGGAATTCGTTAGCAGTGAGGACGGTGGTTTTGTGGGTGAGGACCTTCGCCATTAGAACCCGCTGGACCTCTTCATCGCGTTCCGCACAACAATCCGAGATGACAAACATCCGGTAATCCATTTCCGCCGCCCATTTAACTGTAGACAGTACAGCACCGCCGGTATAAACACCCAGAATCACCAAAGTATCAATCCCGCGTTTTTTCATGCGGGCATCGAGGTCGGTGGTGGAGAAAGGCGAGCTTTTCTTTTTCGTGAGCACCAATTCATCCGCTTTGCGAACCAGTTGGGGATGAAGCTCCGTGTCAGGGGTCCGCTCGGCTTTTTGCAGCCGGATAAAAATAACGGGAATGCCTTTCTGACGGTCCGCGGCGGTAATTTGATTGGCTCTTGAAATGAGGCCATTACTGATTTCTTCAGGGAAGTAGCCTAAACTGCCGACCTGATAATCTAAAATAATAATTGCGGTCTTATCGCGGTTAATTGCGGTTTCTGCCATTTCGTGGTTAGCTCCTTCGGTTTATTTCATCTCCAGAGATGATGTATTATTTCAATTCCTGCAAACACCGGTTAAGATAGCCGCGGCATTCCGCGGCGATGCCCATCTGCTGAGACAGCGGGTAGGTAAATGCGCCGACCATTACCAGGGAAAGCGCTTTGTCATAGCCGACACTTTTGAGTTGACTTAGAATCAGAGGATAATCAATTTTGCCACGGCCCAGAATCTGTTCCTCCGGGGTCGCCGGCTCCCGTTCCGGACTGGGATAATCGCGGATGTGGGTATGGACGATTTTTTTACCCAGTTTATGAATTACTTCCGAATAATCCTCTCCGGCTTTATAGATTTCCCTCGGGTCCAGGTTAACGCCCAGCGCGGGGGATTTCACTTCGTTTAAAAGCTGAATCTGCGTCGCCAGGTTATAGACCGAGGCGCCTTTGTGATATTTGACCGCCAGTGTGACGCCCCGGCTTTCGGCCCGTTCGCAGAGTTTGCCGATATATTTGAATTCCTGTTTGGTCAATTCCTTATCGCCGGTTTTACCGCCAGCCGGGATGGCAACGACCGGGATGCTTAATTTTTGGGCGACATCAAACATTTTCGTCACGTATTCTATTTTTTCTTCCGGCGTGCTGCCGTCGGCGTCAAGGTGAATCGCCAACAGCTCGATGCCATGTTTTTTAGCCACCCATTTAATCTCATCGAGATAGGCTTTGCCGGTATCCGGTTCGATATGACGGGCATGAGTTTTCAAACAGGCGAGTTCCGCGCCGTCATAACCGGCCCAGGCTAAATGCTGCAAGGCGCCGTAAAGGTCGAGTTGATTAAAGAGCACGGTGCTGCAAGCTATTTTCATTTTTTCAACCTCCACACATACCTGGTTAACTTGAAAACAGCAACCGACCAGGCGAATTTGATTTCAATCAACGCCCGGTCAATTGTTGCTACCCGTTATATTTTTAAAACATTAATCACAGGTGATGATGCGGGTGACGGTATCATCCGGGCCGACCCAGACGCCGCCGCGCATATCGTCGCCGTTGCGGCGGAAATCGGAGATAAATTTGCCTTTCTTATCGAAATGACCGACATCCACCCTCTCGGTATAATTGATAAAACTGGGATGTGATAAGTCCATGCCGCCGAGCAAGGCAACGGGGCTCCGGCCCAATACCGGTTTCGGTCGCAGCATCAGACGGAAATTGATGCCGACGATGTAGAACTCATTCTTACCCGCCTGAATCAACAGGCCGGCCCCGCGCGTCGGGTTGCGGTCATTGACGCCGATTAACCCCATGTGGCCTTCGAAATCAACCGGATACAAAAGCCTGCCGTGAATCCCCGGGTCACCTTCTTCGAAAGCATGAATACGCCCGGTGCCCTGATATTTCAGCAGCAGCGGTAAAACCGCGGCGGCCGCCCGGGTGAGCTGAATCCGGCGCTGCTGTTCGGGAGGAATAGTGCCGTCTTCTGCCTGGCTGAAGTGTACGAAATAACCGATGGCATTAAAATCCGCCATGTCATAGAACATGCCGTTCAAATTAGGATGGGATTCAACAATGAAAAGAGGATTATCATCCCGCACATAATTGACATAGACGGCATTGTGCGAAATACGGTCAGGCTGGAAATTATCCGGCGCCAATAAATCCAGATTCGGGGCGAACCACTTCCAGATATCTACGGTTTTGTGCACCGCACCGCCGGAGGGATAAGCCTCGCCGGGAACCGGCCACCAGCCTGCTTCCGCACACCAGACATTGATGAACATCGGGATGTTGTAGGCGGCCTTTCCGGCGCCGGCAATTTCGTTAATAAAGGATGAAATACTCCAGGCTGTCATCAGTTCGCCGGCTTCAACCCCGAAGATTTCCGGCCAGCTGCCGGCAGACTTGCCGCCCGCTTTCTGCCATAAATCATAGACTTCACCCCGGCCGGCTTTTTTCATGGCGGACATCAATTTGGCAGGGACGGGACTATCGTAAACAGCCTGAGCTTCGGGGCCATAGTCGCGTTCGCTGCCGAGGATGCCGGCCTCATTTTCGATTTGCATACCGATGACCGTCTGCTGTTTGCCGTCAACTTCTTTCAGATGTTCGCAGACAGCGGTATAAGCTTTTTTATCCGCCGCGAGGTTAGCTTTGCAATGTGAAGAAAGCACCCAGAGCGTGCCGCCGCTTTGCGTGACCACCCGCCGGTATTTTTTCGGGTTGGCTTTCATATACGCCGGGGCAAAATCCATTACGCCGTTCTTCCAATGGGCGAACCAGAGAAAAATCAGTTTGGATTCATATTTACGGGATATCCTGAGCAGCGTATCGACGCTGGAAAAGTCATATTTACCCTCTTCGGGTTCGATCTGGTCCCAATAAATGGGGACACACATGGTATTGCCGTTACATTGTTTTAATCCCTGAAAACTTCTTTCGATGACAGATTCGTCACGGGCGGTATAACCGCCCATATAAAGGTGATGCCTGCCTAGTGGATAAAACGGTTTCCCGTCTACTTTGAAAATACGCTTGATTTCTGCTGCCATGAAAACCTCCGTCCTTTAATAAAAAATCAGTGAATACCCCCGGGTTTCCGGGGGTATTCACCATTTCAGCGTCACTACAAAATTATTTTACTTTGCTCTGTCGATTGAAAAAAACTAATGTGAGTTTGCGGCTTTGACAGCCGGGTCAATCCAGAACCGGGCCAGATAAGTGCCGGCGGAAGTGGGGCCAGCGCCTGTCGAGGAGACTGCTCCGGCTTGACCGTTGAAACCACCCTTGAGCCACGGCTCGCAGAAACAGAAGTTGTACAATGCGGGCAGGTTAATAACCCAATGCCCGTAGGCAACAAGCTGATTGGCCTTCAACAGGATTGCCTGCATATCGGGTACGGTAGTACAGGCGTTAAAAGCGGTGTAAAGGCCGTTAAAGGTCGGGTCATTAACCTCAGCGTAGTCGGTGGTATAGCCGTACTGGAAGCGTTTTAACTGCGTCACCGGTTCGTAGCTCAGGTTAAGCGAACCGCCGGAGCGCATGGCCATTTGCGGGTCAAGGTGATTAACCTGAACATACTGGGTCCAGGCAGTGGCATCCATAACGTTAATGGCCATATTAATGCCGACGGCCGCCAATTGGGACTGAACGAGTTGCACCAACGTTGTATCGGCATTGCTTGCAACCGTAACACTGGTGGAAAAACCGTTAGGATAGCCGGCCGCTGCGAGCAGCGCTTTCGAATTAGTGGGGTTGTAGGCATATTCAGCCTGGAGGGATGCCGGCCATTTATCATAGGTCCAATCCCAACCGGTCTCTTCATAAGAAGTTAAACCCAGTGGATACGGATAGGCCTGGTTATTATCGTATGTGGAGACAATTAACGGGAAGTTAATTGCCTGCTGCATGGCGATGCGGACATTGAGGTTACTAAATGGGGTAAGGTCGTTCCTCGGGTCGATACTGCAGTTAGAGTTATTCGGGGTTGAGGACTGAATGATTTCAGGGTTCGTCTGGGCCATCGCCTGAGCATTGGTCGGCGAAATGCCGTCCATGGCATCAATCTTACCGACGCGCATGGCCGCTAATGCGGTTTGCTGGTTGGGGATAATAAGGTAAACCAAGGTATTGACGTAAGGAAGTCTATTCTGCGGGTGCCGCTCGTCATAACCCCAATAATTGGGATTCCTGACCAGAGTACAGGCACTGGAATCAACAAAGTCCGCCAGTTGGAACGGGCCGGTGCCGATGGCATGGTTCCACTGGGTGATATTGCCCCACTGCTGGACGGCAGCCGGATTGATTTCCAGGTTATTCACGGCAGTGACCAGCATGGTTTCCAAAATTGTCTCAGGATTGGTGATGTTGAACTGGAAAACAAGGGTAGAACTGGTAGAAGTCAACGAGGTTAAGATTGCGCCGATGGAACTGGCGGCATTAACCGGGTTGGCAAAAGCGCCGAGGCCGTAGTCACGGCTGTAGTCGTACACCATATCAGCGGTGGTGACCTGGGCGCCGTTAGCCGGCGCGATGTTCTGCCAGTAGACATTCTGGCGCAGGTGTAAAACGAAGGTGTTCGGAGAGGTAAATTCCCAGCTGGACATCAGACAGGGAACAACATACTGCGGAGGACGCCAGGTGATACCGTAAGCGAAGACTGATGGGTTTAAAGACCAATCATCCATGCCGGTCCTTTCCGCATAAGTGCACTCAATATTTGTAGCGCCCGTGAGGTAAGGGTCCCAGGTGGTGATATCGCCATTGAGACACATGGTCATGGTGCCGCCGTAAATCGGCGTACCAAGATTATCCCACCAATTGCCGGTGGAAGTAGTGGAAACGGTAACAGGGGAAACTGAGGTTGTAGGTGTAGTTGAAATCACAGAACTCGTTGTGGACGTAGTTGTGGAAGTTGTTACCATCGTGGTGGTCGTCGGTGTGGTGGTTGAAGAAGTCGTTGAGGTTGAACTGCCGCAAGACGCGAGCAATAGCGAAACAACGATCAAGAAACACAACCCGATCATAAAAATCTTGCTCTTCATTCTATCTCCCTTTTGATTAATGATAAATGTTATACAGTATTAATTAAGAAGCCAGGCCGGATAATGCAGAAATGGATCCGACAGAGTGCAGGACGAAAACCGTAGATTCGCTGTGAAAAAATAATCAGAAATACGTTTTTTATTGTTCTTGCGGCTACACCTCCTTAAAACATACATTACGCCGGGATTTAACAATGATATTGTTCCACTTTCATTCAGAGGGTAATACCGGATATCGAACCCACAAAGTAAGGCTGGCCATGCCACTAACCCCGATTACTCCCAAGGCTCCCTCACGGGAGGGGACGTCTACCACACTTAGCTATGAGTTCAACCACAAAACTCTCAGTACCCTGGAACTCCCCTGGCACGGCCATCCTTACGGTAATTTATTAAATTATCCGTGTTTGCCGGTATGTAATACTTTTTTACCTCCTGAGTAATTATTAGCATGTCTTATCAGGCATGATATTTGATATAGAATATTAAAATCAATACAGCTTACAATAAGAGATGAACCTTTGTCAAATATTTTTCAGATGGTTTTCTCATAATTTGTGCCAATAACACCGATGTCAATGCGCCGCAGAAACAACCGCCAGGCTGGCCGTTCCGGCTGCGACCGCGACGGCGCCGGTTATGCCGCTCACCTGCACCGGCGTATCCTGCTCCGTATCAGTACCGTCCCCTAATTCGCCAAACTGGTTGTAGCCCCAGGCCCACACAGTGCCGTCCGACTTGAGGGCCAGACAGCCGATTCCGGCAGCGACTGCGGTAACGCCGGTGAGACCGGTCACCTGGACGGGGGATTCGACACTGGTACTGGCGATAGTCGATGTTCCGCCGTGGCTGCCGTTGCCCATCTCACCAAACTGGTCGTATCCCCAGGACCAGACTGTGCCATCCGACTTCACTGCCAGCGTATAGCCGTTACCGGCAGAGATGGCGCTGATGCCGGTAATACCGGTAACGTGAACAGGAACCAGACTATCGGTTTCAGTGTTGTTACCAAATTCACCGTAACTGTTGTGCCCCCACGCCCAAATCGTGCCGTCTGAAGCGAGCGCAAGGCAGTGCGAAGCGCCCGCGGCGACAGCAATAATTCCACTGAGTCCGCTTATCTGGACCGGAACATTGCCGTTGACCATGGTCCCGATGCCCAATTCACCAAAAGTATTATTTCCCCAGGTCCAAACGGTGCCGTCTGATTTCAGCGCCAGACTATTGCCGCCACCGGCGCTGATGGCAATTACATTTGTAAGCCCGGTTGCCTGCACAGGGACATTGCTCGGGTCACCGCTTCCATTGCCAAGCTCCCCGTAAGTATTATCACCCCAACTCCAAACCGTGCCGTCCGACTTTAGCGCCATAGCATGGGTCTGACCGACCGAGATAGCAATAATCCCGGTAAGGTTGCTGACCTGCACCGGCACCTCACTGCTGGTAGTAGTGCCGTTACCTAATTCGCCCAGGCCGTTGTTCCCCCAGGCCCAGACCGTGCCATCGGATTTGAGCGCCATGCTGGAGTTCTGTCCGGCAGAAACTGCAATGACACCGGTAAGATTGCTGACCTGAACAGGAGTGGAAGAAGCCGTCATGCTGCCGTTCCCTAAAGTGCCCGAAGTATTTGGTCCCCAGGCCCAGGGATTACCGGGTGTAGTATTAGATTTTATTGAAACGACCGCGGAAGTGGTTGCTGCCACGGCTGTGGTGGTTGCGGACTTAGAACAACCCGCCAGATTCAAAATAATTGCAATAATAATGATCGAAACAGCGATAGCAGTGAGGGTTTTTTTCATTAACAATCTCCTTTAGTGTTGTTGGTATTATCAGCAGGGTATTTGCTACTCGATATGTAATAAGTTATGATATTTGATATCTAACTGTAAAATTTATGGAAAGTATACTATCAGCATAGCATTTTGTCAACTGTTAGTACGATATCAAACCGGAATTATTTTTCGATGGGCGCAGCAGTAGACAGCAATTGAGCGTTTTTAGAAATATTTTACACAGCAGCGCAGCAATATTCCGGCACAATTTTTTCGTAAAACAAATTGAAACAGGAGGCATTAACAAGTGACTGCAATTAAACGAGTATTCCAGGTTAACGGCGAGCCGTTTTATCCCATCGGGAGGCACCGCATCTATATGGCGGGATATCATGTCCGCGACGAATCTGAAATCGAATTAAATTTAAAAGCATCCAAATTATGCGATGCGAACACTGTTTGCCTGGCAATATTCTGGGACCAACTGGAGCCGCAAGAAGGCAAATTCGATTTTTCCAGCATCGATACGACAATTTCCCTCGCCCGGAAATACGACCTGAAGCTGATATTTTTATGGTTTGCCACCTGGAAGAACGGGGTGATGGATTATGCCCCGGAATACATGAAAGCCAATCCTGAAAAATATAAGCGGGTAACCGGGCCGGCGGGCAACAGCATCTGGGTGTTATCTTCACACTGCAAAGCAAACCTAGAAGCCGATAAACGGGCATTCTCTGCATTATGTAAACATTTGAAGAGTATAGACGGCAAACAGCAGACGGTAATCGGATTGCAAGTGGAAAATGAGCCGGGCATTTGCGGCAGCGACCGCGATTACGGGCCGGAGGCGCTGGCGGAATACGAAAGCGCCGTACCGGCGAAATTAATTACCGCAATGAAAAAAGCCGGCAAGGGCCGGGTATACGATATCTGGCAACAAGCCGGCGGCGGTAAGAAGTCCGGCAACTGGCCGGAACTATTCGGGTGGGAAGGCGGTGAAATCATGACCGCCCTGAGCATCGCTTCTTTCATTAACGAAGTAGCGAAGGCGGGTAAAGCGGTCTACGACATCCCGATGTTCATCAATGTGGCCTTAGGCAGCATGGGAATTCCGGGAGAACGCTATTCTTCCGGGGCGGCGGTGGCGAAAACCATTGATATTTACACCTGGTTCGCGCCGTATCTGGACCTGTTTGCGCCGGACAATTTCGGGGCGGATTCCCGAACGCATGAGCTGGCCAATGCGCCGTTTGCCACGGAAACCAACCCGATGTTCATCGTTGAATCTCACCCCAACCTGAACGGGATGTTTGACGACATCGCCAATTTCAATGCCATTGGTTATTTCGTGCATTACGACCAGGACGAAAACGGTGTGATTCCGCCGGAACATGCCCGGAGGGTTTTGCTGACCCGCAGCGTGGCGGCGGCAGTTCCGCTATTATTGAAATATCAGGGCACCGGTAAAATTCAGGCGGTTAACGAACCGCCGGTACGCAGTATTCGCGGCCGGGCGACACAGGATATGGACCTGGACGGTTACTGGGCGACAATTACCTTCGGGGACGGGCACCTGAAAGAAATGGCCAATGAGCCGGGGGCCGGATTGGTTATCCAGGCAAACAAGCACGAATTTTATCTGGCTGGGTTCAATTTCCGGTTTATGCTACGCCCCAAACCGACGCTGGGAAATATGCAATTTACACTGCACGGCCGCGATATGGACCATCCGAGCTATATTAATTTTGTGCTGCGGGTAGACGAAGGACATTTTAATAAGAAAAAAGAATTTGTGTCCGAACGGCGAGTGAACGGCGACGACCTGCGCGGCGGCATCTGGTGCGCCACCAATGATAAGCTCATTAGAATATTGACCTGCGATTAAAAAACGATAAACGCGATAAAAAAGAGGCCGGGATTTTCCGGCCTCTTTCATTTTAATCAGAAATTATCGAGAATTATTTAAGGATGTCAGATTATTCAAGTGCTTTTTTGCTGGCATGTCTGTATAAAACGGGCGAAGGAGCGGTCGTAGGTTTTTTCAACGTCAACCGGGAAAAAACAGGCCGGTATCTGCTGGCGCTGGCGGTGATGGGCGACGCACTCGCAGCATTTACCCCGGCGTTTACAGTTATAGGTGCAGGTACAATTTACTTTGTTGGCTTCGAGAGAGCATTCTAACATATCAAATTATTCTCCTTATGCTGATTGATAACAATGCTGCAGCTTAATGTCCCAGGCTCTTTTTTAATTTACCGTCAATCCAGAACCGGGCGAGGTAGAAACTCGCCATAACAGGGCCGCCGCCGTTCATCCAGAGGGAATGGCCCTGGCCGCTGTAACCTTTGAGCCAGGGCTGATATAATGCGTATCCCTGCGGTTCCAGCAGCGATATTGCAAAATGCTGCCGCAGGGCACGTTCGTTGGCCTCTTTCAGTAAATGACGCAGCTCATCTTCACCCGGTGAAGCATTAGCCTTTTGATAAAGAGCGAATGAAACAGGGTCCGAACGGAATTTTCCAATCTGCCGCTGTGGTTCGTAGGTATGGCCGAACGGGCCGTAAGGACGGTAAATCAATTGGTCGTTTTTATGTTCTTTTTCCACGAAAGTAATCCAGTCTCCCGGTTCCATTGCCCGCATTTCCACGTTTATGCCGATATCCGCGAGGTAGGATAAAATGATTGGCAGCAATTTCATATCCGCCGCGGTGTTGGCGATGACGTTGGTCCTGAACCCGGAGGGATAACCGGCATCAGCCAAAAGCTGCCGGGCCGCCTTCGGGTTGTAAGCATACTCGTTTTTCAGGTCGTGCGGCCAATCCTCATAGGGGAACCCCCAACTGGTCATGTTTCTGGACGTGATGGTGGCCGGATACGGCGCGACGAGTCCCTGATAATACGATTTAGCAATCGCTTCCAGGTTGATTGCCGTTTGCATCGCCCGCCGGACCCGGATATCGCTGAAAGGTTCTCTGTCCATTCTCATTTCTAAACTGGGCGGCGGCGCGACCCCGGCCGGAATCATTTGTATTTCGGGATTTGTTTTTTGTATCGCATGAGCTTGCACCGGCGAACCGACAAACATCACGTCCAGTTTACCGGCACGCATTAAATCCATCGCTTCATTCTCATCGGGAATAATAAGATATTTGACACCGTCAAAATACGGGAGCCGGTTTTGGGGGTGCCGCTGGTCGTATCCCCAATAACCGGGATTTTTAATCAATTCCGCCGATTTACCGGAGACAAAATTTTTTAAGATAAACGGCCCCGTACCGATGGCATGATGCCAATCGCCGACATCTCCCCATTGCCTGACGGCCTCAGGGTTTTCCAGACACTGCGCCAAACTGAAATTATACAAAGTCCAGATGATAGCTTCTTCATTAGCGGTTTTAAATTTAAAGACCACGGTATACCTGTCGGTGGCGGTTACCGATATCAGATCCGGGAATGAATTAACAGCGATATGAAACAGGCTCGGTTTGGTAAAATCGCCGTCCGGACCGTAAAGGCGCTTAAAATGAAATACTACATCGTCCGCGGTGAACTCCCGCCCGTTGGCCGGCGGGATGTTTTGCCAGCGCACACCCCGGCGCAGATGCACGACATGAGTGTGGGGGTCCGTAAACTCCCAGCTTTCTGCCAGATGACCTTTCTTGTACTGCG
>CAVYZP010000035.1:0-3094 GCA_963772985.1 uncultured Chloroflexia bacterium
TTTGATATTCGATAATATTTAGCATTTCGAGATTAGTATTTAGGATTTTATTTTATATTTGAGACTTGATTATTGATTCTTTCTTAAGCTATGCTGTTGGTATGGCTAAAGATAAATATTCCGCAAAAAGATTTGATATCCATCAGGAAGCCGACATCGACGTTAAAGTGCTGGAAACAATTCCTTTCGACTACCCAGGTTCGGACACCGAAGTCGTCTACGAAACGGAGGAATTCACCTGCGTCTGTCCCTGGACCGGCCTGCCCGATTTCGGTATTCTCACCGTTACCTATATCCCGGATAAATCGTTAATCGAATTGAAATCGCTGAAATATTATCTGACTTCTTACCGCAATGTCGGCATCATCCAGGAACATGCCGTCAACCGCATCCTCAAAGACCTGGTCAAGCTGGTCAAACCGCTTTCGATGACCGTGGACGCGGAATACCGCGAAAGGGGCGGCATTAAAAGTTTCGCCACCGCCAGCTGGGATAAAAAATAAATATTGCATTGAATTTCCTCACCCTTTCATGTTAAAGTAAATTTTAGGCGATGAAGCTCGTCCCCCGGGTCTCATAATACCAAAACCGTCTTCACAAGACTGATAGCTTCTACTGGAATCATCCGGTAGAAGCTTTTTTTATGGAGGTTTATCTTGCAGCAGCTGCTTTTTCTTGCCATTGCCGGTGCGCTCGGCTCATTAAGTCGCTACGCTTTAGGCGGACTGATCCAGCGTATCACCGGAACAAATTTTCCGTATGGAACCTTGTTGATAAATGTACTGGGATGTCTTATCATCGGATTTATTATGCAGGTGGCTTTAACTAGCGATCTAATCCCGCCTAATATCCGTATTATTATCACCATCGGATTTTTAGGCGCATTCACGACCTTCTCCACATTCAGTTATGAAACAGTGAAATTTTTAGAAGACGGCGCTTTAATTGCCGCAGTAATGAATGTTATGTCTAATGTCGGGCTGGGGCTGCTTGGGACTTTTTGCGGACTGCTGCTCGGAAAAATTGCGCTGGGAGGTGTCTGATGAAGGAACTTAGCGGCGAACAGGTATTGCTGCGCATCATGCTCGGCGAATCGGACAAACAGGACGGCAAACCGACTTATCAGGCGATTGTCGAATTGCTGCGCCGTGAAAAAATCAGCGGCGCGACCGTACTCCGCGGTATTACCGGCTACGGCGCGCACAGCCATCCCCACACCGCCAATATTTTGCGACTGAGCCAGGATTTACCCGTCGTCGTTGAGGTCGTGGATTCCCGGGAGAACATTGACCGCGTACTTCCTCAAATCGAGCAATATATCCATGGCGGTTTGATTACCATGGAAAAAGTGCGCGTAATCAAATATATCGGCGACAAATAGAATTATCGATTTGATAAGGGCTGGTTTGGAACCTGATTGCCTAAAAAACTACAACCCCAGTCCCTTCTCCACCGCTTCCCTCAGGCTGCTGAACGCCATTATCTCGATATCTTTAGGCAGCGGCGCGATTTTCCCGCCCGCCCTCGGTGTTAAAATCCGTTTGAATCCCAACCTCGCCGCTTCCGTCACCCGTCTCTCCAGCTGCGGCACGGCCCGCAATTCCCCGCTCAACCCGATTTCTCCTACCACCGCCAATCCCCGGTCAACACTGACATCCCTTAAACTGGAAGCAATCGCCAGCGCAATTCCTAAATCGGCCGCCGGTTCGTCAATTTTCAACCCGCCGGTCACATTGACCATGATATCCTGGTTTCCCAGCTTCAAGCCCAATCTGCGGCTTAAAACCGCGGTAATCATCAATAACCGGTTATAATCCACACCGTTGGCCGTCCGCCGCGGCATCCCGAAGCTGGTGGCGTTCGTCAGCGCCTGGATTTCCACTAGAAGCGGCCTGGAACCTTCGATAACCGGCACCACCACCGACCCTACCGCCTCATCCTGCCGCTGGGAAAGAAACGCCAGTGAAGGATTTTCTACTTCAATCAGGCCTTTTTCCTTCATTTCGAACACCCCGATTTCATTGGTGCTGCCAAAGCGGTTTTTCACGCAGCGCAATAATCTGTAAGCGCTGAACTGTTCGCCTTCCAAGTACAAAACTACGTCGACAATATGTTCCAGCACGCGCGGCCCGGCGATTGCCCCTTCCTTGGTGACATGTCCGGAAATAAAAACCGGTACGCCGCTGGATTTAGCCCAGCTCATCAGCCTTTGCGCTGACTGCCGCACTTGCGTCAGGCTGCCCGGAATGCCGTCGTCATCCTGCGTGTGCACCGTTTGAATCGAATCGATAATCAACAATGAAGGCTGTAATTCTTCCGTGTGTGCCAGCAGCGTATCGATATCCGTCTCGGCCAGCAGGTAAAGTCCTTCCCCATTGATACCCAGCCGCCTGGCCCGGATTTTAATCTGATTCGGGGTTTCTTCCCCGGAAACATAAACCACTTTGCCCTGAGCTTTAGCTAACAGTGCCGAAGCCTGTAATAACAGCGTGGATTTGCCGATGCCGGGTTCACCGCCAATCAATATCAGCGACCCCGGCACAATCCCCCCGCCCAGCACGCGGTTGAATTCACTGATGGGCACGGGAAAACGTTCAAAAGCCTCGACAGCCAGCTGCGATAATTCTTTCGGCGGCACAGTATTTTTTATCTGGCGTGTGCTGGCTTTCGTCTCCGTGACCACCTGTTCCAGAAAACTGTTCCAGGCCTGGCAGTTCGGGCATTTCCCCAGCCATTTCAGGCTTTCCTTGCCGCACTGCTGGCAGATATAGACGGTTCTTGATTTTTCCATGAGATGACTTTACCGGATTTTACAGAATTTAGCAAATATGAAATTCATTTCCATTTTGAGGCCCGCAGGCCGAAATACTTCCGAAGGTCGCAACCGAAGGTACTTTTGACCTTAGTCAAAATGTACACCTTTAAAGTAAAAATGTCGGAGACTGCAGTCGTAAGTACTTTACGGATTGAATGTATACTGAGGTTACGACGTACCCGAATAATCTCTATCCCTGCGGAAATAAAAAAGAGCGGGGAATAATCTCCGCTCTTTTTGAAAATATAATTTTTGAGACTCGAAAGGTCTACCCCTCGA